>JBBRYB010000129.1:0-6875 GCA_038238115.1 Propionibacteriales bacterium | reverse complement strand
TCCGATTCAGTCGAGAGGTACCACGTCCCGCGTGTAACTTGCGCCGGCGCATCGTAGATTTCAGCGACATCGACGCTCACGTCGCCACGGTCGGGGTCCGTGAAGGACAACGACTCCCGGGTGCGCCGCACGCCATCAGCCTCGGCAAGTAGGCGCACGCTCGGGTTGAAGACATCGAAGAGGAACCGTGCTCCAGGCGCCAGGTGTCGGCGAACCGACCGGAAGCAGCTCACCAGATCCTCAGCCTCATGCAGATGCAGTAGAGAATTGGCTGTGATGAACACGAAGTCGAAGGTGCCGCCCAGGTCGAAGGCCCGCATGTCACCCTCCATCCATTCCACCGCTACACCGCGCAACGTCGCCTTACGCTGAGCCTCAGCCAGCATGTCTGACGAGGAGTCCACGCCGACGCACGGATGCCCGTCGGACGCGATAGGGATCAGCTTGTGCCCGGTGCCGCACCCGAGTTCCAATACGCTCCCGCCTTGCCGATTGGCCTCGGCCCGAAAGAAGTCGACCGCGGGGCCGCCGCCAGGGAACATGAGGTCGTACAGCCTCGCGTTCGAGTAGAACGCTTGACTCATGATGCGCATCCTTCTTTCCGGTTGATCCGCAGTTGGCCGTGGTGGCCCGCACTCAAGCGGGTGCGCCGGCATGTCTGCCGGTTGGCTGTGTAGCAGGATACGGACCCGGTAATGCCTGTGGTTGCGGGCCGCGTCCGCCACGCCCTGATGCGAGCATCAGGCCGGGCCTGCATGCCGATCCCGTTCCGGTCATGGTTCGGCATGCGGGACAGCAAGTGACCGCGCATCGGGCCGGCAGGGAACCTGCGGTTGACAGGCATACGCGGGGATGTGACGCACGTCTTGGAATGCGCGGAGAGGGGGTACGCCGAGGTGGTCGAGCGGCGAGTCGCAGGTTGGCGTAGGTGCTACCCGCAGTCACTGGGAGCGCGGCTCCGTACGACGGCCGTGCCCGAGCCTGGCTGGGCCGCATCTGCGCTCCCTCGACTCATCCACTCTCGGCGTCTCCGGGTGCGACCAGGCCACACTCGAAGGCCATGACGGTCAGCTGGACACGGTCGCGTAGGTCGAGTTTGGTCAGCAGGCGGAAAACGTAGGTCTTCACTGTTGCCTCGCTGAGGAACAACTCGCCGGCGATTTCACTATTAGACCGGCCCTGGGCGACCAGCCGCAGCACGTCGACCTCGCGGTCGGTGGCCGTGGTCAGCCGTTCCGGCTTGGTGCCCGGGAGCGGGCGCGCGACGTAGCGGGCGAGCAAGCGCCTGGTGGGGGCGGGGCGAGCAGCGCCTCTCCGCGGGCGACCACGGACACGGCTCGGACCAGGTCCGTGAGAGAGATGTCCTTGAGCAGAAAGCCGCTGGCACCGGCGCGGAAAGCCTCATACACGTACTCGTCGAGATCGAACGTCGTCAGTACCACGACTCGGGTTTCGGGCCGCTTCGCGACGATTCGGCGAGTCGCCTCGATGCCGTCCATGCGGGGCATCCGGACGTCCATCAGGATCACGTCGGGTTCGAGCTCGGCGGCCAGGCGTACGGCGTCGGCCCCGTCGCCTGCCTCGCCGACCACGTCGCGCGGTCCCTCTGCCCATTGCCAATTGCAGCTCTCGCGCGAGACTCGTCTTACCCGAGGCGGAGTTGCCTCGAATGAGGATCAGGTGCTGGGCGATGCTTATCATTCCTCGAGGCTAAGAGAAAGCGATCAGACCGACCTACTGGCGCGCTCATCCAGCCGTACGTCAGTTCCCGCAAGGCCATGGCGGCCCAGGCTAAGGACGTCCGTCTATTTTCGTGTTCCTGCCGATATAGGGTCGGAGCAGCTGCGGCACGGCGCGCCACAGCAGCCAGGTGCGCGGACCGGGCACACCCCAACGGATGGTGTGGTCCAGGCCGGCGGCACGCTAAGCTCGAAAGTGGTTGGTTGATGCTGCAACTACCAGAGACAGAACATTCATGACGTCGGGCTACCGATCGGAAGGACTCACAGATGTTTGACAAAAAGACCAACATCGCCGCCCAGGAAGCATTCGGCGAGGCCGTGAACACCGGCAACCTGGGCGCACTCGACGACCTGGTCGCGGGCGACTCCGTCGACCACGACCCGGCACCCGGGCAGGGCCCCGGGCCGCAGGGCTTCCGTGACATGTTCACCGAGCTGCGTACGGCGTTCCCCGACCTGCACGTCGAGGTCGAGCACCTCACCGCCACCGATGACGACGTCGCATTCGCCTACACGATCACCGGCACCAACGACGGGCCGTTCCAGGGCAACGACCCGACCGGCAAGAAGATCAAGGTCCGTGGCATGCAGATCGGCCGGTTCGCCGACGGCAAGCTCGCCGAACGCTGGGGTGCGAGCGACCAGCTGGGCATCATGACCCAGCTCGGTCACATCCACGCATGAACAGGTGGAGTGGCCTCGCGGCCGGACTTGCAGCCGGCGCTGCCGGGACGACGGCCCTGAACGCCGTGACCTACCTGGACATGGCACTTCGCGGTCGTCCCACCAGCAGCACCCCCGAGGACACCGTGGAAAAGCTGGCGGCCAAGACAGGCATCGAGATACCCGGTGGCGAGGACAGCCGCAAGAACCGGCTCGCGGGCCTCGGCCCGCTGACCGGGCTCGCGGCCGGCGTCGGCGTCGGGGGCGCGCTCGGACTGGTCGGCACGTTCGGCTTCCGGCCCAACCTGGTCCTCGCGAGCCTGGTCGCCGGCGCCGGCGCGATGGCGGGCACCGATGCGCCCATGGCCGCCCTCGGCGTGACCGACCCCCGTGGGCAGCCAAGGACTGGCTCAGCGACGCCTTACCTCATCTCGTGTACGGCGTCGTCACCGCAGCGGTCCTCCAGAGCCTGGACCGCTAGGACCTCAGAGCTCGGACTGGATCCCGCGTCGATCGCCGGCCTTGATGATCGCCGGCCACCAGAAGAACGGGGGCAATGGCCGGTTACCGACGACCCCCAGTAGGCACAGCCTTTAATCATCCGTACGGCCGCCCAGACCCGGTTCCAGCGTCGAAGCGACGAACATCGAGGGGCAGGTGAGCAGCCGGTGACGGCAGAGAGAGTCCAGCAGATCCTGAGAGCCGCCACGGTCGCCGAGGCACAAGGGTGACACCCTTCCCCACGCTCTGTGCTCGGCGTGCGCGGAGGCGCTGCCGGTCAGCGAGCGGCCCTGGCCCTGATGAGCAGCCGAGGCCCGAAGGTCTGGTCGCGGTGACCGACAAACGGGCCAGGACGATGTAGGAACTCCAGTTCAGCCTCGGCGAAGGCCCCTGCGTGGACGCCTCGACACGCGGCCGGCCGGTGCTGCAGCCCGACCTGGGACGAACCGCGCCGGAACTCTGGACAGGCTTCAGGCCGGCCGCTCTGGAGGCCGGGATCGAGGCGATCTTCACCTTTCCGCTCCAGGTCGGTGGGATCCGGCTCGGGGTGCTGGACCTGTACCGCGACTCCGCCGGGACCCTCAACCCGGCCCAGCTCGAGGAGGCGCTCTCGTACGCCGACGCCTCGACCGCGATCCTGCTGCGGCTGGAGGACCGGCAGCTCGTGGAGGATGTGTTGCCCCCGGACCTGGTGGACCGCACGGGGAACCTGGCCGAGGTGCACCAGGCCACCGGGATGGTCGCCGTACAGGCTGCGGTTGGCCTCGCCGAGGCGCTGTTGCTGCTGCGAGCGCGCGCCTTCTCCGGCGAGGGCAGCCTGCTGGAGGTGGCCGGCGAGGTCATCGCCAAGACTCCCGTTCCCTGGACGTGACCGGCCGTCCGACCAGTCCGTCCCATAACACGATCCGCAATCGAAACGGAGTGCTGGTTGACTTATGACATGGTCACACCACTCCCGGAGCCGGATCCGATTATCGATCCGAATGAGCCGGTGCCAGATGATCCCGCTGAGCTGCTTCCCGACGCACCGCATCCACTTCCCCCGGCGCCGATCGAATCAACACCTGACGATCCCGGCGGCGACACCAGCGGCGTGCCCGAGCCCGCCTGATCGCTGAATCGGCAACCGGCGGGGGTCGAGCCTCCGCGCCCACTCAACGATCGCCATCTGGAACGATCAGCTGATGGGAATGACTGCGGATGACCCTCTTGAGCAGACACAACGCTCTACGAGCGGCGGTCTTCGGCGGCGACGCAAGCGCGCTTGTTGACGCCGAGCGGCACCTGAGCGCGGTCGAGGCCAACCTGGGTTTGGCTCGCGGCCGAGTCGTCCAGGCTCGATTCCTCGCCGCGATGTCGAGAACGCCGCCGGACCCTGACGACGTCGCGGACGAACTCGTCTTGTTCGAGCGGGCACGCCAGCTGTACCGGGACCTCGGCGACGTCCGCGGTGAAGCTGAGGCACAGTCTGGATCGGCACGTTTCACCAGGTGGTGCGGCACGATGATGCCGTCGCGGTTCCTGCCCTCGAGCAGGCCCGCGCCCTCGCGACCGAAGCCGACGATCCCCTGACCTTGTCATACGCCCTGCGGCACCTTGGAATCGCCCGACATCGCGCGGCTAACTCGACGAGGCACGCAGCTACCTGGAGGAGTCGACGCGACTGCGCCGGCAACTCGGGTTTGGGGCCGGAGTCGCCGCCAACCTCGTGGGTCTGGCCTACCTCGCCGCCGGCAGCGAGCGCCGCGACGAGGTGCCGGCGATGCTGGACGAGGCCGACGCATTGGCCCGGCAGAGCGTCGCGGCCGGTATCACCCATCAGATCAACGAAGCACGGCAGCAGCTCATCCGCTCATCTCTTGGCAGCAGCCCGTTCTCACTCAGGGATCCTCGTGCGGTGACCGAGAACGCTGGGATTCGCGTGCGGTAGCGTTCCGGCGTGACGTTGAACCATGTGAGACGCGGAAGCGGCAGCCCGCTGTTGCTCGTACACGGTCTGGGCGCAGGGTGGCGATCTTGGACCCCGATCATCGAGGAACTGGCGGAGCGCCGTGAGGTGATCGCTGTCGACCTACCGGGGTTCGGCGAAACGCCACCTTTGACCGGCGAGGTCTCGATCGCCACCCTGACCGACTCCGTCGCGGACTTCATCCGCGAACAGGGGCTGGACGGGGTCGCCACTGTCGGCCATTCGATGGGCGGCCGGATGGTGCTCGAGCTCGCGCGGCGGGGAGTGGGCGGCGACACCGTGGCTTTAGACCCAGGCGGCTTTTGGAGCGACCGCGAGCTCTTCGTCTTCGGCGCAACGCTGCGGCCGTCGATCACTCTGGTCCGAGCGCTGCGCGGAAGGTTGCCAGCACTGCTCGGCAGCCCCGCGGGAAGGACTTTGCTGTTGGCGCAGTTATCGGCGCGGCCCTGGGCGCTCTCGCGCGAGACCGTGCTGCCGGACGTGCGCGGGCTGGCCGACGCCCCGGCGACTGGGGCCGCCATGGACGCCCTGACCAAAGGGCCCAAGCAACTGGGCGCCCCGGCAGGCACAGTGCCCGGCCGGGTAACGATCGGTTGGGGGCGTCGTGACTTGGTGACCGTGCCGAGACAGGCCGTACGTGCTACTGAGCTGTTCCCCGACGCGGTGCTGCACTGGTTCGAGCGGTGCGGTCATTTTCCACAATGGGACGCACCGCACGAAGCGACCCGACTGATCCTGGACAGCACCGATTGAGGTCGGTTGCTCTGACAGCCGACAACAGCACGCGTCGCCGTAAGCGCATCGGTGACCGGACCGGGTTCGTCTTGCGACGCACTTGAGGGCTGCGGTCTTTGGCGGTGGTATGACGCGCCTTCTGGGATCGCAACTGCCGCCTCGCGCATCTCGGCACAGCGAACGTTTGAGAAGGCGAGCCCCCGCGGGAAGGCCCGCCAGAACCCCGGTAGCGGTCGTCGCGCCATAGCCGCCCGTCGTTCCGGCCAACGGATACAATCTCGCCGTGGCGGTAGCTGATGTCCGGGCCACGGGCGGCTGCCTTTGCGGCGCGATCAGGTACGTCGTCCACGGCGCCCTGCGGGACGTACTCATCTGTCACTGCGTCGACTGCCGGCGCTGGCATGGGCACGCCTGTGCTATGACTTCGGCACTGCGAGGCGACGTGACGATAAACCCACCCGACTCGGTGCAGTGGTTTACCCTCGCAGGCGACGGCCCTCGCCCACGCCGGGGCTTCTGCTCGGTCTGCGGCGCAAGTCTGTTCTGGGATGCACCTGAGCGACCAACGCTGGGGATCACCGCCGGAACCCTAGACCCGCCCACGGGGCTGCGGACCCTGGGACACGTTTACGTGTCGCAGGCCTCGGACTATGAGTCACTCGTCGACGACGGCCTGCCACACCACGCCGGTCCCGCGCCCACCGGCGAAACCCTTCCTGGCTGAAGCGTCGCCCCAAAGCGGCCCTTGCAAGTGGTCGAGAAGTGGGTGGACGCGGACCTGCTGGAAGAGGCCCACGAGTCCGCGAGGCGGGCCTACGCCTCCCGCGAGCACGCCTTCCGCCAGCTCTGCCTCATCCACATGAACCACCACGAGCTACGCGGCGAGCGGTGCAGCTGTGGTCGTTCCATCGCCGACTGTGACGTGATAGGCACCGTGGAGGGTTACAGGACCCTTCTACGTTGGGAGCGGGCTCAGGAGGAGCGCCAAGAGCGGGGCCTGCCCCATGGCCTTCCCCACGAGTACGTGCGGAGTTGGGCGTAGGGCAGAAGAAGATGGCCCCCACGAGTTCGACCCCTACCCCCACGGCTCCGCCGGGAGCTGACCGCCAGGAATCGGCCCAACTGTGTCCGTGGCCATGAGAAAGTCCCCAGTGGTGGCCAAGTCTGAGTCCCCGGTTTTGGCCATCTGAAAGTCCCCATTCTTCGTTCGTCGTGTCGCACGAGCCGTGAGGCCCCTGGGTGGTGACGGTGACGGTGCCAACCAG
>JBBRYB010000128.1:0-6943 GCA_038238115.1 Propionibacteriales bacterium | reverse complement strand
CCGCCATCCCCACGCCATCCGCATCCTCGCCAGGGCCTGGATCCGCATCATCTGGCGATGCTGGCAAGACGGCGTCGCGTTCGACCCCGCACTCCAACAAGGACGCCAACCCCTCGCTTGCTTGACATAGGGCACTCCTATAGATCGTCAAGCCGCCATCGAAGGGAGTTTCAGGTCGGGCTCGTTTTGGGCGGCGGCCTTGATGTGGGGCAGGAGTTCGCGAGCGACGTAGCGTTTCAGGCAGCGGATTATCTCGCGCTTGGACATTCCCTCGGCGGTACGTCGTTCGACGTAGGCGCGGATCTCGGGATGGGACTTCATCCGGACGATGACAACTCTGTGAAGTGCACTGTTGGCTGCCCTGTCACCACCACGGTTGAGGCGATGACGGTTGGTCTTCCCGGAGGATGCGAGCAACGGGCTGACACCGCACAGGGCGGCGAAGGATGCCTCAGACTTGACGCGTTCGGGGTTGTCGCCCGCGGTGATAAGGAGTTGGCCCGCGATGTCAGTTCCGACGGCGTGGACCGCCAATAGGTCCGGTGCCTTCTGGCCGCTGAGTGCGGTCAGGTCTTTGTCGGTCTCAGCCAGTTCCTCGGCCAGCATCTGGCAGCGTCGAGCCAATCGGCGCAGGGTGGTCTTGACTGCCTGCTCCGGGTCGTGGATGTCGCCAAGGCGAAACCGTGCGCAGGTGTCGACCAACGCCTTCGGGCTAAGGCCCGTGAGTTGGGCGCGCAAGCGCGCAGGTGCAGCGATGATGGTCTGCCGCAGCGCGTTGATCGCGGCCGTGTGCCTTGATCGCCCCATTTCTAGCCACTCTGAGCGCGCGGATCGACTCTACGACCCCGTCGCGGGTCTTCGGGGTCCCGGTTGCCGTTCTTGCCTGCACTGCTCGAGCAGCAGAGATTGCGTCGGTCGGGTGGGACTTGCCCATATTGCGTCGCGCACGCCTGTCAGGCTGGTCGACCTCGACGATCCTGAGGCCGTTGGCGCGCAGATGTTGGAAGAGGCCGGCCCCGTAGGAGCCTGTCCCTTCCATCCCCACCGCGACGACAGTCCCATGACCGACCAGCCAGTCAGGAGCTCGTGAAAGCCGCTCACGGTCGCAGGGAAGGTCGCGTGCCCGAGCAGACGACCCAGGCCGTCCAGGGCAGCGACGGTGTGTGTATCGGCGTGGGTGTCGACCCCGCCGGTGATGTCGATGACCTCGCGTTCGGGGCCGGTGGTTTCTAGCATGGTGTTGCTCCGCTCTCTCGATCCGATGGACGGGGCACACACCGCCGGTCGGGCGGACAGCACAGTGACGAGGCGCGGCCAAGCTCCTATCAGGTCACGCTCCGTCCGGCCGGTGCGTGCGCCCCCGGCCGGCGACAGTTCAGGTCAAAGGCACGAAGCCGGCGGAAACGAGAGTCAACCGGCCGGGGACTTCCGCCACGATCCCAAGGACCAAGGCAGCCCCGCCATCATCACTGCGGAAACGCAGAATAGGCGCGTTGGGGTCGTGTTACTACAAGCCCGCGGAAGGGGCTGGCCGGTGTCGGCGGTGGTCAGTCGCTGGGGAGGGTGAAGTCGAAGAACCGGGCCGGCTCACCGAGTTCGAGGGCGGCTCGGATGGTCTTCGGGCTGGCGGCTCACTCGCGGCGGCGGGGTCGTCGCCGAGGCTCTCGGCGCCGGCGGCAGCGAACTCCGCCACGCTGGCGCGATCGGACCAGTCCGGCATCGAGCGCGTTAACAGCCGGTCCATGGTCGCCCTGTCATGGTCAGGCAGGTCGTCGTCGACTGGGCCAGGAGCGACGGGGCTTGTCCCGACGAGGGTGGGTGCGCTGAAAGCGCTGGCGTGGTCGAGAGCGGCGACCTGGGCGACCATCCCGTCAACACCGATGCCCGCCACGTGCGCCGGCCTGGAATCGACTTCGTGGGCGAACGACGCGGCGTCTGCTGCCAGATCGCGCAGCGTGTAGGCCGGAGACTCGGGATCGACGGTGGTCGACACCCCCGAATCGCGCAGGTCATATCGCACGACATGGCGCCCACCGCCGGGCGAGAGCAGCGCAGAGCGCGCTTGGCCACGAGAGTATGGTGGTTCCGCCCACGAGCAGAACCAGCGGCGCCGCCGCGTCGCCGAAGTGCTCGACCCCGAGTGTGACGCCGCCGGCGTCGATCGTTTTCATATCACGTCTGCCATCGTGTTGCCTTCCGTCATCGTCTGTACCGTCGGCCAGTGAACTGCCCGCAAGTTGCTCGTGCACTGCTAGACCCGTCGCGAAGCTCAGAGCCATTCGATGGGGCCTGACCGAACAATTGCGCAGATCGACGACGACCATGAACCGTAAGCGGAACTGCATACGGCGAAGGGCCAGGACCGAGGCAAGATGCCAATGCTGGTCGCCGTATACGGATCGGTCACCGGGACGGCTAGGGGCTGCGCGTCGATGTTCCGGGGAGTGTGCCCCCGACAGCGCGCCAGACCAGTGCCGCGGTGCGGGTTGGCCAGTTTGGGGGTGGCATCGGCTCGGCGAGCGCCCTGGCGTACCAGGAGCCGGTGCACAGCGTGACGGCCACGTCGAGGTCTGCGTCGGGGTCGATCAGGCCGAGCCGTTGCGCTCGTTCAAGGATGGCGCGGATGCGACCCCGGCGTGGGGCGATGACCTGAGCCCGGTAGCGAGTGAGCACCTCGGGGGCGGTGCTGTCCTGCAGCATGGTGCCGACCAGGGAGAGTCGTCTTGGCCGGGAGACGCCGCGCTGGAAGTTGGCGAGCTCGGCTGCGAGGTCGGCCAACGGGTCCTCGGAAGGTCCGTCGGGACCGGTGTCCTCGGCGGCGTGTAGGGCGGCGGCGGCCAGGCTGGCCTTGGTGGGCCAACGGCGGTAGAGGGCCTGCCGGGTGGTATGTGCCTCGTGCGCGACGGCAGTCAGCGACATCGCCTCATAGCCGTGGGTGGACAGCTGCCTGTTCGCTGCGGCCAGCACACGGGCGTCGATGTCGATGTTGCGGGTTCGCCCTCGCCGGGGCTCGGCTGTTGACGCTTGATCCACCATGACAATACGGTACAGTATTGTATTGTTTACTTGCCGACGCGAAGGGTGGGGCGGCGCATGATCATCGAGTTCATCCGCTACACGGTGCCGCCGGCACGCGCGGAAGAGCGTGAGGCGGCCTATCACCGGGCGGTCGAATCATGGACACCGATCCGCACTGCGTGCGTACGAGGTGACGCGGGGGGTTGTGGAGCGGAGCACTTCGTGGTGCGCATCGAGTGGGACTCGGTCGAGGGCCACCAGCAGGGCTTCCGGCCCAGCCCCCAGTTCGATGAGTTCTTCGCCGCCGTCCGGCCCTTCTTCGACCAGATCCAGGAGATGAAGCACTACCAGGTCCGTTCCGCGGCCACGGCACAGTGACCTGGGCCTCGACCCGCGCTCGCTCTGGCCGACTACCGGCCTGGGTCCGCGCTGAAGAACTTCAACTGCGGAGGAGGAACTCATGACCGATTTCGACGGCACGGTGCGGTGGCTACTCGACCGCACCAACGACCTCATCGCTGTTTTGGACCGCGTCGGCGACGATGCCTCCTGGTCGGTTGGCGCGCGGCTGCGCGCCAGCGTCGTAAGCCCTCTGCGGCAGGCGACGGGGTCGGCGCACGCTGGAGACGGCGTGGGCCGAGATGCCGAGGCGGAGCTGTTGCCCGGCTCGGTGCCGGTCGGACCCGAGGATCCGGACTTGCCTGGGCAGCTGGACGGGCGGTTGTGGGAGCTGGCCCGAGGCGCCACCGAGCTTCGCTGCCGGCGCCTCGACGTTCCTGGCCTTGGCGAGGCAGCCGCGTCCCTGCAGGACCTTGCGCTCGGGTTGGTTGAGGAGTCGGCGAAGGCGGCCTGGGTCGCGGAACTGGTGGCCCTGCAGTCGGAGCTGAGCCGACAGGTCCAGGCCGTGCCGGAAGGGCCGTATCTGGTGACCAACCCCAACCGCCTGTACGACCATCTCGGCGTGCCGATCCCGGTCCGGCCGCTGATGGCGCTGTGCCGGTGCGGGGAGTCTGCGATCAAACCGACCTGCGACGGCGCGTGTCACCGGATCGGGTTCACCACCGCCAAGAACCCGAACCGGGTGGCCGACCGCCGCGACAGCTATGTCGGGCAGTCGGTGACGGTGCTGGACAACCGTGGCACCTGCCAGCACTCTGGTCGGTGCACCGACCGGCTCGCGTCGGTGTTCCATCTGGGTGAGGAGCCGTTCGTCACCCCCAGCGGGGGACGGCTGGATGAAATCGTGCGGGCGGTGCGGGACTGCCCGTCGGGGGCGCTGAGCTATGCGATGGACACCGTGGAGGCCCGCGAGCAGGTCGACTACGCCGGCCAGCGCGAGCCGGCGATCGAGGTGGCCAGGGACGGGCCGTACCGGATCATCGGCGGGATCGCGCTCCTCGACGGCGATGGCGGCGACATGCCCCGCAACGCCGGCGCGTCCCGTGAGCATTACGCGCTGTGCCGGTGCGGGCATTCACAGAACAAGCCGTTCTGCTCCGGCATGCACTACTTCGTCAAGTTCGCCGACCCGGTGCCCGACCCGGACCGGACGCTGTCCATCTTCGAGTGGTGCGGCGGGCTACCGGCGCTAACCCGGATGACCCGGCTGTTCTACGAGAAGTACGTCCCGGCCGACCCGATGCTCGCCCCGATCTTCGCGAACATGTCCGCCGACCATCCGCAGCGGGTCGCCAAGTGGCTAGGTGAGGTGTTTGGTGGCCCCCGCTGTTACAGCGAGGAGTACGGCGGCTATCCGCGGATGATCGCCGAGCACGTCGGCAAGTGCCTGACCGACGAGTGGCGGGCCCGCTGGGTCACGCTGATGATCCAGTCCTCACAGGAAGCGGGGCTTCCCAACGACCCGGAGTTTCGTTCCGCGTTCAGCTCCTACCTGGAGTGGGGCTCGCGGCTGGCGGTCGAAAACTCCCAGAGCACTTCCCGCCCGCCCCAGCACATGCCGATGCCGCGCTGGGACTGGGCAACCGCCGCCGGGCCACCCGGCAGCCGGATCTCCGCGCTGGCCCCCGACGAGGAGGATGAGGCACCGGTCGTGCTGCCGGCCGCCGACGAACCTGTCCGGTTCGAGAAACACATCAAGCCGCTGTTCCGCTCCCGCGACCGGCAGTCGATGACCTTCGCCTTCGACCTGTGGTCCTACGACGACGTCCGCGCACACGCCCAGGCCATCCTCAGCCGGGTCGAAGCCGGAACTATGCCGTGTGACGGCGCCTGGCCGCCGGAGAAGATCGACACGTTCCGGCGGTGGATGGACACAGGTACCACCGCATGACCCCGCCCCACGGGTCCGAAGCGGGACCGGCGGAGCCGAACCGGCGACCGGCGCGCGGCTGGTGGGCGGCAACGCCGACCGCGGCGACTCCGCCCGACTGGAGGCGTTCAGCGACGGTGTTCTGGCCATCGCGATCACCCTGCTGATCCTCGACGTCCGCGTCGACCAGCAGCCCGGCCAAAGCCTCGCCGCCGCGCTCGGGGACGCCACCTTGGAGATCGTCGCCTACGCCGCCAGCTTCCTGCAGATCGGGATCATGTGGGCCAATCACCACGCCCTGTTCCGCATCGTCGCCCGCGTCGACCAGTTGCTGCTACTGACCAACCTGCTGCTACTCGGCTTCGCGGCCTTCCTGCCGCTACCCACTCGCCTGGTCGCCGAGCCGACCAGCGGCGCCGACGCCCGCACCGCAATGCTGCTCTACGGCGCCACCCTGACCGGCTGCGCTGTGGCATTCAACCTCATCTGGCGACACACCGTACGCAGCGGCCTGCTCGTCGACGGCATCGACCCCCGGTTCCGCCGCGACGTCGACATCCGCTACCTAATCGGCCTCGGCGGCTACCTCGCCGCCACCCTGCTCGCCTTCATCCAACCCTGGCTCACCCTGGCCGCCACCGCCCTCCTTGCCCTACTGTTCCTCCTCGGCCCATCCCCACGACCCGCCTCCCCGGACTGACACGACAAGTCCCGCAGGTCGATCGGCTACCGGGGTGGTGGCACTCTGGTGTCTTTCTCACCTTCGTGACGGGCGCGCCGCTCGAGCTGGAACGGTGGGGGCTCAGAGGTGGCCACACGGGCGACGATCTGGTGGACCGGACAGGCATCCCAGACCTCGCGGTGCGAATCGGCGGCGCCGACCAGACAAAACGGTTCACCGAGCGCCGGCAGGATGTGGTTCTTCAGCTGACGCCGGTAGGTCTCGACCGTGCCTGGTGACCGCCGACCGTCGAGCACCATGTCGTCGAGCTTCGACAGCCACAGGTCCGCCGCGGCCGAGAACCGGGTCATCATCGTCAGGTCGCCGTGCCGCCTCGCCAGCGTCCGGTTCTGCAGCTTCGCCCGGAGGTTCTGGGTGGCCTGCGTGACTGACCGGCCGCTGGCCTGGACCCGGCGCACGACACCGTCGAAGTCGTGGTAGTCGGCAACCGCCTTGTGTCGCTTCGGCTTGCCCTTGTCGTCGTGGCCGACCGAGTACGTGCGGACCAGCCCCCACGTCCCGATCGCCAGCGGAGAACGCCCCACGGCCGGACCTAGGAGAGGAGCACGTGGTCATCGACCCAGGAGCGGACCTCGTCGGGCCGGTAGCGGATCTTGTTACCCAGGCGGTAGCTCGGCGGGCCGTACTTGCGGCAGCGCCAGCCGTAGAGGGTCTTGGTCGACAACGCCAGATAGTCGGCCGCCTGATCGATCGACCACAACTGCTCGAACCTACTGGGAACGACGTTGCTCTCCATGACGTCACCTTCCTGTTCGGCACGGTCCCACACCCTTAGCCTCGATCCACCGATGAGAGAGGTTGGTTGAGCGTGCCGTAGCGCGAGGAGCCCTTGCGTGCTGGGAGATTTGGGACTTGCGACGGTTCCAAACACCTCAACCCGGAAGGGCACCTCTGGGATGCGACTCTCTCACACT
>JBBRYB010000127.1:0-6985 GCA_038238115.1 Propionibacteriales bacterium | reverse complement strand
TCCGTCGACGGGCGTGTAGACCAACCAGTCCTCGAGATCAGCCCTTTCCCAGCCGTCCGGCACCGGAGCCTGGGCGATCTCGAAATCGACGTCGTCGTCGCGCGCGAGGTGCGGTGAGTCGTAAAAGATCTGGCTGGTCAGGCAGAAGCCCTCAAGTCCGTTGTCCATGAGCCCTCCTCGCAACGCACGTAAACGTCGGCCTTGCCCACCGGCATTGCACCAGGCTGCCGTTACGCGTAGTTCTCCCCTATCGCTGATTTGGATTGTCTGCTCAGCCGATTCTTACCAAATCGCTCTGCTTTGTCCCCCATCGGCACTGTTGCATTGAAGCATCTTGTGAAGGGGGCACAGCAGATCTTCCTGTCGGCTGCCTCGCGACGTGTCCCGAGGGCGCCATCAGGCCGTTGCAGTCGGCACAATGGGACGCCCTGCGGGAGGTTAGGTGCCGGCGTGCCGCGCGTTTTGCGGCGGGACGCTCGCTGGATCGCTCAATGCAACAGTGCCGTTCTGACGTGTCTTCTTCTCCCTTTCGCGGATCAGACGCTCCACGAAACATGGGGCGGTGCAGTCGCCCGAAGCACTGGCCATACTGTGCCATGCAATACCACCGCTAAGCGCCGGTTGATCTCAGGAGCATCGTGACCACACAGACCCGACCGGAGCTGGTGGGCAGCTTCGGGATGGTCGCGAGTACGCACTGGCTTGCCTCCGCGTCGGGGATGAGCGTCCTGGAGCGCGGAGGCAACGCTGTCGACGCCGCGGCGGCAGCAGGCTTCGTGCTGCAGATCGTCGAACCGCACCTCAACGGTCCCGGCGGTGATCTGTCCGCGCTGTTGTGGAGCGTGGAGGACCACGGCCCCAGCGTCATCTGCGGGCAGGGTGTGTCGCCGGCCGCCGCGTCCATTGCGGGGTTCCGGGCATTGGGACTGGACCTCGTCCCCGGAAGCGGTCTGCTCGCAGCGACGGTGCCCGGCTCGTTCGGTGCCTGGACGACAATGCTGGAGCGCTGGGGGAGCTGGGAGCTCACGGACGTCCTCGCCTACGCGTTGCACTACGCGGAATCCGGGTTCCCCGTCCTCCCCGGCACGAGCGCCACGATCGCCGCCGTCGCGGATCTGTTCAGGCGGCACTGGCGACCGTCGGCCGAGGTGTGGCTCGACGGTGGTTCGGCTCCGGCGAGCGGTGTCCACTGGCGAGTCCCGGCGACGGCACGCACGTACCGACGCTTGCTGGCCGAGGCCGTCGGTGCCTCCCGTGATGCCCGGATCGCTGCGGCGCGTCGGGCCTTCTACACCGGATTCGTCGCCCAGGCAGTCGATCGGTTCAGCCGCGCCGAGTGGCGAGACGCTTCCGGACACGACCATGCAGGCTTTCTCACCGGTCAGGACATGGCGGAGTGGACGGCCGACATCGAGCAGCCGGTGACGGGCGACTTCGCCGGTCGCTACCAGGTGCTCAAGACCGGCCCGTGGGGCCAGGGGCCGGTGCTCGCGCAACAGCTACGGCTGCTCGACGCCGTTGACCTGCTCACCCGCGAACCGCTCTCCGCCGAATGGATCCACCTGGTCGTCGAGTCGGCCAAGCTCGCCTTCGCTGACCGGGAGGCGTGGTACGGCGACCCGCTCCACTTCGACGTGCCGCTCGGCTGCCTGCTGTCGCCGGAGTACGCCGCCGAGCGCGCGCCGCTCGTCGGCGAGCGGGCCAGCCTGGAGATGCGTCCGGGCTCGCCCGACGGCCGGCCTCCGGTGCTGGCAGTACTCCCGGAGCCCACGTTCGACGAGATCGACGACGACGCCACCAGCGGCGAACCTGCAGTCGGCAGCGCGGGGCAGACACGCGGCGACACCTGTCACGTGGACGTGGTCGACCGATGGGGCAACCTCGTCTCGGTCACGCCGAGCGGGGGCTGGCTGCAGAGCTCACCCGTGATCCGGGAGCTCGGGTTTCCGCTCGGAACGCGGTCACAGATGTTCTACCTGCAGCCGCGGCTCCCCAACTCGCTTCGCCCGCGGGTGCGCCCGCGGACGACCCTGACTCCGACCATCGCCCTCCGAGACGGCGAGCCGTGGTTGGCGTTCGGCACACCCGGTGGTGACCAGCAGGACCAGTGGCAGGCCGTCTTCTTCGCCGCCGTCGTGCAGGCAGACCTGCGCGGTGACCTCAACCTCCAGGCAGTCATCGACGCGCCGATGTTCCACACCACGCACTTCCCGTCCTCGTTCTACCCACGAGACGCCCACCCAGGAGAGGTGGTCGTGGAGGATCGTCTTCCCGCAGCAGTGGTCGACGACCTCGTGAGGCGCGGACACCGGATCGTTCGAGCCGGGAGCTGGACCCTCGGAAGGCTGAGCGTCGTGGCCAAGAACGGCGACCAGCTGCGCGCTGCGGCGAACTCCCGGGCCGCGCAGGGCTACGCAGCGGGACGCTGACCACGTCGCCCTTAGACCGACCGGCAATAGGCGTTATCGCAGCCTGCAGGTGGTGGGGCGTTGGTCCCAGCGGTAGTGGGTTCGGGCGGTGTTGATCAGCCGCCGGATCACGGTGATCGCGGCGGCCAGGAACAGGAAGAACTCCACGACGGTCCGGCGTTTGTCGGTGCTGCGACGGAGCTTGCCGTACCCGTTCATCCAGGAGTGGGTGCGCTCCACGACCCATCGGCTGCCGACCTGGATCGGTGAGGGCTTCCCCTTGGTCGCGATCCGGTGCTGGTAGCCCAAGATGTGCAGCAGGTCCCGGGTCTTGGTCGAGTCGTAGCCGGCGTCTAGGTGCACACAGGCTCCGTCCGGGAGTGGCCCGACCGCGTCGGGAGGCACTAATGGCTTTTGCCGGGGCTGTTTGGCAGGCTCGGGGCACTGTTGCATTAAACCATCGCGTGAGGTCAGCACAGCAAATCTTCCTGTCGGCTGCCTCGCGACGAGTCAGAGACGGTGCGATCAGCCGACGAAGTAGGTATCAGGACGGCCTACGAGCGGTTTGAGTGCCGGCCCGCCGCAAGATTTGCGGAGAGAGGTCCGCGGGATCGCTCAATGCAACAGTGCCCCTCCCGCGGGAACCGGAAACCGACGGACACAGAGTCAGAAGACGCGGTCATCGGATCAGTGTCGCCCGGACCCGACCGGAAACCGACGGACACAGAGTCAGAAGACGCGGTCATCGGATCAGTGTCGCCCGGACCCGATCGGTCAACGCAACAGCGCCCTTCGGCTCTCCACACATGTGAACGTCATCGCCGCGGGACCAGAGATCCCGCTATCAAGTTGTCCACCAAACGGGGGGAACCTCAGCCGTGGCATAGTCGATGGCGGTACCTTGCTTTGCATGTCGCCATCGACCGGGGTTGAGGGGAGGCGAGCCGAGAGTGGCGCGATCCGGAAAATCCGCCTTCTTCATGCTGTTCGAAGGAGTGATGATCGTTCAGGGCGTGCACGTCATTGAGCATATCGTCCAGCTAATTCAGGTCTTCGTGTTAGGCGTCCCGGAGGATGATGCCCTGGGGCTCTTGGGATACCTCTTCCAGTTCCAGGGCACCGAGGAGTACCTGCATCTGGTCTTCAACGTCGCCTACCTGCTCGCACTCCTGCTGCTGCTGCGACCGCTCTGGCAGCGCGTTCCCCAGATCGTGCCCTTCTGGGCTTTCGTGACGTTCGCGGTGGGTGCGGTTGGGTTGGAGAGTTGGCACCTAGTTGAGCACGTCGTCATCATTTCCCACGTCGTCCAGAACCACGGGTGTCCATGCCCTGGGATCGTTGATGCTGCCCTCGGGGTCCACGACACCGTACTGCATTTCTTCTACAACGCGCTGACATACGCGGCCGCGATTGTCCCGTTTTGGTATGTTGCGCGACAGCCAGGCGGCGATCACGGTGTCGCCCCACGTGCTCATGCCCCCCAAGCACAGTCGAGATACTAAAGCATCAGAGAGGATCGCAGATTGCTGAACCGTCAGCGAAGTTGATGGGGTCGCTGTGGGAGTGGATCGGGTCAAAGAGGAAGAACGTCTGCAGATCGGTTGTGATGACCGCCACGAAGCCGTTGTTCAACTTCGCCGGCCCCTGCCCGGTGAGGGAGAAGGAGTCGGTCATCCTGCCAGTGAACAGGCCGTCCGCCGTCTGGGAGACGCGAAACTCGTTGCTGTAGTTGAAGATGTAGGTGTTACCGTCCTGGTCGACGGCCGTCCCTCGCGCATGCGAGGAGTTGACGACGGTGAGCACACCCCCTCGAGAAGGCATCGACGTGATCGACCGCTCCGTCCCAGAGCCGGTGATCGTCGTTCCCGCCGGGAGGTGGGGACAGACATCCGAGCTGAGAACGAAGCTCACCGGAAAGGTCTCCACTGTCGATCCCGAACCTGCGACTGCGGGCACGCTACCGGCCAACAGCGCCGCCAGCGCTAGCGTGGAAGCGGCAACGAGTGCCCTCACCATCGGGATTCTCTGCGGCTTCGACATCGTCCGTGCTGATGTACGGCTTAGCGTCATGGCAACCATCGCCAGTGCGGCAAGAAGAATACTGGTTGGCTTCATGCGTGGTTCCTGCGATTCTTTAATCGTTCACTCTCTTAGGTGGTTGGGTGGCGTGCCTGTGGTTATCGGACACGTCGCAGTCGGATGTCGGAGGCCAAAGGGCCTGGGTTTGCACTCGGCGGCCGGCGAGGGGGATCGCGTGCGCTGACATCCGGTAGCCGCGCCGGCGGGCGCACCCAACCGGTGGCATCCCATCGATAGCGCAGGCATGCCACGCCTCGGCGGCGGCACATGGTCGACCCCCTGGGTCCGACGGACTGAGCCGTCGATACCTGACGGCCTACCACTATCGCACGGAAATGTAAAGTGGTATGTCAGCCGTTCTCGCCGGGCTCAACGCTACATGGGTGGGACGGACGGCACTGTTGCGTCAGAGGGCGCTGTTGCGTTGCCTGATCGCGGGGCTGCGGTGGGCGTGGTTCGACCCGGACTGGACTCTGTCAGACGGCAAGGATCAGCTCGTCGAACGCTGCTCGAAGGCGGCCCTGTGCCGGCTGGTGGACGGCCAGCTCATAGTGGCCTCGTCGGATGTTCTGGACGAGAGCATGACCAGCGGCGAGAATGCGGGCCGACCGGAAGCGCATGAGGCCACGCATCGGGCGAAGTCTGGCTTTGAGTCGGCCATGGTCGGACTCAACAGCGTTGTTCGCATACTGCTGCGTGACATGAAGAGCACCGGGGACGAACTCGTCGAGAACCCGGGGGTAGACCGGTGCCCGGTCGGTGGTGACTTCGACCGGCACCGTCCGACAGGTGAGTGCCCGGCTGAAGAACGCCCGCGCTGCGGTCAGGTCGCGCTTGCGTGACAGCCACACGTCGATGACCTGTCCGTGCTCGTCGATCGCCCGATACAGGTACGTCCACCGTCCCGCGACCTTGACGTAGGTTTCGTCGACGAACCATCGGTCACCGGGACAGTGGCGACGTGGACGGGCGGCCTCGACGAACTCCGGGGTGAACCGTTGGACCCACCGATAGACGGTGAAGTGATCGACATCCACGCCGCGCTCGGCGAGCAGTTCCTCGACGTCTCGGTAGGACAGGCCGTACCGCAGGTACCACCTGACGGCGACCGAGATCACCTCGCGAGGGAATCGGAACCCTGCGAATGCCGACGCTGAGCCTGAAGAAGTCACGAGGGCAGTCTCCTCCGCGGCAGGGTCCTCAACTCAACAGTGCCCGTCGGACAGCCGCACGCTGGTGCCCGCCGCGGCTGCCTGCATCACCAGCTTGGCGTGGTCGGCGACCGGGTGCTCCATGGACTGATACGGCGCCGCTATCCCGCAGAAGGCCGAGTAGTCGTAGGTGCCGTAGTGCAGGGCCGTCACGCGGCGCTGGCTGACGTGGATCATCCGGGCGACCATCGCCGTGCCGTCCGGGCCAAGGATCGACTGCGGAGTCTCGATCTGAAGCTCGAAGCGAAGGGTGCCGTGGTCGAGGCCGAAGGACTCCTCCAACCGGCCCGTGAGCTCGGTCATCGCCTCCACCTGCGCGACGCTGGTGATCTTAGGCAACGTGACCACGCAGTTGTTAACCGTGCCTCCGTCCTCGAGCAGTCGCGACAAGAACATCGTCAGCGTCCGGATACCACGGCGGCGGGTGGGTGCCTCGAAACTCTTGAACCGGATGCCCCGAAACGGAGGTGCGATGCCCCTCGCGATGGCCACGGCCAGCGCAGACGCGGTGGCCTCCACGTCAGCGTCCTCGACGTCGTCACCCCGATTGCCGTAGCCGTCTTCGAAGTCGATGCGGAGGTCCTCGATCGGCTCGACACCGAGCTTGCCTCGCACCCGCGTCACCAACGCGTCGTCACCGGCAACCTCGGCGAATAGACCGGATCGCTCGTCGATGGCCGCTAGGGCCGACGCGCCCCAGGACGGGACGAGGTCGTAGCGATACAGGTCGGCAGACACATAGACCGTATGAACAGGCTGCCGATCGGGCGCGTCCCCGGGGTAGCTGGCGGTGAGCGCGTCGTCGGCATCGGTGAGTCGGGAGTCGAGCTCGCCAGCCAACGTGTCAGCCAGCCCGGAAGCGCCGAGAGCCCCTGCGATGGGTCTGTCGTTCACATCTGTGGCGGGGGTGGCAGTCGGACGATTGTTCATATGGCGCCCTTCTTGAGGATCGCAGACTAAACCGCATAGCCGGCTTTGCGGAAGCCACTCCGCGGCCGAGTTTGCTTAAAACCGAGTTCACATCCGAACGCGAGTACGTCGGCGAGACAATCTCATGCTGCGCACGATCTTTCGTACGTCGAGCGTGGCGGTTCCCGTGACAGGTGCGTTGGGTCTGGCGGCCGGCCCCCGCGGTCGACGTGCTTCTGCCTTTGACGGCACTGTTGCGTTGAGGCATCGGATGGGGCACGAGACTGGTGCCATGACATCCTCGTCGGCCTCCGTGTTCGCTGGTTTCCGTTTCCCTCGGGAGGTGATCTCGGTCGCGGTGCGGTGGTACCTGCCGTA
>JBBRYB010000126.1:0-7120 GCA_038238115.1 Propionibacteriales bacterium | reverse complement strand
CGAACGACGCTGACTTCTTCCGGAGGTTCCGACCTGATCGAGCTGCCGACATCATCTACTCGCTGGACACCTAGGCGGCGTACTCGAGAGCCATCGGGTGGTCGGTGAACAGGTCGATACGTAGCGGTCGCGGTGCGCGTGGCGGCTGGCCCCGCGGGAACGGCGGTGGGGCGCCGGGTAGTGGTGGTGGTCGTGACGTGTACCGGTGTCCGGTGGGGGTGGTGATGTCGATGCTGTCACCGGCGCCGCCTGGTCCGGGTCGGCTGGTCCAGCCGGGGGCTTGTTTGGTGTAGTTGCAGGCCTCGCACAGGCCTTGCCCGTTGGTGGCGCTGGTCGAGCCGCCGGCTTCGACGGGGAGGGGATGGTCGAGGTGGCGGATCGGGGCGCCGCACCACGGGGTGCGGCAGTACTCGTCGCGGATGACGACTGCGCGGCGCAGTAGGCCGGTGAACAGCCGCCGGGTGGTGTCCAAGGCGGTGAGCTGGCCGGTGTGCGGGTCGGTGAGCAGCCGCCGCAGCCAGGCCCGGGTGCTGTCGTCCAGGCCGCGGATGAGGCCCCGGGCGGTCCCGGCCGGGATAGGGCCGTATCCGGTGAGCCGGGCCGGGGTGTCGTCACCGCCGAGCAGACCGGTGCTGGTCATCACGAGCTGGACCTCGACCGGGACCTGGTCGGCGGTGGCCTGCCCGGTGAGGCGTTCGACGAGGGTGTCGGCCATCACCTGGCCCCGTGTCCGCGCGTCGCCGGCGGCACGCCGCGTGTCGGCCGCCCGGGTCAACGCCGCGAACACCGCGACACCTTCCGCGGCGGGCAGCAGCGCGGACACCACCGTCATGGTCTCCGGTGCCGGCCTGATCGTCACCCGCCGCTCGGCGACCGCCTTCGCGGAGCGGGCCATCACCGCCGCCGCGTCCAAGGCGTACCCGATCCTCCGGGCCTCGGCGACGACACCGCGATCCGACAAGGACCCGAGACGACCGGCGAGCCGGGCGTCCACCACGCGGCGATCCTCCCGGGACAGACACGCCGTCTCCCGGACCACCAGCGTCGCCCGCCACTCCGAGATGTCACCCGCCGTCAACGCCGCCAACGTGTGCGGCATCTCGTTGACGAGAGCATCGGCAAGACCGACCAGCCGGGCCCCGCGATGAGGGGACTCCTGCCGCGCCAACGCGACCTGGCCGCCGATCCCCTTGCCGAGGTCCTCGCGACGGAAAGCCGCCGCCGCCTTCTGCGTCTCGAGCTGGGACGCCTTGAACGCCACTGTGAACCTCGCCTGCACCGCGCAGGCGACTGCCTTGAGCTTCTCGAGGGCGGCGATGCCGTCGATCAGAGTTGCGTCATCGGCTTCGGCTGACATCGCAGCGAGGCGGGCTAGCACGCCTGGCAGCTCAGCCACCGTGAAGATCGGCTCTGACAGAAAGGTCTCGCTCATGTGTTCTAATCTACGACAGACCACCGACAGAACTCGCTTGTTGCTCGGCGAGGACTGCAACCGCGCGACGCATCTGATGGGGCAGCCGCGGATTCAACCGCCCGGTCAGAATCCCTGTGAGGGGTGTCTCACCGGAACAGACCAGATTCAATCGATCGTCCCACCACCGGCTTGTTCGACTAAGATCACCGACGACCTCGACGGCGGCGCCCGGAGCTTTCGGTTGCGGCGGTCAGCACCCCCGGTTGGTCCGGTAGGACATGAGAGAGAAGCGGGACGCCGCGGAGAGTACCGAAAGAAGCGACCAGGCGGAACCGATGCTGGCCACGCTCGCGAAGGAGCCGATGCTGGCGATGGAGCAGGACGAACCGATGCTGCCGATGGACAGTACGGAGCCTCGAGAGCCAATCGACAGCACCGAGTCGGTGGACCATAGCGACCAGCGTGACCCGGTCTGTGGACCGAGCGGCGACCGCCTCAGTGGGTGAGCACCGAGGCTCGATGGAACTGCACTGCTGCGGCGCCTCACTCCTGCCCGCCCATCAGGTCAAGCCTGGTTTCGCGCTGGTTGCACAGCGCCGCCGGCGAGCCAGCACCGCTGCCAGCTCTGCTTAGCGTCATCAGGGGCATCCCGTTCGACAGCTGGAGTGCGCCGCCACGTTCAGATTGAAGAGCTTCTCGTCGGCAGGCTGGGTGCGACCTGAGTAGGCAAGGACGTCGTCATCGGTTCTCCTCAGATTGTTGGTTCTTGATTGGGCATGTAGGTCAAGTCGTCCGCTTACGCAACCCAGGTGGTCTCCACGTCCTTGAGCGCAGGCATCGCCTGGCCATCCGCACCGCGAGAAGCCGGCACGGGGAGGTCGCCGTCACAGCCGCAGTGCCATGCCCGGGTCTGCGTTAGGCCTCGGGCTGAGTCACTCCGAGGCTGCCGACGACGCCGAGCAGTTCCAGTTTCTCGACGGCTGGGCTTCCCGGGGCCGGCGTGAACCAGAGCAGGCGCTGCGTGCCGTCCTCGCTGAGCAGGTTCAGGCAGTTGAGTTCGAGCTCGCCAAGCGTGGGGTGGATGAGCCTCTTGCGGTCTGCGCGTCGGACAGCGACTTCCTGCCGTGCCCAGAGGTCGGCGAACTCCTGGCTCTCGTTCAGTAGGCGGCTGGTGAGGTCGGTGACGAGCTGGTCCCTGCCTCGTCGCGCGGTGGCTGCTCGCAGGTCGGCGACGAAGACCTGGGACTGGTGCTCGTGCTCGTCGGGGTGGTATAGGTCGCGGGCCTCGGGGTCGGTGAACCACTGGTAGAGGAAGCTGGCTCGCAGTCCAGAGGTGTGCTTGGGCCAGCCGAGTAGTGCGGCGGCCAGGGAGTTCTGGACGAGCGTGACGCTGAGGTCGCTGATGATCTGCGCTGGGGTCGAGGTGAGCCTGTCCAGCAGGTCGAGCATTCCAGGATGGACGTGGGCGTTCGCGCTACCCGCAGCCGGTAACGCTCGTCCGGCGAGGTAGTAGAGGTGGTTGCGTTCGTCCAAGGTCAGGTGGAGGGCGCGGGCGAGAGCCGCGAGCATCTGTTCGGACGGCTGAGCTCCCCGGCCCTGCTCGAGTTGGGCGTAGTAGTCGACGGATGCGCCGGCCAGGGTCGCCACTTCATCCCGCCGAAGCCCCGAGACGCGACGTCGTGGCCCGTCGTGCAACCCGAGGTCACGCGGGTTGAGCCGATCCCGCCGCGACTTCAGGAAGCCACCCATCCCGGCCAGGTCCATCTCGCCATTGTGGACCAGCGTGCACGGGTCCAGCCAGGTGACGCTGCCACCACGACGGGCCGCGGCCGACGCCGAGACCGCTCGTTTGGTGCCCGTGGTCCGGGAGTGGTCCCCCGCGGGCACATTCGCTGAGGCAGGTGCTGCCGTCACCAGTACCAATGTCGCCTAGTTCTCCTGCGCACGCCCTGGCAGGGTCGATCTAGGCGGCCAGCACGAGCGCCAGGAAAGGGAGACAATTCTATGACCGAGTCGAAGGTGGCTGTCGTCACGGGCGGGTCGCGCGGGATCGGGCGCGCCGTCGCCGAGAGGCTGGCAGGCGACGGCGTAGCGGTCGCGGTCGGCTACGCGGCGTCGTCGGAGGCGGCCCGCGAGATCGTCACAAGCGTGAGACTGGTCGGCGGCAGCGCCGTGGCGGTCCGCGCCGACGTGGCCGACGCCGGACAGGTGGCGGCCCTGTTTGACCAGGCCGAGTCGGAGTTCGGTGGTGTCGACATCGTCGTCACCACAGCCGGGATCTTGAGACCGGCGACGATCGCCGAGGCGACGGACAAGGACTTCACCGAGCAGGTCGAGGTCAACATCCGGGGCACGTTCAACGCGCTAAGGCAAGCGGCGCGACGCGTCCGCGACGGCGGGCGCATCATCACGCTCTCCAGCACCACCCTGGCGTTGAACGCGCCGGGCTACGGCGTCTACAACGCCGCCAAAGGTGCGGTCGAGGGCTTCACCAGGGTCCTGGCCAAGGAGTTGGGGGCCCGCGGTGTCAAGGTGAACGCGGTTGCCCCCGGGCCGGTCGAGACGGAATTGTTCCTCGCCGGGAAGAGCGCGAGCGATGTGGAGCGGCTCGCGGGCCTGGCCCCGGCGAACCGGATCGGGCAGCCAGACGACATCGCGGATGCCGTTTCCCTGCTCGTCTCCCCTGACGCCTGGTGGATCAGCGGCCAGGTCATTCGCGTCAACGGCGGAGCGGCATGACCCAGCCCGGACCTCGCGGCGTCCCGCAGGTCATCGTGGTCACCGGAGCCGGGTCGGGGCTGGGCCAGGCGATCGCCGAGAGGCTGGCCCTGGCCGGCCACGTCGTCTACGCCGGGATGCGCGGCATCGGGTCTCGTTCGGCTGACCGCGCCGCCACCGCGCAACGCTTCGCGACCACGCACGGCGTCACACTGCTGCCGCTGGAGCTCGATGTCCTGTCCGACACCGGCTGCCGCGCCGCCGTCGACCAAGTGCTGTCCGAGCAGGGACGTCTCGACGTGGTCGTGAACAACGCGGGCATGCTGATGTCCGGGGTCGCGGAGGCGTTCAACCCCGAGCAGTTCCTGACGATCCTGGACACCAATGCGGTCTCGTGGCTGCGGATGAATCGGGCGGTGCTGCCGGTGATGCGACGCCAAGGTGCCGGAACCCTCGTCTACATCAGCAGCACGACCGCGCACATCGTGGAACCGTTCATGGCCCCTACATCGCCAGCAAGGCCGCCGGTGAAGCGTTCGCCGAGTCGATCGGCCTCGAGGTCACCCAGTTCGGCATCGACACCATCATCATGGTGCCCGGTGCGTTCACCCAAGGCACCCAACACTTCGCCCACACCACCGCCCCGGCCGAGCCCGCGGTCGTTGCCCAGTACGGCGACCTCGCCGCAGCAGTGGCCGAGATTCCAGCCCGGCTGGAGGCGATCGATATCGCCCACCAAGGCCACACCGCCGACGTCAGCTCGGTCGGCGATGCCCTGGTCGACGTCCTGGGCCAGCCCCGCGGCTCGCGGCCGCGGCGCGTGATCGTCGATGCCCAGCACAAAGGAGTCGAAGACATCGAGGCGATCAGGACCGAGCGCCAGCGGGCCTTCTTCACCGCCCTCGGTATCGATCGCCTGATCGACCTCCCTGACCGGCCCTAACACCACGACCAAGCCACCAGAACACGACCAAGGAGACCCACATGCCCGACTCACTGCACCCGCTCGTCGAGACGTTCTACCGAGCGTTCTCCGGCGACACCGACCTCCTCGACGAGGTCGTCACCCCCGACTCGGAAGACATCCCACTCAACCCCGGCCAGGGACCCTGCCCGGACGGCATCAAACCCATGATCAAAGGAATCGAACAATCGTTCACCGACTTCCACATCGCCGTCCACGACGTGATCGACGGACGCGGTGAGGACGGCAACGGCAAGATCGGCGTCCGCGCCGAAATGCGTGGCACCCACACCGGCGACATCTTCGGAATTCCCGCCACCGGCCAGTCGTTCCGCATCCCGATCCACGAGTTCCACGTCGTGCAGGACGGCCGCCTCGCCCGGACCTGGCACCTCGAAGACTGGTTCGGCTTCTTCAACCAGGTCGGCCACGCCCCCCTCATCGGACAGGACATTCAGTGAAAGCCATCCAGATCGACCAGTACGGCGACCCCCCCACCATGCGAGACGTCGAGCAGCCCACCCCCGGGCCGGGTGAGGTGCTCGTACGCGTCTCGGGGGCCGCCACCAACCCCCTCGACCTGAAGATCACCGCGGGATACATGCACGACTTCTTTCCCGTTACATTTCCCTACACCTTGGGAACCGACGTGTCGGGAACCATCACCGCGGTGGGCGGCGGGGTTGAGGGCTGGGCTGTCGGCGACCATGTGGTGGCGCGTCTGGATCCTTCGGCCGGCGGTGCTTATGCCGAGTTCGCGGTGATCCCAGCCGAGCAACTGGTCCCCGCGCCGACCTCCATACCGCTGTTCCTGGCCTCCGGGGCGGCCACCGCCGCAGCGACCGCATGGCAGGCGTTGACCGAGATCGCCGATGTTCACGCCGGCCAGAAAGTGCTGATCCACGCCGGCGCCGGCGGAGTCGGCAGCTTCGCCGTGCAGATGTCGCACGCGCTCGGGGCGCACGTCATCACCACCGCCTCAGGACCCGGTCTGCAGATCGCACAGGACCTCGGAGCGGACGAGGTCATCGACCACACGGCCGGCCCGTTCGAATCCCAGCTCGGCGACGTCGACGTCGTCATCGACACCGTCGGCGGCTCCGTGGAAGCGCAGTCGCTCGAGGTTCTCCGTCCCGGAGGGCTGCTCGTCGCGGTGCCGATGCCCGCCGACACCGAACGCGCCGCCGCACGCGGGCTCCGGGCCGAGTTCCTCTTCCACGCCTCCGACGCGCAACGGCTCCGCACCGTGGTCGAGATGCTCGACGCCGACACCCGGATCCTGCTCGACCGCAGGCTCACCCTGGACGAAGCTCCCGCAGCGTTGCAGTACCTCGCGGCCGGCCATGCCAAAGGCAAGGTCATCCTTGCAGCCGAACCACTGTCTGTCTGAGATGCGGACTTGCCCTCCACTGGCTATCGAGGCGCGTGGGGGAACGTCCTGACGCGTTGATCACGACTTGACGCCGCCGAGTGCAGGCCCGTGCACTCGGCGGCGTCTGTTGTCCGTCCTCAAGCCGATTGCGACGTAGCGGCGCACTGGGCGGACGGCTGGTGCCTTCGGTGGGCGCGATGACGCGTCGTCGGGAGCACAAGGGTGTCGGTGAAGGCCGACCGCCCGGACCTGGTTGGCTGGGACTGCAGCTGCGACGCCTTGAACGCCGACGTGAACCGGGCCTGCAGCGCCGAAGCAGCACCCTTGATCCGCTCCAGGACACCGATCCCGTCCGGGCACCTCAGGAGCTCAGGCGTCGGACGGCGGGTCGATCTTGATGTTGCGCAGGAAGTCAGGATCGTCGTCCGGAGCGGTGGTGTGCGGACGCGGTCGGGGAGGTGGCGCCTTCACCTCTTCGCCGTTGGGGCGGCCGTACACGAGCCAGGCGACGGGGCCAAAGAACGGTACGACGATGAACAGCGCCCACAGTCCGCGCGGCAGCTGCCGCACGGCACGGGGGTCCGACTGGGCGAGCTCGATCCAGCAGTAGATCGCCAGCACGATGAGCAAGATGGCCGGGAGGAACCTCATG
>JBBRYB010000125.1:0-7261 GCA_038238115.1 Propionibacteriales bacterium | reverse complement strand
GACGCGGCCACTACGACATCGCCACCATCGAACCGGTCCAGCACTGCCTACCGGCAGCGTTCGATGAGCTGGCACTCGCCATCTGACGCCCGGCGGACGATCGTTCAGCCGTGTCGCCCGATCGACCAACGCAACAGTGCCGCCTCAAGACCTTCCGGTCAGCTCGCATCGTTGCCGCTGGACAGGCTTTCGTCCAGAACCTCACACGCGGCCACTACGACATCGCCACCGACGAACCAGCCCACCACCGGCTTCCGGCGGCGTTTGGTGAACTGATGCTCGCCATCTGACCGAAGCCGACGGCGGCCCAGCCATGCCGTCGCATCGCCCAACGGCACAGCGCCAGTCGAGCCGCGCGGTGGCGCCGCCAAGATGGTTTGTCGGGTCCCAAACCGGACGGTCAGACTTGACCAGAGCATCGAGGTCATTCGCTGCCGGTTTGACCCTTCTTGGCTTCCGCAACTGTGGTTGTGGCCCTTTCTAGTGCCTTGCCTCCGAAATAAAACCCGACCACCGCGATCATCAGCGTATTCAGATTCTCCCATACCGAATGAATAAAACTGCCGTCGGCCTGGAAATCGGAATCGACGGTCCCGTTAAATGAAGCTGCAACAAAACCAAGATATAGGGTCAGTAGCGACGCCGTGAAGGCTGTGCGCACATCAGCAGCATCGCGATAGAAGAGAATGAAAGTCCAAAGTGCCGGCGCCACGGTACTGAATGCGATTCCAGCGACACCAATATCATGTCCGAAGAACCAGAATGTCGAACCTATCCCTAAACCCCATAGTAGGAGGTCCCCGAGACCTATTAGGGCGACGGTGGGCCAGTTTAACTTTCCGTCAGACTTGAACGCCGTCCCCTCGGTTGCGGGAACGTGCTGAGCTTCAGACATGGATCGCGCCTCTCCTCGGTAGGGTTGCTCCGCCCAATCTGAGATGTTACGCCACGCTGAGTGCGCGCATGCCTAACTGCACCAGGAATGCGCGGGTCCTGGCCGAGGTATGGGTCGAGGTAGGTGTCTGTGCGCCTTGCTCGTCGCGACCCTCAAGCCCGGCGAAGCGGGGGTCTGCCCCCGGTTTGCTTGACACTCGGGGTGGGTGGTTCTCAGGCCGCGTCTGCGGCCGTGTAGATCATCTCAAACTCGACCGGGGTGAGCTTGCCGAGGGCGCGTTGGCGACGGCGGCGGTTGTACTTGGTTTCGATCCAGACCACGATCGCGAGGCGGAGTTCCTCGCGGGTCTCCCACCTCTTGGTGTCCAGGACGTTCTTCTGCAGCAGGGAGAAGAAGCTCTCCCTGGCGGCGTTGTCTCCCGAGGAGCCGACTCGGCCCATCGAGCCGCGCAGGCCGTTGTTCTTCAAGATCCGTACGACCTTCTTGAATCCGCCCTGACTGCCCCTATCGGAGTGACAGATCGTCGCGGCGGCGACCGTAGCCCGATCGCGTTCCGCAGCGCCGAGACGGCCAGGGATGTTCATCCGCGGGTCGATGGAGTACCCGACGATCTTGTTGGAGAACACGTCCTTGACCGCGCAGAGGTAGAGCTTGCCCTCCTTCGTGGGGTGCTCGGTGATGTCGCTGAGCCACACCTGGTTCGGCACGGTGGCGGTGAACTCGTGCCGGGTCTGGCCCTTGTCGTCGACGACGGCGAGCAGGTCGTCATGAACCGGCGGACCTGGCTTGCCAGCCTTGCCGCGGCGGCGGTGGTGGGAGGCGAAGACACCCGCGGCCGAGCACAGTCGCCAGACCCTGTTCCCTGATGCGGTGATCCCGGCATCGGCCAGCTCGTCGGTGAGGAACCGGTAGCCGAGGGTGGGGTCGTCCTCGTGGATGCCCAGCAGCGCGTCGATGGCATGGGCGTCGTCCCAGTCCCGCTGAGAGACTGGATCTTCGAGCCACTTGTAGTACCCCTGGGTCGAGAGCCCCAGCACCCTGCACGTCACCGCGACCGGCACCCTGATGCGGGCACCGGTCGCGGCCATCTCACGGACGAGCGGGAAGACTATTTTCCCGGCAGGTTTGCCTGGGACAAGTAGGCAGCGGCACGGCGCAGGACCTCGTTCTCCTGCTCAAGCAGCCGGTTGCGTTTCTTCAGCTCGCGCACCTCGGCCGACTGCTTCTCTGTGACGCCGGGACGGTGGCCGTCCTCGACGTCGGCCCTCTTCATCCAGTTGTGCCAGGCAGCCCTCGGAGATCCCGAAGTCCTTCGCGATCTGGTTGAGCGGAGCCTGGCCCTTGCGGGCCACTGCCACGACATCGTCGCGGAACTCGTTGGGGTAGGGCTTCGGAATGGTCGACATCCTTCCAGCGAGGACGAATCCTCACACGTCAGATGTCAACCAAACTCTGGGCAGACCCTGGCGATGCAGGTCCCGCAGGACGCTCCCGTCCCTAGATGGCTGTGTTGCGTTGGCCGATCGGGTGACATGGTTGAACGATCGCCCGGTGGGGTTTCAGATGGCGAGCGCCAGTTCTCCGAAGGCCTGCGGTAGCCGCCGGTGCGTCGGGGGGCGACATCGCCACCGACACACCGGTCCTCCATCGAGTCCAGGTGGCCTTCGATGAACTGGCGGTCGCCATCTGAGCGACACCGGGAGGGTTCAGCCCTGCCGCCCGAAGGATCTCGCGGCACCGGGCTTACCTGCTGGCCCGACGTGAGAGTGCCCGTTGAGGGGCTGCCCGCCGGGCGCGGCAGGGACCTCCGATCTGGCCCTGGCCACCAGAGCTGACCCCAACGACTCGCGGTATCCCGCGCTCCAACAACGCAGACAGCGCCCGCGTCCTACCGAGGACCTCGCAGCATCTTGGCCACTGCGTCGGCGATCGGGAGTCCGGTCTGCTCCTCAAACCAGGTGAAGCCGGGTGCGGTGTTTACCTCAAAACACCACCAGGTCCCTTGCCCATCAAGCCTGAGATCGATGCCGGCCAGGCCTAGGCTCAGTGACTTCGTGAGCGCCATGCAGCGATCGGCGATATCGTCGCTCAACTTGACGGCCGTCAAGGCAGTGAGCCCATCCGCTTGCTCCGCGTAACGATAGTCGATCGCCGTTGAATCGACCCGACAAGCAAAGACGAGACCGCCGACGACATGGACCCGATGGTCGGTGCCTCCCACGTACTGCTGAAACTGAGTTGGGCAGGTGGATATGTTCGTGAGGCGGTCCTCGTCCGCTGGGTTTAGTACTGCCACGATGCTGCGCACTCCACTAATGGACTTGTACACCACGGGGTCGTATTCAGCACAGAATTCTCGAACATCGTCAGGGTCGGTGGTGACCAGAGTTTCTGGTACGGCGAAACCGGATTCGGCGATCTGGCCGAGTTGGTACGGCTTCGAATGGTTTGATGACGCCGCCGAGAGGCGGTTCAGAACGGTCACGGTAGTGAGTTCCGTCCAGGCGTGGAGAGCTCGGCAGGCTTGCAAACCTTCGGGGGACTGGGCGCGGCCGCTTGGACGAACCAGTACGCCGCTCACACTACCCAGATCGATCCGTCGTCCGTCACGCAAGGCCATTCCGCCGCACATGTCCACTGACAGCAGTTCGTCACCGTCCACGGCAAGGGCTTCCACGCCCAACCTCCCGCAGGCCCGCGCCACAGCTTCGACAATAGGCTCACCCGCACGGCCCCACAGCAGCACAGTCACGACCGCTCCAGCCATTCGAGCAGGGCGAACGCTACATCGTCGTGGCCTACCTCCGGCCTTGCCTCCGCACCAACGAAGACCGGCCGACTTCCCGACGAGAACCGCAATGTCACAAGCGACCGTTGGGCTGCCCGAGCCATGGCCTCGGCAGCGTTGGCCAGGGACACCGAGCCCTGTTCGACGATTGCGCTGCCCCCCACAACTGTGACTGCCGCACTGGGGCCCGCCCATGACACATCCGTATCCACGCCGACGCAGGTGGCGATGGCCACCCATTCCAGGTCCGTCCGACCACATCCGGTTAGCGACCTTGACGTGGGGCGATCAACAACGAGGCAACGCAGCTCTTGTTCCCAGGCGAGCAGGAAAGAGAGCATCTCCTGGGCGACGTAGTCACGGTCCATCGAGTCGACGTGTGCCAGATCATGAGGCCCGATCCACGCCAAGGCGTTGATCGCCGCGTCGATGCTGTGGCCGGCGATAACGCGCTCCCCTACTGCTGCCCTCGTCAGGGTCGGTCGACCTACCCGCAACCTCCATCCCGGCCTCGAGAGATCGCTAGGCGTAGCCACAGCGACATCACGCTCCGCCTGCATCCATCGCTCGGCCAACCTCCAGGGCTGCGCATCGTACGCCGAGCCAAGGATGAGAAGCATCAACCAACCTCAGGGCGCTCCTGCGGCTGGATGAAGGCTCGACGGTGCAGGGCGTTCTCGAGCAGAGCAATTCGGTGGGCCAAAAGTTCGACAGGATCGCCCCGGTCACCAATTCCAGGGACCTCGACGGTCTCCTTGGGATTCTTCGGGGGCGTTCCCTCGAAGACGAGTTTGGAAGGAACTTCGACGAAGATTGGCTTCCGAATCACATCGGAATGGATCTTGATACCGCCGCTTGAGTCAATAACATCCTTGATCGCACTCTTGTGGTGCACGAGCCAGTTTCCTCGCCAAGCATCGATCAAGCCATGCCACTGATAAAACATAAAGAATTTGCACGAGTCAAAACCTCCAAATTCTGACTCGTCGTAGAAGCTTGCAATATAACCATGAACCAGATTATGCTCGGCCTCCACGTATATGCCTAGAGCGTCCTCGCTCGTAAAGTTGGCCGGATTACCGGCATATGCTTCGAAGTCAGTCAGTTCCGCCCCATGCGCCGCCGCGAGATCGGCCGGGAACTGCGCCCAGCCAGCAAGTTTAGAGAGATCTGCTCCAGGCTGCGTGCCATACCACGCCTTCACGTCGATGATGAACTGATGGTGCCAATCCAAGAATTCCGCGCCCGACCCCGGCTGAGTCTGCGGAATCGAACGACCAGCGGGTGGCGGTTCCATGTGCCAGGCCATATGCCGGTCCATGAACGGTTGCGGAAAACCGGGAATCGAGTCGAGCATGCCGCACCTCATCATTCACCCGTGAACTCAAGATTCGTCGAATCAGAGAACGTCGACTCACGATCGTCGTAGAAGCAGCTCAGCGAAGCCAGCCATCACGGTCTCGGTGAGGCACGCTCTCAGGACTTGCGGATTTTGAAGTTCGTTGCCAGAGACACTCGCAACGTAGAGTGCCTCCCAGCTCCTGTCAAGGGCCAACTTCCAGTCAACGAAGATGCCCGAGCCGGAGTCGTTGACTCGACTGAAGATGCCCGCGTGGGTGACCATCGCGGATGGAGCTCAAATTTGGCGCTCTGGAGTTGACCGCTTTCGCGGACACCGGGTTGCTGCGTGCATGGTCATGCTGCGGGGCTTTCGGTGAGGACTTGTGTTCGAAGATGGCTGGGGAGATCTGGCCTAACGCGGAGTGTCGGAGGCGAGGGTTGTAGAAGGTCTCGAGGTAGTCGAACACGGCGAGCTTGGCTTCGCGCCTGGAGGTGAACCGGCCGCCGGGCTGTTGGTCGAACAGCTCGCACTGCAAGGTCGCGAACACGCTCTCGGCCAGCGCGTTAGCGAAGCAGTCCGCGACGCTGCCCATGAGGGCAGAGCACCGTGGCGCCGCAGCTCCCGCTCGAGCTGATGAGACGTGTACTCGGCGGATTCAACCGGTCGAGGTCGCCGCGGTCGTGTCGGTGCTCCGTAGACCCTGCCGGTTGGCCTCGAACGCCGTCTGGATCTGGATGGCCAAGACGCCGTCGGCGACCTCTCGTGCTGAGGGCGGCCGGGCCACCCACGCGTAGTATCCCGACGTGCTTACCTTGAGCAGCCTGCACAGCACGACGACGGCGTAGATCGCCTTCTCCTGATCGACAAAGGCGAACCGTCACCTGGTCGACTGCTCACACGTTGAAGGCCGCCGCTTTTTCAAGATCTCCCGCTCCACCCGCAGTTTCGCCTTCTCCCGCCGCAGCTTCGTCAGCTCGCGCGCTCCGCCGCCGTCAACGGCAACAGCCCGGTCGCGTCAGGCACCCCTCGCTCGGCCCGGTCAGTGCGATCTCCCTGCATTCCTCTCCGCACCTTTGTACCGACGGTGGCACCTTCGCTGGGGTGCGAGTTCTGCGGAGGTCACCGCGTCCATGCCCGGAGACAAACTCTTGCCGCAGGCCCAGTTCAAAGCGACGAGGGCGATCACCATTGCGGCTCCTCCGGAGGCGGTCTGGCCCTGGCTGGTTCAGGTGGGCTGTCTGCGTGCCGGTTGGTACAGCAACGACCTGCTCGACAATCTGGGGCATCCGAGCGCCACGACGATCCTGCCCCAACTCCAGCACCTCGAGGTCGGGCAGTGGTGCCGATGTCGCGCAAGGCCCCGCCCACCGATCGCACCGCCTTGAGGGTTGACTCCTTCGAGACCAACCGGTCGCTGCTGGATTAAGCCGAACAGCACGTGGGTGTGGGTCCTCCCCCCACCGGGGCAGGCGGAACCCACCTCGTCACGTAGATCCGCGCCGTCTATGACTGGCGCCGGCCCGTGATGGCCCTACTGGGCGTGATCCTCATGGAGTTCGGAGACTTCGCCATGCTCCGACGAATGCTGCGTGGCATCAAGATGCGAGCCGAGTCGGCCGCAAGCCCCAGCGCCGCTTGGGCAAAGTAGGCGGTCGCTAGGGGTCAGGCCTCGCACCCCCTCTTGGTGGGACTGACGGGACCCATGAACTGGTCCACGAACGGCCCGCTCGACCGGCCTGACGGTCGCTACGGAGCAAAAGGTCAGGCAACGAGCCTGAATCCACTCAGGCTGGAGATGTTCTAGCCCGCCAACATCGGCAACATGCAGAACTCGATCAAGAAATGCGGCTCTTGGCCACGTCGAAGGCTCGCGGGCTGCGCAGGCTCGAAGGCATAATGGTGAGCGCGACCTCTGGGTCATTGGCTAAGAGGTCGCAGTTTCCGCTCTCCGCTGGCATTCGCCAGTTTTCGCTGATCTTCGCGGCTGAGGCTCCACAGGCCTACGCCCTCGCGGTGTCCGCGGACATCTTGCTGACATTGGCCACCTGAGCCGGGCGAGTATTCACCCATGAAACCGCGTCTGACCTGCACTTTCTTGGTAGCGGGGGCAGGATTTGAACCTGCGACCTCTGGGTTATGAGCCCAGCGAGCTACCGAACTGCTCCACCCCGCGGTGACTGCTTGCGCAGCGAAGGACAACCCTACAAGCGGCCCGTTGGCGGATCAAGTCGCGGTC
>JBBRYB010000124.1:0-7268 GCA_038238115.1 Propionibacteriales bacterium | reverse complement strand
GGCGCCGACCATCAAGCAGCGGCCACCGCCCGCAGCGCAGCCCAGACGCTTCTCCGACACAACACCTGATGCACTCAGCTCGGCGTCCCGGATAGACGATCTCCTGCGGCTGGTGCAGGCAGGCTCGCGCGGCAGCGTCCGGCCGGTCGGCGGTTCAGTTGATAAGTTCGCTTGGCTGCGCGCTGTAGTAATCATCGACGCCTTAGCCGAGACCCACCAGGCACCGGGCCGCCCCGGACACCGTTCCCGGAGGTGCTGGCTGACCTCCACAACGAGTTCGAGCGGATCCACCCCTTCATCGACGGCAACGGGCCGCACCGGCAGGCTGATCCTCAACCTGGTGCTCGTGCGCTTGGGATACCCACCGGTGATCATTCTGAAGCGCCAGCGGGACCAGTACCTAACCGCGATGCAGGAGGCCGACGTCGGGGATCACTTGCCGCTGGGCGAAATCCTGGCCCGCGCGATGTACGACAACCTCAACCGGTTCATCCTGCCCAACGTCGCGGGACCGGCGCGCCTGGTGCCGCTCACCGCGCTCGCTGATGCCGACTTCAGCGATCCAAGGCGCCGACGGCCTCTGGCTCAGCACCCGCAAGGCCGTTGATGAATATCAGCAGCGCAAGGGGCGCCGCACGACCGGAGGCCAAGCCTCCCCCAGCCGGCCCGCATCGAGCAACGACGTAGTGCTTCCCACCAGCGTGTCCACCTCGGCGCAGCCCCGTTGGGCGACCTCGATAAGAGCAGAAAGTGACCCCTGACCTCGGGTTTTACTGGAGCCGCCTATCGGAATCGAACCGATGACCTTCTCATTACGAGTGAGAAAACCGGGGTTCATCGAGGTACGTCTGCGTTCGACATGTCGGTTCTGACCTCGGGAAATAGGCCATCAGCGTTCGTGCTGGTCCGTCCACGTTCGGCCTTGCTGTTAGCAAGGCGTTAGCACGAGCGCCCGTTGGATACCAACATCGAGTCAGCCCCGGTGCACCTTGCCCGCCGGCCATCGATGGGACAGCGAGACGCCGACGGCGTCGACTTCCGCAGTCACGAGTAGCTGGCGGGGCCGTGCTGTAGGCAGACGAGCAGGCGAGGGATCTATCGCACCTGAGGCTAGCCTCAAGCGATGGCTGACCTTGAGCAATGGTGGCGAGACCTAGGCGCGGCGCCTTGCAGACCGCTGGATGAGTACGCACTACGAGGCACGTCGAAGGACTCAGCGAACTGGAACGGCGACCCGCTCGGAACCGGGAGTGCAGCTGGGGCAAGACTAGCCCCCAAACTCTGATTCCTACTTCTAAGGAGGAGACATGCAACGACTTACTTGGGCGCCTATGGGGGCTGCAGGTCAGGTTCTGCACGCCATCGCCGTCGTCCACGCCGGAGGTAAGACGGCGATATCGCTGTGCGGCTATGACGAGCCGCTACTCAGCCCCGAAGACGGCATGAAGCCATGCGAGAACTGTCAAGAGACGCTAAAGGCGCTCGTCGACACAATGCCGCCGAGTGCAACCGTGTGACGGCGGTGGGATGGTCAGGATTCGCATCCGTAGCCGTCTCCGTCGCCGTCTAGGCCGTAGGGATCAGCGCCGGTGACGCGCACCGGGGTCTGGCTCGACGAGAGGTCGGAGCAGTTGAGGTCCGCAACGATGGGCAGGCACGGCGAGTAGCCCGGTTCGCAGGTGCCTGCCGGCGGCGCGTGGGTAGCTGGCGGCGCCGTGCTGTGTCTCGATGGTGCTTATGCTCATTCCCTCGAGCTACGGCTGGAGGGGATCAGGCGTTCCTCGTGCTCCTAACCGGTGAGCAGCCCAGGGCGACGTGGACCAGCGACGACTCGGCGACCGCGCCGTGAACGGACGGGACCTATCGCAGTGACACCGACGATCACATTGTTACGGCTGCTGATGCCAAGTCGTGCCGTCCCAGTGCTCGGTGAATCCCCGCGTCTTCTGGTGAACCGCACGAACTCCGACCGCGAAGACGTCGTTCGAGGCAACGGCGTCGACGGCACTCACCCCGGAGTATCGCATCCCCAGGTCGACGCCGTCGGAGATGCTCCACTGCTGCCCGTCCCAATGCTCCGCCAAGGCGTGGCCGTTGTGAGATCCGACGGCCCAGGCGTCGTTAGAGGAAATAGCAGTCACGCTGCGCAGCGTGGAGTCGTTGTTGCCGCTCGACGTTGACGTCGCGGTCCACGTGCGACCGTCCCAGTGCGCGAAGAAGGGATCGCTCTTGTAGGTATCCACGACACCAACAGCCCAGATGTCGTTCGGCGAGCTCGCGGAGACAGCCAGTGGGTAGGTCCATTCGTGCTGATACGGAAAGGGGACGAGCTTCCAGCGGGTGCCGTTCCAATGCTCAACGATAGGTTGCCGGTGATAGCCACCCTGACCGTTCTGGGCGTCGTAGATTCCGACGACCCACGCGTTCGTCGGTGAGAGTGCGGTGACCGCGTAGGGCAACACCAGCACGACCTGGTAAGGGGGCGTGACGTCTGGTACGGCGAGGTGGGTGTCGGTCCAGCTGGTGCCGTCCCAGTGCTCGGCGATGGGGTCGTTGTACCGGTCACCGACCACCCATACGTCATCGGCTCCGGATGCGCTGACGGAGGAGGGCCGGCCCGCGCCGGCCGGTGGGCTGACCACGCTCCAGGTGCTGCCGTCCCAGTGCTCCACCAGCTGGCTGTCATCGCTGTCGCCCTGGTTCTTCATGGTGCCCACCGCCCACACGTCCGACGGTGAGATGGCCACGACGCTGTTGAGAAGGTTGTCCAGCGTGCCCGGGCTCGGGGCGGGGACGTGTGTCCACCCGGTGCCGTCCCAGTGCCGGGTCCAGGCGAAACGCAGGCCGTGCAGCGTGTGTGCCCCCACCGCCCAGGCATCGTCTGCCGACAGGACACTCACGTCGGAGAGGCCATGGCTTGCCGTTGGGGAGGCCATCGGCGGCACTCCACGAGGCTTCACGAGCACCGGCCCCGGGGGACGGCCGCTATCAGCGCCCGCAGCCGGAGCGCCGAGCGCGGCGGCGACCACCAATGACGCGACCGACGCGCCCGCCACCCACACTGTCCTACCCATGGCGTATCCCTTCAAGCGAGCTAGCGGCACCCGGGACAGAATGGGACGCCACGCCGCAGTGTCTCATGCACGACCCATCGCGTCCCAGCGCAGCGAACCCGGGCCCAACCGAGATCAGTCGAAATTGTCGCGGACTGGGAACGGCTGAACGCTGTGCCAGTGAGCGGAACAGACGTGCAGGTCACAACCGCTGTGGGAGGAATATCCTGGACTGAAGGCGCCCACCCGGATGACCACCCGCCGGTTTGCGGCCACCTCGATGACGAGCGTCAGCCGCTGATGCCCAAAGCTCGCCGGCGGAGTGCTTCACCTGGCGAACGCCGCGGAGGCCGCCGAGAAGCAAAGCCGATGAGGCGGCGGGCAACTAACCCGACGGTCATCGACCTGCCCAGGGGCGGCCGTCCGCTATGGACGCCCAGAATTAGACGATTGTTAAGCAGACTTTGCTGCCGACGCCGCGGTCTGGGTTGGTGACGGTGAGCTTGTAGGTGCCTGGACTTGCTGTTGCGCTCGCTGTGACGGTGACCGTGATACTGGTCGGCGTCACGACACTGGGGGCACTGACCGTCACGCCGGCAGCGGCGACCTTCACTGACAAGCCGGCCACGAAGTTCGTACCGGTGATGGTGACGTCCTGGCTGGTCCCCCTAGAGACGGGAGGGCTGGCGGACGCCGGCTTGGGGCCGGGATTGACGGTGAAAGTGCCAGTGGCGACCCCGAGGTCTGGATCGGTCACCGTGAGGGTGCGGTCTCCGGGGGCAGCCCCAGCGGATATCGATACGGTGGCCACGATCTTGGTTGAGCCCGTTTGGGTGATACCGGCCACGCTGACTCCGGACCCTGAAACGGTGACCTGTGCCCCAGCCACGAACCTGGTGCCGATGATGGTGATCTTCTGCTGCTTAGCTCCTTGCCCGCGAGACGATGGGGTGATCGAGGTGATGGTTGGTTGGGCGTGGACGGTGAAGCAGCCTGTGCACGTCGCCGTACCATCCGCTTCGGTCAGAACCACATTCCGGGCACCTGGCGTGGCGTTTGCTGCCACGCTGACGTTAGCGGTGAGGGTCGTCTCATCCTGGAAATTCACCGAGTTGACGAGGACACCGGCCCCCAGTGAGATTGTGGCGTCAGGACTGAACATAGTCCCCGTCACCACGACGTCGTTGGTCGCGCCCACGACGAGGGCGTCCGGTGCGAGATTGGTGACGGCGACTGGCTGTACGTCGATCTGCGCGGTGGGTCCGCTCGAGTTGACCGTCCTGCCACCTGTGCCACCGATGGTGCCGCCGGCCGAATCGAAGTAGGTGCCCAGGGCGGTTGCGGCGCGGACCTGGAAGTGCAGCTGGATGGATCCTCCTGCCGGAACGGTAAAGGAGCCGTTCCACGTCAGGACCTGCCCCGCTATCGAGGGGTCAGCCGTCGTTACGCCCGTCGTCGATCCAGGGATGTAGGAGAACCCGTCGGGCAACGTGTCGGTAATGGAGGCGAGAGTGGCATCCGTCGAGGCAGGGTTGCTGACCGTGACTGTGTATCCGTCCGTGGCCCCCGACAGGACCGTTGGATCGTCGGCTGTCACAGACGTGCTCAGGGGCGCGAGCGAGAAGTACGTTGCCTGCCTCTCCGTGACCTGAGATCCAGGTGCAATCGTGACTGCCCAACTCAGCCCAACACCGTTATCCACGTCGTCTACATTCGGGTCATTACCGCAGAGGCAGGTGTTGGGCAGCGGCTGGCCGCTTTCAACAGCACTCCAAACATCAATAGAGTATTGACCCTCTATGTAGGAGCTTCCCGGAGTCAGCGGGATCAGCTGCTCCAGTCTCGTGCTCGGCGCAACCGGGTTCGAGAACGGTACCTCCGCGACGCACGCCACCGACGTGCCATCCACCCTGCCGAATCCGGTGTCAGAGTTTTGCTGGAAGCAGTCACCAGCCCGATACAGCACCACGTTCTTCGAGACCGTAGCCGTGCTTGCCACCGTCACCGCGGTGGTGTACTGCTGACTTCCCGACACATAGGTATCGGTCTGAGTCACGCGAAGGCCAGTCCGGCCCGCCGTGACAACCGTCACGACGGTAAACGGATCACCAGGCACACCCGTGCCAGTCACGGCCGTTTGGCTGACCGGCGTCCACGCAGTGAACGACGTCGGCCCGGCCGGAACGGATGCTGGACCGAACCGCTGGGTTCCGACAGCTAAGAAGGTGCCGCAAGCCGTGTTGGCAAACCACTCCCCGTGCGTGTCACCATCCACTGTCACCGCGCAGTTCAAGTCCGACGTTGTCGTGATCGACGTCAAGGGCCCCGACGACTGGATCGAACTATCCGCCCATGCCGGCGCCGCCACCCACGCCACTCCAGCCGCAGCCAGCCCGACAGCCACGGACAACCGTGTCCACTTCTGCCCGTATGCGCCCTGATTATTCCCTCGAACTTTGGACACGACTACCCTCGCCTCTCCCCCGCCCCCGAGTGAAGCCCAAGAGCCTGCGCGGATAGTACCGCAGATAGCACGCCCCTGGTAACCGAAACCGGGAAGTCTCCGAATGAGCCTTCCGGGGAGCGAACCGACGAACCGAGCGGATCTCCATCGCAACGCCTCGACGCCGGCGGGGGACAGAGAGCGATGCTCGTACCGGTCGTGTTCTGGAAGGCGGCCAGCGAGCACGTGGCGTCGCACCGTGGAGATTGCGCAGTCCAGGATCGCAGCTGATTCGCGGAGGGTGATCGCATCCACCGGGCGCATCGCGGCACGATGCCACTCCGCTGTTTCCGGCGCAAGGGGCCGGTGCTGGTCCGCCGTACCGTCGCATCATGACCACCATGTGGAGGCCGGTTGAACCGCGACGGGCTGTCGACGTCTTGTTCGACGACCATCGATGGTGCCGGGGCCTCCTCCGCGGCTGGCGCAGGACCATTGTCGGTTGGGAAGCGTTCGTCGACGTCACCGTGACACCGGGCAGCACCTACCCACACTGGGTCACCGCCGACCAGGTGCGACCGCGCGACTGGTGAACCGGCACGTCCCCGGCAGGGAACGCTCACTGAATCCGCTGCAGCACCCGCTTCCTCGACAAGAAAGGTCGAGGATCGTGGCGCTATGTGGATTCCCCGGTCCTCTCGGTCACTGGCAGAACTCATGCGTTGCCTCCGGACGTGTCTTAGCCTCGGATGATGGCAAAGACACGGAAGCTTCGGCAGGGCGAGCGTGCAGTAGCACTCTTCTCCACGGAGAAGGGCCGCGATCGTGCCGACGCACGCCGACAGATCGAGGGATTGGACCAGTCCGATCAGGTCATCGCGTTGCTGCAACAGATCAACGACCGTCTCGCCTGGATCTGTGACGAGTTGGTCAGACAGCGTCAAGAGTCACACGGCCATGACGTAGCGGTGGACGATTTGAGCGGATCAGATTGAGACCGAAACCCGTCCCACGGGGTTCATGGGGCGGTGAGCCACCGTCCAAACCTGTCCTGGCGTGCCGTGCCGATGACCTCGAGCTGCGCTCGGCGGTAGAGCCGGGTGCCGTCGCGGTGTTGAACGAACGGTAACCGGCCAGCCGCGACGAGCTTCCCCAAGCGGGCACGATTCACTCCGAGTACGTCCGCTGCGCGCTGGCCCGTCCACCCAGTATGAGTCAGAGTCGTCGAGGTGTCTTCGCCACTCGTAGCAATCCGCGGCCAGCGCCTCGACGTCGGCTCGTGACAGTGTGCGGTGCCGGTAGCGGTCGCCGACGGTGAGCCTCCCTTCCGCGATGCGCCGGCGCACTGAGGAGATCGAGGAGCCGAGGATCGCGGCTGCCTCGGCGAGCGTTACCGGGTCAATGGGCCGCACGAGTCCGAGGTTACGGTGTCAACCGTCCAGCGGTCGTGCCGTCATCCACAACCTTCCTGTGGCATCATCCGCGAGGTGGAAAGCGGTGACACCGATCACGTCGCAGACAGGGACGCGGAGTTCGCCGCGAATGCTGTGCAGAGCATGCATGACGTGTTCTGGGCTCCCGAGATCGAACGGCGCGGCGGGGTTTCGGTCACCGGGCCGATTCAGCGTGCTCTAGTGCGGCGTGGCGTAAGTAGTTAGACGGTTGGGTTTTGGGATGATGGGCTATGGCTCATCCTGCTGCCCCGGCGTTGGTTCTTCGTGATGGTGATGGTGAGGTGCTGAGGTCTTGGGTGCGTGCCTCCACGGTGCCGG
>JBBRYB010000123.1:0-7351 GCA_038238115.1 Propionibacteriales bacterium | reverse complement strand
TACGGCAGGTACCACCGCACCGCGACCGAGATCACCTCCCGAGGGAAACGGAAACCAGCGAACACGGAGGCCGACGAGGATGTCATGGCACCAGTCTCGTGCCCCATCCGATGCCTCAACGCAACAGTGCCGTCAAAGGCAAAAGCACGTCGACCGAAACCAGCTCACGTTGCACGCCGACCGTGGCTCCTCGATGGCGTCCAAGCCGGTCGCGTTCCTGCTCGCCGACCTCGGTGTGACCAAGAGCCACAGCCGACCCCACTGCTCGAACGACAACCCCTACTCCGAGGCGCAGTTCAAGACGCTGAAGTACCGGCCCGACTTCCCCGACCGGTTCGGCAGCATCGAGGACTCCCGGATCTTCTGCAACCGGTTCTTCGCCTGGCACGCCCACGAGCACCGCCACTCCGGGATCGGACTGCACACCCCAGCCGACGTCCACTACGGCCGGGCCGGTGCCGTCCGTGAGGCCCGCGGCCGGGTCCTGGACGCCGCCCACTCCTCACATCCCGAACGGTTCTTCCGCCACCAACCCCAGCCTCCGAAACTGCCCGGCACCATGTGGATCAACAAACCCGAAGAGAAGGAGCCCCCGACCCAGTAATTGCTTCAAGAACGTGTCCCAAAAAGGTTGACAGGTTCCGGCGTCGTATAGACAGTGACGATTCAATGGACGACACTGCAGGGAAGAGTCCCGCAATCATCGCCACGGCCAGGCCAGGACCCGCCTCGTGTTCGTGAGAAGGTGCAGAACGGAGCGTCCTATGGCCAACCATCGTACCTTCAAACTCGCCCTCTGTGTCGTAGTGGCGGCCGGATCTCTTCTGTCGGTTGCACCGTTGGTGGCTGCGACACCGTCTGGGGCGGCGCGATCAGCCGCTTCGACCGGACGGATCTGGGCCCGTGTGAGCGCGGGTGTGTCCTACACATGCGGCGTCCGAGTGGACCATACGCTGTGGTGCTGGGGGTACAACGTCTCTGGTCAGCTTGGAGTCGGCGACACGACCGACCGTTACGTCCCGACCGAGGTGGGCAGCGACGCGGACTGGGCGCAAATCAGTGCTGGTGAGTTTCACAACTGCGGTATTCGGGTCGACCGTACTCTGTGGTGCTGGGGACAGAACGGGAACGGTGAACTCGGAGACGGTACCCTGATCGATCGGTGGGCGCCAGTGCAAATCGGCGGCGCCACGAGGTGGACTCACATCGACGCTGGCGGCAACCATACCTGCGGAATTCAGGTCGGGCACTCTCTGTGGTGCTGGGGGATGAATGACGACGGGGAGTTGGGATTCGACTGCGGTTACTTCCGTTGCATCGTTCCAACCCAGGTGGGGTCCGGGTCGTGGCGCGGTGTTAGTACGGGGGAAAGACATACGTGCGGGACCCGGGTCAGTCACACATTGTGGTGCTGGGGCTTCAATAATGAGGGTCAACTTGGACTAGGAGACACGACGACTCGTTACCGTCCCACCCGGGTGGGCGGGTCCGCCGACTGGGCTATCATCAGGGGAAGCATCTACCATACTTGCGGAACTCGGACCGGCCATGCGCTCTGGTGTTGGGGATACAACGCCTTTGGCCAGTTGGGGTTAGGCGATACTGCCAGTCGTCATGTTCCTACCCAAGTTGGTCCCGACGAGGACTGGTCGCGTATCTCCGCAGGCGCTTGGCACACGTGCGGCACCAAGAGTAATCACAGTCTCTGGTGTTGGGGATACAACAACGACGGCGAATTGGGAATCGGCACCACCCTGGATGCCAATGCTCCCCAGCAGGTGGGAATGGCTAATAGGTGGAACCGCATCGCCGGTGGCGGCTATCACACGTGCGGTCTGTATCGCAACCACGCGCTGTGGTGCTGGGGATACAACGACCACGGCCAACTTGGACTCGGCGACACTACCAGCAGACTCGTCCCCACCAGGGTGTAGCACGAGGATCGGCTGATGGTCTGTAACTGACGTGGTGTCAGTGTTGCGGTTCTTGGGGTTGGTGGTCTTGGCGAGGATGGTGTCGGCGTCTTTGGTCCAGATGAAGACTTGGCAGCGTTCGTTCCACGCGTCGATGTAGGTCTCGATCGCGCCTATCAGGACTTTGACGCTGGTGAACGTTCCGCTTCTGATGGCCTGGCGGGTGATGATCGAGAAGAACGTCTCGACGAGGTTCAGCCACGACCCTGAGGTGGGGGGAAGTGCATGGTGAACCGGGGGTTCTTCGTCAGCGACGCTTTCACCACGGGATGCTTGTGGGTGCCGTAGTTGTCGGCGACCACGTGCAGCGGCTCTGTTGCGTTGTCGGATCGGGTGTCAGGCTTGCGCCCTTCGGGCTCAGGTCAGATGGCGAGCGCCAGTTACTCGAACGCGGTCCGGGCTCGGTCGTGGGCTAGCGCGTCGGTTGCAATCTCGTAGTGGCCGCGTCTGAGGTTCTGAACGAAGGCATGACCGGTGGCAAGGATGCGAGCAGATCGGAACGTCTTGAGTCCACGCATTGGTCGGATCCGTGCTTTGAGCCGACCATGGTCGGCTTCGACTCTGTTGTTCCCGTACTGCTCGGTGTCGTGCAGCGCGGCCGGAATGAGTTCGTCCACCATACGCGGGTAGGCCGGTGCCCGGTCCGTGGTCACCTCGACCGGCACCACGCCGATGGTGAGTGCACTATGGAAGAACGCCCGAGCGGCGGTCAAATCGCGTCTGGCGGACAGCCACACGTCGATAACCTGCCCGAACTGGTCGATCGCCCGGTACAGGTACGTCCAACGACCGTTGACCTTGACATACGTCTCGTCGACGAACCACCGATCACCCGGCACACGACGGCACGTCCGCGCCGCCTCAACGAACTCCGGCGTGAAGCGTTGGACCCACCGGTAGATGATGACGTGATCGACGTTCACTCCCCGCTCGGCGAGCAGCTCCTCCACGTCGCGGTAGGACAAGTCGTACCGCAAGTACCACCGCACCGCCACCGAGATCACCTCACGAGGAAACCGGAAACCAGCGAACGCCGAGGACGAAGAGGAGCTCATGCGACCAGTGTCTCCGCCCAGCCTGATCGCTCAACGCAACAGTGCCAGCGGAGATAGGTGACAGCAGCCGTGGGGCGATGGCAAACGGCAGGAGGCCATGCCCGTGGAGATGAAGTCCTCGGGATCGCCACGAAGGCGACCGTTGAACGAGGCCACGGCCAGCGCTTCCTGCGGGCCGAGTAGGCAGGGCGCCGGCCGAGTAGCCGGCATAGACAAGTCGACCTCTGCTGGCTCCAACCCGATGGCCGTGAGGCCAGCGAGTTCCCTCGGATGCCGTTCCTTAAGCGCTGGGAAGGCAAGTACCTGGCATACGGGCCTTCCGATGGAAGTGCTCCAACAAATCCGGGGCGGTTCAGTCGTACGGCAGGCGGGAGGTGGGATACCTGTCATGGCGCGGGTGGACGATGCTATGGTCCGCTACGGACCAGTTCCCGAAGCGCGGCGATCCCCCAAGCCCGTCGCTTGGGGGATCGCTCTTCTTGCTTGCCTAGCAGGACTGCCATCCAGGGATGGGCGGTCCGGTCGATTCCCTGGTCCAAGCCTCGCCCCACTTCGTAATGTCCCGGCGGAGGTACACGCAGGCCTTCACCAACGGGCTCCCGACATAGGTGAATGATGTGTTGGCCCAATCTTCCCAGGCCCCAATCGTCCCCCTTGGGCTTCGGATGGTGGAGTTCCAATATGACCCGTCGGTCTCGGGGCCGCAGATCGCGGGCCCCAACACGAAGTCTTTGCAACTGTAGCTGCGATCGTACGAGATCGCCGTGCTGCGTGCCGGGTTGCTGCCCAAGTCTGAAGTCAGGCAGGCGGAGTAGTTCAAGGTGTCCAAGCACACGTTGCCAAAGACAGCACGAATGTACGTGGCCCACGGGGTGTAGCCGCTCCCTGATTTCGGGTAAACGACTGCGCTGCCGTCGGTTTGTACGAGCAGGTAGGCTCCAGCTCCGCGCGGGCTGCTTATGCCTCTTGCGAAGCCGTTGGGTCCATAGATTACGAGGTTTCCGTCGGTGGCCTGCATGACGAGGTATGCACCGTTATGCCCCCCGCCCGGTGCCGGAGTCCCATAGGGCGTGTGCTGGGTCGCTGGCGTCGCCAAGGTAAAGAACGAGGTTTCCGTCAGGTTGCATGACCAGTCGGACGCTGCCGTTGGCGGAGACCAGCTGCTGACCGGAATGCAGGGTCTGGCCTGGTGCGAGCGAGTCGGCCGCTGCTGCAGAGCTTGGAGCCGCTGTCGCCACAACGAGTAGGCCGAAGCCTAAAATGGAGGATAGGAGCAGGGCGAGCCATCGGCGAATGAACGGAGCGACGCGGGTGTCTCCACTTTGGCTTACCGGTTTGACGGTTCGGCGTGAGTCTGTTGCGTAGAGGGACGACCGGGCGTCGGCCGCCCGTCGGGTTCGGCTCGTGCGAGCCGTGTCCTGGGGGTTGGATTGCATGGTCATGCCTTTCCTCTCGGGTCGTCAACCGCGTGTTCGGTTGACGGGGCTAGCGTGGTGATCACCGCTTGAGATCGAGTCCGGCGGTGGCTAAAGAGACGCTAAAGACGCTGGTCACGCTCTTGAGGGCCCCGGTAACTTCGGCAACATGACGGTCGACCTCTGCGCCGGGCGGCGGCGGAAGCGCCTGGTCTCTGGTGACCGAGACAGTGATGGTCGACAGGCTGGTCTGCGCGACGAGGACACGCTGCTGAGCCTCCGGAGCCTCGAGGCCGGCCTCCCGCGACGACAGCTCGGACTCCAGGGTGATGATGTCGCCCAGTTTGGTCGCGTGGTTGAAGTTCGCACCCGGAGCTGTGTGATCGAGTCCCTGGCGCTGGCCACACGGGAGGCGACGTCGGCCACCTGACCGGTGACGTCGACAGTGGTGGAATTCTTGCTCTGCGGGCTGCCGAGCTGTGCCACGGCGTTCACCGCTGTGCCACGGCGTTCACCGGCACCCGCACCATGAAAGCGGAGGACTGTGCCACCCCGTGTGTGTCGGTCGACGTGTTCTCGCTCTCGATGAAGCCGCCCTGCGCCGCCGTGATGGTCTCGATCGAGGAGGCGGCGCCGGCCACCTTGTCGGAGCGGAGAGCGATTTGCGCCTTCTTGATCTGGTCTCGGTCCAGTGCCAGCGCGCTGATGTTGGCCAGCCCGCTCCTGCCCTGGGAGGAGCTGAAGGGCGGCGCCAGCGAGTCGTTGGCAGCGGCCCCGGCTAGCGGGACGGCGGGGGCGAATGCGCCGTTGCGGACCTGCGCAGGGGCACCAGCCGCATCCGTGTTCGAGTCACCGGAGCCGCTGCAGGCCGAGACGGCGAGAATCGTGCCGACGGCGGTGAGAGCGACCCAGGGGAGCTGGCGGTGCCGGCAGTGGCCGCGAACTCCGTTCGAGGTGTCCATGCTGGTGAGACGCACGGTCTGCACGTCCGGTTCCGTGCGGCGTGAGAAGCCCGGCTACCTGGTTTAAAGGTCACGGAGCCCAACATTGCCCCCTACGTCGTCCTCGCCCCAACCAGTTGGTGGCAGCGCCACGGAGACAAAGTCGTCCGTCTCGAGGGCATCTTGTGGAACCATGAGGTGATGAGCGATGACTCAGCGGAGAACCGCGATCGTCTCAAGTTCGAGGCGTTGAGCTTGGAGTACAACACTCTGCGACAGGAGATTGGCGGCAGAATCGATCGTCGCCATCAGACACAGGCCGTTCTCGCGGTCTCCGGTGGACTGCTTGCCGGCTTCGCGCCGGGCAATAGTGCGGTTCCCCAGGATTTGGTAGTTTCGTTGGGTGGTGCGCTCATCGCGATCGCCCTCATCAGTTGGTTGCACTCCGGTCGACTAATCGGGCAACTGTCACGCCGCCTCGCGCAACTCGAATGGGATATCAATGTGGTCGTCAACAGGAGTGTCACGAACCACCTGTTAAGTTGGGAGCAGGACCGCCAGACGTCCACGGGACCTTGGCGTCTTTGGCGTCGAGTGTTCTTAGGCAAGGCATGGGTGCCGCCGCACGAACCAAATGAGTCCAAAGCATGCTGAGAGTGCCCCAAAGGCGGTAGAGCCCCTTCCGGCTACCGGGCGGCGCGAGGTACCGATCTCCGCGGTCAACCGGTCGCGTGGGGCGTATTGCGCCGCCAGCGCAGTCCGTCTCAATGCTGGAACATCCGGACCCGGTTCCTGAACTACCCGACCCATGCCCCGACCGCTCAAAAGCTGTCATGCGTAGCCAAGGAAACCCCGCCATCCGGACGTCTCCGCTCCGCTGCACCGCGGGGCGGATGCGACGTCCACTCGTGGCCGTCCCAGTGCGACGCGACAGGCCAGCTCGAGTTCTCCCCGAGGAGGTTGCGCCACCAGCCAGACGTCACCGCTCGACATGCCTGACAAGCCCGTCAGCTCCACGTCCTCGCTACCAGATCCGAGCCTGCCAAGCGGCCGACAGCAAAGTCCATTGGAGCCCCTGACCCGGCTCGGAGGGCCGTTTGTCTCCTCGGCAAGGGCATGGCTGCGGGGTGGGCCGACTCCAATCTTGACGGGTCGAAATTCAGGGCCCGATTGCCCACGCCTTGGCGCTAACCTCTCGTCATGGTCTTCCCGGTCAACAACTTAGTTCGCAACTTTGGTGCGCACACCGGCACAGGCAATGCGGCCGTGTTCGTTGGCGCCAGTTTGTCCCGAGGCTGAAGCGCCTCAGGTTTTCGGCCGTTCCTATACGGGGTGCGGCTCTCGGCTGAGAGCAGCGTAGTGGGCTTGCTCGTACTCGACGGGCGGGACGTTTCCCAGCGTCGAGTGCAGGCGTCGGTTGTTGTACCAGTCGACCCATCCGGCGGTGGCGTACTCGACGTCGGCGATGGTCTTGTAGGGGCCGTCATGGAAGACCGTGGTGCGGATGCACTCGGCCTTGAACAGGCCGATCAGGCACTCCATGAGGGCGTTATCGTAGGCGTCACCGACCGATCCGATCGAGGGCTGGATCTCCTCCAACGCGAGGTGTTCGGTCAGCCGCAGACTCGTATATTGCTTAGGTTCAAGGGGTCGTCGCAACACCGGCCTGTTGAACCGAGACTAGGTGATCGTTGAGTGCCTCGGCGGGTGTTGTCCATCCGAGTGTCTTACGTGGGCGGTCGTTGAGCTCGGTGGCCACCTCGAGCAGCCGCGCGGGTGAGTGCACGGACAGGTCGGTGCCTTTGGGGAAGTACTGGCGCAGCAGGCCGTTGGACGCTCCTATGTTTGTCAAGGGGCTGTGGGGGCGTCGTGGAGTCGGGCTGCGGTCTCGATTCTTCGGTAGAGGCGGCGGGCCAGTGCACGCTTGAGTGAGCGTCGGATGTCGCGGTGTGTCTTGCCTTGGGCGC
>JBBRYB010000122.1:0-7570 GCA_038238115.1 Propionibacteriales bacterium | reverse complement strand
CGCCACGAACAGGAACCCGGGACCCTCCTGGTAGTGGTTCCGACGTGGCAGCCGTCGCGGGTCGGACTTGATCGGCACTGGACCCTCCCTCATGGAGGGCACGGTAGCCAGTCTCATTTGCCCCGGGGAACTTCACTTAGGCGCCTGATCGACGAGGCCGATGACAGCCTCCGGATCTACCGACTCCGCGAGCCTCGCGGGCAGTACCTTCGCGTGCTGGGCCACGATCTGGTCCACGATATCCACGATCCGATCGTGGTCTAGAGTCCGGGTGCGCGGACCTTGAGCTGTAGCAGAAACCCCAGGGTGTCCGCGCGGCTTTCCTGCACGACCGACCAAAAGGCTGTACGAATGGGGGCACCGCTTCCAGCCGCCCAACACGCCGTCCGGCCTGCTGGCATGATTGATCGCGCTGGGCCTGGTTCTTCCCAAGGCCCTCGCACCCGGTCAAGAAGCCGGGTGAGGATTGAAACGTCCATATCCGGACCTGGATGCCCGTCACAGGCAGCTCGCACCCGGTCAAGAAGCCGGGTGAGGATTGAAACACGATGCAGCCCACCGGGAAGTTCAGCGTCTCCCAACTCGCACCCGGTCAAGAAGCCGGGTGAGGATTGAAACGAGATGACTAACGCTCGGAACGTCCTCGAGGATCTAGGGCTCGCACCCGGTCAAGAAGCCGGGTGAGGATTGAAACGAAGAGACGGCGGGTGCGTGGCACCGAGGCTCGACGCGACTCGCACCCGGTCAAGAAGCCGGGTGAGGATTGAAACTGCGCGACCATGCCGACGGTTCCCGTGCCAGCAAAGGGCTCGCACCCGGTCAAGAAGCCGGGTGAGGATTGAAACCAGGTAACAGCCATCGGCTCGTCGTCACGCTCCAACTCGCACCCGGTCAAGAAGCCGGGTGAGGATTGAAACCTCGCCCTTGTCGTCGCGTTCCGTGAGGTCGCGGCGGTGGCAGTTGCCTCGCACCCGGTCAAGAAGCCGGGTGAGGATTGAAACCTCCGCGACGTAGGCCAGCTCACGGACGGCATCCAGCTCGCACCCGGTCAAGAAGCCGGGTGAGGATTGAAACCAGTCGGGGCGGTCGGTCATGCGGCCTCCCGGAATCTCGCACCCGGTCAAGAAGCCGGGTGAGGATTGAAACCTTCTGACGAGGCAGGACGAGACGATGGGTCTCGTCGAACTCGCACCCGGTCAAGAAGCCGGGTGAGGATTGAAACCGGTGCTGGGCCATCCGCTCCATGAACACCGGGAGCAGGGGGCCCTCGCACCCGGTCAAGAAGCCGGGTGAGGATTGAAACTGCTCGTTGCGGAGCAGGGGGTGGCTGTCCATCAGAGCGACTCGCACCCGGTCAAGAAGCCGGGTGAGGATTGAAACAACAACGTCGGCGGCTCTGACGTCTCGAACTACTCGCCGCACCTGCTCGGCTCGCCCGAGGAATCGCGCAGCATCTTGGCCGGCTCGCGCAGCCGGCCGGCCGCGCCCAGCACAGTCCCGTCACCCAGGCGCAGGACCGTCCAACCCCTCTCCTATGACCGGCCAATAGCGCCAATAACCCCCGGGCTTACCGCGCGCTTATTCACGGCAGGGGCGTGTGCCATGATTATTGCCCCGATGGCCGATCGCGGCGGAGAGGGTCTGATGCGTCTCCAGCGCCAACAATTCAGTCACCCAAGTGATGTCAGGACGCTGCCCCGCGGCCGGATTGACGTGGTCGAGCTCGACGACGCGGTCGTCGGCCGGATGACCTACGAGCCGGGCTGGCGCTGGTCGGTGGACATCCAGCCGATCGCCGGCACCGACACCTGTCAGTACCATCACCTCGGGGTCACGCTGTCAGGGCGACTGCGCGTCCAGATGCCCGATGGCACGGAGCTGGAGATAGGTCCGGGTGATGTCTTCGAGATCCCGCCTGGACATGATGCTTGGGTGGTCGGGGACGAGCCGTGGGTCTCGGTCGACTTCGAGGCGATGCGGAGCTACGGGAAGCAGCGGGACGTCCGGGATGAACGGGTCCTGGCGTCCATCGTGTTCACCGACATCGTGGACTCGACCCACCGCGCCGAGGAGCTCGGCGCCGCGCGCTGGCGTGACCTCATCGGCGAGCACAACCGCAAGGCCTCGATGGCAATTGACCGCCACCGGGGACGCCTCGTCAAGACCACCGGCGATGGCGTGCTCGCCGAGTTCGACGGGGCTGAGCGGGCGGTTCGGGGGGCGGCTGCCATCCGCGAGGCCGCCCATGGCCTTGGCCTGGAGATTCGCGCCGGCGTCCACACGGGCGAGATCCAGATGGCCGGGGACGATGTCCGGGGCATTGCGGTCCACACGGCGGCCAGGATCATGGCCGTTGCGGGGTCCGGCGAGATCCTTGTGTCGGCAACGGTCATGGATCTGGTCGATGGCTCCGAGCTGGCCTTCGAGGACGCCGGTGTCCATGAGCTGAAGGGCCTCCACGGGGCTCGTCAGCTCTACCGCCTCGCGACGCCGAAGCGGGTCTGAATGGGCCGAAGGTCGACGAGCAATTCGCGGGACAACCTCCGCCGCAGTGGGCAAGGTGAACTTGGAGTCCAGCTGGACAAAGGTCGAACCGACGGCTTCACCGGTTCTTGCGCACTCGCGGTTTCACGGCCTTTCTCGAAGGCGACATACGGGGCGACATAGACCTGTCGACCACCTGAGTTGGTGTACTCGCATCCTCGTTCCGCTCTCTCGTTCGCGATGGATAGCACCTTGGAGCAGGCGTGGGCAGAACTCCACGACGCCACGCCGAGCGGCTGGTTCGTTGGTAGCCCGAGCTTGCACCAGGAGCGGAACGGGTGGCTGATGTACGCGTTTGATCCGAGCGAACGCGCGGTCGTGGGTGTCAGGAAGCGCGAATGGACGGCTGTCGCGCCAACGGAGCTGGGCGTGGTCCGCGAGATGGCCCGCTGCCTCCGCGAGAGAGGCGAGGGCCGGACTCCGCGTTAGTTCCGCTCGCGGAGCCAACGTTCGACAAGGTCGACGATGAGGCGACTCGCCTTACCGAAAGCCATCACGTTCCCCGGCTTTCCAACCCGACATCGCGACTTCGCGTGGCGTCCACCGGAAGGAGCATTCTCAATGGCGTTCGCGTTCTGGGTGAACTGCTTTAGGTCCACTGCGGGCACCCAAGCCTTCGCCCTGAGAGCGGCCTCGCCGCCGACGTCCTCTTCGATTGCGTCTAAAACATTACCCAAAGCGGTCCACGAAAGCGGCTGACTGATCAGCTCCAAGACGAGAGCGACTCTCGGGTCGCCACGAGATGTCATGCCAAGCTCGACGACCGTCTTCGGCGAAGGTGCAGGCACTCCGTTGATGAGGATGGTCGGGGCCTGTCGACGCCGGCGCAAAACTGAGCACTTCCCGCCGGTCGAAACCTGAGCACCAATCCAGGACGTGACTGGCACCCTCGAGCGAGCACAGGAGCTCGCAGCGAGGGAGGAAGGAGTGCATCAGGTGGAGGACTGGGCCGAGGTCCATCGGCTCTTCCATCGAGAGGGCCTGCCCAAGGCGGCCATCGCCCGCCGGCTGAGGATGAGCCGCAACACCGTCGATCGGCTGCTGAGCCTCGCTGAGCCGCCCAGCTATGTCCGCAGATCGCAAGGCTCGCAGCTCGACCCCTATCGGGACGCCATCGCGGCCATGCTCGACACCGATCCCACGGTCCGCGCCACGGTCGTCCGCGAGCGCCTCCGCGCCGACGGCTACCGGGGCGGCATCAGCATCCTGAAGGAACACCTCGCGCGGGTGCGTCCCGGCTTCCTCGCGGCCCGCGCCTTCCAGCGGACGAGCTATCAACCCGGCGAGATCGGCCAGGTCGACTGGTGGCACACCGGCACGCGGGTGCCGGTCGGCCATGGCCAGCGCCGCGAGGCCTTCGGTCTGGTCACGACGTTGCCGTGGTCGGGCGCTCACGCGGCGGTCTTCGCCCTCGGCCGCACGGTGGGCGACCTGCGTCCCTCGCTGCTGCGCTGCACCGAGCGCCTGGGCGGCGCGCCCGGCGCCTACGTCTTCGACAACGACGCCTCGGTGGTGGCCCGCCGCGAGCGGGGGCGGGCCCGGCTGCACCCCGAGGTGGCGGGCCTGCTGGGTGCTCTCCACAGCAGGGCCATCGTGCTGCGTCCCCGGCGGCCGTCCAAGGGCGCGGTGGAGCGCACCATCGGCTACCTCGAGACGAGCTTCCTGCCGCTGCGCACCTTCAGCTCCCTCGAGGACCTGCAGGGCCAGCACGACGACTGGACAGCTGAGGTTGCCTTCCGCCGCCGGCTGCGACGCACGGGCACCAGCGTCGAGGGTGCCTGGGCCGTCGAGCGGGGTCACCTGGCGCGGCTGCCCGAGCCGCTGCCCGACACCGACCTGCACCTCGAGGCGCGCGCCGTCAAGGGCTTCGTGCGGGTGCTCTCCGCCGACTACTCGGTGCCGCCCGCCTATGCCGGCCGCCACGTCAGCATGCGCGTCTCGCAGGCGCTCGTGAGCATCGCCTGCGAGGGCATCGAGATCGCCAGCCACCGGCGCAGCTTCGTGCCCGCCGACGTGGTCCTCGACCCGGCCCACGGCCGGGCCGTGCGCCTCGCCCGCGAGGCCCGCGACCGGCTCATCGATGGCGACGTGGAGCTGCCGGCCGTCGATCTCGGCCGCTATGACGCCCTCTGGGAGAACCGGCCATGAGCACGACGGCCGCATCCGAGCTCGTCTACCTCAGTCGCGCCCTCAAGGCACCCCGCATCAAGGCGGTCTCGGGCCGCCTGGCGCAGCAGGCCCGCGACGAGGGCTGGGACTACGAGGCGTATCTGGCCGCGGTGCTCTCCGAGGAGGTCTCGGCACGCGACAGCCACGGTGGCGCCGCGCGGGTGAAAGCCGCCCGCTTTCCAGCGGTCAAGACGCTCGACGACTTCGACTTCACGATCCAGACCTCCGTCAACCGCCAGCTCATCGCCCACCTTGCCCAGCTCGACTTCCTGGCCGAGGCCAAGAACATCGTCTTCCTGGGACCGCCGGGCACCGGCAAGACGCATTTGAGCATTGCCCTCGCGGTGCAGGCTGCCCGCCGTGGTCACCGGGTCGCCTTCGCCACGGCCCATCAGTGGGTCAACCGCCTGGGCGCCGCCAAGCGGGCGGGGCGGCTCGACGAGGAGCTCGAGCGCCTCGGGCGGATGCCGCTGCTCGTGGTCGACGAGGCCGGCTACATCCCCTTCGACCCGGAAGCCGCCAGCCTCTTCTTCGCCCTTATCAGCTCGCGCTACCTCGTGGTCTGGTCGACCGTCGCGGAGCAGCAGGGAGGGTCCGTCGGCGGGTATACGCCGGGAGCGTTCGCCGCCTACTACATCGTTTGGACGCTGGTCCGGAACATGAACATCGTCTTCACGCCGTATGGCTGGGAAGAGCGGATCCGTGAGGGTCAGCTCTCCGCGAAGCTGCTGCGACCGCTCTTCCCGATCGTGGAGGATCTCGGGTTCTTCCTGGGCTGGAAGTTCGTGGTGATCCTCATGTGGCTCCCGATTGCCGCGGTCCTGGTACTCGTTTTCCATCCACAACTCAACCCGTCGCCGCTGGCGATCGCCGTCTTCGCGGTCGCGATCTGGGGTGCGTACCTGATCCGGTCGCTGAACCAGTCGAGCCTGGGCCTCATCACCTTCTGGACCACGCGCGTCGGGCCGATTTTCCAGCTCTACATCGCGGCCGAGCTGCTGCTCTCGGGCCGCCTCGTGCCCATGTCGCTCATGCCCGACTGGGTCCAGGGGCTCGCCGATCTGCTGCCGTTCCGCTGGACGTTCGGCTTTCCCATCGAGGCGCTGGTCGGAAACCTCTCCCAGCAGCAGTTGCTCGGAGGGCTGGCGGCGCAGCTGTTCTGGATCGCCGCGGGCTCCATCCTCGTCCGCGTTGTGTGGCGTTACGCCATTCGACGCTACAGCGCCGTGTCCGGGTAGAGCGTCGGATGCGTGCGATCCGGCTGACGTGGGCCTTCTTCCGCGTCGGGGCGATGAACGAGCTCCAGTACCGCGCCAACTTCGCGCTCCAGCTGCTCCAGTCGGCCATCTCCCTGCGCACCGGGTTGGCAGTGCTGGCGCTCGTCTTCAGCCACACGCCATCGCTGAATGGCTGGACCCCGGCGGAGCTGCTCGCGGTTATGGGCGTTCACACGCTGATGGGCGGGATCATCGGCACCTCGATCCAACCGAACATGGAGCGACTTCGCGAGGACATCCGCCTGGGCACGTTCGATTTCGTGCTCACCAAGCCAGACGACGTACAGGTGCTGTCGAGCGTTCGCGAGGTGCGCATCTGGCGGGCCGTGGACATCGCGGTTGGGCTGGTGACCCTGCTCGTGGCGGTCGGTGGGCTGACCGGCAGGGTGGGGCCGCTCGAGGCCCTGGCGTTCGCCGTTGCGCTTCTGCTGGGGGCGCTGATGATCTACTGCTTCTGGTTGATCCTGACCACGGTCGCTTTCTGGATCGTCCGCATCGACGAGATCCACGAGCTCTTCGAGGGCGTCTACCAATCGGGTCGCTGGCCGGTCACGATCTACCCCGGTTGGTTGCGGGTCAGCCTGACCTTCCTGGTGCCGATCGCGTTCGCGGTCACGGTACCTGCGCAGGCCTTGACCAGCCGCCTGGCCCCGGAGACGCTCGGTCTCGCGGCGGCATTCGCCCTTGGGTTGATGATCGTCACACGCTGGTTCTTCCGCGTCGGCCTGCGGAGCTATTCGGGCGCTTCGGGGTAGCGGCTCGGCTGGCCGGTACGCTCCAGCACGAAGACCGGGATCAAGCGGCTGGTCTTCTTCTCGTAGTCCCAGAAGCCCGGGTTGATCTCCGCGTGCGCGTCGTAGAGACGCGTGCGCTCCGCTCCTTTGGCCTCGTTCGCGGTCACCGGAACGATCTCGTCCTCGACTTCGATCGTCACGTGGGGATTGGCCAGGAGGTTGTGGTACCAGGCGGGATGCGAATCGGCGCCGCCTTTCGAGGCAACGATCACGTAGTGGTCACCGTCGCGGGTGTAGACCAGGGGCGTGGTCCGGCGCTCGCCACTTCGGGCGCCGGTGGTCGTCAGGAGCAGCAGGTCGCGTCCGACGAAGGGGCCGCTGGTGGTATGACCGGCGTGCGCCCGGAAGTCGTCGATGAGGCCCTGCGTGAATGCGCTGTGGCTGTGGCTGTGGCTGTGGCCATGACTCGATCTCCTCGGTGGTACGGCGCGGTCCCCATCCCGCGCTGGGAGTTGGAAACCGCTCAGGATTACAGTGTATACCGACCTCCAGGATGCGTCACGGTGTCAAAGGTCACGAATCCGCCTTTCCCCCACTTGCGCGCCGCGATACATTGAGCGCCGCGCCACCGGCATACCCAGGGATGCTTTGCTGGCGGCATTGGTGTTTGCCCCCGGTTGCAGGGGAGAGCGAGGAAGGGAGACCCAATGAGGCGGAGACCGTTTTGGTCGCTAGGGGTAGCGGCCCTGCTCATAGCCGGGCTGATGCCCCAGGCAGCGGTTGCCAGGACACCGGAGCGGTTCGGTCATTTCGACCTGCACGGCCACAAGATCAATCTGAGCAAGG
>JBBRYB010000121.1:0-7578 GCA_038238115.1 Propionibacteriales bacterium | reverse complement strand
CTCGTCGCTCGGCATGACCGGTATGGAGCTGCTCACACTGGCTACGGCCGTAGCCAGTTCGGACGACTCCGGCCGGCACGACCTTTCATGACCACGACGGCACGGAACCGCTCGACCACGCCCTGTCCGCTATGGTGCGTGCATCCACATCAGCCGGGAGCAACCGCCCACGAGTCGGAGCCGGTCAAGTGGACGCCCGACGAGGTGTCGAACACCGACCTCCCGTTCGAGGTGTGCCTCGTGGTGGACCCCGACTGGGGAAACACCGAGATGCTGTACCTCAGCGTCCCGGGTTACGGCCTGACCTCGATCGCGGACGCGCGCAAGCTCGCCACGAACTCAACTCTGCTGTCGAGACGATCATGGAGCGCAGGCGGCTTCTGAGCCTCCTCGAGCGATGACGCCGGGGACGCCAGCTAAAGGACTATTGCTCACTGACAGACGAGGAGTACGCATGGGCGGGCGGGGAGCCTCCACGGCTGCACGACTGACGCATGAGCACGATCACGGCGCCGCCGGAACCGACGCTTGGTCGATCGCTCGAGCGGTCAGCAGGCGTGGCCGAACGCCACGATCCGGTCCCAGGCGTCTCGCGAGGCGTCGGCCCACTCGGCGTGGTGGCGGTCGAAGAAGCTGTGGGGCGCGCCCGCATAGATCGTGATGTCGTGCGGCTTTCCGGCCTCGTTCATCGCGGCGTCGAAGTCGCGGATCCCTTCGACGGGGTTGGCGTGGTCGGCCTCGGCGAACAAGCCCAACACCGGGACACGAAAGTCCTCGATCCGCTCGAAGGCCGACGGGAAGTTCCCCCACTCGGCCGGCCCTCCGTAGGCCGCGACCACCCCGTCGACCGCGTGATCGGCATAGCCCTCCCGGATCGAGATCAGCCCCCCGAAGCAGAACCCCAGGACGACGACCTTCCCGACACCCAGCGACTCACGCACTTGGGTGATGGCGACCCCCACGTCAGCGCTCGCCTGCTCGGCGGTGTAGACGTCGAGCGCCGGCCACGGATCATCCTCGGGATCGCGTGGCTCGATGCCGGAAGTGCGCCCGAAGTAGTCGATCGCGACGGCGTCGAAGCCGACGAACGCCAGCGCCTCGGTGAGGCGTTCGTAGAAGGAGAATAGGCCGCGTATGTCGGGGAGCACCACGAACCCAGTGCCACTGGGTTCCACGGCCTGCGCGACGAACGACCGGAAGGGAATTCCGTCCGTCGTTGTGAGCGCGACCGGGGCGCCCGATGGAAGCGGCCAGGTCAGGCCCAGGTCAGGTAGCTCAGAGTCGACCGGCACGCACATGGGCCCTCCTTGATGCCTTGCTCCCGAACCCGGTGCTTTAGTGTCTCCCCCTAAGGGGGTGCGCGCAATCGGGGGCGACGCAGGCGTCGGCAGGAAACGTCCACATCTCGCACTGACCTGCCGTTCGAGGTGTGCCTCGTGGTGGACCCCGACTGGGAACACCGAGCTGCTGTACCTCAGCGTCCCGGGTTACGGCCTGACCTCGATCGCGGACGCGCGCAAGCTCGCGACGACGATCCTGGCGCACTGCGACCGGGCGGAGGGCAAGGTCTAGAGCTAGCCGGTCTGTGGCAGGTGTCTGGACCTGGACACCTGCCACACTGACGCAGCACACTCCCCTCCATATCTACACGGCTGAGGAAGGTCATGTGGATACGGCCATGCGAGTGAAATGGCTCTATACGGAGCGGTATTTCGGAAAGCCCCCGGAGGGGGTACCGCCTTACCCCCTCAGGTCAGCGGCGGACGAAGTAGAGGACCACGAGGACGATCAGAACGAGGACGATGATCCCGACCCAGCCGAGGCCTCCGATGCCGGCCTGCTGGACCTGATAGGCGATGCTCATGCCGCTTCCTCTCACTCACGCCGCCCGCTTCGGGCAGGTGGCCGGATTCTCGTCCCTTCAGTACACCACTACCGCGCCGAAATCCGGCGCACGTGAACCGCATCGGCGCGAACGCCGCTCCGCCGATGCCTGGCAAATACCTGCCTAGCTGTAGGGCTGACCCACGTGTGGGACGCGGGAGTGTTCTGGCCTTCATCAGCCGTGGGCGCGTCACGTTCAGATCGAGCACAGCGGCGAGCAGGACGCAATGTCACCTCGGCGCTCAGGACTGAGCTTATCGGCCCTCGCCCTGCCGCCCTTCAACCCACCCTTACGGCCCCAGCGAGACGGCTGCCGGATCTTTGCCGTCGTCCACTGGCTCAGACTTGTCCTCGTCGGTGGCGTCGGCCACGATGGACGCGGCGAGCGAGTTAAGGTCGGCGGGTCGCTTGCGTGAGCCCTCAGGCATGTTAGGAGTATGTCCCCCGAGGTGTTGTCTTACATGTCAGTGGCAGAGGGCTTCGGGCAGGTAACTCAGGCCGAGCCGCCCAGTGGAGCGACAGTCGATCCCCTGGGCCGATATCCAACCGTCAGGCTTCATGCCTACCTACCCGGGACCCAACTCACTCTTTGTGAACTACGGCTGGCTTCGATGCCCTACTTCGTTCCTGGCGCCAACAGTTGGAGCACTAGCGGCGACAAGCCTCCCAAGTGCCCATCGTGTGCGAGTTTGGCCAACTAGCCCCCGCCTCAAGCTGACCCACTACCCCCACCGGGCCGTGCTGGTGCAACGAGACGGCCAGTGGTATCCCGGCCACGTCGAGGCCCGGCGGCGTGAGGACGGCGACTGGCTGGCGTTCGTGCGCTACAGCGTACGGAATCGGGGCGGTACACCTGGACTGGCTCCCCGCGGCTCGGATGAGGCCCGCATGAGCCTTCGGCCGATCAACCCGGTCACGCTGGACGAGGCCGCGCTGATCCTCGGCTGCTCCAGGGCATCGGTGCGCCGCCACGTCGCCGCCAGGCAGGCTCGGCTCAGTGGGGCGGTACGAGCTCGGTCGCTGTCGCGGGCTGACGTGGAGGCCCTGGCAATGCAGGTCTACCTCTGGCGCCGACACCTCGACGACACAGATGCGTACTGGCTGACCGCTGGGCGGACGGCTGACGTGCTCAGGGTGAAGGTAACACGGCTCAACCAGCTCGTCGCGGCGGACCTAGTCCCGTACGTCGTGCACAGCGATGGGACGCGGCTGTACCGCAGGGAGCAGCTCGAAGGTGGTGACCACGGCGAGGGAGGCGAGGTGGCACTGAAAGGGCATCGGTGAGACCGAGAATCGCCGGTCGACTGGCGGGACGATCAGAGCACGTCGTGCTTGGTGACGTAGTAGCGCAATCGCTTCTGTCGAGGCCGACCGTCACTCGAGCTCAACTCCACATAGTCAGGCGGCAGCTCTGACGAGGTTGACAGGTTCCCGGGTCCGATAGAAGAGTGCTCAGCAACGAGCGTGAATGGGGGACGCGATGAGCGCACACGAGGTTTCTCAGAGCGCCGCCGGGAATAAGGGGTTCCTGTTCAGGATTACCACCGCCACCGCCTTCGGTGAGGGCCTGGACGGTTATGACCTTGGCATCATCAGTGTGGTCATAACGCTCATCACCACCGAGTTCGGCCTCTCGGCGGTGCAGGTCGGCCTCATCGGTGCTTCCACGCTGACCGGGATCTTCTTCGGTGGACCGATCTTCGGCTACCTGACCGACCGCTTCGGACGCCGCAAGATCTTCATCTTCGACCTCATCGCCTTCGTGATCCTCGGAGCGTCGCAGGGTGTTGTCACCAACACTTGGCAGCTGCTGGTTCTCCGGCTGCTCCTCGGGTTGGCCATCGGCGCCGAGTACGCCATTGGACCGACGATGCTTGCGGAGTTCGTCCCCAGCAAGGGGCGCGGACACCGGCTGTCCAGTCTCCAGGCCTGCTGGTACGTCGGCTTCCTCCTCGCGGTCCTCATCTCCTATGGTCTAATAGCCGTCGGCGTCGACTGGCGCTGGATCCTTGCCACCAGCGCGGTGCCCGCCCTGGTCACGCTGGTGCTGCGGCAAGGTCTTCCCGAGTCACCTCGCTGGCTGGTGAGCAAGGGCCGCGATGACGAGGCGCGTGAGATCGTCACCAAGTACCTCGGCGAGACCTACTACGACGACGAGGACCTCGGCGACGAGTCAACGGACAAGGCAACGTTCAAGAAGCTGTTCGCACCCAAGATCCGGACCCGCACCGCCTTCGCGTGCATCTTCTACACCTGCCTGGTGGCTCCCTACTTCGCGATGTTCACTTTTGCGATCCCGGTATTCAAAGCTCTCGGTGTGACGGACCCCCGGGGCAGTGTGATCGGGTCCAACGCCGTCGCGGTGGTAGGGGCGATCGCGGGGACGCTGGTCATCGAGCGTGTCGGGCGTCGCCCCTTGCTGCTCACCTCGTTCTGGGTCATGGTCGCCACCCTCGGCCTGATCGGCGCATGGGTCGGCGCGCCGGCCGTCATCCTCATCGTCTGCTTCGCGTCGTTCGCCTTCTTCAATGCCATCTCCGGCCTCCTGACCGGGGTGTACCCGCCCGAGATCTTCCCCTCTGAGCTGCGCGGCAGCGGAGTCGGGTTCGCCGCTGCGTGCAGCCGCATCGGCGCCGCCGGGGGAACGTTCCTGCTCCCAGTAGGCATCGAGCACTGGGGCATCGGCCCGAGCGTCTTGGTGGGAGCGGGGATCTGCGTGGCGGGTCTCGTCGCCACCTACCTCTGGGCCCCGGAGACGACCAACCTGTCGCTGACCAAGACAAAGAGCGCCACCGCCCAGCGGCGGCAGCGGGCCGCGGCCGCAACCTGACTTCGTTCTTCGCCCGTCGGCTGGACGCCGCCAGGTGCACCGCGAGGTACGGGCCACATTGCCAACAAGCGCACCCACCTGGCCCGGTTGCGCACGGCAGCAAACGTGATGCTTGTGGGCCTGGTCATCGCCAAGTTCGGCGACGGGGTAGTGACCACCGAGGACCCCGCCGACGACGGCAACGAGAACGGCAGCTAGAAAGCCCTGTGCCGCCTTGCCGGTTCGACTGTCCTGACTCAGACCCGCCATTTCTCGCACCTGACCTGGCCATCCGACCAAGCGAGCAACCCGCGCCGTCAGCGTCCGCTCGACGACCCGAGCATCCGACGCCATGATGCGCAACATGCCCTGACGCCAGGGCCTCGGGCGTCACTAGTCGCCGACGACGCGCAGCCAGCGACCGCGAGTCCGACAACCGCACCAGCTCGGCGGGCTCACTGGCCGTCGTCGTGAACTCGATCCGCAACCGAGCGCGGTCCTCCGGGGGTCGCACCGAAGGCGGCCCACACGCAGCCGCAGCTCCGAGGCTACCTTGGTGTCACCGCTCCACAGCGCACCATGCAGCACGGCCGCGTCGAGCAGCGACGACCAGTCGAGAGCGGTGAAGTCGGTGGCCAACGGCGACGCCTTCCAGTTGCGCCACCAGCGTCGCGTTGCAGCTGGCCACAGCTCGCCGTTCGGCATCCTGGGCGGCAGCTTCGGCTGGGCGTCAGGGTCAGCCCGTAGCGTCGTCACCGGCGGCCCAGGGTTGCGACGAGCACGGCGGCCAGCAGGACCTGCTCGCGCTGGCCGTGGCCGCGGGCGAAGGACCCATAGGCGCCCTGGACCGGGTTGTGTCGAGCTGTCGCGGCGCGTTACCCGACGACCTGTCCGTCGTTCTCGCCGAGTCCCGAACCGGCGTGCCTATCAGCTCGGCGCTCGACTCGTTCGCGCGGCGCAGCGGACTCGCCATCGTGTCGCGGTTCGCCGAGGGCTTCGCGGTGGCGATCGAGCGTGGGACGCCCCTGGTCGACGTCCTCACCGCGCTGTCGGCCGACGTGCGCGAAGCATCCAAGCGGGCGTTGATCGAGACGGGGGCGCGCAAGGAGGTGGCCATGATGGTGCCGGCCGCAGTGCTCATCATCCCGCAGCGGATGTCCGACGCCACGCTCGGATCGCGGCAGATCCGGGCGAGCGTCGCCGTCCTCGGTGCGGCATGAGCCTATCGGAGTCGGGCGCCGAACTCGGAGAGCAGCCGGTCGGGCAATGCGTCGGCCAGCGGGATTATGGACACGTTCAGCGTCCAGCCGTCAAAGCGGCGGCGCAGACTTGCACTCTCCCTTTCACATGTTTGCCGGGCGAGAACATCTCCGTATCGAGTGTATTCAGGACCTGGTGCACCAGGTGCCACAGGTCATCTTGCCCGGGGACAGGAACGGACACGCGCTTCGAGCGTGCGGATGCCTGACGTCTTGACAGTTCTAGCCGGTGGATCGGCGCACTCATCGCGGCTGGATCAGCGCGCTGCCGCTCCGCCCGGTTGGGGCACCGTCCGGAGCGTCGGAGCGGTCGGTTATGCGACGTTTCTTCTTTGGGGGTTGGCCAAACCAGGTCGTGAGGGCTTCGCTGAGCCCGATCTGTGTTCCGTCGCCTACCCAGACCACGTGGCCGTCGGGCCGAATCAAGACAGCAACGGGAGCGGTGACGGTTCCGATGACGGGTAGCTCCCAGGTCCCGGTGTGGTCGGCATCGATGTGCTGGACTCGATCCGTCCATAGCGTGATGTCGATGCTGTCGGGCGCACCGAGGTTGAGCAGCACCGGCCGGGCGTCGTGGAGCAGCTCGAAGACTCGTCGCGGGCCATGGGCTGTGATGAGGTCGAGGTCTGGCATGCGGCGTCCGAGCAATGGGTGCCCCTCGCCGAGGTCGTAGCGCACGTCGAGCCCGGACAGGAGCCCGGCGAGCTGGGCGCGTGGTCCTTCGAAGCTCAACAGGTCGGAGATCGTGTCGCGCATCGCCTCGGTTCGCGCGTCCCCTCGCTGGAGGAGGGCTTGGGCCATCACGTTCCTCAGGACACGGGCTGTGGCAGGGTGCCGCTCTGCGTGGTAGCTGTTTAGGAGGCCGTCGGGTGAGACGCCCTGGACGACCTGGGCGAGCTTCCAGCCAAGGTTGACCGCATCCTGCACCCCGAGGCCGATGCCCTGCCCGCCGGTAGGCGGATGGATGTGCGCGGCGTCGCCGGCGAGCAGCACCCGCTCACTGCGGTAGGCGGCTGCCTGCCGGGTGGCGTCGGTGAACCTCGACATCCACGTCGGATCGTGGATCCCGAAGTCCGTGCCGTACACGGCCGTCAGTGCTTCGCCGAGGTCCGCAAGGGTCGGCTCGGTCGCGGGTCCGAGCTGCTGCTCGGTCACGACGATCCCTACGGTCCGCCCGTCCTCCATCACGTTCATCGCGTGGATGCCGACGTCGTCAAGCCGGATGCCAGTGGGCGTCTCCTCGGTCACCTCGACCTCGGCGATCAGGTGGCTCCGGGTCGCCTCCGCTCCGACGAAGTCGATGCCGGCCACCTTGCGGATGACACTGCGCCCACCATCGGCCCCGACCCAGGTATCTCGTCCGGAGCAGCTGGCCCCCGGCGAGGTGAACGTCGACGCCGGCGTCGTCCTGGCCGAAGCCAGTGACCTCGAGCCCGCGACGACTCGGCACGCCCAGCTCCTCGACCCAGCCGAGCAAGACCCGCTCTAAGCCTCGATCCACCGATGGGCTGGGTGACGGTGGTGTGATGGGCATGTGGCTGGGGTGAGGGATCGAGGACATGCTGGTTTCCCGGGCCTCGCTGTCCGGGTGTTCCACTGTGGTTCCTGGTCGTGCCGCTTTCGCCG
>JBBRYB010000120.1:0-7703 GCA_038238115.1 Propionibacteriales bacterium | reverse complement strand
GCGTCCGCGACCTCAACCGCAAGATCCGGGCATTCATCGACGGCTGGAACGACCGCTGCCACCCGTTCGTCTGGACCAAGACCGCAGACCAGATCCTCAAGAAGGCGAACCGTCCAACAACTTCAACAACGCGCCACTAGGACTGCTGACAAGAGGCAGTCGCCGTCAGAGCGAGGCGAGTTCGCTGGCCGTCATACCGTCGAGACCGAGGGTCGACAGGGTTCGATTCGCCTCTGCCCGGAAATCCCGGGCCAACACGACCGACGCCATGGTGATCAGCGCGTCCATCGTGGGAGTGCCTACATCGAGCCGGTCAGCCAGATCGGTCAAGAACACCAAGGAGTAGCCGATGTCCTCGGTCAGATAGCGATGCTCGAGTTGCGTCTGCGCGCCGATGCCCAAGAAGCCGGGGGCGGTGGAGTAACCGGTCGAGTAGTTCGCCTCACGCATGTATCCCTGTAACACCCCGAGGTCCGGCTCCGACAGCACCCGCACCCCGAGCGCACCGGCGATGGCCAGCCGCTCCTGGTCCACCGCCTCGATCGCCCTACCCACAGCCTCGGTGATCCCTTCCTCGTAGAACAGGAAGGCACCGGCGGTCCGCTCGATGAGGCCAGCGTTGAGGAGCGTCACGGCAGGGTGGATCACCGGGTTGCCGTTCTGCAGGGTCGTCTGGAAGACGCTGTCGGCGGCTTCCGTCCCGGGATACACGTCCTGGATCATCGACAGCAGCCGGTCGGTGCCCGATCGGGGGAGGCCGGCGACGTACACACCGCCGCCGAGCTTGTGAAAGACGTTGATGCGCCCCGGCGCAACGATCCGAACGGCGTACGGCAGTGTGCTGGTCTCGCCCACCGTGATCGTTGCGTCATCCAGGGCAAGGCCGGCGGCGCGCTTGAAGGTGATCGCACCCGCGCACGAGCCCGGGCAGATCAGCACGGCCTGCCCCGGCACCAGGTGCGGCGCGACAGATTCTGCCTGGTGCTGGGTGCTGTACGCCGGACCGACCAGCACGATCAGCTCGGCGCCCTCCAGGGCGGACGCTGGGTCGTGACCGGAGTAGGCGACCTCCGCGAAGCCCTCGATCTCACCAGTCGCGTGTATGCCCCCGGAGGCCGCGACCTCTTCGACATGGTCGGGGAAATGAGCCGTGTCAAAGAGTCCCACAGTGTGCCCGTGGAGCGCGAAGTCGAAGGCGGTCGCCAGACCACCGTTGCCCGAGCCGACGACCGTGACGTTCATGTCGACACCGTACCGGTCCGGAAACGGCGGATGGCGCCAGACGCGATCAACGCTTCCTCGTGGTACATCGCGTAGTCGGTTCCGACCCCGAACACGTTCAACATGGGCTCCGGATCGAGAACCGTGTTCCCACCAAGAACCAACCCGCTACGCGCCAGCGTCGTCGTGAGGGGGGCATGGCATGCAGCGGGCTCGTTGAGCGTTCACCCGTGCGTCGGACCGGCGCCTCAGCCGGGGCGTTGGTCATCGGTCGGCGCGCCTTCGCCGCCGCTCCAGGTCCTTCGAAGCCAGGGCCATACCCTTCATCGCTCAAACCTCCTTGCAGCAAGTTTTCAGAGGTCGAGGACGGTCGTACGTTCGCTTTTCCGCGAGTATTCAGGAACCCCGATGTCCGGTACGGTCGTCTCCGAGAAGTCTGACCTCAGCTCGGCTGGTGCCTGATCCGCGACGGTGAGAGGCCGCCAGCTTGACGCAGGACAGAGCCCTGCCCTGAAGGGGGGGTTTCTGAGCAAGACTCCCGGAACGCGTGCACGCGCTTTCTCCGTAGCCCGAAGTCATCGAGGAGAAATACCTCCACTCGAGTCACCCAGGGCGTGCCATTGACGCTACGCCGGTCGTCGCCCACTTGCAACAAGTTCTTGCAGCGGCCGCTGGGCGGGTCACCAGGTCAACTCGAACTGGTCCTCGACAGGAGGGGCGCCTTCAACCTCCCCGCACCCCGTCACGCCGAAGCAGCTGACGAGCGCGCGCCGCCGCCGCCTCGTCGGGCGTCATCTGGACGTTCGTGTGCACGTGCATCTTCGCCAGGACGCCTTGCACGACCCGGCTGTACGCCGCCAGCGAGTCGCGACGCAGCGGGTAGCAACGCAACTCGTCCTCAGTGACGCCAAACGTGCTGGTCGGGTCGATCCTGGGGATGAGGCGGGTCTCGTGCATGTAGGCGCCGCCACCTCCGGAGACAACGTGCTGGATGGTCCGGCCTAAGTTTCCGCACCACGCGCCGGCAGCGGCGGGACCAGGGCGTACTGGCTTCGATCACCCGCGCCGGTGTCGCCCACGAGCAGGAATGAGAACTCGTCGAGTCGATCGGAGAGGTCGACGGTCAGATCGTCGTCGCTCAGCCCGGCGTACGAGCCCTCGGCCGAACATTGCCGTCCAGCACCCTGCTCGCTGTGACGCGACGAGCCGGTCTCCTGTGCAATCAGAGGCACCGGCACGGCCGGTCCGGGCGTGGCCGTTAGGCATGGAAGTCGGCTCCTCCATGGCGCCACGACAGCCCGTATCGCCTCGCCGCCTCCGCTAGCAGAACGAGGAAGACTGACGGCCCGCAGTCACGCTCGCACACATTTCTGGACCTATGCCTTTCAAGCCATTCGCAATCGCAATCGTCACTGAGAATGTGAATACTGGCGCGTATCATGGCTGTCCCCGGCGACTAAATAATCTTGCTATTTGGCTTGCACATCGCAACTTGTCAGTGTTCTTCAGGAGCGTGACCGGCTACTGGTCTCAGCCGAACCAGGCGAACGTTGACGCGGATCGAAGCGTCGGGTATGTTCCCCCCAAAGCCGGGGGGCTTTCGCGCATACCAGCCAGGGGGGCTCGTTGTCCGCAACGCGTATTCTTCGTTTGCTGTCCATCGTTGCGATCGTGGGGGTTTTCGGCGCGTTGTCAGGCGCCGCGTCCGCATCGGGCTCCGGCGCCGACTGGCCGAGCTATGAGCGGAACGCCCAGCATACTTCGGGACTGTTCGGCGATACCACAGTGACCACAACAATTGCCGGCAGCTTGCAGGAGAAATGGCGCTTCTTGGTTGCCGACCGCACCCGCACAGGGCAGCCGCCACGAGGCCTGGCTGCCAGTCCCACGGTCGTTGGTGGGCGGATCTACATCGGGTCGCGAACTGGCATGTTCTACGTGCTTGACGCCACCACTGGTGCGGTGATCTGGAAGAAGCTGCTCGACTACGGATCGAACACGTACTGCGGGGCGAAGGGAATTGTTGGCACGGCGACGGTGCAGCCGGACCTCGTCACGCAAGTGCTGACGGTCTACGCGCCGGGTGCCCACTACCTCTATGCGCTCGACGCTGCCACCGGAGCACAACAGTGGAAGACCGCGATCGGACCCGACACGCCTGCGGGCAACGGGTTGTACTTCAACTGGTCCTCGCCGTCGGTCTTCGGCGGCAACATCTACATGGGGCTGGCAGCCAACTGCGAGAACCACCTCATCCGCGGTGGAGTCGTCTCGCTCGACCAGCACACCGGAACCGTAGTGGACACCTACTACGCGGTTCCGGCTGGCACGGTAGGAGCCAGCGTGTGGAGCAGCTCAGCCGCCGGGGGCGGCAGCGTGTTTGCCACCACGGGCAACCCCGACCCCACAGGGACCACGATCGACGACGCCTACTGGATAGTTCGGCTATCCCCCTCGACTCTGGCCCGACAGGACAAGTGGACGGTCCCCGCCGGCCAATCAGCCGATCTTGACTTCGGCAGCTCGCCGACGCTGTTCAGTGCATCAATCGGCGGTGTGAGTACCAGCTTGGTCACTGCATGCAACAAGAACGGACAGCTGTACACGTGGCGACGAGGTAGCCTGGCAGCCGGCCCGGTGTGGTCACGCAGGATCGCAGCCAGTGGATCCGCGCAAAAGCTCGGCAGCCAGACATCAGCCGCCCTGGACTACCAAAGCGACCGCCTGTTCGTTGCCGCGAACAAGACCACCATCGCTGGCACCGCCTCCCCAGGAGGTGTGCGCGCACTCGATCCGGCCACCGGGGGCGTGCTGTGGGAGCACGCGCTGCCCTGTGCCGCTATGGGGAGCCCCACCCTGAACGGGCAGGTCCTAGCCGTGGCCATGTTCAGCTGCCCAACCGGAGTCACACCGTCAGTGGAGCTGTTCGACGAGACGACCGGCGACCTGCTCGGCAGCGTCCCAGCCACCGGGCCGACCTTTGCGCAACCCGTGTTCGCAGCCGGCCACCTCTTCGTTGCGAGCGAAGACGGCACCATCACCGCCTACGGCCCGTAAGCGGGCGGTCCTGAGGCGGACGGTCAGACAGCACCAGGTGAAGCTCTGGACGTCTGCCTTTCTTGCGCTTATGATTCTCGAGCGGTCTCTACTCGGGTAGGGACCGAAAACTTTGGAGGTTTCGAATGGGCCGTCGCCCTGTGTTTTCCTTGTTAGCGCTCGCGGTAACCGTGCCGTTTGCGTTGGCAACAGTCACTGTCAATGCGAATGCGAATACCTCGGGGGGTGGCAGCACGCACCGCAACGTTCATGTCTGTGGCGTTCCTGCCGCCGGACACGCCGCGTGTCTGTCCATCCGCCACGACCGCCTGACCAGCACGGGCAGGGTGGTCCCGAACACCGCGACCCCGTCCGGCTACGGCCCGTCCGACATCCGCTCGGCGTACAACCTGACCACAGGTAGTACGGCGACGGTGGCGATCGTCGACGCCTACAACGACCCGACGGCTGAGGCGGACCTGGGCGTGTATCGCAGCACCTACGGTCTCGCGCCCTGCACGACGGCGAACGGCTGCTTCAAGAAGGTCGACCAGACCGGCGGCACCTCCTACCCACGTACGAACAGCGGTTGGGCGCAGGAGATCTCGCTGGACGTCGACATGGTCTCGGCGGCCTGCCCCACCTGCCACATCCTGCTCGTCGAGGCGAAGACCAACTCGTTCGCCAACCTCGGAACGGCAGTCGGCTACGCTGCCACGGTGCCGGGAGTGACGGCCATCAGCAACAGCTACGGCGGCGGCGACAGCGCGGAGACCAGCGCCTACAACCACCCGGGGATCGCGATCACCGCGTCCACCGGTGACAACGGCTACGGCGTCGAGTCACCAGCCTCCTTCCAGCACGTCGTGGCAGTGGGCGGCACGTCCCTCTCCCGCGCGAGCGGCACCACCCGCGGTTGGTCGGAGTCGGCGTGGAGCGGTGCAGGCTCGGGTTGCTCGACGATCAATGCCAAGCCGTCCTGGCAGACCTCCGTCACGCAGTGCAGCAAGAAGGCCAACGCGGACGTGTCCGCTGTGGCCGACCCGAACACGGGGGTCGCGGTCTACGACTCGACCGCCAGCCAGGGCGTCAAGGGTTGGCTCGTCTTCGGTGGCACCAGCGCGTCGTCGCCGATCATCGCGAGCGTCTACGCGCTGTCCGGCAACACGGCCGGCTACCCCGCGTCCTACACCTGGGCGCACGCGTCCGGGCTCAACGACGTGACGTCCGGCAGCAACGGGTCCTGCCCGACTCCCGTCTGGTGCACCGCGGGCACCGGCTGGGACGGCCCGACCGGCCTGGGCACCCCGAACGGCACGAGCGCCTTCTAGGCGAGCAAGCTCCGACCCGGCCCCGGAGGCCCAACACCATGTTGGCCTCCGGGGCCGTCGGCGTTCCGGAAAGGTGGTCAGAGTCGGCCGAGGGGTGTGGTGCCCGGGCGGGCCGCCTTCGCTGAGCGGCAGGTAGGGGGTGTTGGCGTCGCCGTCCTGGCGGCGGGAGAGGTTGGGGCTGTAGAGGAAGCAGTCGGCGGTTTTCTCCAGGCCGACGGCTTCGGCGATCCGGGCAGGGATCTCGTAGCAGTCCACCGCAGGCATGCCGGGCATGTCGAGGACCGGCTGGACGGTGACGTCACGGCGTTGAGACAGAAACATCCCTACGAGCCCTTGTGCACAAGGGAAATCTGTCCGGTTGCGGCCGGCGAGCTAGAACGCCAAACCGCAACCCAGTGCAACCGTCACAGCCTGAAATCAGTGAGCGCGTCTCGGCGCCTAGTCCGGCGATCCGACGACGGGCTCCATGCGGATGGGCCTCTCTCGCCCATTCTCTGGACGGATCCGCCTGGAGCGGAGCATCATGGCCTCGAGGACCGGGCATAGGAGACCCGGGCGAGTCGTAGCTTCGCTTAGGGCGGCGAAAGCGGATGGCAAGACTAAGCAGGTTGACGATGGTCACGGTCGCTTCTGCGGCCATCATCGTGGGGGGCGCTGCTGCTCCAACATCGGCCGCGCGCGGCGGAACCGGGCACACCGTGTCGATCACGACGCATCAGCACGGCACCTGGGTCGAAAAGGGGGACACCGACTTCTGCACCGGTGAGAAGGTCACGCCGACCATCACGGGTAACGCGGTTTTCCACGTCACCTACTTCCCTGACGGTGACGAGGTATGGGGGACGTTTACCGAGACTGGCAAGGCGTCGTTCACGCAGCCATCCTCTGGCCTGCAGTTCAGTGGGCGCGTCACGTTCTGGGGAAACTTCAACGTCAACGAGCGCAACAAGAACAGGACGTTCACCGCGTCCTTCAAGTTCTCCGCGGTGGACTCGAACGGAGTGGTCCACTATGAGGTCGGCCACCAGGTCTTTCACGTCAGCTGGAACGCGGTCGACCAGAAGCCGGTGGTCCGTTTCGGCAAGGTGTGGATGACCTGCACGTAGTCCTACTCCAGCAGCCGGGCTGTAAAGACCTCCTCGTCCAGCCGGTTCGGCAGGGCGGCGCGGCGGTCGGTCCACACCGGGTGCACGTGGCCACCGTAGGCATCGAGTCCCTCGTAGTCGCCGTACTGGTTTCCCGCGTCGGCGCCCGCGGTGCTCTCGTCCGTGGGCGCCGACGTCACGCGCACGTTCGGGCTGAAGTCGCTCCCGTCGGTCGACTCGGCGGCGAACACGTTGGTCGCCGTATGCGTCCGGTCCAGCCTGCTGTCGTTCCAGTTGACAGCGACGACGCCGGTGACGGGGTCGACGGCCAGCCACTGGTTGAACTGGTCGTTGTGCACACCGGCGCGGTCGTCGTTCACCACGATCGGATCGGTCCACGTGCGCCCACCGTCTGTCGAGCGTGCCTCGAAGATGTCCGTCCCGCTCGCGCCGTTGGCGTCCATCCACGAGCAGTACAGCGTCCCGCGCTGGGCACCTTGGCTGGCGTCAGCGTCACAAGCGGGGTAGACCACGACGCCGCGGCTTGCCTGGGCGGGAACGGAGGTCTCGAAGGGCAGGACCGTCGGCGCGATCGTGCGCGTCGTACCGAAGCTCTGCCCACCATCAGTGGATGCTGACTGCACGACCGCGTTGGCCACGAAGTCGTGCCACGCCACGTGCAGCGTCCCGTCGGGTGCGACGAACGGGTCGGCGCCGAACCCGAAGCGCGGACCACCGAGGGTGTCACTGGCGAAGACCGGGCGGGAGAAGGACTTCCCCTCGTCGGTGGACCGGCTCACCAGGACCCCGGTTGTGCTGGCTACGCCGCCCGAGCCGTCCGACGTGTCCCACGCGACGTAGACCGTGCCGAAGTACGGGCTGCCCGGGTTGTTGTCCACGGTGATCATGGGCTTGTCGTTGAACTTGGCCCCGCCCTTGTGCAGGCTGAAGTAGGTGGAATGCCACACCCGGCCACCGTCGGAGGAGTGGGCGACGGCCATCTCGGAGCCGTTCACGGCGCCACCCGCGG
>JBBRYB010000119.1:0-7723 GCA_038238115.1 Propionibacteriales bacterium | reverse complement strand
TTGCTGTCTGGGCGGTCACGAACGAGGACTCGGTGACATCGGGCCGCGGGATGCCGACTCTGTCGGTTCAGGTGATCCACTCCGAGTCGTACGTCCCGCCCCCCGACGCCAAGACGCCCACGGGGTTCTGCGCTTCGTGCAACGCTCCCACCACTGGGAAGGTGTCTACCGACTTCGACGCCATGCAGGAGACGCAGTTCATCAACGGGCGGCTCGTCGGAGCGCTGAACACCGGACTTAAAATCCCCGGGGACCGGGGAACGCGGTCCGGCGTGGCGTGGTTCGTCGTACATCCGAGCCTGGACGGCGCGAGCGTCAGCACCACGACGCACGTTGCCCGGCAGGGCTATGTTTCCGTGCAGGGGGAGTACCTGCTTTACCCGCACATCAACATGACCGACAACGGGGCGATGGCGCTCACGTTCGGCCTCGGTGGTCCCAGCACCTACCTGTCCGCGGCCTACTCGGTCGCCAGGAACGGTAGGACCTTCAAGATCGTCAAGCTGGCAGCCGCGGGCACGGGTCCGGACAACGGGTTCACCGGCGTCGGAGACACCGGCCGCTGGGGTGACTACTCCAACGGTCAGATCATCCCGGGCACCAACAAGGTGTGGCTCGCGACCCAGTACATCCCGAACTCCGGGACGGGATTCAGCAACTGGGGAAACCGCATCTTCGAGCTGAAACTGCCCTGACCCGGGAGCTGCGGGCTCCGCGCGGCGGTCCCGCAGCCGGGTAGCCAGACAGGCCAAACCGCCCAGGACTCGGGCGGTGGGCCTGGCCTGGCAAGGAGGAAGGCGCACCCTGCTGGTGGCTGAGCCTGTTCCACGAGGGCTTGGCGAAGCCATACTTCAGTGAAGGTGGCTTGCTCCGGGAGGTGTCATGCCTGTTGCTTCGACCGAGGACTCCGACATCCAGGTCAGGCTCTCAGGGGTGTTTGCGGTAGCGCGAGGCGGCACGTCCATCGCAGCCGTCGGGATCGGCAGTCGCAAGGCCCGGACTCTCCTCAAGGTGCTGGCCGTCGAGCGGGCGCATCTGACGCCCGTACCGCGGATCATCGATGCCGTCTGGGGAGATGTAGCGCCGCAGCACGCCGCCGAGAACGTCGCGACGCTGGTGAGCCGCTTGCGGCGGGAGCTCGGCAACGACGTCATTGAAGGTGGGCGCGCAGGCTACCGGCTCGGTGCGGCCGTGCAGGTCGACCTCGACACCGCAGCACGGTGGATCGACGAGATGGAGCGCCGCCTGGGTCAAGACGAGCCGGGACTCGCACTTGCGGCGGCTGCCCAGGCTGTCGACCTGCTGGCATCCGGAGAGGCTCTCGAGGATGAGCCCGAGGCCGAGTGGGCAGAGCCGGCCCGGGCTGAGCTCGCGGCGTTGTCGCGCCGGCTCCGGCACGGGCTGGCAAGAGCGGCACTCGCCACGGGCGACGGTGCGCGTGCCCGGTCCGCCGCGCAAGAGGCGCTGGCGGCCGACCCGTTCGACGAAGCTGCGTGTCGTCTTCTGATGCTGGCGTGGCGGGCGCTCGGCGAGCCGGCCCAGGCCGTCGCCGTTTACGCGGAGCTTCGGAACCGACTGGTCGATGAGCTGGGTGCCGATCCGGGGCCCGACACACGGGCACTGCATCTGGCCGTCCTGCGGGACCAGCCGGTGCCAGACGTGGTGGCGCGGGGTGAAATGTTCGCCGACGACAGAAGCGCCGAGTCTCTCGGTCTGGTGGGGCGCGGCGCCGAGCTTCGCCGGCTACGCGCCGCATGGAACGACGCTGCTGTCGGCAGCTGCGCCATGGTCTTGCTGGTGGGGGAAGCGGGTATCGGGAAGACTCGCCTGTGCGACGAGCTGGTCCGGATCGCGAGGTCGACAGGCGGGCGCGTGCTGTCAGCACGGTGCTATGAGACCGAACGTTCGCTGTTTCTGCAGCCGATCGTCGAGGCCATCGGGTCCACCATCGCGGCGTTGCCCCCCGATGTCGTCCGCGACGTGGCCGGTGATGCCGCATCGGCACTCGCAGGACTGGTCCCGGACGTCGCTGTCGTTCTCGGGGACCCGCCGCTGGCGCGCCGTGCCTCGCCAGAGGTCGAGCGCCGACGCGCCTTCGAGGCGATCACCACCTTCGTCCGGCGCCTTGCGGCCGGGGCGCCGGTCGTTTTCGCCCTCGATGATCTGCACAACGCGGGGCGGGCCACCATCGAGCTGCTCCACTACCTCGCCCGGCACGCCTCGACCAGCCGGTTGCTGATCATCGCAACGGTGCGCTCCGAGGAAGGTATCGCCGTGCTGGACCCGTTGGCTGACGTGGCTTCCCGACTCGACATCGGTCCGCTGCCGGCGGACGCCGTCTCCCGGCTGGCGAGCGCCGCAGGGCAGGAGCGGCTCCTCGACCACATCCAGCGGCAGACGAGAGGTCACGCGCTGTTCGTCGTCGAGACCTTGCGGGGGCTCTCTGCTGGGGAGACCGGCGTACCAAAATCCCTGATGGAGGCCGTTCTGTCACGAGTACGACGAGCAGGCAGACCCGTCGAGGAGCTCCTTCGCGCTGGGGCTGTGCTGGGAGCGTCGTTCGACCCGTCAACGGCCGCCCGGCTGCTGGGTGAGCCGCTGTCCAGCGCTGTGGCTCGAGGCGAGGACGCGTTGACGGCGCGTCTGCTGGTCGCCTCCGGTCGGGAGTACGAGTTCGCCAACGACCTCATCCGAGAGGTCCTCTACGACACGACCCCCGTGCCCACCCGAATGGCCTATCACCGGCAGGCTGCCGACCTGCTGACTGATCGTCCCGAGGCTGTGGCCAGCCACGCGACAGCGGCGGAGGACTGGCCACGAGCGGCCCGAGCCTGGCTGCTAGCGGGCGAGGAGGCGCTACGCTGCTTCGCTGTCGACGACGCCGAAGAGCTGCTCGGTCGAAGCCTCGACATCGCCGGCCAGACGGCGGATGTCGAGGTGACGGGCCGAGCATTGGTCGCGCGGTCTGCCGCGCTGAGCTCTCGGGGCGCGTACCGCGAGGCAGTTGCCGATCTCGAGTCGGCCGTCGCGACGGCGCAGGCGACCGGAGACCAGCGGCTCGAGATGGTCGCTCTCCGCGCCCTCGGCGGCGAGGTGGCGATAGCGCGCGCCCAGCCGGTCGAGCGTACGACGTCGTACCTCCAGCGTGGTCTGCACATCGCCAAGTCGTTGGGTGACCGCGCTGTCGAGGCCGACCTGCTGGCGTGGCTCGCGGTTATCGCAAGCAACCGCCTGAGGTTCGACGAGGCACTCCATCACAGCCGCCACGCGGTGTCGGCGGCGCACGCGTCGGGCGATGACGAGGCGCTAGCGGCGGCTCTGGACGGGCTCAAGACCTCCTTGGCCTACCAGGGTGAGGTGGGCGAGCTGCGTCCGGTGCTCGAGGAGCTGGAGCCGCTGCTTCGTCGGCTCGGGGACTCGTTCCGGCTGCCGTGGACCCTGTTCGAGTCGGGGTTCCCCGCCGTTGCGGCGGGCGACTGGTCAGTTGCGGCCGCTTGCTTCGAGAAGGCGTTGGAGGCGACCCGCCGAGGTGGTCTCGCAGCCTACCAGTCGTGGAACATTGCCCATCTGGGCTGGCTGGCTCGCCTGCAGGGCCGCTACGAGGTCGCGCTCACGCTGGGCAGAAGGGCGCTTGAGCTGAACGAGCAGACGCCGCATGCATGGTGCGGAGCCGTGAGCGCTGCCCTGTTGGGCACCACGTTGATGGAGGTCGGGGACGCCTCCGAAGCCGTGACCGTTCTCGAGCACGGGAGCAGCCTCGTGCAGGAGGGCGGCTCTGAGGCCTATCTGCTGCGCTGCCTTGGTCCGTTGGCGGAGGCCACTGGGTCCCCTGCCGTTCTCGCCGAGGCGGACGCGATGCTCTCCGGCGTCACGACCCCGCCGGGCTCGGCCTGGATAGCGGGTGACGTCGCCTATCTCAGCGTCGCCCGCGCCTGGCTGAACAGCGGTGACCCGCAACGTGCGCGGACCACGCTGTCGCCGCTGCTGGCGGCGTCGCGGCGCATCCCGTGGGTGTCGCCGCTCGCCGAAGGCTGCCTCGTCGATGGTCTCGCCGCCGCCGCCCTGGGACGTACCGATGACGCCCGCCGTCAGTGCGCTCAGGCGGCAGCTCTCGCCGAGCGGCACCAGCTGCCGAGGGTCGCGGCCGCCGCACGCCTGGCGCTTCGGTGAGTGGTCCCAGTCCTCGGCTCGCGCGTGCTAGAGCAGGTCCGCGATCCGCTCTGCCGCCCGTCGCGCGCCGTCGGTCTCCACCGGCCGGTAGCGGACTGGGTGACCTATCTCCGCCGCGATCAGCTGCGCCAGCGCCTCCGGCTGCGTTCCGGCGTACGCGACGCAACGACCCGCGCCGTAGCGGTCGAGCCGATGACGGACGTGGAAGTTCTGCTCGAAGTGGTGCTCCAGAGGGACGTACAAGAACGGCCGCCGGTTGGCGGTCAGCTCCATCGTCGTGGTCAGGCCCCCTTGGACGACGGCCAGGTCGCAGACGGCGAGATGGCGGTACAGGTCGTGCACATAGGCGCGAACCTCGAGCCCTGGATGGCTCGGGAGAGCTCCCGGGTCGATGCGTGGGCCCGCCACGACGATCATCCGCAGCTCAGGCACCAGACGCTTGGCGTGCGGGTACGCCGCGATGACCCGTCTCAACAAGTGCGCGCCAACGGCGGAGCCGCCAACTGTGGCGATGCACACCAGCTCGTCCGGGCGGTAGCCCAGCTCGTGCCGCACCGCAGCAGTGTCGGCCACCTCAGCTGGGTCGAAGCCGGTGACGTAGCCGACGAAGTCGAAGTGTTGCTGTGACCAGTCGCGGATGGCCGGCAGCTCGGGGCCGAGCAGATCAGGAACGACGTCGTCCGGGTTCCCCACGAAGAACGATCGGTCGCGAAGCCGCGGGAACCGGGCGACCTGCTCGACCATCTCGGCGTTGTAGTCGGCGGTCAGCGCCGCTTCGGCGTCGCCACCGTCGGGCATCGGCAACCAGCCGACGAAGTCCGTCAGCCAGACATAGGGTGCCCGCTTGAGCTCGGGGTTCTCGTGGAGAAAGTAGTCCAGCTCCCACGCCTCGTCGCCGACCCACGCGTCGTACCGCTGCTCCTCGACGAGGTCGGAGAAGACCATGAAGTTGTTGACCAGGATCTCGTCCATCCGCCGGATCGCCTGGAACGCGTGCAGGTCGTGCTCGGCTGACTCCGACTCGAGGTGCGCCGACTCGTTGGCCAGGTGCGCGGACGCGGGATGGACCTGCTCGCCGCGCCGGTCGAGCAGCTCGGTGAAGGGATGCTGCGCGAGCCAGTCGACCTGCACGTCGGGTCGCAGGCGGCGTAGCTCGTCGGCGATCGCGATGTCCCGCCGGGAGTGGCCGAGCCCGATCGGGGAGGACAGGTACAGGACTCGGTGGCGGTCGTCCATCGGCCGGGTCCATCGACGACGCTTCTGAGGCGGCGCGAACTGCGCGATGAAGTCGCGGATCGCGTGGTTCACCACGACGGGTTCGCGGGCCTGCGGAAGGTGTCCTGCACCGGCGAGTGACAGCAGCTGTCCGCCGGTGACCTCAGCGACGCGGACTCCGCGCTCATGCGGCTGACAGCGGTCGGCGTCGCCATGGATCACGAGGACCGGACAACGAACGCGTCGAAGCAGCGCCTCGGTCTCCTCTTGGGATGTGGAGGAGATCACCCCTTGTTCGTGCAGGATGTACGTCTCCGGATCGGTCTCCATCGCCCAGGCGAAGCAGTCCTCGCGCTGCTTGCTCGAGTGCGGCTCGGACAGCAGCTCACCGAAGAAGAACTCGGCGTACCCGGGCCAGTCCTGTCGCCAGTAGTGCAAGTTGTCCTTGTTCCAGCCCTCGTACACGTCGAGCTTCGCATCGAAGGCAGCGGCATCTGCGCGGGTCGCACATGGTGGCGTCAGGAACGGAACCCAGGTGCTGATGCTGACCAGTCCGAGCACCCGGTCCGGGTGCAGCGCCGCGGTCAGCAGAACCCGCCAGCCGCTCGTGCAGAGTCCGACGAGTACCGCCTTCTCGATGCCCAGTGCGTCCATCACGGCGATCGTGTCGGCCACGAACTCGGTATCGGAATATGCCGCCGGGTCCGTCGGCCGGTCGGAGCGGCCGTTTCCGCGGGGGTCGATGGAGACGACGCGCGACTGCCTCGCCAGGTAAGGGATCTGCGCCTTCCACGCCCGTGAATGGACCATGGCGCTGATCGGTGCGAACACCAACGCCGGCCCGGCACCAGCGCCGTACACCTCGTAGCCGACCTTGACGCCGCCTCGCTCGACGAAGTCCTCGATGTCGGGATATCTCGCACGCATCGCGTCTCCCAGGGGTAGGTGCCGTGTCAGGCATCCTCGCGCACCCCATTGCAGCCCGGTTGCAACGAAGTTGCAACGGCTGTCAGCACGCTGTGGAGGTCGGACCGTCCGACATCGAACGAAGGGAGATGTGATGGCGATCAACGAAGAGAAGCTCGGCGAGTTCCTGGGCAAGTTCGTGACCGACCTCGGCGCAACCGTGGCCGCAGGAAACGTCGTGGTGGGGCACCGGTTGGGGCTGTACGCCGCACTCGCAGACGAGCCGGTCACCGCCGAGGAGCTTGCCGCGCGAACCGACACCAACCCGCGCTACATCTCGGAGTGGTTGCGCGGCCAGGCGGCTGGCGGCTACGTTGAGTACGACGCAGCCACCGACGTCTACTCGATGACCGAGGAGCAGGCCTTCGCCCTCGCCAACCCCGACGGCGGCGTCTACGCACCCGGCGCCTTCATCCTCGCGCTCGGTTCGCTGCGGGCCATACCGGAGATCGCCGAGCGCTTCCGCTCCGGCACCGGGCTTGGCTGGCACGAGCACGACGAGGAAGTCTTCGTCGGCTGCGAGCAGTTCTTCCGGCCGGGCTACGTCGCCAACCTGGTGCCGTCCTGGATCCCAGCGCTCGACGGGGTCGACGAGAAACTCCGCGCAGGCGCGCGGGTCGCCGACTTGGGCTGCGGGCTCGGCGCCTCGACCGTGCTGCTCGCCGAGGCATACCCGGAGTCGACGTTCGTCGGCTCGGACTACCACGAGCGCTCGATCGAGCTGGCCGCCAAGCGGGCCGCCGATGCGGGTGTCGGCAGCCGGGTGACGTTCGAGGTCGCCTCAGCGGCGAGCTTCTCGGGCTCCGGCTACGACCTGGTAGCGACGTTCGACTGCCTGCACGACATGGGTGACCCGCTGGCGGCAGCCAAGCACATCCGTGACGCGATCGCGCCGGACGGGACCTGGCTCGTGGTGGAGCCGTTCGCCGGCGACACAGTGGCCGAGAACATGAACCCGGTCGGTCGGGTCTACTACAACTTCTCGACCATGCTGTGCGTCCCGAACGCGCTGTCTCAGCACGGCGGCTATGCGCTCGGCGCGCAGGCGGGCGAGTCAGCGATCCGTCGCATCGTCACCGAGGCAGGCTTCACGCGCTTCCGTCGGGCAACGGAGACGCCGTTCAACATCGTGTACGAGGTCCGCCCGTAGCAGCAGCGTCCGGCGCCGGTGGAGCACCGGCGCCGGACGGGCTGCCTTCAGAAGACGCGGACGGCCACCTCGGCCGGAGCATCGAGAAGGCCCGCGATCTCATCGTCCAGCTTGACGAGGGTGATCGATGCGCCGGCCATGTCCAAGGACGTGCAGTACTCGTTGACGTAGCTCCGCTTGACGTTGATCCCCCGCTCGGTGAGCTGGTTGTGAGCACGCCGG
>JBBRYB010000118.1:0-7814 GCA_038238115.1 Propionibacteriales bacterium | reverse complement strand
TTTGTGCGCCATCAGGGACTCGAACCCCGAACCCGCTGATTAGTGGCAGGCTGACCATGAATGTCCATAAAGCCCTTGTCAGCAGCCAGATTGGTCCGCATGACTCCACCGTCGTCCATGGAGTATGGCTACATCATGGCTACATTTCTCGGGTAGGGTCGGCGTCGTGGCGACGAAGCGGAGAGGCTGGGGCGAGGGGGCCATCTACCGACGAGGAGACGGTCGTTGGACCGGTAGCGTCGAACTCGGCCGAGACCACCGGGGCCGCCGCAGGCGCAAAGTCGTCTACGGCAAAACCAAGCAACAGGTCCTCAACAAGCTCGACGCGGCACGACGTGAACGAGGGCAGGGACTCGACCCCGTCGACGAGCGGCTGACGACGGGTGCGTGGCTCGACCGATGGCTGGGCGTGCACTGCGGGGACATCAGCCCCGGGTCGCGCGAAACCTACACGCGGGCTGTCCGGATCTACATTCAACCGGAGATTGGCCACATCCGGCTCGCGCAGTTGACGCCCGCGCTGGTGGAGCGGATGACGCGGGCGGTCCGGGACCGGGGCCTGTCGACGAACACGGCGAAGCTGGCTCACCGTGTGCTCCGGGCCGCCTTATCTGTGGCCGAGCGACACGGTGTCGTGCATCGAAACGTCGCCGCGATCGCTGCCGGGCCGAAACGCGACGACCTGGCCAAGACTGACGACGTCATTTCAGCCGACGACGCCGAGGCTGTGATCAGCAGGGCCGAAAGCGACCGACTAGGAGCCCTCGCGCCGGTACTACTCGCGCTAGGCCTGAGGAGAGGAGAAGCGCTCGCGCTGCGCTGGACCGACATCGCCCTCGACGACCCTGAGCCAACCGTCTCGGTCACGGTCACCCTGTCACGGATCACCGGTCACGGACTCGTAGTCGGGCCGACCAAGACCGCGGGAAGCGAAGGCACCATCCCACTCATCGAGCCCGCCCTGTCTGCACTGCGCACCCATCGAACCAGTCAGGCCGCCGAACGACTCAGCGCACAAGTGTGGGTCGGCGAGACCATCGTGTTTGCGACTCCCATTGGGACCTGGACAGACCCGCGCAACGCGCTTCGGTACTGGCACACCTGGACCCAAGCCGCCGGGCTCGGTAGGCGACGAATGCACGCCTCCAGACATACCTGCGCCACAGTCATGCTCGCCAACGGCGTGCCGCTCGAGGTGATCTCCGCGGTACTGCGCCACTCGTCCATACGCATCACCGCCGACACATATGCGCGAGTGGCCGCCGACGCGAAGAGGAGCGCACTCAGCCATGGCTCCTCACGATGAGCGCGTCCCTGCCTGGTTGAGACTCTCGGGAAGGTGTGCAGAGCTGGTCACGGTCCGAGCCGCCCCGCCCACCGCGCCGGTCACCTCATGGTGAGACTCGTGGTGATGCTGTTGGTGAGCCCGTCGCTCCTGCATCCAGCGCGGCACAGTCGCTCCCACGATAACGGTATGCGTGCCCGGCGGAGGTGCCTCCGAACGAACCGTCCTGTCTCGGTCGACGCCGCCGATTCGCACCGCGAGGTCGGGGATGCCTGTCCGGTCCACCAGACCGTCGCCGTTCTGGCCACCACTGAGCCCCCACCGTTCCAGCTCGAGCGGCCCGCCAGTCACGAAGGTGAGCAAGACACCGGAGTGCCACCACGCCGGTAGCCGATCCTCTTGCGGTACCTGGCGGGGGACCCACTGAGGCGTCCGAGCGACTCTCGGCGGAATACTCGAACCACGCCTCGGTTGAATCTTGTATGACACTGATACCGACGCAGACCGCACCAGCTCTGTCGCTGCCGCTGACCGGCGGCGGGACTACCGAAGACTTGGCGCTGGGCACGGGTGCCGATGGACGGTTCTCGCTGGTGGTGTTCTTCCGCGGGCTGCACTGTCCCGTGTGCCGCAAGCAGGTCGGCGAGCTTGATCGCCGTCTCGGTGACCTGCGCGAGGCCGGCGTGGGCCGAATTCTCGCGGTCAGCATGGAGACGCCCGAGCGCAGCGCCCAGGTGGTTCAGGAGTGGCACCTGGGCGGCCTGCCGGTGGCCCATGGCCTCAGCGAGGCGTCCGCGCGCGAGTGGGGCCTGTTCGTCTCCACCGCGATCAAGGACGGCGAGGCGCCGGTGTTCAACGAGCCCGGCGTGTTCGCCCTCGACGCTGACGGGACCGTGTACTGGAGCAGCGTGTCCTCGATGCCGTTCGGACGCCCGGCCCTGGACGACGTGCTCGCCGGGCTGCAGTTCGCGCAGCAGCGGGACTACCCGGCCCGGGGCGCTGCCTGAGCCCAGACGCCGCGATCACGGGGATGCCGGGATGACCTCAGCGTGCGCGCCGCGACCGTTCGGCAGTGCGCTCAAGAGCGCGGTGGCATGCCCGTCTCGATCAGTTCACCAGCCACCCGAACCTCGAGACCCTCACCGTGGAAGGCGAGGTGGCCACGGATCAGCCTCACCCCGTCGTAGGGGGCCCGGTAGTGCCACGCGCCGTCTCGCACTCCCGCGACGTGGAGGTAGGACGCCTCCCCCTTGTATGGGCAGTAGCTGTGGGTCGGGGAGACCTCCAGCAACTGCTGCGGAACATCTGCCCGGGGCACGTAGAAGCGGTTCGGGAGGTGCCCCTCGGAGAGCACCAGCGCCCTCCGGGTCTCGGCGACCACCTCGCCGCGCACGCTGACCTGGACGGGCCGTGAGGTGCGACGTATGTCGATGCGCGTGTAGGGGTCGCGCGGGTGCGCACCGGTCTCCTCGTCCTCGTCGAACCAGGCATCCATCGCGTCCCAGTAGAAGGCGACGTAGCCTGCCAGCCAGGAGGCCTCAGGCAGCGGTTCGAGGTAGCTCCAAGCGGCGTTCGAAGCCGTCTTGCCACCAGCCTCGACGTCCCAGTACGAGGCGTCGCCCTTGAACGGGCAGTGCGTCGTGTGCTCGTTCGGGCTCAGCCTCGAGAGGACATCGCCGCGCGGCACATAGAGCACCACCATCAGGTTGCTCTCGTGCAGCAGCATCGCCCGCACGGAGTCCAGCACCAGCTCGTCGCCGAGGAAAGCGCGGATGCGGCGCGGGAACGGGTCGAAGAACAGCCGGTGCCGCGGCCCGCCGATCTCGTAGTTCACGGTGGCCGGTCCGGTGCTGGACAGCGGCCGGTGTCGGCCAAGGGTCAGGGACATGTCGCCATTGTTGCTCGCGCATCCACGTTGGGCCCGCGAGCGATCTCTAAACGACGATGGGTGGGCTGGAATGATTGGGCGTCCCGGGCGGGTTCCCTCACCGTGAAACCCTGGCAACAGCTGCTCAGGATCCGACAAGTCAGTCGCCGGTGGTGGGCGGCCGTCCGCGCTGCCGAGCGGCGGACCCGCCCGGTCGACCCGGGTTTCACGGCGGCGCTCGCCGAGCGGTGGGCCGGGCTGCCGGCGATTGCACGTACTCCCGGTCAGGTGCTTGGCCGGCACGGGGTGGGCTGCGAGGGGACGCACGGGATCTTCCCACGCTGCAACCTCGCCTGCACGCCCTGCTATCACTCGCGCGACGCGAACCAGGTCCGCGTCGACGGTCTGCACACCCTTGCAGGTGTCACGGCGCAGATGGCTCTGCTGCGTCGTCGGCGGGGACCACGCGCGCACGCGCAGCTGATCGGTGGCGAGGTGAGCCTGCTCGACCCCGACGACCACGCCGAGGCCTTGAGGATCATGCGGGCCCACGGTCGCGAGCCGATGAGCTTCACCCACGGTGACATCGACGACGACTATCTCGACGCCCTCGTCCTGGGCCCGGACGGTCGGCCACGGCTGCGCCGGGTCTCGTTCGCAGCCCACTTCGACATGTTCATGTACGGCCGGCGCGGCCTCGTGCGCCCGCCGGATGAGGCCTCCCTCGATCCGTACCGGCAGCGATTCGTCGAACAGCTACGGCGGCTGCGTCGTGAGCACGGGGTCCGTACCTTCGCCGCGCACAACATGACTGTCACCCCGGCCAACCTCGACCAGGTCGCCGGCGTCGTGCGCTCCGCGGGCCGGATGGGCTTCGGGATGCTGTCGTTCCAGCCGGCCGCCTTCGTCGGCGACGACCGCCGCTGGCACGGCGACTACCGCAACACCACGGGCGACGACGTGTGGGCGCAGATCGAGGCGGGGGCCGGCACGCGCATCGACTACCGGGTTCTTGAACACGGCGACGTCCGCTGCAACCGCACCGCCTACGGCGCGTTCATCGGCGAGCGCTGGCACCCGCTGCTCGACGGCGACGACCCCCGCGACCTCCAGGTCCGCGATCGGTTCTTCGCCCATCTCGGCGCCACCCCGTTCACCGGTACGCCGCCCGGGCAGCTCGCGGCCCAGCTCCTGCGCGCGTGCCTGCGGCACCCGACGATCGTCTCCGGCTCGCTCGGCTGGCTCGTCCGAGCGGTGCGACGGGTGGGGATCGGGACGCTGCTGCACCACCGGGTCCGACCGGTCACCCTGGTCATGCACCAGTTCATCGACGCCGCTGACGTCGCGCCCGCCTGGGAGCTGATGCAGCAGGGCGTCGTTGCCGACGACCCGCACCTGCGCTCGGTGCAGGAACGGTTGGAGGCCTGCCACTACGCCATGGCGCACCCCGAAGACGGCACCCTGGTCCCGGCGTGCGCCCAGCACAGCGTCCTGGACCCAGGCGAGAACGCGGCCCTGCGTACCTTGCTGCCTCTGGTCGAACGCGACCGCCGTCCGGCCAGAAGAAGGGTTTCCTGATGAGCACCACCACCACCGCGTGCGTGTCCGCGAAACCGCCTCACCCGTCGACCCTGCAGGCCGTCGCGCGTGGAGTGCTGCTGCTGCTCGGCGGCCTGATCGTGATTCTCGTCGTCGAGCCGGTCGGTCCGAAGATGCTGTACTGGATGCCGCTCATCATCGGACTGACCTACCTCGTCAGCTCGATCGCGGGCGGACGCAGCGGCGGCCTGTGGGTTCCCGGCCTGATGGTCACGGCCTGGGGTGTCGCCACCACGACCGTGCTCAGCGGAACCATCCGTGCCGACTTCACCGCCACCACGATCCTGGCGATCGGGATCGGCGCGATCCTCGCGACGCAGCTGCCGCGCTTCGGGATTCCTTGCAACGCACTGGCGATCGCGGTGATCATCTTCCTGATCGGCGGGCTCGAGCTGCTGGAGGCGCAGGCCGGTGGCATCTTCGTGAAGGGCTGGCCGTGGGGCGTGTTCTTGGTGCTCGGCGGCCTCTGGGAGCTCCGCCCCGCCGTGACCCGGGCCGCGACCTCCTGAACGCGCCGTTCGAGGGCCCGTTGGACGTCTTGGTCGTCGGCGCAGGTCAGGCCGGGCTGGCCACCGGCTACTGGCTGCGCCGGCTCGCCCCCGACCTGCGGGTCGCGGTCGTCGACGCCGCGCCCGAGCTGGGCGAGGCCTGGCGACGGCGGTGGCAGAGCCTGCGCCTGTTCACGCCGCGTGCGTTCAGCGCCCTACCCGGCCTGCCCTTCCGGGCCGGGTCGACGCCCTGCCCGGACCGTCTCGAGATGGCGGCCTACCTCCAGAACTATGCGGACCACTTTCAGCTCCCCGTCCACACCGGCGTCCGGGTGCAGGACGTGACGCCCGGGTTCGCCGTGACGACCTCGGCCGGCCGGCTGACCACGCGGCACGTCGTCGTGGCGACCGGCCCGTTCCACGACCCGGTGATCCCGGCCGCCGCCGGTGACCTCGACCCGGCCGTGCCGCAGCGGCACTCGTACGCCTACCGGGGGCCGGCCGACATCCCGACCGACGAGGTGACCATCGTCGGCGGCGGCAACTCCGCTGCCGAGATCGCCCTCGAGCTGAGGGCATCGCACCGGGTCACGCTGGTGGCGCCGCGCGAGCCGTGGTTCGTCCCGGCGCGGGTGCTCGGCCTCAGCAGCTACCGGTGGATGTCGTGGCTCGGGATCCTCGACGCCGACGTCGAGGGGCGCGTCGTCCGGCACGTCCGCCGTCGCGGAGACCCGATCTTCGGTCGTGAGCTGCGGCGCCCGCTGCGCCGCGGCGAGCTGGTGCTGCGCACGTCCCGCGTGGTCGGTGCGGCCGGCCGCACCCTGACACTCGCCGACGGAAGCACCGTCCCCGCGCCGGCGGTCGTGTGGTGCACCGGCTTCCACGCGACGTACGACTGGCTGCGGGTGCCGGGAAGCCTCGACGCCGGGGGCAACCCCGTGCACGACCGCGGCGCGTCCCCTGTGACCGGGCTGCACTGGATGGGGCTGGCCTGGCAGGAGACACTCTCGAGCTCGATCATCCACGGGGCCAGAGGCGACGCGCGCCGCTGCGCCGAGCGGATCATCGCGGCCCTGTGACCTTGTCGTCAGATGGCGCAGCGGCAGAGATCTGTCCCATCTCGTCGGCGGCGGGCGTGAACAGCAGTCGGACCGGTGACATCGCCGGCGGCGAACACGCCCCGCGTACTTCAATGCCGACCTCCTGCGTCGCCAGCTCATTGGCGCGGTTCGGGTCCCATTGCGGATCGCACAGTCCACCGACGAGCAGTTGGCGCGCGCCCGCGACAGCATTGGTACGGATCGCTTCAATGCTGTCGCCCATCGAAAGAGAGCGGCGTCATCGAGATTGCGTCGAAGCCACGCTCTGCCACAACCGGGGAAGCGAGGGTGCCGAGCGACTTGGCGAGAACAAGCAACCGGTCGGCTTCCGATTCGGCGTCCAGCGCGGCATCGGCCTGCTGGCACACCCACTCCGCCGTGTCCTGCCGGTTCTGCATGTCACGCGGCTGGTCCCACCAGACTTGTTGCACCGTCCAACCGTGCTGCAGTAATGACTGACGCCCGAACTCAAGCAATGGATGAGCCGGGGAGTAGCTCGAACCCATAAGCGCCGCCGATGGCGGGCCGGCAGTAGAACGGGTCGAACCCGGAGTGCGAGCTGAACAGGACCCGCCGGTTGTTCTCGCTGCGTATTCGGCCGGGACCGCGCACTCACCAGCACCATCACCAGACGTCTCACCGCAACCCTCACCAGCTCCCGGACCGACTGGCTCTCGAGGGAGCGACCACCTCCGGGGCTCCGGTGGTGTCGACAGATTGCCGACAAGAACGCCAGAGGCCCTCGCCGTTCCAGCGAAAGGGCCTTTGACCTGAATCTTTACGGGTAGGGGGCAGAGTTTGAATTTGCGACCTGTGGGTCATGACCCATGCTTTCCCAGGGTCTCGACCAGGCAGGGATGCGCTCATCTTGAGGGGCGGTGGCTGAGTGCGCTCCTTTTCGCGTCTGCGGCCACTCGCGCATAGGTGTCGGCGGTGATGCGTATGGACGAGTGGCGCAGTACCGCGGAGATCACCTCGAGCGGCACGCCGTTGGCGAGCATGACTGTGGCGCAGGTATGTCTGGAGGCGTGCATTCGTCGCCTACCGAGCCCTGCGGCTTGGGTCCAGGCGTGCCAGTAGCGGAGTGCGTTGCGGGGGTCTGTCCAGGTCCCAATGGGAGTTGCGAACACGATGGTCTCGTCGACCCACACTTGTGCGCTGAGTCGTTCGGCGGCCTGACGCGTTCGATGGGTGCGGAGTGCAGACAGGGCGGGCTCGATGAGTGGGATGGTGCCTTCGCTTCCCACGGTCTTGGTCGGCCCAACCACGAGTCCGTGACCGGTGATCCGTGACAGTGTGACCGTGACCGAGACGGTTGGCTCACGGTCGTCGAGCGCGACGTCGGTCCAGCGCAGCGCGAGCGCTTCTCCTCTCCTCAGGCCTAGCGCGAGTAGTACCGGCGCGAGGGCTCCTAGTCGGTCGCTTTCGGCCCTGCTGATCACAGCCTCGGCGTCGTCGGCTGAAATGACGTCGTC
>JBBRYB010000117.1:0-7854 GCA_038238115.1 Propionibacteriales bacterium | reverse complement strand
CTCGCCCGAGCTCGGCAGCCCCAACCTGATCGTCGGCGGCAAGGTGATCGCAAAGGCGGCGCCCTACGGGGCCGACACCGGCTACACCGACTTCAAGCCCGGCAGCTACAAGGTGATGGTCGAGAACCCCGCCGACAACTCGACCGTGATCCCGACCGCGACGGTCCCACTTGTGGCCGGCAGCACCACGACCGCGGTACTGGTCGGCTCGCGCGGCGAGATGGCCCGCTGGGTCCTGGTCGACGACGCGACCGCGGCGCCCACCGCGGCCCCGCAGACCGGGCTCGGCGGCCTCGCCGGAGATGACGGCGGCAGGCCCTGGCTGCTCGCCCTGCTGGCCGCGCTCGGCGCCGGTGCGCTCGGCGGGTTCCTGCACGGCGCCGGGCCCCGGGCGGGCAACCGCCGCCGCGGCTGAGCTGAGCCGCCCAAGCTTGAAATCGAGGTTCGCAAGGGCCCTGGCGGTGATCGTGCCGGCCGCGCTGGCCGGCGGCGCGGTTCTACTACTGGCCGGCAAGTTCGATTCCCGGCCCCAGGAGCCTCCGGTCCCAAAGGGTCTTGCGAAGCAGGCGGCGCTCGACAAGCGCAGGCCGTCGGTGATCGTCAAAGCGCCGGCACCCGGCGACCCCGGCGGGGCCGGAGCGACCGCCCCGGAGGGCGGCCCGCCCCCGGTCGAGGTCGCAATCCCGCAGGTCGGGATCGCCGCCCGGGTCGGTCCGGTCGGAGCGGTGAGCGGAAGGATCGAGCTGCCCCCGGTCACGCGGGCAGGCTGGTATGAGAACGGGCCGCGGCCCGGCGAGCCGGGGCGGACGGTGATCATCGGCCACCTCGACACCCGCAGCGGCCCCGCCGTGTTTGCGAACCTCCCTCAGGTCGGGCGCGGCGACCAGGTCGTCGTCACCGACGCCACCGGCCGCCAGCACGCTTATCGCGTCGTCAGGGCCCTGAGTGCTCCGAAGCGCTTCTTCCCGGCCTCGGAGGTGTTCGCCCGCACGCCGGCCTCGACCCTGGCGCTGATCACCTGCGGTGGGAGCTTCGACCGCGCCAGCGGCCATTACCAGGGCAACGTGCTCGTGTTCGCGCGGGCGGCCAGTTCCGCCTGAACGGCGATCCAAACCCCCATTGGGTAGAAGTGACGAATGCGGCCAGTGGGAGCAGTGATCAAGCGGACGCTCGTGTCGTTCTACGACGACCAGATGACGCATCACGCGGCGGCGTTGACCTACTACTCGTTGATGTCCCTGTTTCCCGCCACCCTGCTGGGTCTCTCCTTGCTCGGGCTCCTCGGTCAGTACCCGAGCACGTACAACGCGATCATCGACTACCTGCGCGGCGTCGTTCCCCACTCGGCCCTGGTGCCCCTGAACAGCTCCTTGCGCCAAGCCCTCCAGCACAAGGGGACCGCCGCGACGACCTTCGTGATCAGCACCGCGCTCACCCTCTACGGCACTACCGGTGTGCTCGAGGCTGCCCGACGCGCATTGAATGTGGTCTTCGAGATCGATGGTGGCGGGCGGAGCTTCCTGCGGCGCAAGTCCACCGACATCGTCTTCACGTTCGTGCTCATGGGCCTGGTGTTGGTCAGCTTGACCATGCTCTTCGTGGGGGGTCAATTCGCCTCCGATCTCTTCGGCTTTGTCGGCCTCGGTTCCACCGCATCGTCGATCTGGAATCTCGCCCGATGGCCGGGCGCCCTCGCGATCACGATGCTGATTTTCGCGTTGATCTACTACGTGACGCCCGACGTCGAGCAACGGGCATTCCGATGGGTCACACCGGGGGCATTCGTCGGGGTGCTGATCTGGCTGATCGCCTCGGTTGGGTTCTCGATCTACATCTCGCGTGTGGCCGATGTAGGCGCCCTCTACGGTGCTTTCGCTGGCGCGATCGTGCTCGTGGCCTGGCTGTGGCTCACCAACGTCGCCCTCCTCTTCGGCGCCGAGATCAATGCGGAGATAGAACGCCAGATGGAGCTGGGCGAAGGCGTCCCCGAGAACCAGACGCTCAATCTGCCGTCGAGGGGTGACTAAGCGGTACCAGGAAAGTGGGAGCGGTCCTGGGCCTCTAGGCTAGGGAGTGCATGCGCTCCGCCCGGGCATCGCTCGCACTCCTCGCAGCCGCCATCCTGCTTGCGGTCTCAGCAGCGCCCGCCGTTGCGCAGGACCCGGGGCGCTGGCAGCTCACCGGGGCGACCTCGCTGCCGGTCAACTACTGGCAGGGATTGACCACCGACCCCGGCGATCAGAACGTCTTCCTGGTCGGGGTGTTCCAAGGGCTTTGGCGTACCAACCCGCTGCTCGGGCAGACCGCGGGCGTCGGCAGTGAGATTCCGGCCTCGGTCACCAGCACCGCCGGCTACAACCACATCGGCGACCCGACCTGGAACCCAGGCGACGGGGGACGGGTGATCCTGCCGATGGAGTGCTACACGCCGGGCGGCCCGAACGGCGGCAATACCTGCGGTAACGGCGCCTTCGGAGTTGCGGACCCGACGAGCCTCGCCTTCCGCTACTACGTGAAGCTCGACCCAGCGGAGATCCCGAAGGCGATGTGGGCTGAGACCTCGCCCGACGGGTCGTTGATCTGGACCAGCAGCGGGAACGACCTGCTGGCCTATCGGACCAGCGACGTCACGGCCGCCCACGCGGGGCCGGCCGGGCCCGTTATCCATGCAGTCCGCCGGCTCCGCGGTGCGGTGCCTCCGACCGGGATCACGGGAGCGGTGTTCGTGCACGGGCGGCTCCTGGTCGCCGGCGAGGCAGGCGGCGTCTACCAGGTGTGGGCGATCGATACGGATAACGGCAGCCGGCGGCTTGAGATCGAAATGCAGATCTGCGGCGAGTCGGAGGGCCTCGACGTCATTCCCACGCTGGGCGGCGACCTTCACTGGTTGATCGCGCTGTCGGATCCGCGCGGCTGTCAGCTCACCTTCGGTCCCGGCAACGCGTTGCTGCACTTCGTGCCGAAGCCGGCGCGCCAGCGCTTCGCGGTCAGCGTCCTCAACGTGTCGAACAGCGCCGTCCCCGGCACGGTCACGGCGATCGTGCAGGCGACTCGCGAAGGTCGCCCGGTGCGCCACGCTCGGGTCGGTTTCGCGGGTGGAAGGGCGCGCACCGGCAAGCGCGGGCTCGCCGTCGTCTCGGCGACGCTGGAGAGACCCGGCCGCTTTAGCGCCTTCGTAACGAAGGGTCAGCGATTTGGCGTCTCGGATCTGGTCCCGGTGGGAGTCGCTTTACCGACGGGCTGACCGGATTCCGCAGCCTCGGGCATTGAAGTGAGTCGGGGCGACTGGATTTGAACCAGCGACCTTTCGGCCCCCAGCCGAGCGACTTTGGGTGTAGATGCTTCCAGGAGCGTCCAGGAGTTCCCATGCGTCCAAGGTCGTGAACGATCTGGACACAACGAACGTACAAGTCGGTACCAAAGCGGTACCAGGAGCCTGTCTCCTGCCGCCCGGGCCGTTGAATGAGCGAGGCGCGAGGCGCTACGAGGCCGCAGCAGCTCCTCGCGCCCGCCCGCCGAACCTGGGGTTGAGATCGGCTAGGCCTAGATGATGGTGACGGGCACGCCCGGGTTGATGCGCGCCGCGAGCCAAGTGACGGCGCTGTCGTCCAGGCGTATGCAGCCGTGCGATACGGCGGTCCCTAGCTGTCCGCCGAGGTTGTCGAGTCCGTGAAGGGCGATTTGACCGGGGCCTCCCTCGAACTCTTGAAGCACGTTCGAACGGGCACTGGTGGCAAGGGCGAACGGAGCGCCCGGCGCCGTGCCGGGCAGCTGCACGTTTTCCTCGACGAAGTATTCGCCGAGGGGCGTGGGTGTCAAGGGCTTGCCGACGATCGCTCGGTACCTGCGCAGTCGCCGCCCGTCACGGTAGACGACCACTCGACTAGCGCTGACATCAATGACGATGTGCCAGGCCGTGGTTGAACTCCGCGTGTTCGAAACTCTGATCCAACCGGCTCGCGGCGGCGACTTGCCGCTAAGGGCGCGACCGGGGAGCCGGACACGGAGCCAGAAACGCCCACGGCCGTCGATTGTCTCAGCGAGCACCGGCAGCACCGTGCGCTCGCCAGTGATCGGCCGCCTGGCGCGGACGAATGCCACGAGCTTGCCGTTGACCTTCGGCCTTTTGCGAGCGTGGTGCCCACCGAGCAAGGCGACGACCGCCTGCTGCGGCGCAATTCGTGGGCTTCCGGTCGCTCGCGCTGCTTGGGCGCCGGCAAGCATCAGCAGCAAGCAAGCGATGGCCGCTACAGCTGGCTTCATGGGAGCGGCGGGTCAGCCGGGCCCAACGCGCAAACGACGGGGTAGCCGACAGGCGCCCGATCGGTCACGGCGCGTGGTCATCAGCCTGTGAATCCACCGGGTCCGCTAGGCGGTTGAGACGGAGATACAACGTTGCAGCGCCCGAACGTACGCTTCTTCACCGTTTCATTGCCGGCGCGGTCGCGGGCCACTATCCGGATCGTGTGGCGGCTGGAGGCCAGGTTCTTCGCCCTGATCCACACGAAGAAGTGCCCCTTGGTGCTCCGCTTGATCAGCTCGCCATCGAGAAAGACCGTCACCCGCTTGATCCCCGACTTGTCGTGGGCCGTGATTTCTAGTCTGAAGTCGCGGGCGATGCAGGGCTTGCCGGGGCCGACGGGATTCCCGGGGATGCCATCGCCGGGGGCGCCGCCGATGTTGATGCTCGGCCCCTTCACGTCCGTCCCGGAACCTGGTCCCGGGGGCGAGGGCGAGGGCGCTGCGCACTGTGCCCTTGTCACGGTGTTTGTGTCGAGGGTGACCGCGGCGTTCCGTGCCAACAGCCTGCCGTCCACCGTTGCGCCGGTAATGGCCGTGATGGCTGTCAGAGCAAGCATGTTCCCCCTGAACGCAGTAGTCGCTCCGAGGGTCCCCGAACTCCCGACCTGCCAGAAGACGTTGCAAGACTGGGCGCCGTTTATGAGGTTCACGCGGCTGCCTGATGCCGTCGTGAGCGTGGACCCGGTCTGGAAGATGAACACGGCACTGGGGACCCCTTGGGCATCGAGCGTGAGGGTGCCTGTCAACTGAGCTGAGGTCGAAAAGCAATAAACGCCAGTCGTCAGTGTGAGCCCACCCAAATCCTGCCCCGTCAGGTTGGTATTGCACGGCTGGCCCGCAAGATCGTTGTACGCGATGGTCACGGCGGACCGGGCCTGCGCCGCGACAGCATCGGCCGGATGTATCGTCCCGTTCACTATTCCGGGCGGGAATCCGGTCACTGCACCGCCTGGGCTTACCCCAAGATCCCCGTTGACCACGGTGGAGCCGGTGTTGATGACCGTGGATCCGCCCAGAACCGCGAAACTGGCGGACGTTCCAAGGGATGGCGCTTGTGCCGCTGTGGCGCTGCTCGCGAACGCCGGCGTTAGCAGCCAAATAACGGCGAACAGCGCCACGGCCCCGGCGCCACCCACGGGTCCTTGCGAGGAGAGTGGCCGGCTAGTTGTCCTGGAATGCTTTCGGATATGGGCTCGAACTTCGCTTGACACAAGAACTTCCTTCGCTTTCCGCAGCAGCCCGGAGCCAAGCACATGACGAGGACAGACCGGCTGCGTTAGCCAGCCGTCCAGACCCGTCTGACCCTCCAACGTGATCTCAGGCTTTCTCCTAGTCGGGGCGACTGGATTTGAAGCAGCGACCTTTCGGCCCCCAGCCGAGCGACAAAAGGTGTCGATGTGGCCGACGCCGTCCAGAACGTCCTATGCGTATGGCTCCCGGGACGATTTGGACAGATTGGACGTAGCAGTCGGTACCCAAGCGGTACCACGACGGTCACCGTTCGAGGCGGGGGCCATGGCTGCTCTATCCCTGCAAGGCCTGACCATCGGTTACGGAGGACTGCCTACCTTTGCGTTGATCGATCAGCTCGCGAATGATGACCTGGATCGATCCTGCAACGGGGATGGCCGCCAACACGCCCAGAACGCCGGCGACCTCCGCGCCGATGAGGATCGCGATCAGCACCGCGAGAGGCGAGAGCTTGAGCGCGCGTCCGTAGATCAGCGGGCGCAAGCTATGGCCCTCGACTACGTGATAAAGGAGTAAGAGGGCGAAGACCACGATGGCGGTCACCGTGCCAACGGTGAGCGCGACCAGAGTAAGCAGAGCGGTGACCACTGCCGGACCGATGTACGGGATCAACTCGATGATCGCCGTGAAGAGACCCAACGGGAGAGCGTAGGGCGCCCCTACGATTAGCAGGACGATTGTCGCAAAGACTCCAGCGAGGGCGCTGGCCACCAGGTTGCCCATTACGAATCCGTTCACGGATCCGTAGATGCCAGCTCCGACCCGCTCTGCGGAGGGTCGGTGGCGCTCGGGGATCAGCTCGACGAGGCGCCGGCGCCACTCGGGACCCTCGAGCAGCATGAACAGCGTCAAGAAAGCGATGATCATGAAGCCCCCCAGGGTGGTGGCTACACCCTTCGCTATCCCCAGCGCGGGGGCTGCCGCGCCGGGCTTGGATGTTGCCCTGCGAACCTCCTCCACGATGTGGTACCGGCGCTCGAGAAACCCAAACGGGCCATGACCTTGGGCCAGGGTGTCCAGAAGACCCGGGAGTGCGTTGACGAAGTTGGTGATCTGTGTGACCAGCGGGGGTATGAGCACCAAGCCCAGTAATGCGAAGACGACCACGGCCACCGCAAAGACCGCGGCGACAGCCAGCCCGCGTCCCAGCCCGCGATGCTCGAAGAGCTCGACGGCCGGATTGAGCGCGGCCGCGAGGAACAACGAGATCGCGATCAGGGTCAGCGCCGTCTGCGCCAGGATCACGAAGCGCAATGCGGCAACCACGCCCAACACGATCCCCAGCACCGCGAGGATCGTGCGGGGGCGAACAAGCACCACCCGTTCCTCGTCGTTCCGGCGGTCGCCGGCAGGGTCGCCGGTTGAATGTCCGTGATCTGAAGGCGGCATAGGGCTCATGGCGGATATTCAGCCCTTTCCGGAAACAACGTCCCGCGTGTCCTGGCCCAGGGCGGCCGCCCGGAGACCTTACGCCTCGCCCATCGCACAAGGGGCAACCGAGCTCCGATGACACATGGCTCCAACTGTGCAGAATATCGGTGCCCTGATGGGTAAGGCCTCCACATGCGGGTTTCGGGCCGCCATCATTGTCGAAGTTTGCCAGGCGGCACCCACTCCGGCGGGTTCGGAGCCTCGCGGGGGACTGGAAAAGTCGGGGCGACTGGATTTGAACCAGCGACCTTTTGGCCCCCAGCCGAGCGACTTCAGGTGTAGCTGCTTCCAGGAGCGTCCAGATCTTCCATTGCGTTCACCCTTCTGAACGATCTGGACAGATAGGACGTAGCAGTCGGTACTAAAGCGGTACCACCATGATGTCGGGTAAAGCCCACCGCACGGCGCTTCGTGGCGCTCCCTGAGTCAACCGGCCTGGGACGTATTCTGGGCTGGATGGGTGAGAAACATGCTCGCAGCACCGGAGATCACGACGCTGCTGCCGAGACCGACCAGGCCGGCGAAGGCCGGGACCGGACCGCGAAGGTCCGGGACCAGAGAGCCGAAGCCCACGACCAAGCATCCGCGGCCCGCGACAACAGAGCGGAGGCCCGAGACGAGCTTGCCGAGGACCGCGAGCGAGCAGGGGACAACGTGGACATAGGAGCAGCTTCCGACCGTGCGGGCGCCTCGCGAGACCGTAAGGCAGGGGCCAGCGACCGGACCCATGCCGCAGACGATCGCGAAGCCGCATCGGCAGACCGCGTCGTAGCCGCACAGGAGCGAGTGGCTTCTTCCATCGATGAGCTCACCGGCGCGCACGTCAGGGATGCGGGGATCGTGGAGCTAAAGCGCGAGATAGCCAGGGCG
>JBBRYB010000116.1:0-7926 GCA_038238115.1 Propionibacteriales bacterium | reverse complement strand
CCGTCGTCACCGACGGTGAGAGCTACCGGATGAAACAAGCCCGAGCGAAGGGAGGCACCCGAACCAAGAACAGCAGAACAACAACGAAGAGTGGGGACTTCTACATGGCCACCAGCGGGGACCACGAACTGGCCGTTGACAGCCGGCCGACAAGTCAACGGCGCGGATGTATCAGTAGCCGCTGCCGCCTGCCGCTGGGATCGAGGGTGTCGGACTGACTACTCGGCGTAGTCTCGCCGAGTGCAACATCAAGGTATGGCTCGTCCAGTTCCCGTGTTGCAACAGCCTGATCTCATCCCCAAGGGTTGCCGCGCGCGGTACTCGTCGGAAACGTCGTCCTGATCGACGCACCTCGGGCGACATGCTGTTGGATGATCGGGTCCCGCGGAGGCCATACATCGAGCTGACGACCGATCCCTGTCCACAGCGGATGCCAGCTGGCCCACCAGCCGGCTAAGCCAGGAAAACTCCCGCTGGTCATTACGGAGAGCAGACGCGTTGATAGGGGCGGTCACCGAAGTGGTCCAGCCATTCGGCCTGGGTGAAATCTCGACCAGCCACGCTGCAGGCGAACGCCAGGGTGGTCTGGACGCGGGTGTCCCACCCATGAACCGGGCCGCCCTGCAAGTGCGCGATGAGCACCGAGTTCGGTTTTCTGCCGAACCCCGCCTCGTTGAAGCGGTAGGGTGTAACGACTCGGGCAATCAATTGACCGGTCGCCCCGTTCCACAGACCGACGCTGGAGTCCGTCCCCGATGTCAACAGCTGCTGGCCGTCCGCTGAGTAGGCAAGTGACAGAACGGCGTCGTCATGGGCCACGACCGGCGGGCGCACCGGCTCACCCGCGTCGAGATCCAAGAGGACCAACTCGCCCCCTACTCCGCCGACAGCCCCGTGTCGGCCGTCAGGCGAGAGGGCGACGGCACGCCCGTTGATTGCGAGCGCACCCTCATCGACAACCGTGCCCGATCTGAGGTCGACCAACACCCAGCGAGTGCTGGAACCCACCCAGAACCCTGACGCGTTGAAGAAACCCGTCAGCGCGATGGCGGTGTGGTTGTCCGGTCCGGCCGAGACGCAGCACACCGGCTCATCGAGTCGCACCGGGCGGCCCATCGAATGCAACGTCGTCGGGTCGAGCATGGTCACCTGCCCCGACAGCTCGCCGATGACGAGTCGGCTGCCATCCGTGCTGTAGTCGATGCCGCTGACATAGGGTCCCGACGGTCGGCCCTTGATCGCCAGCTGGCCGGTGCGTGCGCTCCAGATCCTGATCTCGCCGCCGGTAGCGAGGGCGTAGTGGTCACCGTCCGGATGCCAGCTTCCGCCACCACGTCGGTACCCATTCCCTCGGGGCAGCGCCGCGCCGACCGTGTTGGCCATGACGTCGAAGAAGGTGAGGTGACCCTCGTGCGGATAGGCGATGAAGTCGCCACCTGGGGCCGGCTGCACGAAGCTGTAGTCGCCAAGCCGTGGCCGGGCGACGCCCACCTGCGCGATAAAGCGCCGATCCCCATCGATGTCCCAGTGCCGTAGCGCGCCGTCATGGCTCATGGTGTACACGGTCGAGCCATCCGCCCCGAACTCGATTGCCTCTCCACCTTCACCCAGGGGCATCCGAGCGAGCAGCTTTCCTTCCGCGAGGTCCCACACGAGCGCCTCTCTCTTGTCGAATGTCACTGTTGCGGCTCTGCTGCCGTCGTTGGAGAGGTTGACGATCCACCCGAAGTCACCATTGCCTTGAAGCCGCCTTCGGAGCTCACCGCTCGCCCCGTCCATCACCAGCAGACCACCTCCGCCAGCGGCCACGAGCAGTCTCCCGTCCGGAGTCATCGCTATCCGTTCAACCGGCGCGGAATGAGGTACCGGCATGGACGTGCCGGAGGCGAGTTCGTGGATCGTCAGGGGCAACGTGGTGTAGAGGCGGGTCCCGTCCGGGCTCAGCGCGACGCCAGCACCGCTGTGCGGCAGCCGGATCCCGGCCGGTGGTCTTTCGAGGGCCTCGAGATCCCAGACGAAAGCCCACGCGGAGGTCGCCCTGGTGGTGTTCCCGCTACCTTGGACTCGCGACATGGAGGCGGCCAATCGATGTCCATCGGTGCTGTAGACGAGGTCGAAGACCTGCCACCGCCACTGCCGAGGTCCGTCCGGTTGCACGGCAAGCTTCTCGAGGGTGTCGGCGTCGAGCAGCGTGACCGGGTGCGTACTGGGTGCCGCCATCACGACCGCAAGTGTCTGTCCGTCCGGACTGAATCGAACACGCTGAGCCTCAGTAGCGAGTTGCGCCTCCGCGCCGGCTTGGAACTCCGTCAGCAGCACCCCGGTGCGGATGGCGTGAAGTCTCACGTGGTTCGCAGAGTCGTACGTCACGACGGTGCGGCCGTCGGGGCTCACGTCGAACGAGCTGACGCGTGACCCCACGGTCTGAGTGGACTTGATCAGCTCGGGATGTTGCCCCAGCGCGGCGAGCAGACTGCTTCGTGTCTCGGGTGAGTCGTCGAGGCGCACCCCCGCCACGGCCAAGAGCATGGACAAGTCGATGTCGTCCGTGGCCAAGGCCAGTGCGCCAACCCGGCGGGCTTCAGCGGTTGTCTGCGCCGCCTGCGCCGCTGCGGCGTTCGCTTGCGCCACGCCCTTCTGCTGAAGGGCGAGGCCGCCGGCGCCGAGCGCCGCGACGAGCAGGATGATGGCGCAGGCGAGCACCCAGCGCAGCCGGTGGATCAGGCGCGCCTGGGCGCTCGCTCGTTCCGCGGCCGCACGTTGTTCGGACTGCTCACTCTTCTCGGTGGCCTCGAGGAAGGCGACCTCGGTCTCGGTCAGCCTGGTGGCGTGCTCGGCCCTCCATCGCATCGCATGGCTCGCCCGGACTCCCCGGTACAGCTCGCTTCTCGGGCGACCCATGGAGTTCCAGGCGTCGGCGGCCCCGGTCAGATGGTGCAGGATGCGTTGCCCTTCGACGTCATCGTCCAGCCAGGCACTCAACCGCGGCCAGGCTCGGGCCAGCGCCTCATGCGCGATCTCGACGATGCCGGCGTCGCTGGTCACGAGGCGGGATGAGACGAGTAGGTCTATCAGGTGCTCGTGATCTGGATCCGCGGAAAGTAGACGTCGGGGCACTCGGCTGCGGACCGGCTCGCCCTCGGCGCCGGCGGTCACCAGTCGCAGCACCAGATCCCGAAGCATGAGGCGCTGTCCGGAATCGATGCTCGTGTAGACCTCCTCCGCGGACTGCGCGACCGCGCCCCGGATGCCACCACTGGCGGTGTAACCGGCAACGGTCAGGGTGTTGCCTTCGCGGCGCTTCCACGTCTCCAGGAGAGCATGCGAGAGCATCGGCAGTGCCCCCGGTTTGCTCTCCACCTCACCCAGCAGCAAGTCGACGAGGCCGGCCTCGATCAACAGACCCGCTTGGCGTGCCGGCGCCTGGATGGCCTCTCTGAGGCCTTGCTCACTCATTGCCCCCAGGAGGTGCACGCTGCGCTCGAGCAGTCTCGCGAATCCGGGATAGGCCGAGACCTCGGTCAGCCGGTCCCCTCGCATCGCCAGAACCAAGGGCTCATGCTCAGCCCGCCGGACCAGGGCAGCGAAGAAGGCATTCCTCTCGGCCTCGTCGGTGCACAGCGAGAAAGCCTCCTCGCACTGGTCGACCAGGAGCACCGACCGGGATCTTGGGTCGGACGCGGCTTCGAGTGACTGCATCGGATGTTCGCCGGGTGTGATGACGACAACCAGGTGACCGTCTCTGCGCAACGACGCGGCGACCCCGGCCCGCACCAGCGATGACTTACCACTCCCTGATGGGCCGACCACCGACAACGCATTGCGGGTCTTGAGCAGTTCCAGGCACGTATACACGTCGTTGTCCCGGCCGAAAAAGGACTCGGAGTCTTCAACGTCGTACGGCATCAAACCTCGATACGGACACGTCGAGCTCGTCGGCCTCGTGACGTGGGCGAGCAGCGAGTCGTCCTGCCGCAGGATCGCCTCCTCGAGCGATGACAGGTGGGGGCCCGGGTCGAGGCCCAGCTTGTCCGCGAGCAACGACTTGAGCCGGCGGATCGTGCGCAGAGCCTCTACCTGGCGGCCAGACTGGTACTGCGCCAATGCGAGGAGAGTCCAGCGTCGCTCACGCAGCGGGGCCGCCTTCACCATGCTTTCTGCCGCGGCGAGCACGTCAGGGTGCCGTCCCGTGCGCAGGAAGGTGTCAACGCGCAGCTCCTCGGCTTCAAGCCGCAGCTCATCCAACCTGGCGGACTCGATGACGGCAACATCCCACCACTCCACGTCCTCGAAGGCCCGGCCCCGCCACAGCTCCAGTGCTTGCGTCAGCAGGTGGCCGGCACGCTCAAGCTCACCCAGCGCCAAGAGCTCTCGGCTGCGCGACACCATCCGCTCGAAGCGCTGGGAGTCGACCTCGTCTGCGGGCACTGCCAGCCGGTAGCCCTGTGCGGAGGTCTCGATCGCGGTCGCGCCCAAGGCCTTTCGCAGCCGCACGACGCAACCTTGCAGCGCCTTGGGTGAGGTAGATGGCGGGTTAGCACCCCAGACCGCGTCAGCAAGTCTGTCAGCGCTGACCGACCGCCCGACGCACATCGCCAAGGCGGTCAGCACGGCCCGGTCGCGTCGCCCGAAAGCGACCGCGCCGCTAAGAGTGAGCGGGCCCAACACACGGATGTCCACGCCGTGAACTGTCGTCAGGTCACCTGAATCCGTCAACCGTGGAGTTACCACAGAGTTACCGGACGGGGTTACCGCCCGGACACCCCAGGAGCACCGGGTCGTGCGACAACGGGTGTCACGGGCGAGGCTACTCCGCCTCGCCTGACGCGAAGGGAGCTTCGATGAAACGATCAACCCTCTTCCCAGACCTCCGGCGGAGGGACCGATCGCGGCTACGCTCAGCGACGGCGCCCGGGCCGGCTGGCCTGGTCATCACCATGACCACCTGTTTGACCGTCGCGGTCGGATCCCTGGTCGGGCTGTCCGGTGCCGCGACAGCCAGCACCGGACAGGCAACTGGCCTGTCGACCTGGCCAACCTGGCCAACCTGGCCAGTGTGGGCGGCGGTCAGCGGGGGCGGCTATCACACGTGTGGCATCCGCATAGACCACACGTTGTGGTGTTGGGGAAGGAATTCGTACGGCCAGCTCGGGCTCGGCGACACCGCGAAGCGCTTCACGCCCACCCAGGTCGGCGGACACACCAACTGGGCTTCCGTCAGAGCCGGCTACGAGCACACCTGTGCGACCCGCATCGACGGAAGCCTGTGGTGCTGGGGGCGCAACCGCGGCGGTCAGCTCGGGCTCGGCGACATCATGAAGCGGAAGACCCCCACCCGGGTCGGCACGGGCACCGACTGGGCCCACGTGAGCGCCGCCGGCTACGCTCACACCTGCGGAACTCGCACCGACCACACCCTGTGGTGCTGGGGAAGCAACGGAGCCGGCCAACTCGGACTCGGCGATACAGAGCCCAGAACCGTCCCCACCCAGGTCGGCACCGGGACCGATTGGGCGCGCGTCAGAGCCGGTGACTCCCACACCTGTGCCACCCGCACCGACCACACCCTGTGGTGCTGGGGATACAACGGCTCCGGTCAGCTCGGGCTCGGCGACACCACAAACCGGACCACCCCGACCCGGGTTGGCACCGGCACCGACTGGGCGCGCGTCAGCGCCGACAACGGCTACCACACCTGCGGAACCCGCACCGACCACACCCTGTGGTGCTGGGGATACAACGGCCAGGGCCAGCTCGGGCTCGGCGACACCACGGTCCGGACCACCCCCACCCAGGTCGGTAGCCGCACCGTCTGGGCCCACCTCAGCGCCGGCCACCGTCAGACCTGCGGAACCCGCACCGACCACACTCTCTGGTGCTGGGGAGACAACACGTATGGCCAACTGGGGCTCGGCGACAAGACCGGCCGGACCACCCCGACCCAGGTCGGCACCGGCCACAGCTGGGCACGCTTCAGCGCGGGCGCCAGGCACACTTGCGGCATCCGCACCGACCACACCCTGTGGTGCTGGGGAGACAACCACCATGGCCAGCTCGGGCTCGGTGACCAAAGGGACCGCTTGGTGCCCCGGCGGGTCTAGACGGCGACCCAAGGGCCGGCACACGGAGGTTGCCGCTCGCGGCGCCGGCGTAACCATCTCGGGAGGTTACTCCGCCGGCGACCGGCCCATGGCTGTCATCCACCGTAAAGATGAAGGCGGCTGGCGAGCATATTCCGAGCGGGGAACGCGCATTGGCCGATGTACAGATTGCGTATCGGTGCCCGCCCCGATCAGGCTAGTATCACCTGGACTGGGCGGGCCAACTCAGACTGTCACGGCCACCTGGACTGAGTGACAGCCGCAGAGTCGGAAATCCGTGAGGGTCAGCAGAAAGTCAGCACTGTCGAGCCCGAACCTGCCCGAGACTGGCCGAAAGACTCGAGAACAGTCGAGGCTGCCAGCCAACGTGACTTCGGGCGAAGGCCCAGGCCAGGACGCATTCTCCGAGACCGGGAGGTTCGACGAGGGGTGGGGGACCTCCAACTCATAACAATGTGGCCACGACCCTGGACGCGTGCCGCCTCTAGATTGCTCATCGGCGCCAAGGTCGGCGTTCGAGTGCCCGGTCACGAAGGTTAATCCAGCAGAAGATCGTGTCCCGATCTTCTGCTGAATTCGCCGCATGAGGTCGCCGGCGAGCGATTCGATGACCTGGCGGTCGAGCCGCTCCGGCCCCTCATTCGCGCGTGATCACGCGCACGGGGGCGGGTCGTCCTCGATCCGGAAGACTGGCGGGTCCGCGCTCGGGGCAACGAACGTCGTGTAGACCGTCGCTCCCCCAGCACTCGTGACCTGCCCCGTCGCGTCGCCGGCCTCGGTCAACACGGCACCGTTCGGAAGGCCTGGCCCGTACGTCGACTGGTTGCAGTGTGAATCCGTGAAGGTCACCGACCCTGATTTCACGGCTACGATCACGATGCCGGGGTGGTGATGCCAGCCACTGGAGCCGCCCGGATCTATGACGATCTTCTGAACCATGACGTCGGTTGGATCCTTTGTCTGGAACTTGATCCTGTCGCTATTCAGGTGGAGGGTGTGGTCAAAGTTCGCAAGGACAAGAGTCTTCGGTGTGAGGCCGGACGGAGGCGATCCAAACGCCATGGGAGCGAGCGCTCCGACGCCGACAAGCCCAAGGGTCGCGGCAACGACATACATGCGGTTGAGCTTCATCTCGTACTCCTTTCGAGGCGCGCACGGAGTGTGGTCCTCTGCTTTTGACTCTCCACGCAATAGAGCGCCGGGGCAAGCCCAGAGGCTCTGTTGCGTTGGCGATGGATGGCCTGTTCGAGAGATTCTCTGTCTCGGCACCTCCGGCTCGGTCTCACAGAAGTCTGTGAGAGAAACCGTGAGCGAGAACCTCAACGTGACCCGAGTTCTCGGCGGGTCAACGGCGAGTCATGCACGTGAATCCGAACCATCAAAGCGGCCACGAGCCTGTTGAATGCGTGCCGCCTGATGCCGAAGGTTGCAAACGTCCCTGAGGCACTTGACCCGCCCCGCCCGGCCAACCGGGTCGCCACAGTAAATGCAAGGGATTGCGCGCATGGCTGCGTCTGGCAGCCGCTACCGTGCGGGTCGACGCGGTGTGTCAGCCGCCTGGTAGCGCCCTCGCGGTGCCCGGGTGTGACCCGATGGGCCGGGTCGTTGAGCGGAGGTTAGGACCCGCTGGCTGTCCGAAGCTCACACCGTCTTGGGCGATCACCTCGACTGCGACACGCGCGCCAGGTTCAGTACGGCCCGACGGTGCAGGACTGCACGCTCGCTCTCGTTTCTGGTGCGCGTGGCCGCCTCGGTGAACGCCTCGCTCGCCTGAGCGGGTAGCCCGGCCCGTTCGAGCAGGTCTCCACGCACACTCGGCACGAGT
>JBBRYB010000115.1:0-7947 GCA_038238115.1 Propionibacteriales bacterium | reverse complement strand
CGGTCACCACTGAGCTGGGTGGATGAACGAAGCGGCCGGCTGACGCAACCATTGAGTGATGCGCATAGCGAGGTCCATATCCGCTAGCCGCGCAGTGCGTAAGTTGGTCAGCCTCGATGGCGTGCAGTCAAGCTCCTCCGCAAGGTGCGCCCAGGTGAGGTTCTGCTGCCGCCGTTGCGCGTTGAGCACGGTGTGCAGTTGGCTCAAGTCCCATCGCAGCCGGCTGTCGGACCCCGCTTCCGGCAACCGGACGTCCCCCACATCGAGAACCGGACCGGTCAAGAAGTCCTCAGGCGCTCGATGGAGCCAGCGCAACATGAATAGCGCGTACTGGCAGGACGTCGCGCCCCGCTCCTGCAACCTTTGAATCGCTCCGCCGCACAGCGGATGATCACTAGTGCACTGACCGTTGAGATCCGACGACTGCTGCCACAGTTCGTCCGCGAGGTCGTACCAGCCCAACCCAAGGTCACGACGTTGTGTGTCGAGCGCGTTGAAGAGCGCGCCGCAGTCGAAAACCGGCAGAGAGCGCATGCGAGCCAGCCTACGTGGGAGGACACTTCGACGTCGCTGTCGTGTCTGAGGCGCTGAAAGGTCGCGATCAAAGCACCCAGAAGGGTGCATCAGACCGGCTCACCCGCGTGGTTGTTGGGGCGTCGTCGGAGATCCGCGCTCGAGGCAGCGCATCGCTTCCATGGCCCTTGACGCGCACGGCGACCAGGGCTAACGTACAACCAAATGGTTGTACGTCTTAGGCTTACCGATGATGAGGTGGACCGGGTCTTCCGGGCCCTCGCCGACGCAACTCGCCGCGATATCCTCCGCCGGACCATGGCGGGCGAGGCGTCGGTGTCGCAGTTGTCCGCGGCGTACGACATGTCGTTCGCGGCCGTCCAGAAGCACGTCGCCGTGCTGGAGGGAGCTGGTCTGGTGACCAAGCAGCCCCACGGCCGCGAACGCATCATCCGCGGCGATCCCGAGATGATCCGCCAGACTCAGGGCCTGCTGGACTGCTACGAGAAGCTCTGGCGCTCCCGGACCGACCGGCTCGACGCGCTCCTCGCCGACGATTGAACCAGGAGAAAACTCATGCCCGTCACGTCCGTTACCCGCGACACCGACGCCCTCACGCTCATCGTGGTTGCCGACTTCTCGGCCCGCGTGCAGCGCCTCTGGGAGGCCTACGTCGACCCGCGCCAGTTGGAGCGGTTCTGGGGACCGCCGACTTATCCGGCCACCTTCGCCCGCCACGACGCGGCTGCTGGCGGCCGGTCGGCGTACACGATGAAGGGTCCTGACGGGGACACCCACGGCGGCTACTGGGAGTGGCTCTCGGTCGAGCCGTACAAGAGTTTCGAGGTCCGCGACGGGTTCGCGACGGCGGACGGCGAGCCCAACCCCGACCTGCCGTCGATGCGGATGCACTTCGCCTTTGAGCAGATCGGCGACGGCTCGCGGGTCACCACCACGACGTACTTCAACTCCCTGGCCGACCTCGAACAGCTACTCGAGATGGGCATGGAGGAGGGCCTGCGTGAGGCGATGAGCCAGATGGACGCGGTGCTCGCCGACCTCATTTCGTTCGCCGCCGGACGGGCCACGATCAGCCAGATCCTCTCCGACACCCAGGCGCGGATCAGCCGGGTGATCCGGGGCACCGTCGAGCAGGTCTGGCGCTCCCACCACGAGCCCGACCTGCTGCAGCGCTGGCTGCTCGGCCCAGCGGGCTGGACCATGCCGGTCTGCGAGGTGGCGACCACGGTCGGCGAGAAGTACCGCTACGAGTGGGAGCGGACCGACGGAGCCGAGGGCCGCTTCGGCTTCGAGGGCGAACTGCTCGAGTCGGCGGCGCCGTACCGCGCAGTGACCACCGAGCGGATGCTCGGCATGCCGGGCGAGTGCACCGTCAACGAGCTGACGCTCACCCCGGTCGCCGCGGGCACACTGCTCGCGATCGTGATCACCTACCCCGACGCCGACATCCGCGACGCGATCCTGGCCACCGGGATGACCGACGGAATGGAAACCAGCTACGCACGGCTGGAGACCGAGGTTCTGGCCTAACCGACGATCGGATCCGCGTGACGAACCGATCCGAACGAGCGTCATTTCGGCTCCCACAATGATGCTGTGCGGCCTGACGGGGCCGACGCCATGACCGGCAACGGCACTTCGCTGGAACCATGGTGTCTGCTGCCGCGTCCAACGGTCGTGGCGTACAAATGGTTCGCGATGCGCAGAGGTTTAGGCGGGATGGCGGGCTTGATCGTTCTTGCCGGGTGTGGCACACCCGGACCCGTCGTGACAGGTGAACCAGTCGATGATCCGTACACCGGTCCGTTGCGGCTGCCCGTCAGCCATGCCGGTAACGCATCCGTGGTGGAGCGCTCGGGGACAGCGGGGCGCGCGTTGGAGTGCGACACCAAGCCGTACGCGGGAGGCAGCGGCGATTACGACAGCGGCCTGGCGTCCGCTCAGGGCAGCGCATCGTCGGCCCTGGAGAACTACTTCGCCGAGGAGCCCTACGTGCAACTCCCCGAGGAGGGGTACCGGATTGAGCGGGAAGAAAACGGGCGCGTGCTGTTCTCGTACGACGTGCGGGGCCAGACGAAGGTCGCCTTCATCGCCGCTGACGGCATCCGGGACTTCAACGAACACGAGGGGTGGGGCATCGAGACGTGGGCGCAGTGCGACCCCTCCGAGTTTCCTGCGCGGGTGACTGATGCGCTCGGAATCCAGGTGTGGCAGGACGCTTTGGGCAACCGGGTCCCTGTCACGAAGATCCAGTCCTTCCAAGGACCCGAGCACTGCAACTGGCAAGACATCACGTTCCTGCTCCTCGAAGGCGAGAGCGGCGAGCGGCAGTACCTCCGGGACACCAAGGGTGAACTTACGGACTATCTCTCCACGACATTCCAGGCTGGTGGCGATTTGCCGAGGGGGGCAATTGATACCGGCTTCGAGCGTGATGGTCGCCGCTTGTGGCTGCATCCCGACGGCACCGCCGCGTATCTCGTCGCTAACAACAAGAACCCCGGCGACGTGGAGCGCTGGCCAGCCGCCAGGGAAGCTGTCCTCTGCGCCTGACGGGACGCCCACACCGACGGCCTGATACCTATCGACCCGTCGGTCTACGCCGGCGTACCTGCTCGGCAGGCCGCCGGTATCCCGCGTCACATCAGCCCGCGCTCGTTGCGCGACGCCGCGATCACCAACGCCTTGTACGCGGGTGTGCCGTTGCGCGATGCCCAAATCCTTGCGCGGCTTGCCGACCAGCGGATCACCCAGCACTACGGCCGTGCCCGCGGCAATCTCGATGGCCACAGCGTCCACATTCTTCGCGCCTATGTGGCCGGGGTCCGACCCGCTCGCCTATCCCGGCACGACTGGAGCCACGGGCGCCGCAGCGGACGACATCGCATGGGTCGTGCTCCAGAGCGGGCGAACCTTGCTTCCTCCTGGCCGTGTCGCCACAATCGGATGTCCCATCAGGCCGACTGGAGTGGGCGGATGGCCTCGAGACTGGCGCCTAGATGGTCTTTCTGAACTTCCAGGTCGAAACGGGTCTGTAGGTTGAGCCAGAAGCGGTCGGTCGTCCCGAAGTAGCGCGCGAGGCGCAGTGCCGTGTCGGCGGTGACGCGTCGCTTGCCGTGCACGATCTCGTTGATCCGGCGCGGAGGCACGCCGATGGATACTGCCAGGTGATGCTGGGTCACGCCCAACGGCTCGAGAAACTCTTCCAGGAGCACCTCTCCTGGGTGAATCGGTGTGATCACTGCCATGACTCTCCTAGTGGTAGTCCACGATCTCCACGTCCTCTGGGCCGGCCGGGGTCCAGAGGAAACAGATCCGCCACTGTTGATTGATCCTGATGCTGTGCTGCCCTGCCCGGTCTCCCTTCAGCGCTTCCAAGCGGTTTCCTGGAGGAACACGGAGGTCTTCCAGCAACTCAGCCGCATCCAACATCGCCAGCTTCCGTAGGGCCACCCGCTCTATCCGCGGATCAAACCCCTTGGCAGGCTTGCGTGACCACAGCCGCTCGGTCGCGGCATCCCGAAACGACCTGATCACAGCCTCCAGCATAACGCGTCGCGTTATGCTGGTCCACCGCCAACGAGGCGGGGCCTTCCCGAGGCCGTCCGCAATAATGCCGCTCTCAGTTCTGGAAGGCGCGCCTTTGCACCGTGATCGACCCGGGTCACGTCCCGAGCGTTGCCGTGACCGGCTGAGCCCGGACCGTTGTGCGAGCCTGAGCACGCGGCAGGTCGGCTTACGGCTGCCGAAGGCGGGTGAGGGCTCGTGCAACCCATTCGGCCATGAGCGTTCGCTCGGCATCGGTGAGCGTTGGGAGATCGGGCAGTGCGGTCATGAACGTGACCGCGATAGTGCTCACGTTGGTGTCTGGTGTGGCGGGCGCTGTCGCGAGGATGCCGCTGGCCACGATGTCGAACATTGCTTCGGACAGGGCGGGGTCGCGCTCATGAGCAGGCCCACTGAGCAGGGCCAGCACGGTTCCAGCCCCTGCGGCATGAATGACGTCGAGAGCCCGTTGCTCATCGACGCGCAGGAGCCCGGCCGCGGCGATTCGTCGTACGCGCGTCCGGAGCACGTCGATGCCTGCGAGCGTCGCTGGCGAGCGAGTGCCGCGGCCCGGAGTGTTGAGCAGCGCGTAGAGCTCGGCATTCGCCAAACCGAACTGCACATGCATCTGCCAGGCGGTCCGAAGGTCCGCCACGGGATCGCTGTCGGCTCGGGCTGCCGCTGCCGACTTGTCGGTGACGTAAGTCGCCATGACGTGCTCGGCCACTGCATCGATCAGACCGTCCTTGTCGCCGAACAGCCGATAGATGGTCGGAGCCTGCACACCTGCCGCCCGCGCGACGGCGCGGGTGGTGACTGCTTGCGCCCCTTCGGCATGCAGCAGCCGTGACGCGGCGTCAACGATCTTCGATCGGGCGCCTTCCCGAGCATCCGCTGGTTTCGCTCGCGTCACGACTCAACGATAACACTCAGATGCTGTCATCGATAGTATCTGTGCTAGCGTGACCGCACTATCGTTGGAAACGCCATCGTCGGGAGAATCATGATCATCGTTACCGGGGCCACCGGCCAGCTCGGATCTCGAATCGTCGAATGCCTGCTCACCCGCGTTCCCGCGCACACCGTGGGCGTCAGCGTCCGCGACGTGGCGAAGGCCGCGTCGCTGACCGAGCGTGGCGTGCGGGTCCGGTCAGGGGACTTCACCGCCCCAGCCACCCTCGAGCACGCGTTCGAGGGCGCGGATCAAGTCCTGGTCATCTCCGCTGCCATCCGCGGCGGTTCCGCAGTCGAGGCGAACATCGCCGCGATCGACGCTGCGCGTGCGGCGGGGGCGAGGCGCATCCTCTATACGAGTCACCAGGCTGCGTCGAACAGCTCGCTGTTCCCCCCGCAGATCACCCACGCCGCGACCGAAGAGTACCTGCAGCAGACCGGCGTTCCTTTCACGGCGCTGCGTAACGGGTTCTACGCCACCACGCTCGGCCATCACATCGGTCCCGCCCTCGAAACGGGGCGCCTCGTCGTGCCTCGAGACGGCCCGGTGTCCTGGACCGCCCATGCGGACCTGGCCGAAGCCGCCGCGACCTCGCTGGTTGCAGACGATGTCGTCGATGGCGTCACCGCGCCGCTGACCGCCCCGGAGATGCTCACGTTCGAAGATGTGGCTGGCATCCTCAGCGACATCACGGGCCGCACCATCGAACGCGTCGTCGCCGCCGACGACGATTGGAAGGCAGCAGCGATGGCACGTGGAATGCCCGCACCGGCCGCCGACTTCACGCTCGGCATGTTCCGCGCAGCCCGAGCAGGCGAGTTCGCAGTCACCGATCCCTTGCTGGAAGCGGTCATTGGTCACCCGCCCACATCAGCCCGCTCCGTCCTCGAGGCGGTCATCTCCGGGCGTTGACTCGGCCACCGCTCACGAACCTGCCCGAGAGGTCGTAGCGATGCCCTTGGCCGCCTGGCTGGGAGCGTCGCCCTCCGACTTGATTCACGTTGCCTGGCTGTCCCCGAGTGCCTAGCGTTTCCTTACGGGCAGGGAGGACGTGCCCTGTCAGTTGCTGTGACTCAGCAGATCGGAGATGCGGAGCGGGATGACTTCTGACCTATTCGCGCTTTGCTTCGATGCACACGACCCGGTCCGTCTCGCGCGGTTCTGGGCCGGCGTGCTGGGCTGGGAGTTGGCCGAAAGTCCCCACGACGGCATCGCGCTGCTGCCGAGCGATGACACCGGGTTCCGGATCCGGTTCCTTTCGACCCTGGAGCAGAAGGCGGGCCAGAACCAGATGCACTTCGATCTGACGAGCACCTCGCTGGAGGACCAGCAGCAGACGGTGGGCAGGTCGCTGCGACTCGGCGCCCGGCACATCGACGTCGGTCAACGCCCGGAGGAGGGCCATGTGGTGCTCGCCGACCCCGAAGGCAATGAGTTCTGTGTCATCGAGCCTGGCAACAACTTCCTTGCTGACTGCGGATTCATCGGAGCGCTTGCGTGTGACGGTTCGCAGGACGTCGGGTACTTCTGGAGCGAGGCGCTGGGCTGGCCGTTGGTCTGGGACCAGGACCAAGAGACCGCGATCCGCTCGCCGCGCGGCGGTCCGAAGATCACGTGGGGCGGTCCGCCCCTGGTGCCGAAGACCGGGAAGAACCGGCTGCATCTCGATCTTGCTCCGCCTGTCGACGGTGATCAGCAAGCTGAGGTCCACCGTCTCGTCTCCCTCGGGGCGACTCGGATCGACATCGGCCAGGGCGAGGTCAGCTGGGTGGTGATGGCCGATCCCGATGGCCATGAGTTCTGTGTCTTGACCCCTCGATAACGGGTCACCGTTCCTGCGGCGGAGGCTGCATCGTCCCAACGCACGCCTTGTTGCCGTCCTGGTCGGCGATAACGGTGGTCCACGGTGCCCTACTGTCATCGACGATCACGGCGCCCGCGGCCACCGCCGCAGCAATCCGTTGCTCGGCAACGTCGTACGGCACCTGGACGTCGAGATGGAACCGCTGACGCGGGGTCTCGTGGTCCTCGGTGTCCTGGAACCACAGGATCGGTACCCGTTCCGTGGCGTCCCGGACGTCGTCGCCGATGGTCCCGCGGCCCCGGGCCTCAGTGCTCCCGGTCAGCAGGGCGGCCCACACCGGGGCGATCGTCGCGGCGTGCGCCGTGTCGAGGGCGAGCTCGATCGCGGTGATCGAGGCCGGGTCGGCGTCGACCGCGTGCTCGGCGGCGATCTCGGTGATCCGGCGCGCGAGGTCGACGTCCTTCTGGGTCACCCAGTCGACGACGTGCTCGGTTCCCTCGTCGTCGCGGTAGACGGCGTCGTCGCTGAGTAGCTTGAGATCGACGTACCCCTCGCCCATCGTCACGCGCGGGTGGTGGCTGAGCGCGTCGCCGGCCTCGCCCACTGCGGCGACGAAGCGCACCCCGGTGCCGAAGTCGTCGACCAGGTAGCGGGCATGTAGTCCCTGACCTTGCTTGCGCCAGTCAGCCAGGTTGGCCTCGGTGATTTGCTCCCCCGTCAGCATGCGGGTGCGACCGTCGTGCGCATCACGAAGTGCTTCTTGTCCTCGATGTCGTACGGGGAGCCCTCGACGGCCCCTCGGGGGTTGCGGTCAGGAGGTCGCCGCCTGCACCAGCTCGACGACCTTCTTCTCTACCGCGGGGCTCCACTTCTGGAGCGCGTACGACACCGGCCACAGGTCGCCGTCGTCGAGGCTCGCCGCGTCCTGGAAGCCAAGGGTCGAGTACCGGTAGCCGAACTTGCCGGCGTCCTGGAAGAAGACGACGATCTTGCCGTCCGCGTTCGTATAGGCCGGCATCCCGTACCACGTCTTCGGCGACAGCTCGGGAGCGGTCGCCGTCACCGTCACATGCACGCGCTCGGCGAGGGCACGATCCGCCGGCGCCAT
>JBBRYB010000114.1:0-8001 GCA_038238115.1 Propionibacteriales bacterium | reverse complement strand
CAGCCGGTCGGCCTCGCGGAGCTTGCGGACAATCTGCTCCGGAGTATGTCGTCGTCGAGTCATCGTGGTGATCCTCCTTAACCCACCATCGTGGGCCATCGAGTCTCAACACGAGCGGACCAATCTCAAGGGGTCACGCCAACACGACCGTCGACAAACCAGCGGTTACCGGGCACATGACGGCACGTCCGCGCGGCCTCGACGAACTCCGGTGTGAATCGATGCACCCACCGGTAGACGGTGACGTGATCGACCGTGATACCACGCTCGGCCAGCAGCTCTTCGACGTCGCGGTAGGACAGCCCATAACGCAGGTACCAGCGCACCGCGACCGAGATCACCTCCCGAGGGAACCAAAGCCAGCAAATGCGGAGGCGGAGGCGGATGTCATGACACCAGTCTCGTGCCCGGTCCGAAGACTGAACGCAACAGTGCCCCTCGAGATGCTGTGCGAGCGCAATGTGGAATCGACAACAGAGGATCGCAACCGCGTCGCGGACGTTCGAGCAGACCCTGCGGTCAGTGCGGAGGTGGCGCCGTGCCGATAGTGCCGCGTGCATTCACCGCGACGGCTAGAGCCGGGAACACCAGCACCGAGATCAGCCCGGCGCACACCAGGCCGGTGGCCGTCTGTGTGGTCATTCTGCCGGTGAGGGTGCCGATCTGGGTCGCGGCCACGATGAACGGCAAATTGGTTGCCTGCAGCAGGGCAGCGGACACAGCGTCGGCCCTTCCGAGGCGGCGTAGGTAAAGCAGTGCAGGTACGCCGCGGGCGAGGAACAGTGCCAGGACGTAGACAGGAAGCCGCAGCAACTGTCCGGGGGAGTCGATCAGGCCGGACACGTCGAGCCGCAGACCGCTGGTGACGAAGAAGACCGGGATCAGGAACCCGAAACCGATCGCATCGAACTTGATTCGGAAGCGCGGGTGGGTCCGGGAGTCCCTGTCGAGAGCCGCCACGGCAGCCCCGGCCAGGAAGGCGCCAAGGATGCTCTCGAGACCCAGCCGCTCGGCAACGACGGCGAAGGCGATCAGTAGCACCATCGCGGCCCGGACCCGGATCTCTGCCGTCGTGTCCTGCAGCCGCACCAGGACGCCGCTCACCTTCATGGTGCGACCGGCGACCGCAACCGCCGTCCCGACCGCGACGACGATCCCGGCGAAGACGGCCAGCAACACCAGGCGTGAACCCGTGCCCTTGCCGTCGGCGGAGAACAGCAGCGACAGAAGGAGTACGGCAGCGAAGTCGGCGAGCGATGATGCCGCGATGGTGGTTCGACCCAGCGCGGATTCGAGCAGGCCGGAATCCTTGAGCACCGCCACGACCAGACCCAGGGACGTCGCTGAGAGCGTCACCGCCAGCAGTAGCGGGTCGTCGACCCAGCCCACAGCGGCGAGTGAGAGCCCGGCGACCCAGGCCACCGCCATGGAGATGACAAAGCCAGCCAGGGCGAGCGGGAGCAGGCTGCCCCCTAGCGCACGGACGTCGATCTCCAGACCGGCGAGGAATAGCAACATCGCCAGGCCCAGCAGAGCCACGATCTGGACGGGCAGATCGGGCTCGATCCAGCCGAGGACCGACGGGCCGACGACCACGCCGAGGACGATCTCCAGCACAACGGCCGGGATCTTGAGTCGGGGCGCGAACCCCAGCGCGAGCGGCGCCACGAAGGCGATCATCAGCACGCCCAGAAGGTTGGCGAAATCGGTGGACGGCATCGTTGGTCTCAGGCGCCCGGTTCGACGGTGGAGACGCCACGACGGCGGGTCACAGGAGCGCTGCGTCCTGCTCGACACGCGCCAGCACCGGGCCCGGGCTCTCGAACATCTTCCGGAGTGCCGCGTCGAGCTGGCCACGGGTGGTCACCCTGATCCCGGTGGCACCGCAGAGCTCGGCGTACGCCGCCCAGTCGGGGTTGCTCAGCGAGGTGTGCCAGACGGGGAAGTCGCCGGCGATCTGTTCCTTCTCGATCTTGCCAAGCGCGTGGTTGTTGAGCAGCAGGTGCTTGATCGGGATCGCGTACTTGACCGCGGTGTTGAGCTCCATCGCATACTGCGCGAAGCCACCATCACCGGTGACGGCGACGACAGGGCGTCCGGGCTCGGCCGCCCAGGCGCCCATCGCCGCGGGGTAGCCAAAGCCGATGGACCTGAGATAGCCCGACATCAGGACCGGCTGCCCCTTCGACTCCAGGTAGCGTCCCAGCGAGTAGGCATGGTTGCCTGCGTCGACCGACACGATCGCGTCTTCTGGCAGGTGCTCGGACAACGCGGCGAACACCGCAGCCGCGGAGACCCCGGCACTACGGTCGTCCGCGGCCCGGCGGCCCTTCTCGGCCGGTGCGGGTGCCCCTCGTACCTCGATTACATAGACCCGCCACAGGTCGCCTGATGCAGGCTGGCACTGTAGGGCTGCGTCGAGCTCCCGACGGGCCTGTACCAATGCCTGCACGTCAGCGGCGGGCTTCGCGACGACCCCATGAGTTGGACAGGCCACGATGCCTGAATTGACGCGACGGGGTGCGTCGCCGTGCCACCAGTCGATCAACAGCAGCTCACGATCGCAACGGCATCGCGCGCCAAGCTCGGACCCATGCCAGCCGGGTCTTCCGGCCGACGTCCAACAGGGTGGTTTACCGACGATTTCGTGCTTGCCAAACACCTCGGCGAGTCCTTCTCCAAAGTCCGACGCAACCTGGTCTGCTGTGCCCAGGTCGACTGCCCAGTTGCCCAATGGCATGAGCAGCCGAGTGCCGGCACTCCGGGAGTGCCAGACGAAGTCGGCTTTAGCTTTTCGAGCGAGCGACCGGGCCGCGTCGTACCAGAGACCAGGAATCACAGCGGCTTCTGTGAAGTGCCCACCGCGGATCCGAACGGTTGTCTCGTAGGCGGCTGGGTGGCAATGCTGGACGACCCTCAAGCGTTCACCGAGGAAAGGGTTGGCCGCAGGACTGAGTGCAGTGGTAGCACGGCATACGGCCACGGACAGTCGGGCGCAAGAGTAGGCGTAGATGGACTGGCGGCAGCCAAGCGCTCTGCCATAGTCATCGCAAGTCTTCGCCCCCCGACCATGAGACCAACGATAGAGAGAGCCGCGACGGGGCTGTGGCAAATCGCAGAATTGTGTCCGCCTCGCCCTTGTTCGACAACATCTCAGCTCGCGTACCAGTCACGAAGTGAAGCGGTGACGGATTGGTACGGGACGCTGCCGTATCCCAGGGACGTAAGGCGTCAAGCGGCGATGGTGGCGCGGAGTGCCCAGGCGGTGGTCTCGTGTAGGTGGTGCGGTGGCGTAGGCATCCGCGGCGGACGGACCAATCTCCACCAGTTGCCGGACCCGCTTATGGGCTCCTGTCGACGTATGCGATGACGTAGCCGTCGGCGTCGCGGTGCAGTCGACCATCGGCATGCAGGGCGACTGGGTCGACGAGCAAATCCATGCCTGCCGGTGGACCGCCCTGCTTTGAACGTCGAACAATCAGAACGGCGTACCTGTGCCCTTCTCCCTTGTCGTGAAACTTCTGCGCCAGGTCCCACTCGCCGGTGGATAGGTGAAATCCTCGCTGTGCGCCACTGCTTTTGACTTCGAGGCACATCGCGATCGGGTCTGAGCCTTCGGTCGTGGAAAGCCAAGCGATCACGTCTCGAAGCCGAAACCATCGCTCTGCTTCGAGACGTGGAGCAGGTCAACGAGTTCGTCGATGAGTTTTTCGTCGTCCAAGTCAGTCCTGCGAGCCTGCTCGGCGTGCGACATGACGGATTCGACCGAGCCGTGCGCACCATCGGCGCCAGCGCACTCGAAGGCGATATCGGTGCTAGTTCCGGTAAGCGGCGCAATGACTTCGTCGGTGACAGCCGACCGGTCGGGCGGTGCAAAGCCTGCGATCTTCGCGACCATGGATGCGATTGCCCAGGACTCCCCTTCGTCGCCGAGCTCGCGTTTGCGACGGTCGTGTTGTTCGGTCACCTTGACAGTCGCGACGCTTTTCACGCCGTCACGACTCCCCCTCGTTTTGCAATCTGCTGCCGCCAAGCCAACCGGGACCTTCGGCTCGATCTGGCTTGACTTGAGTTCACCGGCGCGGCGGAGAAGCGCGCGGGTGTCGGTCCGTCGCCGTTCCTTGAGTGCGTCGTCGACGTGCTGTCGATGATCGACGGCCATTCCGTGCTCACGCAGCAAGGGCAACAAAGAGCCGAAGTCGGCGGTGGGATTGCCGAGGCCATCCCCCATCCTTACTCGGAGCGCGTCGGAAAGGTCCGTCTTGCTTCCCAGCACATCTACAAGCGATTCGCGAAGGTCCGAAGGCCGCTGGGGTGTTGGTGGCAGCAGCTGGCCCATTTTCGCGAACTCATCGCGGATCGTGCTTGGGCGGGTCCGGCGATCGGTCCTCATAAGGATCCCGAGAACCTGCAGCACGCGCCTCCACGCAGTCGCCCCGGCACTGTTGCATGAGGGATCCCGCGAACGTCTCACCGCAAATCTTGCGGCCCAGCAGCACTCAATGTCGCCCAGAGCCTCCGCTTGAACCGACTCCGACGGTCTACTGCACCGTTCGAGACTCGTTGCGAGGCAACCGGCAGGAAGATTAGCCGTGCGCGCCTCCCGCGATGGCTCAATGCAACAGTGCCTTCAGACGTCTTCGACCAGAACCAGAGCAACGACTCAGTGCTTGTCCGTTTGTGCTCGACCGACAGGTGAAGGAAACGGCATCATGAACCCACCAACTCGGGGCAACCCGAGTGCACCCTCCGCGGCGCAGATCCCACTGTGGCAGCGGTTGTTACCCCGCGCGGGCGCCGTAGCAGCAGCGTTCACGACACTGTGCTGTCTGGGCTTCGCGGCGGCGCTCTCGCTCGCCTCCGCGGTGGGCGCAACCTTCCTGACCAGGGACGCGACGCTCAAGCCCCTCCTTGTCGCCACCATCATCCTGACGCTGGTGGGCAGTGCGCTCACCTACCGACGCCACCGCAATCCACTGCCCCTGATTCTGACCGCACTGGCCGGAGCCTGGGTCTTCCTGTTCATCTTCACCATCGGCGGCGCGCCGCGCCCAGTCGTGTGGGCCGGACTCGCGGTCTTTCTCGGTGTCCAGATCTGGGACCTGATCCTGATTCGGCGCTGCCGGAGCGCACGACCCGAATCCGGCGAGACTGAGCTCCCCATGTGAGCGCGGCTTTCCGTACGTCCTCTCCTCACTCCCACGACCCGGCGCGCAGTACGCGCTAAAGGTCGCCGAGGTTGAGTCGTCGGGCTTCGTGGGCGGCGCGTTCGGCGGCGTGGGCGCGGGTGTAGTGGATGAGCATGTCGGTGCGGGTCTATCCGGCGATGGCCATGAGCCCAGATTCGGAGCCGCCGTGGGCGAGCCATCGGTGGGCGGCGGTGTGCCGGAGCTTGTGCGGATGGAAGCCTTTGATGCCGGCACGCTGGGCACGTCGGCGCAGGCGCGGCCGAGGCCGTCGTATCCGAAGCTGGCTCCACGCTCACCGAGCCAAAGGTTGGTGGAGTCGGCGTGCCTGTGGTGCTGACGCAGGTCAAGGTAGGCGTAGAGCGCACGGGTGACGGCGGGTCCGATCGGAATGACCCGGCCTCCCCCGCCCTTGCCGCGCCGGATGGTGACCAGACCGGCGACGAGGTCGACGTCGTCAGCGCCTAGTGCGATCAGCTCTCCGGCGCGGATGCCGGTCTCAAACATGAGTCGGATGTCCGCGACGCGTTCGAGGAGCTGTTGTCGGTCGAGGACGCCGGGATCTGGAAACCAGCAGCGCGCGCCTACGAGTTCGCCGCGCACCGCTGCCAGGTCGATACCTCCGAGATGCTCCTGGTGGCCGTGCACCCGTGGGACATTCACGGCGCTGTGCACGCCGGGCTGCAAACGGGATGGATCAACAGAACAGGCGCCCCGTACCCGACCTATTTCACCCCTCCTCACCGCGGTCACCTCCCTGACGGAGCTGGCCGACCAGCTAGCCCGCTGAGGGGGACCGCCGGGTCGGCTCGGTCAAGGTTCCTGTGTGGGCCTCCCGCGGTGCGAAACCAACGACTAGCAATCCGATGGCGAAAGCGAGCAGCAACGCAAAGGTGGAGCCGCTCCCGTCGATCCAGTTGGTCGAGCGGCCGAACTGCGCCAGTTGGAGGATCGCCGCCGCGCCATAGCCTGCACCAGCCAGCCGGACCAGGATCCGACGACTGGTGATCCCGCCGACCACGGCGCACATCCCGAGCAAGGGAAACACGATCAGGGCGGCGCCCTGCATGGTCACGAAGTTGTTGTTGGAGCTGGTGGTCAGGGAGAACACCAGGCTCGCAACGCCCGCGACGCCGAGGGTGGTCGCGGCCTGGTCGAGCGGGTGCCTGGTCATGACAGCCTCATCAGGACGCGCGACAGCCGGCCGTTTGAGGACCGCCAGGTCGGGCGTAGTGCGCCGTCCAGTCCGTAGGACCGGCCCGCTGCGGTGACGAAGATGCCGATGTGCGCCAGGATCATCAGGTAGTACGACCACTCCCACTCGTTCGGTGCGTTGAGCACTGACATGGTGATGGCCAGGCTCTGGCCGATGCCGATCAGCGCCCATAGCCGGGTGGCGAGGCCGATAAAGAGGAAGGCGCCGATGGACGCCTCCAAAAGCAGCGTCATCCAGGCGAAGAACGTGAAGTTCGGAAGTACGACGTGCTCCACGACCCAGCTGAAGGGACCGAACACCGGATGGTCGACCGCATCGGTGGTGAACCCGCGCAGCGACGAGAAGTCCGGCGGCCGCTTCCACCCGACATTCTCGATCCACATGATCGCGACGCCCACACGCAGGACCGCCAGCAGCACACGTGTGCCCCTCGAGTCCGTACCGACGTCCGACGGTGGTGCTCCCCGAGCAACCGATGTGGTCATGGTCATCCCTTCCGACGTCGATACAGTCGAGCACGCTGCTTCCACGCTAGGTGGCCAGATTCCGGTTGCCGCCCCCCACGAGGAGACGTCACCGTCACGTAAGGGAGCGGTCCTCTCCGGATCAGGTACACCGAAACACCTCCCGGCCCTCGGCTGAACCAGCGGTCTGCACCGCCAGGACATCACGGATCACGTCCAGAACAGCTGCCAGCGGCAACGGTTGGTCGGCGATCTTCAGATGATCGTTGGTGACCGCCACCGGATGCCACCACGCCCCGTCGACGGCGATTGTCGGCTCCGGCTCGACCGTGTCGAGTGAGATGTGGATCCCCTCGTCGGCGAACCCCTCGGCCGCCACCGGTCGGATCAACCGGTCCTCGGGGACAACACCCAGGTTCGTGAGCGCCGCGTGCAGCTGATCGACCGAGCCGAGCTCGTCCTCCCCCAGCGTGGCCGCCACCCGGACACGGAACCCGAGCTGCTTGGCCAGCCCGATCCCGGCCAGCGCGCGCGCATGTGAGCCTGCCCCTCGTTGACGGTCGTGGAGGGCGGGCCCGGCCGAGTCGAGGCTGACCTGAAGCGTCACGCGATCACAGTCCAGCGACTCGAGCGTCTGCCGCCGGCGGCCCTTCTCGAAAACCATCGCGTTGGTGAGGATCACCACCGGGACCTGCTCGGCGCCGTACGCTACGATCGCTCCAAGGTCGGGATGCAGGAACGGCTCGCCACCGGTGATCAGGAGCTCGCGTCCCCCTTGTGCGGCGAACTCGTCGACCACCGTCCTCGCCAGCCCCAGCGGAAGCAGCCGCGTGTCCGCCTTCGGCGACGACTGCGCACAGCAGTAGTCGCACGCCAGGTTGCAGTGGAAGTTGCTGTAGAGCCACAACCGGCTTCCCAGCGGCACCGCGGATCCGGAGGTGAAGCCCGCCCCTGTGCTCGGCGTGGCGCCTGCTCGCGGTGCGCCGCGCAGGATGGCCAGCCGCCACGGGCCGCCACCGCCCCCGTCGTCGGCCACCGTGAGCAGCTCATGCCCGGCGAGCCGCGCCCAGGCGGGCAGGTCGACGAGCACCGACTTCTCCTCGGTCCGCAGGACCAAAACGTCCCCGATCTCGAT
>JBBRYB010000113.1:0-8009 GCA_038238115.1 Propionibacteriales bacterium | reverse complement strand
TACGCCTCCTCGCGACCAGCGGGCGCACGGTCTGTTGCAAGACCTCCACCGAGGATCAGTGCCGTTGAGTGCTGACCCGCCAGCCGCCACCAGAACCGAGCCTGCCAAACAGCCCCGGCAAAAGCCATTAGTGCCGCCACTACGACATCGCCACCCACGCACCGGCACACCGGCGGCTACCGCAGGCCTTCGCAGAACAGGCGCTCGCCATCTCAAACCCCGCCGGGCGATCGTTCAACCATGTCGCCCGATCGACCAACGCAACACAGCCGACGCGGCCACTACGACATCGCCACGGACACGCCAGCACACCACCGGCTACCGGACGCGTTCGTAGAATTGGCGCTCGCTATCTGATTCCCTGCCCATTAGCGCCGCGGAAAGTCCCCTCGCTCAGATGTTGAGCCTGGCGGCGATGCTGAAGGTGCTCATTCGCGCCAGCGATGTCGGGAGACGCCGTAGCCCGACGCATGGTTCCCCCCGTGGTCGTGCGGTCGTCGGCAACACTGGTCGATGGTGAACAGGTTGCGGCAGGACTCCGACCAGACGGTGTAAGCGAACTCCAGGGCCAAGACGGCGTCGCTTGGCGTGTCCACTGGCCGGTCGCCGCCGCTTGTCTTCAGGCCGGTACGTTCGAGGATGAAGGGGATGACACGAGAAGGCAGGAAGCCGCTGGGCTTCGCAACGTACTTATCTGTCATGGTGACCCCGCCCTGTCGAGATCGACACGAGCGGCCGGACGGCCGGCAGGTACATGGATGTGTCCATGAGGCGTCCTTCCTCGACGTATGCGTGCCGCAGGGGCCATGACGGAAAGTGACTGTGTGTAGCCATTGTGTCACGAGGGCCGCCTGTATTCCCTACATTCGCGATACTCCGGGTGTTGAGGCGCCTCGTCGCAGATGTTCTCTTATCGCCAAAAGCAGCAAACGGAACTCTAGGCTCCGAGCTTTCCTCTTGGACGCTCGTCCAGCGCCGACGGCATCGCGCATTTCGTGCCGTGTTCGTTCCTCGGTTGGATATAACGGATCAGCTTCCGCGGCACTAGCGCCCACGAGCTCCGCGCCGGCGATGACCCTGCGAGGCCTCGAAGTGCTCGGCATGGTGGCTCGGTCGGCAGGGGAAGGCGGTCGTGCAGGCCACGCTTGAGGTCTTCGGACGGGTTGACGTGCACGGCAGAGGACGCTCGTGGCCGATGGCGTTGTGGAGCCGTCGGCCACGAGCGAACCTCTTGCCGCTATACGGCGACCATGCCGTGGGGGTCGATCACGTACTTCTTCGCGGCCCCCTTGTCGAACTCCTGGTACCCATTCGGAGCATCGTCCAAGCTGATCGTCACGGCATTGACCGCGTTGGCGATCTGAGCCTTGTCGCTGAGAATCATGTTCATCAGCTGGCGGTTGTAGCGCTTCACCGGACACTGACCAGTGGTGAACGCGTGTGATTTGGCCCAGCCCAGGCCGAGCCTGACACCGATCTGGCCAATCTTGGCGTTCTCGTCGATCCCACCGGGGTCGCCTGTGACGTACAGGCCGGGAATGCCCAGCGAGGCGCCCGCGCGGGCGACCGTCATGATGTCGTTGAGCACCGTCGCCGGTGCCTCGTCGGCGCCCGCACCGTGGCCGCGAGCCTCGAATCCAACCGCATCGACTGCCGCATCAACCACCGGCTCCCCAAGGATCTGCTCGATGAGATCGCCCAACTCGGCACCCGAGCTCAGGTCCGCAGTCTCGCAGCCGAAGCTCTCAGCCTGGCGCAGCCGGTCCGGGTTCATGTCTCCCACGATTACTGCGGATGCGCCGAGTAGGTGCGCGGAGTACGCCGCGGCCAGACCGACAGGTCCTGCCCCCGCGACATACACGGTTGACCCGCTCGTCACGCCGGCGGTGTAGACCCCGTGGTACCCGGTCGGGAAGATGTCGGAGAGCATCGTGAGGTCCAGGATCTTCTCCATTGCCTGATCACGGTCAGGGAACTTGAGAAGGTTGAAGTCGGCAAACGGCACCATGACATACTCGGCCTGCCCACCTACCCAGCCGCCCATGTCGACGTAACCATAGGCGGCGCCTGCCCTCGCGGGATTGACGTTGAGACAGATGCCGGTCTTGCCCTCGTTGCACATCCGACAGCGCCCGCAGGCAATGTTGAACGGGACCGAACAGATGTCGCCCTCCTTGACGAAGAGCACGTCATCGCCAACCTCGACGACCTCTCCAGTGATCTCGTGACCGAGGCTCTGGCCGACGGGAGCCGTCGTCCGTCCACGGACCATGTGCTGGTCGCTACCGCAAATGTTCGTGGTGACGAGCTTGAGGATGACTGCATGGGGCGCTTTCCTCTTGATTCCCAACCCGTTCACCACATCCTCGGGGAGCTCCAGCTTCGGGTAGTCGATCGCATCGACACCCACCTCACCCGGCCCCTTGTACACAACTACACGATTTCCAGCCATCAGATTTCCTCTCTCACTCGGCACTCTTTCAGCCGACTCGACGAGCGTTCACTTCTCCGGTCGCCGTCCGGCAACCGATATCTCAGGGCACCGCGAGGCGTCGTCAGCACAACTAAACGTGAAGGCCCGGTTCGCTACCACGCCCACTGTGCACATCAGGGCCGAAGTCATAGAACACGCTTCGCAGAGGCGCGCCCGACAGTTCAAGCCGAGCCCATGATGACGAACGCCAGAGATGAAACCCAGCGGCGACCAGAGGTCGAAGGAAACTCGAACTCCGCCCTGCCTGCACACCGCGACCAACCACCTTCGATGCTCATCAACATGCCACCTGTGACGCAACGGCGCAAGGTGCCGCGTTGACTCCTCAGGACATGGGGCGCGTGCCTTCGCTCTGTTCCGACGGCGGAGCAGTGGGCTGCGCTGGGAGAACGCCAAACTGAAACGCGCCAATGAGACTCTCAGAGCCCGCCGGCTTCTTTTCGGACAGAGGCGGAGATCGACGGCCCTGGTAGTGCGGCTGTGGGCGTGGTGGGGCGCCGTGGCGCGCCGGTGGCGCTCGTGGTGGGTATCGCTGCAGCGGATCGCGAGCCGGCCGCTGCCGTCGGGGACGCCCCGGTACAGATACATCCACCGTCGGTAGACCTTGACGTACGTCTCGTCGACAAACCAGCGGTTACCGGGCACATGACGGCACGTCCGCGCGGCCCCAACTTGATTACGAACCTACTATGCCGCCAGGAAGAGCAGGTCACGCGGATAGCGATGAGGTGTTCCGGCTGGTCCAGGAACCCGCCGACGACATCGACCTGTACGTCGATGTCGCGGTGGCCTGCCGGGTGCTGAGAGTGTCTCGTTCGGGCTATTACGAGTGGCGTGGGAAGCCCGCCGTCGGCACGGGACCTCGCCGACGCGCACCTGGCCAACACCATCATCGACATCCACCACATGTCGCGTCACGCCTATGGGGCGCCGCGGGTGCACGCCGAGCTGCGGCTGGGCCAGGACCTGCGAGTGGGTCGCAAGCGTGTCGCCAGGCTGATGCGCCTGACTGGCGTGGCGGGCCTGTGCCATCGCACCAAGCGACGAGGCAGACCAGCCGCCGCAGTCCACGACGACCTGGTCAAACGGACAGTTCGTGGCTGATGAGCCGGACCGACGTACTCACGCTGGTTCCTCGCGTACTCCTCTTCATCACGCTTGCCGGACCCACACCATCTGGCGATCCTGATGCGCCCCGACGTTGTCAGGGCTGCTCCCACCCATCTCGGCACCTCCCGAGACCGGCTGCCCTCAGCTTCACCGTCCCTGCTGCGACAGGTCCGGCGGCGAAGGTCTCTCACCTCCACTCAAATCATCAGCGCCTCGTGGCGCCCGCGGGTTCAGATACAGCCCGACCACGTCGACCAGCTTCTCCTCGAAGTGCGGGTCGTTGGAGGTGGGAGGGCTCTGTTGCGTTGGGCGAGCGGGTGGCATAGCTGAACACGCGCCCGCCGGGGAGTCAGATGGCGAGGACCAGCTCGCCATCTGATCCCCCGCAGCGGTTCAACCATGCCGGCTGATCGACTAACGCAACAGAGCCCTCCATCCAGGTCGGCGTCGACCATGCCCTTCGGCCTGGAGAGGAACTGAGCACCGATGTCCATGCTTGCAGACGTAGTGGAAGCCGTCATCGGCGGCGACACCCATCGTGACACTCACGCGTTGGAGATCATCGAGACCGCACGCACCTCCTGGCGGAACCCCGCGAACGGCAAGGTGCTCCCCGGCGACAACCGCATCTGGATCAACGTCACCAAGGTCTTGGTCTACGGCGAGGTCATGGATCATGACTTCTTCGAGCCAATACGGGCCGTGCCGAGCAGCCCGTAAGGCAGACTAGCTGCCCCAACGAGAGCGGTGGCGGATACCGTGCTCGCAACGTTTGGAACATCGTTTTCAGCCGGCGGGCGGGTTGGCGTGTAGTTCGGTGAGGAGGTCCTCCACGGTCATGGCGTACCCGTGCTGGTAGTGCTCGTCCCAGACTGCGGCGGGTAGGGCCGCTCGGGCTTTGGCGAAGGCTTCGGTGATCTCGGCTTCTTGGCCAGGGTCACGGGGGATCCCGATCCGTTCGTGCATGGCGTCGGCGGCCCCTAGCAGCCGGGCGGCAGACTGGTGATGGTCGAGTTCGGCGAGCACCGCGGCGTAGTCCTCGGCCAACTCGCTATGAAACTCGGGTGGCCCCAACCGCAAAACCTGCGGAATCTGTTGTCGCATCTGTCTTTCGGCATCGCCGGGTCGCCCCATCGACCGCAGCGCGCAGGCAATGTTGTGACGAGCTCGCAGGGCGCCCAGTTCGTTGCCCAGTCGGTGGAAGATGTCCGCTGCGGCTTCCAGATGCTCAAGTGCCCGCTCGAAGTTCTGCGCGTCATACTCGACAAGGCCAAGAACCAGCAACGCATAGCCGAGTCGGATCTTGTCGTTGAGGTCGCGGGCTAGCACCACCGCCTCTTCGACCGCCGCCCGGGCCGCTTGCAGGTCGCCCATGTCCTGTCGGCAGAGGGCTAACCATCCGAGAGCGGTCGAGAGGCCGTCGTTGTCGCCCAACCGACGCCACATCGCCACGCTCCGCGTCGCCACCTCATCGGCACGTTCGAGGTCGCCTCGGAACATGCACGCGGACGCCAGATTGCTCAGGCATTTGCCCAGCGCCGGGCTGTCGTCGCCGGCTGCGACGCTGACGGCTCGTCCCAGCCATTGTCGAGCTTCGGCGAAGTACCCGCCAACTGGCAACGACGCCCATGCTTCGGCGCAGAGCTCCACGGCGACCTGCACGTGGTCGGGTGCGGGTCTTCCGCCGGGCTCGGCGGGTTCTAGTGCCCAGCTCAACGCCGCACGCACATTGTCGAGCTCGACCTCGAACCGGCGCCGCGCCTGCAGCAGCTGGCCACCAGCACCGAACATCATCGGCCGGAGCTGTTCGACCACGGCCAGATAGTGCCTCGCGTGCAGCAGACACACATCGGCAAGCTCCTGAGCTTTTCGCAACTGATCCAGTGCGTAAGCCCGGATCGTCTCCAACATCGCCACCCGAGGCTCACCATCCAGGCTTTCGCCGACGATGACCAGGTTGGCATCAACCAGATCAGCGATCAGGTCGAGCAGATCACGCTCGCCGAGCAGCACCGTCGTCACCGCCGTGACGGCGTCGAGATCGGCCCCGCCAGCGAACACGCCGAGCCGACGGAAGAACCCCTGCTGCTCAGATGTGAGCAGGTCGTAGGACCAGCCGATGGTGTCCCGCAGCGTCTTCTGCCGGCCGGGGCCCTGACTGCCGGTGGTAGCAAGGTCGAGGGCCTGGTCCAGCCGGGCCAGGATCGCCTTCGGGCCGAGCAACCTGATCCGGGCCGCGGCCAGCTGGATCGCCAACGGCAGCCCGTCCAGGCGCCGGCAGACCGCCGTCACATCAGCGACATTGTCGGCCGTCAACCGGAACCCCGGACGCACCATCTGCGCATGCTCGACAAACAACTGCACCGCCCCCGACGCCCCGGCATCACCAAGCTCAGCCGTGTCCGGCAGCTCCAACGGCGGCACCGGATGCACATGCTCACCGTCGACCGCCAACGGCCGGCGGGTCGTGGTCACCACCACCACCTGCGGCGCCTGCACCAACAGCTCCGCAACCACCCCATCAGCACCCGGCAGCTGTTCAAGATTGTCCAACACAAACAACGCCGACCGGTGCGCCACATGGGTAAACAACCCCGGCGGGACCCGGCCCTCCGGCGGCACACCCAAAGTCTCCGCGATGCTGGTCCACATCACGTCGGCCACCGTGACCGCAGCCAACGACACGAAAAACACCCCGTCCGGAAACTGCTCCACCAGCTGCTGCGCCAACCCGACCGCCAACCGGGTCTTGCCCGAGCCGCCCGGCCCGGTCAACGTCACCAGCCGCACCCCCGGTGAACCCATCAGCGCGGTCAGCTCCGCAAGCTCACCGTCCCGCCCCACCAACGGGGTCGCCGGTCGCGGCAGACTCGACGCCGCACCCAACGTCTTCAACGGCGCAAACTCCGCCGGCAACCCCTCGACCGCCAACTGGAACAGGTGCTCAGGTTGGGCGATGTCCTTCAATTGGTGGCTGCCGAGATCACGAAGCTCCACACCGTTGGGGAGGCAAGAATCGACCAAGTGCGCGGTGGCCTCAGACACCACCACCTGCCCCCCGTGGGCGGCGCCGGCGATCCGGGCGGCCCGGTGCACATCCATCCCCACATACGCCCCGTCATGCACGGTCGGCGCTCCGGTGTGGATGCCCATCCGTACCCGCACCCGCTCACCAGCAGGCCACTGGAACACCGCGAGCTCTCGTTGCGCCTGGGCAGCGGCGGTCACCGCAGCCGGGGCAGTAGGGAACACGACGTAGAAGCTGTCTCCCTCGGTTCCCAACTCGACGCCACCATGCTCCGCCCACGCCTTACGTAGCACTTGGCGTTGCCCGTCCAATGCGTCGGCGTACGCCGCACCCAACCGGGACAACAACACCGTGGAACCCGCAACATCAGAAAACAACAGGGTTACGGTGCCAGTAGGGAGCTCCACCATGGCCACCATCATCACCCCACCAACACCCCAGGCACCATCACCGGCAGACGGACCAATCCCTGACGGACAAGAACGTCGTCGCGCCCGGCCAGCAAAGGTCCGTCCCGCCACGGACGGGAGAAGAACACGGGCACTGCTGCTAGCGATCCTGGTTGCACATGGTGATGAGCACAGCACCCCGACCGATTCTGTGCAGCCAAGCCGGGCCATCTGCCGCCTCGATCAAAGCGCCACTGTTGCATTGAGGGATCGCGCGAACGGCTCACCGCAAATCTTGCGGCCCAGCGGCACTCAATGTCGCCCAGAGCCTCCGATTGAACCGACTCCGACCGTCTACTGCACCGTTCGAGACTCGTTGCGAGGCAACCGGCAGGAAGATTAGCCGTGCGCGCCTCCCGCAATGGCTCAATGCAACAGTGCCCACCAGATCGATTTCGCAGCAGCATCGCCCAGCGGATGGTGCGGTCTGTGGCCGGGTCCCTGATCCCTGAGTCTGCCACGCTGGAAGCATGCCCGAAATCACACCCCTAGGTGGGGCTAGCAGCGTCTTGGACGTCGGTGCCTCACCGCTGCCGACGTCCGCGAGCCGACGCTACGCCCTGGATGGAGACGCACAGCCGTCGGGCTCCCGGGGATCGCGGTGCCGCGCGTAGCCTTAGTGAGGTGAGCTCTGCTCTCCCGATCACGGTCACCCTCGGCGACCGCTTCGCCCGCGAGCTTGCGGAGATGGCTGTTCCTTGGCGGGCCGAGGACGTGCCGGACCCCCGGTTGCTCGTGCTCAACGAGCCGCTGGCGATCGACCTCGGCTTCGAGGCCGCCTTCCTCTTGAGCCCTGAGGGCCTCCGCATGCTGGTCGGCAACCTTCTGCCGGGCGGCGCCACACCGGTGGCGCAGGCCTACGCCGGGCACCAGTTCGGCGGGTACTCCCCTCGTCTCGGCGACGGGCGCGCCCTCCTGCTCGGCGAGG
>JBBRYB010000112.1:0-8074 GCA_038238115.1 Propionibacteriales bacterium | reverse complement strand
TGGCTCTCCGTCCCAGTCTGACTGTCGCCCGGGTGAACCAGCCAGAGCCGAACAGCCCCTAGCGGCGGGGCCGCGGCGTCACGGATCCAGCAGGCCACCCACCGCCGGGTCCGACGGATCGATCGGTTCAGGCCCAGGATGTCCCATGAACCGATCCTGCCCGCAGTCCGTCGCTGGCGCACGACGAGGGAAGTAGGAGATCATCGAGTCCGTTGGGCAGTCGCTCTAGAGGTCGCGGACGAGGTAGACGACCTCGCCACGATCATCGGTGACGGTGTGATCCCTGCGGAACCCCACCTTTTCGAGCACTCGTAACGACGGCGAGTTCCATGCCCCGACCGTCGACCACAGACGGCGTCGACCCGTCGCGGCAGCGGCAGCCACGAGGGCTTGCACCGCTTCCGTCGCATACCCGTGACCGTGGAACCGCTGAAGCAGCTCGAAGGCGATCTCCGGTTCGTCCAAACTGGCACGTCCCACGATGAGCGCGCAGTAGCCGATCGTGTCGCCCTCAGCGCGACGACAGATCGCAAGCGCGCCGATGCCGGTCTCATTCGTCAGATCCCGGAACCGAACGAGGCGCGCCCTCGACTCCTCAAGCGTCGGGATGTTCTCCCCACGTTCACCGACCAGCTCGCGGTACCACGCGGCGTCGCGCTCGTCTCGGATCCGAAGCGTGAGCCGCTCGGTCTCGATGACGTGTGCCATCGGTAGCCAGGTCACTGGTCCACGGTACCTGTCTCGACCCCACGATTCGTGACCCTTGAATCCGCGCAGCTCCTCGGGGTGGCATCTGGTCGTCGGCACTCGGCTGCATGTCTTCCTTGGCAGCCATGCTGACTCGATTCCGCAAGGTGCGGCACCCGCCGCGAAACGAGGTGGCAAGTCTCCGCCGGGGAGGATCTGCTCGGGCGACGGAACATCCGCCCGCGACGAGTTTCGCAGGCTTCCAGTCAAACTCACACCGAATCGATCACCCGCAGAACGACATGATGGCTACCTACACCTTCGACATCTTTTCCACCCTCGACGGCTACGGCTCCTACGGCCCCGACGGCGACTGGGGCGGCTACTGGGGTAAGCACGGCCCCGAACTGCTCGCCCACCGTCTTGCCTTGTATGGCACGGAACAGCGGATGGTCTTCGGCGCCAACACCTATCGGGAGTTCGCGGAGATGTTTGCCACGGGCACCGAGGACTCCGGAGTGCGTGACCCATGGGTCACGCGGATGATCAGTCTGCCGGCAACCGTGGTGTCGACGACCCTGGACGAGCCCCTCGACTGGCCGAACATGACCGTTGCGAGGGGTGACGCCGTTGACGTTGTCGCCCGACTCAAGGAGACGTCCGGGGTGCCGCTGCGCTCACATGGCAGCCTGTCGTTGAACAGGGCGCTGATGGCCGCCGGCCTCGTCGACTTCGTGCAGGTCACGCTCTATCCTGTCATCACCGGTCAGACTGGGACCGACCCGATCTTCCATGGTGCTGCCGACTTCGACCTCGAGCTGATCGGGCACCGGACGCTCGACTGTCACACCCAAGAGCTCATCTACCGACCCACCCTTCACTGATCGCAACCCGAAAGGAGCGACGGTGTCCGAACTCCTCGTCGATTTCATCACCTCGCTGGATGGCTATGGCGCCGCCGATGGCTGGCCCGGGTGGTGGGGCTTGCAGGGCCCTGAGTACCTGGCCTGGCTGGGCGACCAACCCGAAGCCGAACACACGGTGCTGATGGGCGCGAACACGTACCGTCTGATGTCGGGTCTCGCGGCCGAAGGCGAACCGGGCACGGATGAACTCGCAGGCCTGTCCAAGATCGTGTTCTCGGCCACGTTGGAGGAGCCGCTGACGTGGGCCAACACCCGACTCGTCAGTCAGGACGCGGTCGAGGCCGTCAGGAACATGAAGAACGCAGCGGGCGCGGCCCCGATGCGCACGATGGGCAGCCTAGCACTCTGCCGCTCCCTTCTCGTGGCCGGTCTGGTGGACCGCTTTCGCGTCGTCGTCTTTCCGGTCGTGACTGGAAGCAGCGGTCGGGAACGGATCTACGACGAGTACCCCGACATCGCGCTCGACATGATCCACAGCCGCACATTCGATGGCAGGATCCAGCTCCTCGAGTACGTTCCGACGATTCTGTCCGGACCGCCCGGCGACCACAAGGCGAACACCTGACCGCAATGGGACGGCGGCCGGGAGTCCTCGTGCAGAACCTTGTCGGCCTTGCGGTTGATCCGATCGAACTCGTCCTCGGTGAGATTGCACGCCCTTGCGCTGCGTGCGCCAAGGCCGCTTCGCGCTGATCAGTGGGTCTGAGTTCGATGTCGATGGTGCCAAGGATGAGCTTGATGCCGTCGCGACCCTGAGGTCCCCTGTGTCAGCCGCTACTACCCAGGCTGGACCCTGGTCGAGCGCCAGGGCGGGCAGTCGTGCGAGAGGATCGAGGACGTGGTGACGGCCGCAGGCCCCACCGATGAGGGCACGCTCACGATCCATGCCGACCGCCGCTCCCGATGCGGTCCACGGCCGTCTCGGTCCTGCCCGGGGACCTGCGCATCGGGCGCACCCACTCCCGGGCACGATCGACCGATCGAGTCAAGCCGTCACCCGACAGGGTCGCCCCACCACTCATAAGCGGCGAGGTTCGGGCAGACGTCTGGATCGCCGACGCCGACGGGGACCGTGCCTCGAATCGGTGTGCTAGGGTCGCGACCGCTGTCTCCTGGTCCGATCCTGTGACATCCGCCCGCAGACGGCAACCGGACCACCGTACCGAGATCCCTCACATCGGGACGGCCGGCCCGTCCTTCGCGGACGACGCCAGATCCGCGAGTCACGCCAGGCGTCTGGCTTGGACCGGTCAGCCCGAGGTCGCGACTGTCTTCGTGCTCAAACTCCCACCTATTGACAGGTGGCGCTGCGTGAAGTCGTTCGGGGCCAGAGTCATCGGGAGGTCCATGGTAGCCCGCGAGGAGTCAGGCCGGGCACCGACGCTCCTCAGATTCCCTGCGGCGACCCAGCCCTCCGGTCAACGGGTCTCAGAGCTGCCGCCAACCGGTGGCTTTGCCCTCCGTCTCGGCCGACAATCGGACCGCTAAGGATTGGGGAGCAAACCGTAGCCGGTCACGCCATGCCGATGACCGATCTCGCCCATTGCCGCTAGGGTCCCTGTCCCGGCGCCGGCTTCTGCAATCATCTCTTCGAAGTAGCCGTCCATTTGTCCCGGCCAGATCGCCAGGAAACGCCCACCTTGGTCGCCGGCTCGGAAGCCGTGCACCTCTCCCGGCTTGATCAGGACGAAGCTGCCTGGTCCAAGGATGGTCGCCTCACCTGATCCGAATAACGTGAACTTGCCCTCGAGGACGTAGAACGCCTCCGGCTCGGTGTGGCTGTGGGGAGCGTTCTCAAAGCCCGGCGGCTGCGTCGCCTCCCCGACTGCCCATCCCCGCCCGTCTCGCTGCCGTCGACCTTGCGCGCGATCGTCGTGCCTCGAATTGGACCGTCCGCCCTTCGTCATGACCCAGGATGATCAAGGCTGGCTCCTCACCGACACGTTCTTGACCGTAGCCTGACGCCGCGGCCTTCGCGATGTGCCCTGTCCAGCCACTGAGGTGGCAGTCCTCTCCTCTTGCCGGAAGTGTCCGATCTTGCGTTCGAGGATCTCGAGGTTCTCCGCTAGAGAGGCGATCTGACCGCGTATGAACTCGGCGTGCTCGTCGAGCAACAGGCGTCGATCGCCGGTCGTGGCATCGCCAGCTGCGCGGAGCGTTGCCAACTGGCGCATCTGCGCGACCGACATTCTGGTCGCACGCAGCCGCCGGAGAAACGCCAACAAAAGGAGGTCCGTCTCCGAGTACGTTCGCTTTCCGCTGGCCTCGCGGCGCACCGGACCGATGAGTCCTGCGCGTTCGTAATACCGAAGCGTGTGAGCGACTGAGGCCGGTCCGTTCGGACAGCTCGCTTTTAGTGAGCGGCGTCTTCGTCTCGGTCTTGACAGGCAGTGGGCCGCGGCGGGAGAGCCGTGCTTATTTCTTCTTGGCTGCCTGTTGAGCGCGCGCTGCGGAGTTGGCCGCCACCGCGGCGCGGATGAGTTGCTTGAAGGCAGCTTCGTTGATCTTCTCCCCTTCGCCGAGGTCGATCGCACGCCGCGTGCTCCCTTCCAGGCTGGAATTGAAGAGCTTTTTCGGGTCTTTGATGGAGGCTCCGCGAACGAAGGTGAACTTCACGACCTGTTCGTACGATTCCCCGGTGCATACGCCGCCATCATGGGACCAGACCGGGGTTCCCGGAGAGCCGGGCTTGACCCATTTCCACTCCTCCTCGATGTCGGCGTCAGCATCGTGGATGAGCTGACGGACATGAGCGAGGATCTCTCCTCTCCAGTCCCCGAGCTCTTGAATGTGCTTCGTGATTTTCGCTGATGCGGCCTCGCCTTTCGGACGACTTGTCGGTTTCATGTTCTCTCCGATCCTTCATTTCGCCAGCCGGCGGAAGGTCTTTGGCGCTGACGAGAGGGACGAGTTGACACGGATGAGAGATCTCGTCGCAGCGCCTCACGGTGCCGTATGTGCAGGTCATGGCTGCGATCGCGGGACGGCTCAGCGCAGCTCCTGGATGCGGATCAGGTTCCCCGCGGGATCGCGGAACGAGCAGTCGCGAACCCCGTACGGCTGATCGGTCGGCTGCTGGACGACCTCGGCGCCGCTGGCCTCCAGCCGCTCGAAGGTGCCATCGAGGTCGCGGGTGGCCAGGTTGATGCTGGCGTAGGTTCCCTTGGCCATCATCTCGACGATGGTGCGGCGCTCGTCGTCGGTGACGCCGGGGGTAGCGGCACCGGGTACAGGACGATGGACGTGCCGGGCTGGTCGGGGGGGCCGACCGTGATCCAGTGCATCCCGCCGTATTCGACGTCATCGCGGACGCCGAAGCCGAGGGTGTCGCGATAGAAGGCCAGGGATGAATCCGGGTCGTCGTGCGGGAGGAGGCTCGAGTGGATGGTGATGTCCATGGCGGTCCTTCTAGGTGCGGCCGGTGACCCGCGCTCGTCGATTCCTGATCAGTCTCGTCACCTGTTTGGCCACGCACGCGGCATCCTCGCCGTCGCTCGCGGCGCATGGCGCTGGTAGGCGAAGTTCACACAGCCTCGGCGTCGGCCTTCAGCCTCGCCAGTCCCTTTTCGAAAACCGGACCTACCATCCGGTCCATGGACCTGAAGATGCCCATGATCTGCGTGATGAGCTTCACCGGTCCCGTCATGGACCACGTGACGGCCGTCCCGTCGCCCGAGTCGTGGAGCGCGAACGTCGAGGTGCTCTCCGTCCGGAACGGTTTGCTGTTGCGCTGCTCGATCACGACCCGTTCGTCGTCGACGGCGTCCACGATCTTCATCGCGCCGGCCCCGGCCTTGAGGTTGCCCGACCATTCGTAGACGGCGCCGACCCCGGACTCGGCGCCGGAGTATGTGCGCTCCATGTCCGGGTCGAGCTCCTCAAACGGTGACCACGCGCGCCAACGATGGAAGTCGACGATCCGCTCGTAGACCACCGACGCGGGTGCGTCGACGCGGATCTTGCGCTCGACCGTGTATGTGTCTCCCATGTGATGACTCTAACTCGGGCTCGGGACCGGCGCTTCTCGATTCCTGACGGGTCTCGTGACCTGTTTCGCCACACACGGCGGCATCCCCGCCGTCGCGTGCGTCGCGTGGCGCCGGTAGGTGCTGGGGTGGTACACCGACCAGTTCGGTGAAGCGAGTGCTGAAGGTGCCCAGCGACCCGCAGCCGACCGCGAAGCAGACCTCGGTCACGCTCAGGTCGCCCCGACGCAGCAAGGCCATCGCGCGCTCGATGCGCCGCGTCATCAGGTAGCTGTATGGCGACTCGCCGTAGGCGAGCCGGAACTGGCGGCTGAGGTGCCCGGCCGACATGTGTGCGCCGCGTGCGAGCGCCTCGACGTGCAGCGGCTGCGCGTACTCCCGGTCGATCCGGTCGCGGACGCGGCGCAGCCGCGCAAGGTCGCGCAGGTGTTGCTCTGCGCTGGGTTGTCTGATCACCTGCGAGATCATGCCACGTCGCGCCGGGGGTGCCTCGCGCGGCTGGCGTCCCACCCCACTCCGCGTCCGCTCTGGCCCGGTGCTCCGCTTACGTCCTCGACCTGCTCAGGCCCTGCCGTGTCCGAGTTAGGTTGAAACCGCAACGACCGACGCTTTCCATTGGCAGTGGCAGCGCTCCTCCGACGGCAGAGCATCCAGGGAAGCCCTTTGAAGTCGAGAGCGTCCGGCCCAAGCGGATCGGCGATCGGTGGCGGTCGTGGGTCTCGTCCGTCATCTCGACCTGGACTCGGCCTCCGACCCGAATCCTATCCGCGCACGACCGTGGGATGGGCCGAGATAGCCCCGAGCGAAGGTGGGGCGGAAGGTGTGCGGGCTGCAGCGGGTTCCGACCGCCGCTCGTCGCCCGAGCCTCGCGATCGCCAACTGGATCCCGCGGGCCGTCAGGCCCGGTCCCCAGCGCCCACAGAAGAGCGGATCGCCGGCGGTGACGGCCGTCCAGGTCGCGAGATAGCGGACGAGCGCCCGCCGGGCGGTCGCGCCGATCGGCACGATCCGCTCCCTGGCGTCCTTGCTCATGACATGCAGCGTCCCATCGGGACGGACGTCGCCGACCCGCAGCGAGGCGAGCTCCGACAACCGGAGGCCCGTGTCGAGGAGGACGAGCGCGAGCGCCCGCTCACGCTCGTCGGCCAGGGCGACGAGGCTCCGTAGCTCCGGATCGGAGAACGGGGCGATGAGCCGCTGCGGCGGCGAGCTCCTCGGCCGCGCACCAGTTGCCGAAGGCCTTCAGGCCCCGGACATAGCCGGCGATCGACTCGGGCGCCAGCGAGCTCCATAGCTCGAGAAGCCACGCCCGGAGGTCGGCCGCCGGAACGGCGTCGACCGGCCGCTCCGCACCGAACCGGCGGGCGGCCCGGATGAGGATCATTCGGTACCACTCGACGGTCCGGGGCGACGAACCCTCGGCCGCCTTGGCGGCGCAGAACACGTCGACCGCGGCGCCCAGAGCCTGCCCCGCAGCTGGCAGCCCGATGTCGTTGCTGCCATCGTTCGCAAACTCCCACTTATTGACAGGTGGAGCCTTGCCGAGGTCGAGGTCATTCATCGCCGGGTCATCGGTGTTGAGCGTGGCGACCAGTCCCGCCTCGCGCATCGCTCAGAAGGCATGCTCGCGGAGGCTCGGGAGCCGATTGGCGATGACCACGTTGCTACTTGGGCAGACGGCCAATGGGATGCGGTCGGCGGCCATGCGTCGGGCCAGCGCGGGGTCCTCCACGACCGCGATCCCGTGGTCGATGCGCGCCAGGCCAAGCACGTCGAGGCCCTGGTCAGCGGAAGACCGGATGGCGTCGTGCGTCGCGACAGTAGTCCACAACCGTCTCGTCGACCCGGACCCCGGGACCCCGCGGCGCGACCGGCCGCGGCCTCGAGCGTCCCTGAACGGTTGCGCCCGCCGACCAGGCCGCGCCATGCGGGCTACAGGCTCACGTCTCATGCCTCGCGGCCGCTTCGACGACCTCGTGCAACTGCGCCATCCGACGGTCGCGCTCACCGGCGAACCGCTCGATGGCGGCGAGGATATGGTCCGGTGAGAGGTGCGCCTCGTCGATGACCTCCTCGAGGGTACCGCCCGTTCGCCAGCGGTCGTCCCAGTCGGACGACAGCGAGTACTCGGCCGCCATCGGCCCGTCGACCCAGTCGCGCATCAGCTTGTAGGCACGGTTCGTGATCGCCATCCCGTCCCAGCGATCCGCCGTCGAGACCGTCGCATCGCGGAAGCGCGGGTCCTGCAGCCGGAAGAGCTGAGGACTGATGCAGGCCACGATCTTGACGTTGAGCCCGCGCCGGTCCAGCTCCGGGAGCAGCTTGACGACGTGAGCCGTCGGCGTGGTGCCTTGCACGAACACGGTCCCGCCCGTGGGCTGGTCCGGGCGGGACTGGCGCATCACGTAGGCGCCTCGGGCCGCCTCGAAGTGGGACGGAATGCCGAGGGCGGCTCGGTCCGGCAGCTCGATGGCC
>JBBRYB010000111.1:0-8097 GCA_038238115.1 Propionibacteriales bacterium | reverse complement strand
CGGCTTCGGCTCCTCGCCACCGGCGCCGACGCGCCGGAGCCGTCAAGGTGCAGCGCCCCACCGGACGAACGACCTTGACAGCGACAAACGTCGACGCACAATCGCAGGCGCCGAAACCGCGTTCTTGACAGAGGGGAGCCGATAAGATCATCCCCGAGGCCGCGAGGCTCTGAGGCCTTGAGCGCCGGCCCGCAGTCAGGGCTGGTGCCGCGTGGAGGTATGTCTCCCCCGTGAGCCGGACCGCCCGCTGCTGCAGGTAGTGGCGCTCGGGGAGGTTCAGCGTCTGGTGGGTTGACCGTGACAAGGGCGCCCGGGTGCGGTGGTGCGCAGCAGATCGTACAGTCCGAGGATCTGTGGCCAGTCGGTGTCTTCGGCTGTGTCCGCCTCGTCGTGTCCGGCGGCCATCGCGGCCTGCAGCTGGAATGCGCCGGCCGTGCGCCTCTTGCGCAGGGCCGGCGCGGGAAGCCGCCGCCTTGTTCATGACCAGAGTCGGCTCGTCACCCGATGCGGTCGCCCAGATGCGCGTCCAGCCTTGGTGGGCTCGCCTGAGGAGGTTGCGCCCCACCCTGGCCTACGACTCGCCGTTGATGAGTGACCTCACCACTGGTGGCACCCCGCCCCTTCGACCAGCTGACCACGATCACGGCGCCCGCACTCGTCCTCAGCGGTGATAAGAATCCCTCGTGGATGGTCAGCGTCGGCACGCAGATGGCGGAGGCGATGCCGAACGGACAGCACTGCCTCCTGGTCGGTCAGGAGCATGTCGTGGCCCCGAGGTGCTCGTCCCGACGCTGGCCGACTACCTGCTCACGCGACACGAGTTTGCGGACAAGCGATGACTTTCGCCGTCGACGTCGGTCAGCCTGTTAACACCACCTCGGAAAGGTGCTATGCGGTGACCGCTTCTCGACGCGGCCGGCGACGGGTGGTCGGTGCACCACTGTGAACGAACCACCGACGGTCCCCCTTATCCACAACCACCTAGTACCTCAAGGAGCTACGCAATGACACTGCCCGACATCGTCAGCCGCGAAGAGTGGATCGACGCGCGCAAGGCACTTCTCGCCAGGGAGAAGGAGATCACCCGCGTCCAGGATGCCCTCAACGCCGACCGGCGACGATTGCCTATGGTTCGCATCGACGCCGACTACCGGTTCGAGGGCGCGGAGGGTGAAGTCGGCCTGGGGGACCTGTTCGACGGCTGCCACCAGCTCGTCGTCCAGCACTTCATGTTCGACCCAGAGTGGACGAGCGGCTGCCCGAGCTGCACAGCCGCGGTTGACGAGATGTCCGACGGCTTGCTAAAGCACCTGCGTGCTCGCGACACCGCGTTCGCCGTCGTTTCTCGTGCCCCCTACGCCAAGCTCGCCGACTACCAGCGCGAAAGGGGATGGTCGATCGCCTGGTATTCCTCATTCGGCAGTCAGTTCAACTACGACTTCCACGTCTCACTTGACGAATCGGTCGCCCCGGTGATGTTCAACTACCGTGAGGCGGCTGAGCTTCGCGACGCCGGGTTGGGCTGGGTGCTCGACCAGCCGGGCGAACAGCCCGGTCTCAGCTGCTTCCTCCGCGACGAGGAACACATATTCCATACCTACTCCACGTTCGGCCGCGGTACCGAACAGGCAGGTGGCGCATACGCGATCTTGGACATGACAGCCCTGGGCCGGCAGGAAGAGTGGGAAGAGCCACAAGGGCGTGCGTCCAGCGCGCACACCGCCATTCCCGACTTCGCGAGCTAGCGGCTCGCCAGGACGGGGTCGGCGCAGCGCCAACGGCAACGGCTCAGTGCGTGCGGACGCCGTCGTGCAGCGACGTGACCGCCTTGGCGACGCGTGCTGCCCGAGTCTCGGCCTTCTTGGCGTCCTCGATCCAGCGGACCCATTCCTTGCGGTGGGAGTAGGCGAGCCCGTTGAAGAAGGTCTGCGCCGAGTGATCGAGCGCAAGCGCGTGTGCGAGGTCGTCAGGAGTGACGACCTCGCGCGGCTCGTCATCGAGCTCGATGTCGACGTCGAGCTCATCACCCGCAGCAACGCCTGCCGCGGCACGGTTCTCCGCACTGAGCGGCACGAAGAAGCGACCCCCCATCGGAGCGACCGTCGTCCGGTAGCTGTAGGCACCGATCGTGACCCGGACCGGTGGACGCTTGCCCGACCCCAGCGCCGCCACGACATTGTCAGGAACCGCGATCCCCGTCGCGGTCTTGCCGCCCAGTTCGACTATCGCGTGGAACCTCATGGACAACGAGTATGCCGTCGACGCCGCAATCCGGCTCGAGTGAAGGTGGTGTCGCACCACCACGGCTCTCACGTACTGGCCCGGGAGGCGACGACGCAGTGGCGGGCTCAGCACCGTCGACCCGAAGGCGCTGGATGATCCTGGCATCCCCCGACACGTCGGCAAAGGCCGCCTTTTGCGGCGTGTCGCGGCGGGTCTTCACAGGGCAGGAGTACCTCGACGGCCGTGTCGCATCGAACGGCGTAATCACGCCAGGCGGCCAGCAGCCATGGATGCCGTCGATGACCGCGCCGACACCACCCAGCGCCGCATCCAGCCCGTTGTCGTCGAGGGCACCGACACCGGTCGACCGAGAAAAGAGCGACGGTCTCGTGGCACGCCGCGCGTACAGCGATTCGGTCTACCGGTCGACCAGTCCGCTGGCGCCGGCGATCGCTACCCGCACATTGCCACCTCGGGAGGGGCGCACGGGGCTCCGAATGCCTGCATAGCTCAACGATGCGGCCGCTCGGCCTCACGCGTGGGCCCATCCCGGACGGCTTGCGTTGGCCGCTGACGACGGGCCGTTCCAGTACCTCCAACGTTTCCCGCTAGGAAGACTTGGGTCGCCAGATCCCCAGGCGGTTGCCGAGCGGGTCGATGATGTGGGCGAACTCGATCGCGCCATTGTCGGTGAAGGGGACAACTACGGTGGCACCGAGTTCCTGCGCCTGATCGATCGCAGCGTGCACATCATCAACGTGTACGTAGAAGATTGCCCAGCTCCCGCCACCGATTGCGGAGGTGTCCCACAGGCCGCCACGGCCCTCCTCGACCATGCTGTACTGAGCCGGCGACGACGGAGGCTCGATCTCCCAGCCAAACAGCTGTCCGTAGAAGGCCTTCGATGCCTCCGGGTCGGGCGAGCCGATCTCGAAGTAGTCGATGTTGTTCGCCATGCCAACCTCCGTCGTCGCTGCGATGCGCTGCCGCACCTATCTCGTATCGTCCCTCACGGCGTCATCGGTGGATAGTGGGCATCCTCGGCGTGGCTTGCCCGAGGGCGCCGAAGTGGGGCGTCTACGCCAGGAAGAGACTGCCGAAGGCGGCCACGCCCGATGCACCAGACGGGTGGATCGGATCGTCGACGTTGCGGCATTGGGCACGACCTGGGCAGCGCGGTCTCGAAGTCCGCCTCGCCGGTGAACGTGCGGCCGGGCACGAACCAGCGTTCCAGGCAGTCGTGCACCCGCTCGATGAGTCCCCTGACCTCCGGGGTCGGCCGGTTTGCAGACCAACAACTTGGCCCCCCACGTGCCGCGGAACGCCTGAGACTGCTCGGTCAGCTCGACCCGGCCGGCCCGCCACCGGCCGATCGCACCTCGCCGTCCCAGACCAGCACCCGTGGCACCGACCCGAGCCCGTCGCGAACACAAAAGCCCAGGTCAATGGCGAGATTGACCCGGGCTTCTGCTGGCGCGCTGGGAGGGATTTCGAACCCCCAACCTTCTGATCCGTAGGCTTAACCGACTTGTCTGAACTGGTCGCGTGGCGCCGGTTTCACGCTCAGCCAGCCAGCCGGCCGTCGTCGTGATTCGGGTGAATCTGGCTCCGTTGCAGTCACGGCTGCCGTCAGGAGCCTGCTGTCGGTAGCGGCGCGTAGCGGTAGTGCGATTCGCTGACATCGCGGCTTGTCCCGAGCTGGATATTGGTTCTTGGCCGCAGCTCGGGACCGGTGTCCGTTTAGGGTGTGTCTCGTGCCTATCTGCCAGTCTTGTGGTTTCGAGAACCCCGTTGGCATCAAGTTCTGCGGTGAGTGTGGCACTCGTCTTGCGGCTGCGGCGCCGGCGGGTGGGCGTGAGCGCAAGGTCGTGTCGGTGTTGTTTTGTGATCTGGTGGGGTTCACGGCTGCGTCCGATGGGGCCGATCCGGAGGAGGTGCAGGCTGCCCTGTCGCCGTATCACGCCCGTGCCCGGGTGGAGATTGAGCGGTTCGGTGGGACGGTGGAGAAGTTCATCGGGGACGCGGTGATGGCGGCGTTCGGTGCTCCGGTGGTGCATGAGGATGACCCGGAGCGGGCCGTCCGCGCCGGTCTGGCGTTGCTGGACGCGGTCGACGATCTTAACCGGGCCCACGGTCTCGATCTGGCGGTGCGGGTGGGGGTGGCGACGGGTGAGGCGGTGGTTTCGACCGGTGCCCGGCCCGAGCGCGGCGAAGGGATGCTGGCCGGGGATGTGGTGAACACCGCCGCCCGGTTGCAGACTGCGGCACGGGTCGGGGCGGTACTTGTGGGCCGCTCGACCCGGGAAGCGACCCGGGCAGCCATCGAGTATGAGCCGCGTGATCCCGTTACGGTGAAGGGCAAGGCTGACCCGTTGGAAGTGTGGGTGGCCGTGAGGGCACGTGGCTTCGTGGGGGAAGCGCTGACGGAGACGTCGCGTCCGATGGTCGGCCGTGACGACGAGTTCAGCGCGTTGCAGCGGGCATTCACCCGCGCGGTCCGCGAAGACTCCGTCCAGCTCGTCACGATCGTGGCCGAACCGGGGCTCGGGAAGTCGCGGCTGGTGCAGGCATTCTCGGACTGGATCGACAATCGGGAGGAGCTGGTCACCTGGCGGCAGGGCCGCTGCCCGTCCTACGGCGACGCCGTCACCTACGCGGCACTCGGGCAGATCGTGAAGGCCCAGACCGGCATCCTCGACAGCGACGCAGCGGACGCGGCAACCGGCAAGCTGACCGACACGGTCCACGCACTGGTCGACATGACGGACCTTGCCGGACAGGAGTCATGGCTGATCGCAAGACTGGCGCCGCTCGTCGGATTGCCGGCCACCGAGACACCGCAGGAAGAACTGTTCACCGCGTGGCGGCGATTCCTGGAAACCCTCGCCACGACAGGCCCGCTCATCCTCGTCGTCGAGGACCTGCACTGGGCGGACCCAGCCATGCTGGGATTTCTCAACCACCTACTCGACTGGGTGGTCGGAGTGCCCTTGGTGATCATCGCCACGACCCGCCCCGAACTGTACGACACCGCGCAGGACTGGGGGTTCGGTCACCGCAACAGTCACACCATCACGCTGTCGCCGCTCTCGGATGTCGAGAACGCGCAGCTGGTCACCAGCCTGCTCGGCACCGTCGTGCTCCCGGCTGATCTGCACGCCGCCTTGTTGGTGAAGTCTGCCGGGAACCCGCTGTATACCCGTGAGTACCTGAACATGCTCACCGACCAGACCGGCCGTACCGCGCCAGATCCAGACACGGTCGCGGGCCTTGCAGACACCCTGCCGGGGTCGGTGCAGGCTGTGATCGCTGCCCGCTTGGACACCCTGCCGGCGGAGTACAAGCAACTGCTTCAGGCCGCCGCCGTGGTGGGGCACACCTTCTGGGCCGGCGCTGTCGCGGCCCTCACCGGCACCGACCTGGCCGCGGTGTCGACCCGGCTGCATGACCTGGTCCGTCGCGACTACCTACGCCCGTCCCGGTCGAGTAGCATCGCCGGGCAACCCGAATACACCTTCAACCATGCCCTGATCGCCGACGTCGCCTACCACCAGCTCCCCCGTGCCGTCCGCGCCGGCCACCACCGGCAGGCCGGAGACTGGCACGCCGCGCTCACCACCGGTAGCGACGGCTCATCGGGTGGGCAGGCAGCCGTCGTCGCGCACCACTACACCCACGCCCATACCCTCACGGCCGCGGCGAGTGGACCGCCTTCCGTGGTGGAGGAGGTCGCGGCCCTGGCCGCGGACTGGCAGACCCGCGCCGCCCGCGAAGCCCAACCCGTCGACCTCACCGCGGCGGAAACACACACCCGGGCAGCCCTCGACCTGACCTTAACCGGTCACCCCACGCGTCCCGAGCTGCTCATGCTGCTCGGCGAGATCCTTGCACACGCCGGTCGGGCTGGTGACGCCGACAACGCCCTTATTCAGGCCCACGACGAAGCCGCGGGCGTCGGTAACCCAGTCGCCGCCGCACTCGCCGACGTCCACCGCAGCGCAACGCTGGAAACGCTGGCCCGCCTCGACGAGGGCAAGGCCCTCTTGCAGCATGCAGTCTCAGTGTTGGAGCGCCAGCCACCCGGCACGGAGCTGCTCGACGCCTATATCGCCCTTGCCCGCAGTTCGAGCATGGAGGGACACTTCCGGGAGGCAATCGATCGGGCCAGCCAAGCGCTAGACCTCGCTGAACGGCTCGACAATTCTCCAGCCCGCTTGGTCGCGGAGGCGTCGGAAGTCCGGGGTATCGCACGGATCTGGGCGGGGGACCCCACCGGCGAGACCGACGTCATGGAAGCCCTCGACCTCGCCCGGACCCACAACCTCACGTCCACTCTCATTCAGGCCCTCAATGACATCGGCCTGCTGAAATGGATGAGTGAATCGGTCGAAGCCGCAATCCCCTTCTTGGAGCAGGTGGTCCAGCGGTCCGCCGACGCCGGCCTCAAGACCGCGTGTCTGCTGGGTTCTGCGAATCTCGCCGAGGCCCTGACGACTGCTGGGCGCATCGATGACGCCCTCGCAGAGTGTGAGAAGGCTAGCCGACTCCTGCCCATGACCGACAGTCCTCGCCACGCCGCGTTTGTGGAATTGAGCTGGTCGTCCGTTCTGGCCATCCGCGGCGACTTCGACGAAGCTCAGGCACACGTCGGTTCGGCCCTTCCACTTGCCCGCACAGGGGAGCCGTCCACGCTGGTCGATGTGCTTCTCGTTGCGATTGATTGCGCAGAGGCAAACCAAGACCACGACGCGGTCTGCACTCTCATCAATGAACTGGTGACGACACTCGAGAACCCCGAGTTCGACGAGAACCCCGATATCGACGCTGACCTGATCCAAACCTTGCCCCGCTTGGCTAGGCGTCTCATCCCTGCTGGCCACCCTGAGACAATCACGCGGATCATCGGTCACGCACCCGCCGGAATGCTTTTCTCCGATAACAACGTCCTGGCCGCCCGAGCGATTCTCGCGGAGGCCGAAGGAAGACATGCTCAAGGGGTCGACCTGTACACGCAGGCTGCAGCCGCCTGGGCGACATACGGGTACCCGCTCGAACAGGCCCAGGCACTTCGGGGTGCGGCCCGCTGCTGTCTCGCCCTCGAGCTGCCAGCGCGGGACACGCTGCTGGAAGCCCACGTCATCCTGACCCAACTTCGAGCTGCGCCGCTGCTCTCTCGGACGGCAAGCCTCCTCAACGTATGTGAACGAGATCAGAACTGAACGTGCGCTTCAGGGACATCACGAAGTGGAGACCTCATGGGGCGGGTGCTCGATCAGTTCATCGCCTTGCGACAACCTCGGGTAGGGCGAGATGACCTCTGCGACAGCCCAGATGGACAGTCCCGGTGCGACCGAGCGACACACTCTCCATCAGAGCCTCCCTTCGACCCTCCCCAAGGGGCGGTGACCGCCTGCCTCGTGTGTATCGGCGTCAGCGGTTGGTGAGATCGACGGGCGTCGAGCACGCAGCCCGTCGAGGCGGGAGATGCGCCGCACATGGCGTGAGCTCGGACGCCTCCATCAGTAGACCGGGCCGGCAGGAGCGGGCAGGGGCAGGGCTCTAGCCGGAGGACGCCGTGATGTCAGGCGTTGCCACATAGAAGTCCTGGAGTCGCCTGCCGAGGACGCTCGATCCTCAGTCACCCGGTCGGCCAGAGTCGGAGAGCCCTAAGACGGCGAACAGATGCGAGCCCCGGGCCAGATCGCTCCAACTGTCGACAACGCTCGAAAATGGGGCCGATGCGACGCTCGAAAACGAGGCCACCGGTTCGTGCTTTCTAGTCTGCCGTGTCTTGGGTTCTGATGCTGGGCAGGGTGTCGATCCCGCGGTTGCGTAGCCGATAGCTGGCGCCTTTGAGGGTGAGGACGTCGGCGT
>JBBRYB010000110.1:0-8120 GCA_038238115.1 Propionibacteriales bacterium | reverse complement strand
GCCGCACGACTCACAGCTCAGGGCGTACTCGCCTGTCTCCTCGGAGATGCGCACGGCGACCTGATGAGTCCCGATCAGGGTGTCCATGGACCCCGCGACCAGGCCCTGCTCACCCATCGACACCGTCAGCCCCTCGAGCGCCGCCTGCGCCGCGATGACGTCGGCGGTCGCGACCGTTGCGGCTGATGCCTCTCTCGTCACTTCCGTCGTCAGGCGCCGCCGCTCGATGGCGTACCGCACGGCACGGTCGAGGGTCAGTCCGTCCACCTGGTTCTTGATGAGGTAGTCGTCGGCGCCGTACCTGAGCGAGGACAACCCCACCTCGAGGTCGTCGAAGCCCGTGAGGACGATGATCGGCAGGTCCTGTGACATCTCGCGCAGGGTAATCAGGGACTCGAGACCCGACGCGTCCGGCAACGAGAGGTCCAGAAGCGCGCAGTCTGCCTCATTGGCGCGCGCGGGAGTGAGCTCGGACATCCTGGCGGCTGTGTCGAACGTCACCCCCGCCAGGATGCCTTTGACGTACTCCTGCATCAGCAGCGCGTCGGCGGCGTTGTCCTCGACGTGCAGCAGCCGCAGGGGTGTCGCCGTCTCCGGGCTCTGCTCGACCGGAGCGTCGATGTCAGCGGAGGTCGAGCGAACCGTAGTCCCTTCGAGCACCATGGTGGACGGGATGAAGCTGCTGCCTGCATTCATGTGACTCTCCATTGTGTTGGGCCATCGTGTTGGGCGAAAGCTGGTGTCAGCCGGCGGGCGCGGGCATGGTGAGCGTGACGGTCGTTCCCTCGCCTGTTGGGGACGCGAGAGTCACGCCGCCGCCCTGCGCCTGCATGAGACGGCGGCAGAGCGCAAGCCCGGCTCCGACGCCGGGGTACTCCTCTCGCGTGTTGAGCCGCTTGAAGAGGTCGAAGACGCGTTCCTGCTGGGCGGGGACGATACCGATGCCGTTGTCCGTGATGGTGATGACGGTCGTCTCCCCCTCCACCCGTCCCTCGAGACAGACCGTGGCCATGGCAGCGGTGTTGAACCTGATGGCGTTGAGCAGGATCTGCCGGAGGACGCTCTTCAGCATCGTCGGGTCCGCGAACGCCTTGGGCAGCGCACCGATATCGATCCGCACGGATCGATCTGCGGCCTCCGCGGTCACCCCTTCCACGACCGTCCCGATGAGGTCAGCGACATCGATGACCTGCGGACTCGGCTTCATCCGGCCGGCTCTCGCGTAGACCAGGAACTCATCAAGCATTGCCTGCATGCGGTCGCTCGCCTCCGATACGTGGCGTAGAAACGTCTGGCCGGAGGCATCCATGCCAGCGGCGTACCGGTCCTCGAGGAGGGAAACGAAGCCGCTGATGACGCGAAGCGGCTCCATCAGGTCGTGGCCGACCGCGTACTCCAGTCGGCGCAGCTCCGCTATGTCGATCTGGTCGGCCGTCTCGGCACCGAGCGCGGCGCCCGCACCCGAGTCGGCAATGCCGACCTGCCGGGATGAGGCCGCAGGCTCATCCGTGCCCGCCACCGCGCGACGCACAGTCTCGGCCAGCCGCACCAGGTGCTTGCCCTTGTCGAGGTACGCCGTGGCGCCACTGCTCAACGCGCGGTCGGCCACGTTCTGGTCGGTGGAGCCGGACAGCATCACCACGACTGGAGCGGGATGTCGCGTCCGGAGCTGAGCGCACGCCTCCCAGCCATCCATTCCCGGCATCGCGATGTCCAGCACGACGCAGTCCGGGCGGTGCAGGTCATAGAGCGACAGGACCTGGTCCCCGCTCGCCGCCTCCCCGATGATCTCGAAGCCGAGCTGCGGCGAGAGCGCATAACGCGCCAGCGTCCTGATCGAGGCACTGTCGTCTGCGAAGAGCACCCGGATCGGCGCTTGCGCAGTTTCCACACTCACCCTTCCCCTCTTCAGCGACCCGAAGAACGGCGCTCTGGCTGGGGCGAGGCGGTACCACACCCTTACTGTTGATAACGTTCTACATAATACAATAAATGCGGACATGGCGCTAGCCTGATCCGGTTGCGGGTGGCGGGAGGCTCTCTTTCCCACCCGCTCGGATGGCGAAGGAGGGATTCGTTGTCAGTATCGACCGACGGCCCATTCGGCCTCGTCGCGTGGTGGCAGCTCGGCCTCGCCGCGAACGTGGTCATCTGCGTCGCCTACTTCGCGATCGCGGGGCTCATCCTCATACCGCTCGTGCGCGCGGGACAGCTGCGCAGGAACAAGCTGGCAGTCGCCACGGCTGCCATCTTCTTCAGCAGCGCCATCGGCCGTGCGGTGCTCGCCGTCCAGGCGATAGCTGCGGTCCCCGGGACCAACAGCGGCGCCATGGACGCCGCGCAGCTGACGACCTGGTGGATCACCACAGCCCACCTGGTGACCGCTGTCGTTGCGATCTCCTACCTCGCCCTGCGCCGCCATTACGGAACCATGTTCGGCTCCGGTCCCCTGTTCGAGGACCTCCTGGAAAAGCAGCGGGTTGCGGGCCTCGAAGAGCTGGCAGCCGCAGGCGCTGCCCGCGACCGGGCGCGGGCTGAGCGTGACGCCAACGAACACATGCTGAAGTCCATCATCCAGGACAGCCAGGCGGCGATCTACGTCAAAGACCTCCAAGGGCGCTACCTGATGGGCAACCCCAAGCTGGCGGAGATCATGGGGCGACCGATGGAAGAGATCCTGGGGAAGTGCGACGAGCTGCTGGATCCAAAGATGGCACCGACCTGGCGTGCGAACGACGTCCGCGCGCGGGCTGGTTCCTACCAGCTGGATGAGTGGCACGACGCCTTTCCGGATGGGCGGCACTACTACCAGTCGGTGAAGTTTCCGCTGTTCGACGAGGCGGGCGAGCTGTACGCGACATGTGGCATGTCGCTGGATGTCACCGAGCAGCGGCGGGCTGTCCATGCCCTTGCCGAGGCCCGGGACGCCGCGCTTGCGGCAGCGGCAGCCAAGTCGAACTTCCTCGCGACAATGAGCCACGAGATCCGCACACCGATCAACGCGGTGATCGGCATGACGGACCTCCTGCTCGGAACGAGCCTCGACGACCAGCAGACAGAGTTCGCCGACATGGTGCACTCGAGCGGCCTCACCCTTCTCGCGGTCATCAACGACATCCTCGACTACTCCAAGATCGAGGCGGGTGAGCTGATGCTGGAGTCGACACCCTTCGACCTCGTCGAGGAGATCGAGGGATGCCTGGATCTGGTCGCGGTGGCCGCCGACACGAAAGGACTGGATCTCGTCTCCCACATCGACCCCAGCTGTCCGGCGAGGTTGACGGGGGACCCCGTCCGGCTGGGCCGGATCGTGTCCAACCTGCTCTCCAACGCGGTGAAGTTCACCGAGGAGGGTGAAGTTCTCGTCACTGCCTCGGCCATGCCGGCAGACGACGGCCGCATCCAGGTGTCGATCAGCGTGACCGACACCGGCATCGGTATCGCGCCGGCCGGAATCGAGACGCTGTTCCGGTCGTTCACCCAGGTCGACCCGTCGACCACCCGCGTCTACGGCGGAACCGGCCTCGGGCTGGCCATCAGCCAGCGGCTGGCCGAGGCGATGGACGGCCGGCTCGAGGTCACCAGCGAGCCATGCGCCGGCTCGACGTTCACCGCGATCCTCGTCCTCGATCCGTCCTCGGATGCCGGTCAGGTCGACGACCTGGCGCGAGCCTCTGCGCCCGAGCTGGCCGGAAAGTCGGTTCTGCTCGTCGATGACAACCCGACCAACCTGCACATCCTCGATCTGCAGCTGTCGAACGTCGGCATGGCCTGCACGAGCGTCACTACAGCCGCCGAGGCGATTGAGCTCATCAGCCAAGGCATCTCCTACGACGTGGCTGTGCTCGACATGAACATGCCCGACATGAACGGCGTCGAGCTGGGACGGGAGCTTCGGCAGGCCACCTCGGTCCACCTTCCGCTCGTGCTGCTCACCAGCATCGGCACCCATCCAGGGGACGTCAGCAACATCTTTGAAGCCATGCTCACGAAGCCGGTGAAGAGCGTGCATCTGCGTAGGACTCTGCGTTTGATCCTCGACCCAATTCTGCCGTTAGAGACTGACCATCGACTGAGCGGCATGACCGCCTGGCAGCCTCCGCCGGACCTACGGATTCTCCTGGCAGAGGACAACATGGTCAACCAACGGGTCGCTCAGCTGACGCTCCAGAAGCTGGGATACACCGTCGACACGGTTGTCAACGGGCGCGAAGCAGTCGGTGCCGTCCTGGCGGCGCCGTACGACGTGGTCCTGATGGACATCCAGATGCCGCTGATGGACGGTCTGGAGGCGACGCGAGAGATTCGTGCCTCCCTGCCTCTCGATGGGCAGCCGCGCATTATCGCCGTGACGGCTAGCGCACTCGTGGAGGACAGGGTCGCGTGCGCGGCAGCAGGTATGGACGGCTATCTCGCCAAGCCGGTGCGGGCAGCAGACCTCCGAGCGGTGTTGGGTAACCTGCGCGCTGCTGACCGGACCACCATCGACGGCGCGGGCCCCGGCACTGCCGAGCAGCAAGCCGCGACTGGTCCCGCGCCCATCGACGAAAGCGTCCTCGCCGAGCTGACGGAGCAGGTGGACGGCGCCGAAGGGAACGTCATGCGCGACGAGCTGATCAGGAGCTATCTCGACGAGAGCTCGCTACAGCTCCAGCAGATCGCCGCAGCTGCGCGTGACGCAGACGCTGCGACCGTCGCGGGGGTTGCCCACAGCATGCGGTCGACCAGCGCGATGGTAGGCGCCCGAAGGCTGGTCGACCTGCTGCTGGAGGCCGAGAAGGTGGCCCGCACATCATCCGGCGACGTTTCTTCGGTGGCGGAGCCTGTGGTGGCGGAGCACGACCGGGTGACGGAGGCCCTGCGCGGTCTGCTGGCTCGAGAGACGCCGGTAGCAGCGCCGTAGGCTGAGCCGGTGACCACGCCGGCTCTGACGTCGTTCGTCGCGGGGCTGCCCGCGAACGGCACATTCTCGCTGTGGGTTGGCCCCGTCGACGGCGGACCGGCGTTGGCCCACGACGCGGACCGGCAGCACTACGCGGCGAGCACCATGAAGGTCCCGGTGGTAGTGGCCGCCTACCGTCGAGCCGACGACGAGAGCCTGGACCTGGACACGCTCGTCGATGTCCATGACACGTTTGCCTCGACGGTCGGTGCCCGGCCCTTCTCCATGATCCGCAGCGAGGACAGCGATGCCGAGACGTGGCAGCGGATGGGCACCCGGGTCGCCCTCCGCTGGCTCGCCAACCGGGCAATCGTCGCGTCGGGAAACCTGGCGACGAACCTGCTGCTCGAGAGGGTCGGTCTGCCGGCTGTGGCCGACGCGCTGAAGGTCCTCGACACGCAGCAGACGGTCGTGGCACGCGGGATCGACGACTCGCCTGCCCGAGACGCCGGCCTGGAGAACCTGGTGACCGCCGCTGACCTCGCCCGGATGTTGAGTGCGGTGGCCGAACACCGGGCGGCCACACCGGATGCCTGTGAGGAGATCCTGGCGACGTTGGCCGCGCAGCAGATCAACGACTCGATACCGCCCGGTCTGCCTCCGGGCACCAAGGTCGCGCACAAGTCCGGCTGGGTCGACGGCGTGGCCCACGATGCCGGCATCGTCTACCCAGGCGACGCACCGCCGTACATCCTCAGCGTCTGTACGACGTCGAGCCTGCCTGAGCAGCGGGCCCGGGACCTCATCGCGGGTGCGGCGGCCGCGTCGTGGGCGGACCGGCGGGCGTTGCAGTGAGCGGGGAGAACGGAAGCCAGATCTGCGTCGAAGTCTCGACCGGATGGACCGCGTCTGCCGCCCCACGCGACGTCGACGCTGCGGCGACCGCCGAGGTGCCCGATATGCGGCGGTGGCTCACAGCCCTCGACCAGCAGGGCGCGGATGGTCGGCGGGGGCTGCACGGCCGCACGCTGACTCAGTTCGTGGCCGGCGAGCCCGTCGAGATCATCGAGGAGTCCGGGGACTGGGTGCGCGTCGTCGCACCGTGGCAGCCCTCGCCGGAGGACCCGGGCGGCTACCCGGCGTGGGTGCCGAAGAACCACTTGGGACCGCGCTCCAAAGCCGTTGCGCGGCCGGGAAGGACGAGCGCGCCTCTCGACGCGGTGGAGATCGCATATCTGGCTCGGCGCCACCTTGGCCTGCCCTACCTGTGGGGGGGTACGTCGCCGTACGGGCTGGACTGCTCGGGTCTCGTGCACCTGAGCTACCGGCAGGCGGGTGTCGTCGTCCCCCGCGACGCCGACCCGCAGCACGCAGCCTGCCGCGAGGTGCCCCTCGGGGAGGAGCGTCCCGGGGACCTCTATTTCTTTGCGCAGCCGGGCGAGGAGGTCACGCACGTCGGGTTCGTGACGGGCCGGCAGACGATTCTGCACGCGTCGGAGACCGAGGGCCGGGTAGTGGAGATGCTGCTTTCCCCGGAACGGCTGGCGACCGTGTCGCGTGCCGGCCGGCTGCTCAGCTGACCCGCTCGCGGACGAGCAGGCTGGCCCCGGCAGTCACTGCCAGCGTCACCAGGATGACGGCGAGCGAGACCCAGATGGGGATGTCCGGCGCCCACTCCACGGGCCGCCCACCGTTGAGGAACGGCAGCTCGTTCTCGTGCAGCGCGTTCAGGATCAGCTTGACGCCGATGAATGCGAGCAGGAGCGCCAGGCCGTAGGACAGGAAGATGAGTCGCTCGAGGAGACCGCCGATCAGGAAGTAGAGCTGCCGCAGGCCCATGAGGGCGAAGATGTTCGCGGTCAGCACCAGGTACGGCTCCTCGGTGAGCCCGTAGATGGCGGGGATGGAGTCGAGCGCGAACAGCAGGTCGGTGGTCCCGAGCGTCATGATGACGATGAACATCGGCGTGATGAGCCGCTTGCCATCCTCGATCCCGAACAGCTTCGTCCCGTGATACTCGGCGGTCGCCGGGAAGCGCCTCTCGACCGCTTTGATGAGGCGGTTCTCCTGGTAGTCGTCGTCCTCCTCGTCGTGCATCCGCTCTCGCGCAAGCCGTACTGCCGTGTAGACGAGGAACGCGCCGAAGACGTAGAAGATCCAGCTGACGGTGTTGATGGCGGCGGCACCCGCGACGATGAAGACGGCCCGCATGACCAGCGCGAGCACGATGCCCACGAGGAGCGCGGTCTGCTGGTACTCCCGCGGGACGGCGAACCTGTTCAAGATGATGATGAAGATGAAGAGGTTGTCGATCGACAGCGAGTACTCCGTGACCCAGCCCGCGAAGAACTCACTGCCGTACTCGAATCCCGAGAAGTGCGCGACCCCGACTCCGAACACCGCAGCGGCCGCGATGTAGATCCCGAGCGCTGTCGAGACCTCCTTCATCGAGGGCTCGTGCGGCCGCCGGCCGATGATGACGATGTCGAAGGCCAAGATGGCGACCGTGACGACGATCGTGGTCCACCAGACCCAGGTAGGGACATCCATGAGCACACCTCCGGAGCGTCTCTCGCGCCTTGGCGCTTCAGTAAGGACAGACTCCGGAGGTCTCTTCCGCTCGGTGGTGACCGAGCCTGCCGCGCCGGGGCATGGCCCGTGATGACGGCACGACAGTCGGGGAATACTCCCCTCCGACAGTGCTCATCATCTCAGATCGGACGCGTGACCGGCGAGTTCTGTCGGTAGCCCCCGATAGTATCGAACTTATGTTCGACTCGTTGGTCAACCCTGACGACTCCGAGGCCGTCGGTCCCGACGGTCCGGAGGGCTGCGGCGGGTACGTCGACGTGTCGAGCTGGAAGGTTGCCCGGGTCGCTGGACGGGCTTTGCTGGCGGTGGAGGCCGATCAACGCCAGGGTGAGCTCGAGGTGGTGGCGGCGGCGCGGGCGCTGGAGCTGGTGGAGGATCTGCAGGTCTACGGGCAGGTCGACGACCTGGACGCGAGCGACGCCCTGGACCGGGTGGCAGCCGGGCAGCGGCGGATCAACCTGGCCCAGGCCGAGCAGCTGGCGTTGGCGGCGCATTGGGCGGACCTGCATGGCGCGTGTGTGCGGTCGACCCGCACAGCGGGGTCGGAGCGGCTGGTCCAGCGTGGCGGTTCCGGGACTCCCGAGGTCGCCGAGTTCGCCGCGGCGGAGCTGGGCGCGGTCCTCGGCGTCTCGACCGGGTCGGCGGG
>JBBRYB010000109.1:0-8122 GCA_038238115.1 Propionibacteriales bacterium | reverse complement strand
GGGGATCCGGTTACGGCGAGGGTCATCCTGGCCGCCCGTCCAGCGAGGCGAAGAATGGACCACCCGAAGCCGCCGGGTTTGCAAAGTCCACGATCAGGCAGTTGTGTCCGCCAACATCAAGAGGCGGCGCGGTGCTGCCAAGCCGGAGCGGCCGGGCGAGGCTCGAGCGCGTCGGCTTAGGCCAGGCACTCCCTCACCACCGGTTCAGGCACCGGCGTCGAGCGCGGCGAGGTCACGCACCGCATAACGGTGATGTTCGGCCTCTTCCTTCAGCACCACCTTGAGGCAGCGGCGCACGACGTATTGCTGGTCGGGATACTGGTCCGCTGGCTTTCGACCGCACACCCGATCGAGCTCGGCCTCCGTGAGCTCATCGACCTCTCCCCGCATCGTGGCCATGCGGGCGTGCCGCGGCGCGAGCACCTCGTCGAGCGTGGGCGTGGCTTCGAGGGTGAGCCCGAGTTTCGCCGTCGCGTCGGGCGGCATGCCGCCGGCAGGAAAGCCCAACGGGTGGTACGGCGCTTCCTCCTCCAGCACGGCATTGCCGAGCCAAGCATCGCCGGCGAACAGCAGGTGCCGTTGGGTCTCGACGAAGGACCACTCGCCGTCGACCCGCTCGTGTAGTGCGGCGTCAGGCAACAGCCTCGCGTGATCGAGCGTGGCCTCCCACATCGCCTCGATGGCGTCCCAGGCTTCCCGGTAGTCCTCGGGGGACGCGGCGTCACGCGCCAGCACCCGCGTGGGATGCTGCCGGTCGAGCTCGGCCTCGACGTAGGCGGTCACGTCGACGTCGTTGACGACGAGACGCTCGAAATCGCCACCGAGGTAGACGTCGCTGCCATAGCAGTCGACGATCTTCAGACTGCTGACCTCGCAATCGCGGATCTCGAGGCCAGCAAGGTCGCACAGGTGGATGCGGGCACCACGGAACTGGTCACTCTGGGAGTACTCAGCATCCATCGAGGCAGTCTCCCGCACCCGTGCCGCCGGCGTCACGCCGGTTCGCGGATCTGTTGATCGCCGCTACAGCCCACGCCAACGAGCCCGACCTCTACACGCGCAACGGTCATGACGTCTTCGGACAGCCGAGCGCGTCCACGTCGCAACGATCTGATTCCACCGGCGCTCTCCACAGGCTGACAGCGCCCGGAAGCCGATCCGGAACCGGTGGGTAGGCGGCATGCCGAGGGAACTCAGGGCTTGGGTCTTGCGTTGATCATTACCCGTTCACCTATGACACCTGGAGGCACCGCGACGTGACGATCCCTCAGACCGCAATGCCAAGAATGTCCGAGCAAGCCGATCGGCTGATCGAGCTCGGCGTAGTGGTGGACATGCCTGACGTCGACCAGTTCTCGGCGATTGACGAGGTGACCCTCCCGGACTCACCGATCTACTTGCTCCACGACGTCGAGCGCGGCGACTCCATGGCTAGCTGGAGTCCCGACGAAGCACTTCCAGCGATCCTCGCTTCACAGCGGACGCCGTTGACGCTCCCCGAGGGCATCTTCTGGCTGTTGCAGCAGCCGGACGCACTCGAGCGCAACCACTGCTTCATGACGATCGGCTCGCGGCTGCGGAAGAACGCCGGGAAGCTGGACGCTCGGACGCCCGCGGTCTGGATCAGCAACGGCACCGGCCGCGACGGCAGCGCGAACCGCGATGCGCCGAAAGTGAGATGGTGTTGGGCGAGGAACCGGCACACCTGGCTAGGGTTCGCCTCGGCCGCTGACCGCAACCCGTTCGGCTACCGGGGACGCATGGCCGCATCGGAATCGTCCGATGCAGATACAGATGCGGAGAAGGGTGGAGTGCGTCAGATCTGTCTATCCGCTCTGACAAAGTTGCCTCATGAGCAGCGACATCGACCCGTGGACTCTGCGCTTTCCGGACCTGTATCAAGACGCCTACGTGGACTACGCAGACTGCCGCGTCCGCTACACCACGGAGCCCGCGCCGGAGGAACTCGTTTCCCGTCTTCACCTGGTCGCCATCACCACAGAGGGAACGATCGTCGTCTGCCGCAGCGAGCAAGGGTGGCGGTTCCTGCCCGGCGGCACCCGTGAACCCGGTGAATCGCTGAATGACCTTGCACGTCGTGAACTGATTGAGGAAGCAGGCGCGTTGCTCGACGGCGAACCCCGCTATTTCTCCGCCCACGTGGCGGACAGCGACCGAGACGAGCCGTATCGGCCCCACCTGCCACACCTACGCGCTTACTGGGCGTACGCCATCGCAGATGTGCATGTCGTGGGGGCGCCCACCAACCCCGCCGATGGCGAAACGGTCGTAGAGGCGCTGGCACTGCCGCCTGCAGCGGCTGCCGAGTACCTCCAAGAGCACGATCCGACGCACGCGGACGTACTCCGCCACGCGGAGGCCATGGGCCTCCTACGCCAATGCCCCTGATGGCGATGGTCACGCGGAGCGTGCCGGTAGCCGATCCCTGAATGAGAAAGCCCGTATCGCCGCAGGCCCTGATAAGTAGGCTCGCGTTCATGTCCGACGGCGACTGGAGGGATGGCGGGTTCAGGCAGCGTCGGCCCTCCGTGGACACCCTCGCCTGGGTTGCGGCGTCGATGGGTCGGGGCGGTCGCGTCGTTGGCTATCGCCGAATGACCGGTGGCGTCTCATCCGCCGTGCATCGGGTGACTGTCGCGCGACACGGAGTGCGAACGTTCGTCGTACTGCGACAGTACCCGGGCGGGCTTGGCCTGAAGGAGAGCTTGAAGAGGGAGATCGCCAACCTTGGTGTGGTGGCGGGAAGCGGGCTCCCGGTCCCGAGCATCCTGGCTACTGATGTTGCCGGTGCTTCGACGGGAGGCGCGCCATCGTTGCTGATGACACGGTTGCCGGGGCATGTTGACCTCAATCCGGCGGAACCTCGGTCGTGGATGACGAAGATCGCGGAACTTGCTGTATTGCTGCATTCCCTCGATCTCCCCGCGCAGACATTCAGACCTTGGACGGATTCTTGGATCGCTCCTCGAGACGGGTTTCAGGTGCCGGTCGGCGCACAGAAGCCGGCTGTGTGGAAGGCGGCGTTTGATGTCGTGGCGGCGCCGCCACCAAAGGACACTGCCGTCTTTCTGCACGGCGATTTCCTGCCTGTCAACATGCTGTGGTCGCGCGGGAGGATTACTGGACTGACCGACTGGAACGGCGTCCATCGGGGGTCGCGCGCAGTTGACGTCGGGCACTGTCGGCGATACTTGGCGGCGCTCTACTCGCCCGAGTGGTCGGAGCAGTTTCGGTCGCTCTATGAGTCGATCGCGGGAGTGACTCTCGATCCGTGGTGGGACCTGTATGCGCTGCTGCACTATGACGATGGCCAGGCGAAGTGGATTCGTAGTCAGGTTGCTGGGCGTCGTCCCGTCGATGTGACCGGCATGACTTCCCGGGTCGAGGTCGCTATCGAGACAGCGCTACGGCGCCTGGGATAACTGCGGGTTCCCTGCTGGTCGCTTTTCCGGGTTCTGCCATGCCGCACAAGCCTGCACTCTGCTCGACCGCAAGCGGAACCGCTTGTGGTGACGCGCTACGTCGACAAGTGTCCCGGTCTTGCCGATCCTTGGCGGATGGGCACGCGGAGCGCGCCGGTAACCGATCAGCAATCGGGAACCTCACGCGAACCATACGCTCGCAACGTGATGGGCTCCGCGTCGCACACGCCGTGATGGTGATCGACATGCAGCGCGCCTTCGTCGAAGGTCCCGGGGCAATCCCACGGATCGGCACGGTCCTGCCGGCTGCACAGCGCCAGATCGAAGCTGCGCGTGCTGTAGGCGCCCTGGTGCTCTTCCTCCAGAACGACTTGGCGCAGGTGAACCCGACCAGCCCGAGACAGCTGGCTGGGAACTCGCCTTCGAACCTCAGCCCGGCGATGCTGTCGTGCGCAAGCGGCACGACAACGGGTTCGCCGGAACCGACCTGGATGCGTTGCTTCGTAGTCATCACGTCACGACGATCAGCATCTGCGGTGTGATGTCGGAGATGTGCGTCGCAGCCACTGCTCGGTCAGCGATTGAGCGAGGGTACGAGGTGGTCCTCGCACATGACGCTCACGGGTGCTACCAAATCCCGGCTCTGGCATTCGGCGAGCCGGAAGTGCCGGCGGAGTTGGCGGCACGAGCCGCCGAATGGTCCCTCGGCGACGACGTCTTGATCCCCTTGATCTCAGAACTCGTCCGCTTTCGCCCCACGGTCCCGCGAGACGACGCGACCTGAAGAGTCCCCGTTCGCCGCTCCCCTTCCGCGACAGCCGGTTCGCGTTCTGCCAGATCGGCCGATCTGACGACGAGCCCGACGCCGTGAGACGCGGTCCTGCTGAGGGATGGCCGAGTCGGTGCTGTTCGTCCTCAGCTCTGCTCTGTCGGTTGTGCGAGAACGGCGCGCATATGCACCGCGGGTCGACTCACGCCGGAGTTGGATTGACGCCGAGGACGCGGCCCAAGAGTTCGCGGCGGCTGTGCACGCCAGCCTTGGCGAAGACGGACTTAAAGTGGTACTGCACCGTGTTCGGCGCGATGACCAGTCGCGCAGCGGCGGCTGCCGTGTCTACTCCCTCGGCGAGTACGTCGAGCAGCTCGCGTTCCCGGGGCGACAGTCCGTGCGCCCGAGCGAACATCTCGATCCGATCCGCAGGCGATGCGAGTTCGATCGTGACGGCGATCTGGCCCGATGGGTCGAGCCGAGAGGCACGCAGCCGCAGCCACACCGCGCCGCCAACGTGGACCCGACCGATCGTGGGTGAGCCGTCGACGTCCGCCTCGCGCGCGAGGAGTTGCGCCGCGACGTTGAGGACAGCGGCCGGCACGGGTACGCGCCTAGAGTCCGGCGGCAGCAGCCGCGTCAACCACGCCTCTGTGCCCGGGGTGCTGCCCGTGATGACCAGCCCACGATCCGGCGACGCATCGAGCAGTACGACCGCCGGACCCTCCTCAGCCGTGTCGCCGTGCCCTGCCCCGTCGCCTGCCGCGGCAGCAAACGTCAACGCCTGGCACCCGCGCACCGCCGCGGTGAGCACCGCGTTCAGGTCACGCAACAGCGTCAAGTCGCGGTCGGCGTACGGGCTGCCCGTCGACCACAGGTCCACGAAACCCCAACAGCCGTACCGGTCGCGCAGCACCATCGAAGCGACGTCCACGACCCCGCGCGCGAGGACGTACTCGTGCCATGGACCTCGCGCAGCGACCGGCGTCGCCGCGAGCGAGGCGACGTCCACGACCCCGCGCGCGAGGACGTACTCGTGCCATGGACCTCGCGCAGCGACCGGCGTCGCCGCGAGCGAGGCGACGTCGTCAAGAGTCGTCCATCGGTGCGTCGGTGCGTCGGTGTCGTGTATTTCAGTGCGATCACCCGCGGAAGTTCGCGCAGGTCGGGGATGCTCGCGAGCGGATCGACACCCACGGAGGTCTCGGGGTCGGTGAGCACGAACGCGTACGCGTCGACCGGCATCTCGCGGCCGAGCAGGTCAATTACACCCGCACGCAGCTCACGGCAATCGACGGTGCTCGCGCAGACGCGCCCGACCGCTGCGAGCAGCCGGGCGGATGGGGCCCCGGAGGGTCTCGTCGCCACACTGTGAGCATAGAACCGGGGTATGCCGTCTGCTCATCACCGCGAAGATCCCAGACGTCTGGGATGGTTCCGCGCGGGACCGGCCGCAAGGCTGGTCTGCATGACCACTCTTCGCATCGAGCACCCCGTCACCGACTTCACGACCTGGCACGCCGCCTTCGACCGGTTCTCCGAGATGCGCGCGCACTCGGGCGTTCTCGCGCACCATATTTGGCGCCCCGTCGACGACGACCGCTTCGTCACCCTAGACCTCGAGTTCGCGTCCATCGAGGCTGCCGAGGCCTTCCTGGGTCTTCTCCAGGAGCGAGTATGGGCCGTCCCCGCGAACAGTCCCGCCCTCGCCGGTTCACCGACGACGCGATTCCTCGAACCTGCGTCCTGAACTCGGGAAGTCACAGCCTAGAATTGGTGAGCCCCGACGCCGGGCAGCGACGACGATCCGCCGCACCCTTGCCCGGCCGTCCGGGGGCGCGTCACGTGGCGCTCAAGGGGACGTGGTCTGTGCTGCTGTCTCCCGACCGCCGGTCGCCGCAAGGGATCCCCTTGCGGGCAATCTCTTCGGCTCTGCTCCCTGGCCCGACGTGTCCGTAGGCCGTTCGGCATCCTGGACCGAAGGAAGCAGGGCCGTCGGATCCAATGGTCAGGGCGAGGCCGGAGGTTTCCGATCTGCGGGCGGATTTGGCCTCGGGCGACTCGAAATACCTCGATCCTCACCTGGCACGGCGGTAGATCTTGGCCGGTGACGGACACTCTCCGGAGTTCGAGTTGCGCCGCTGCGGACTCGAGAAGTCGGGTCCACTCGGTCGTGCAGCCCGACGCCCAAACACCGACCGCCGTAACATCCCTGGCGGCCTTGCGTGATTCTGGCCCTCCATAGACCGGGTCAGGCCAGCGAGCCGGCAAAGATCTGCCAGGCAAGAGCGGACTTCGCAACAAGACTGAGAACGAGGTAGCCCCGCTCGCCGAAGGCGTAGCTGCGCCACGGCCCAACCTCTCTGTACTGCAGCCACTGGTTCACCGCAAAACTCATGAAGAAGACGAACAACGACACGAAGATGCCGAAGACAAAGCCGGGTACGTCCTCGCGGGCCGCCACCAGATTCCAGGTGATCGCCACCCAAGGCGCGGCACCGGCGACGCAGCCGAACCAGAACGGAAGCATCGTAGTCGACGTGCGCCCAGGCGGGTTCATCCGCTCCTGCAGCCACCCGAAGAGGATCATCGCGACATTAGCGCCGACGAGGCCAAAGACCGCCGAGATCTCGACGATCCCGTTGTAGAAGCCGATCAGCACGATCATCAACGTGGCGCTGAACGAGTACTCGACCCATCGGAAGAGGTTCAGTCCTCGCCGCAGATCCGCCTCGTACCGGCGCCGGCCAACCGTCGCGGTCACGAGGTGGTCGAGCGCCGCGAGGGCCAAGAACACGGCAACGGCCACGCCGATGCGAACATCGAGGATCGACCTGGGCTCAGCGAGGTCGGTACCCGGCGGCCCTTGGGCGTAGGACGCGATGACCGTGATCGCGAAGTTACTGGCCAGGAGCAAGATGGCCAGGGCTTGGACCAGATGCAGGACGGTCAGACCAAAGTTCCAGCGGCGGAGACCGAGCAGGGCGGCGTCATCCACGCCAGTGGCAGTTGATCGGGTAGGCACATGCACGAGCGTACCCACGTCGCATCCACACGACCGAGTCGCGCAGGCGCACCTTTGGTCAGTGATCGGCACCCTCTCGCACCCGTCGACGAGGCGGTCTGCGTGCGCGACGCAGACAGCGCCAACACCGCCGGGCAGCAGTTGGCCCGTCAGGATCCGTCCCGGATCAGGCTCCGCTTTGGCGACTTTGATGACATGGTTGGTAACCGGGCAGACGGTGCCGCAGACGGTTCGGCGTGCGGGACAGCACTGGCCCCGAGCATCAGGCGCACGGCGGCCTTGCGCTTGACAGTCATACGCGGGGGTATGACGCGACCCAGTGACTGAGACTGTCGCTCGAGTGGTGTCCTGCCTATCCATCGCGTGGGTGACTGGATGAGGTCGGCACGATCTAGCGCCCCCGAGGCCGCATGCCTCGTTCGGGCCCGCGAACCCACCGTCAATGCTTACAAGCCGACGGCTCTGGGCTGAGCGGGCAGCGAAGAGTTGGCTTGAGCAAGGAAGGGGCAGCCCGCACCACTACCCTAGGGTGCACCCGGACATAACAGCCCGCGACAACCGGCTGCTCCAATCGAAAGGATCGAGAGCGAATCGCCCCAGGTTCTCGGCCGTTCCTATGCGGGGTGCGGCTCTCGGTTGAGGGCAGCGTAGTGGGCTTGCTCGTACTCGACTGGTGGGACGTTTCCCAGCGTCGAGTGCAAGCGCCTGTTGTTGTACCAGTCGACCCAGCCGGCGGTGGCGTACTGAATCCCCCCGGCGTGTCCGGAGACTCCAGTCCTTGGGAAGGATGGAGTCATGTCAGGGAGTACGTCGAAGAGGTACCCGGTCGAGCTGCGTGAGCGGGCGGTCCGGATGGTTAGCGAGATCCGGCCGGACCATGAGTCC
>JBBRYB010000108.1:0-8203 GCA_038238115.1 Propionibacteriales bacterium | reverse complement strand
GAGCCGATCACCGAGCTGATGTTGATGATGCGGCCGCTCCCCCGGTCCAGCATGTGCTGGAGTGTTGCATGGGACAGGTAGAACGCGCCTGACAGGTTGACCTGGACCACCCTGTCCCATTCCTCGGCAGACATTTTGCGCACCGTCTTGTCGATCGTGATCCCGGCGTTGTTGACCAGGATGTCGAGGTGGCCGTGTTGCTCCATGACCTCGCTCACGACGCGTCCGCAGTCCTCGCTGGAGCCGATGTTGCCCTGGTGGATGCTGGCACTCCCGCCTAGGCCCGCAAGAACTCGTTCGGCGGTGTCCTTGTCGCGCGAGTACCCGGCCGCGACGGTGACGCCGCGTGCGGAGAGTCTCTGACAGATCGCCAGCCCTATGCCTCTGACCCCGCCGGTGACGAGGGCCACCTGTCCCTGCATGTCAGCCATGCCAGTTTCCCGCTTTCGCTTGCCTTTTGTAGGAGTATGGTCGATCAGGCCGGGACTCGGATGATGAGGGCATCGCCCTGACCACCACCGCCGCAGAGACCCGCGGCGCCGACCCCTCCCCCGCGTCGCCCGAGCTCGTGCGCGAGGTGGAGGACCAGCCGAGCGCCTGACATGCCGACGGGATGCCCCATGGAGATCGCACCACCGTTGACGTTGACGTTGTCGGGAGTCAGACCAAGGTCACGCATGGACTGGATCGCAACCGAGGCGAATGCCTCGTTTATCTCGAAGAGGTCGATGTCGTCCGTGGTGAGGCCCTCACGCCTGAGGGCCTTGGTGATGGCGTTGGACGGCTGGGACTGGAGCGACGGGTCGGGTCCTGCGACGACACCGTGAGCGCCGATCTCGGCGAGGACGGGAGCTCCTAGCGTCTCCGCCTTGGCCCGGCTCATGACCACCACGGCACAACCGCCGTCCGAGATCTGTGATGCAGAACCGGCCGTCACCGTGCCGTCCGCGGCGAAGGCGGGGCGCAGCTTGGCGAGCGTCTCCGCGGTAGTGTCACCCCGCACGCCTTCGTCGCTGGAGACCACGATCGGGTCACCTCGGCGCTGGGGCACTTCGACGTTCACGATCTCGTCGTCGAAGAGGCCGTTCTTCGCGGCGTCGTTGGCGCGCTGGTGCGACTGGGCGGAGTAGGCGTCCTGTTCCTCGCGGGTGATCCCGAGCTTCGCGTTGTACTGGTCGGTGGCGGCACCCATGCCCATCAAGTCGAAGGCACAGAACAGGGCGTCGTGTGAGGTCGAGTCGACGATCGAGCTGTCGCCGTACCGGTACCCCGCCCGTGCTCCGGGAAGCAGATAGGGGCCGTTGGTCATGGACTCCATGCCGCCGGCGACGACGATGTCGAACTCGCCGGCCCCGATCAGCTGGTCCGCGAGCGCGATGGCGTCGAGCCCCGAGAGGCACACTTTGTTGATGGTGATGGCGGGCACCACCATCGGTATGCCGCCCTTGACAGCCGCCTGCCGCGCGGTGATCTGCCCCGCTCCCGCCTGGATGACGTGTCCCATGATCACGTAGTCGACCTGGTCGCCAGAGATACCGCCCTTCTCCAGAGCGCGAGAGATGGCGAGGCCACCGAGGTCGATGGCCTGCATATTCTTTAGGGCTCCTGAGAGCTTACCGATCGGCGTACGCGCGCCGCTGACGATGACGGATCCTGGCATGAAACCTCCGAAGGCGGATGGGCAGCGGACGAACCTGGTTGCTCTCCGGCCCGTACGCTCAGCCACCGACGACCACCAAAACCGACGACAAGAGAGTACGGCGTGCCGTAGGTACGACCTGGTGCCCAGCCTCGTACAAACACTCATCTCGCGCAATGGCGGCGCAGGCTTTCACAACGCAATGGCCACCGATGGTCGACCACCGGAGAGCCGGGTCGGCCGCTCATCCGCTCAACTGCAACGCGATAGGATCACCGACATCGTCGTCGACCGTCCGCACCTCGCAGGAGGACAGAATGGCCACCAAGCCGGACCCACCATCGCGGGCAACAGCAGGGCCCGGTCTATCGGTGCGATGGTGTTCGACGCGGTCAGAGCCCAGGAGCGTGCCCTCGAGATGAGTCAGGGCTGGTCAGAAAATGTCGTGGCAACGCTCAAGGAACAGGCAGCCAGCGACTCTGCTCTGCTCCACTCGGTTGACGCGTCGCTGCGGGCGATGGAGCAGGCGGTAAAGAGCCAGGCAGAAGCGACCAAGGCCCTGACCGAAAATCTCGAGGCCTCACGGAAGGTTGTCAGCACTGCCATGACCACCCAGCAGCACACCGTAGAGCGGGTGGAGACCTTTGTCGGGGGTGTGCTGGACGCCCTCAGCGGCCAGCTCCAGACCATGCGGACGCAGATGGAGGCAGGCCAGGGAGTGCTTGCCGACCCGGGTGCCGCGCCGAGCAAGGTGCTCCTCCAGATGACCCAGGACTGGATGGACGCCTATGGCCAGCTTCGAGGCCACGTCCACGCGGTCTCGACGCGAGAGCAAGAGCTGAGCGTCCGGCGGTTGGCTCGTTGCGCGGCTACCCGCGCAGACCTCGCTGCGTGATCCCCATGATACGGCCGCCCAACGACAAGGAGGTGGCAGATGAGTGACGATACCGGCGCGAGCACGACGCGTGACGTCTTGGGCGCCTACATTCGGGCGCAACGACAACTTGCCGACCTTTCCTTACGCCAGCTTGCAGGTCTGAGCAATGTGTCCAACGCCTACCTGAGTCAGATCGAGCGGGGACTGCACCAGCCGTCGCTGAAGGTGTTGCGGTCGATCGCGGGGGCGCTCAACCTGTCCGGAGAGGCCTTGCTGACCCAGGCTGGCCTGATCGACCCTGAGCAGCACGTCTCCCGGCCCCCCGCCGAAGCCGAGACCGCCATCCTCGGCGACCCAGACCTGACCGAGGAGGAGAAACAGGTCCTGCTCGGTGTGTACCGCAGCTTCCGCCAACGCCACGACTGACGGCGACCGACGTGACACTCGTCGGGATCCTCGCAGTGAGTGACCCCGGCCACAACACCCTCGGATTGCTTGACATATTCAGCGGATCGCGTACTATTTCAATCACGGCACCACCATCGAACACGCAGTCCATGCGAGGAGAAGCACATGACCATCCAGGACCAGTACACAAGCAGCATTCGTCAGGCCACGCAGACTTGGGAGGGAGTGACGGAAGCCTTCACAGACAACGTGCATAAGGCATTCGCTCAGTCCGGGAGCCCGTTGCAGTTCATCGACGCCAACGCAGCGATCGACCAGGTCTTCGACTTCTGGGAGAAGACGCTCGAGGTCCAGCGTGGCGTCGCTAAGCAGGTCGTCGGCGTCAGCGTCGCGGCCGCTGAGAAGGTCCGCACACAAGCGGAGTCCATCGGATCCGTTGTTCGCGAGCAGGGCGAGTCGGTCACTCAGGCCATGCGCGAGCACGTCGAGTCAGCCCAGCAGGACGTTCGCGAGCAGGCCGTCAAGAAGTACGACGAGCTGACCAAGCCCGAGCTGCAGGACGAGCTGGCCAGTCGCGGCCTGCCCAAGACAGGCAATGTCGACGAGCTGCGCGAGCGGCTCATGGCAAACGACAAGAAGTAACCCTTCGACTCACGCGAAGACCGGACCCGGCGCAAGGCGCCTGGTCCGGTTTCGTCGTCGCGGCGTTGCAGGGCGGCATGAGTGGGTCTACCGCCTACGCAGGCAGAAGAGTCGGCTGTGAAAAGCTCGCGGAGCCAGCCGTGGCTCGACCAGCAGGCTGCCGCCCACACTTGGTTGGCCAGATGCACCCGGCCCTTCCACCGAGGGAAGTCGGGATCCGCGCTCTCCCGGTCCCGATGCACTGCGGGGCAGCCTCGAACGTGGCCGTGGTCTAGTAGCGCTCTGGGTCGCGCCGGCCAGCATCGCCGCGAGACTGCCCGGGACCCTCCCCCCGCCGCACGATGGGGAGGCGAGACCAATCGTTTGACCCTCGTCGGGGCACGGCTGCGCAGGCTACGCGGTGTCGAACCGATGAAGCAACGGGTATGACACGCCGGCTTCGGCGACTAATCCTCGTCCGGTGACTTGGTGCCCTCATGGCCGCTTGCACGATGGCGTAAACTCCCCCTACCATCCTCTGAGATGGTGAGGGGATGTCCATGTCGGAAGCTGAGAAAACCGAGAAGATCACGGTCAACGTTGGACTGGTCGACCTGGGGGGGATCGACCTGCTGGTACAGGAGGGGTTCTATGCCAACCGGACGGATTTCCTGCGGACCGCCACCCGCAGACAGCTTGCCGTCCATTCGGATGCCCTCGCCCAGACGGTGGCGCGTAAGACACTCGTCCTAGGATCCCAGCACGTGACGCGACCAGAGCTGGAGAGGCATCGAGCGGCGGGCTCGAAGATACAGATACGGGTCCTCGGGCTGGCGACCATCGCGGCCGACGTCTCGCCTGAGCTGGCGGCAGCGACCATCGACGCCGTCGAAGTGCTCGGCGCCTTCCGAGCCGGTCCGGCCGTGAAGTCCGCGCTGGCGGAGCGCACACTGGGCAGCCGCCGGTGACGCGCCTGACGAACCACTAACACGGACAGATGTACCGGTACCGAATGCCAGGAGTGGGAGCAGATGAACGACGACCAGCAAATGCGGATCGCGGAGGCAACCCGGCTGACCCAGGCGGGGCGACTGACTGAGGCCACCGCCCTCCTCCAGCGGACGCTGGGCGGTCATCAGGCACCGTCGACACCTGCCCACGCATCCCCCGCCGGCTGGCGCCAGCTCGCTCGGGAAATCGATGCGAGTGGCGGCGCGGGGCGAAGGCGAGTGCTCGGAAAGCTGCGGCGCCCCGGAACACTGCGCACCGACGGGCCCCATGAGGATCCTCCCCCCGCGTCGTCGGGGCAATTCCTCGACGCTTCCCATGCCAGCGCGGACGGCGAGCGACTGTACAAGCTCTACGTGCCCTCCCACTACGCCGGAGCACCCCTGCCGTTGGTCGTCATGCTGCACGGGGGCACTCAGGATGCGCACGACTTCGCGGCAGGCACCCGCATGAACACGCGGGCCGAGCGGGAGTCCTTCCTCGTGGCATATCCGGAACAGTCGGTCGCGGCGAACCACATGAAGTACTGGAACTGGTTCCAGCCCGCACATCAGCGTCGAGGAGGCGGGGAGCCCGCTCTGATCGCCGGAATTACGCGCGACATTCTCCGGGCTTACGCCGTTGACGCCGACAAGATCTATGTGGCCGGCTTCTCGGCGGGCGGAGCCATGGCTGCGGTCATGGCGGCGACGTACCCCGATCTGTACGCCGCCGTCGGCGTGCACTCCGGTCTGGCCTATGCGGCGGCACACGACGTGAGTTCCGCCTTGTCGGTGATGAAGAAGGGGCCGTCTCGAGACGTTCGGCTACCAGGTGACGCCCTTCCGCTCATCGTCTTCCACGGCGACCGGGATCAGACTGTCGACCAGGTGAACGCGGGCCGCCTGGTGCAGCAGTGGCGATCGGTCACAGCAGGAGGCGCCTTGTCCGGTGTATCGAAGGTGCACCGTATGCAGGTGCAAGGTTGCCGGGCCTACACGCGGCTGGTGTACCCAACACATGCAGGCTGCGCCCCGACGGAGCAGTGGGTTGTCCACGGCGGCGGTCACGCCTGGTCCGGCGGCGGGCCCGGAGGGTCGTACACCGACCGGCTCGGGCCCGACGCGTCCGCCGAGATGGCGCGCTTCTTCGCGGAGTGCCACGGGTGATGCCCGCGTCAGTCCCACATAGCAGCGCCGCACTCGAGGCAACGCTCAGGAGCATCTGCCTCAGCCAGCCGCCCACATTCAGGGCACACCCGGCTCAGCAGACAGACCGGGTCGCCGCCGGCATCCGCGGAGCCGGGGTCGGTTCGGCGGTCCGTGGGCAGGGTCGATCCGAGCTCGCCACCGTCGTCGTCCGTAAGCGGGCTCCCTGCGACAGCCCTCCGGCGCCCGGCCGGGGCTGTGCCGCGGCGGATCGGCGTTGCCTGGTGATGGCCACCAACCGGTTCTCCGGACATCTGCACCTCCCGGCGTCGAGCACACAGTAGCGCCCGGCACGCGGGTCTGCGGCGGCCTTGGTGTCGCCTTCGCCGGCACCGGCACCCCAAGCGAACGTAACGACTCGACGTCTGCACCCCCGTTCGGGAGTAACGTGACGTCAGGTCGTGTGATCGAAACCTTTTCGCGGGAGTAGCCAATGACAGACAAGGCGGAGCTCGTCAACAGTCCCGAGGAGCTCGAGCGGGTTCTCGCGGACCTGCAGAAGATCGAGACCTTCGAGCCGCCCGCGGAGTTTCGGGAGAACGCGCGCATCCGTGACGCTGGGGTCTACGACGAGGCTGCGCGAGACCCGCAGGCCTATTGGGCGGAACAAGCCCGTCAGCTGCACTGGGACCACCCATTCACCACGGTTCTGGACGACTCCAACCCGCCGTTCTACAAGTGGTTCGCCGACGGCACCCTGAACGTCTCCTACAACTGCCTGGACCGACACGTCGAGGCGGGACTCGGGGCCCGGGTCGCCTTCCACTGGCGGGGCGAGGAGGGTGAGGAGCGCGACATCACCTACGCCGACCTGCTTCGCGACGTGCAGCTGCTTGCCAACGGCCTCAAAGACCAGGGCATCGCCAAGGGTGACGTGGTCGGCATCTTCATGCCGATGATCCCCGAGGTGGTCGTGGCCATGTTGGCATGCGCCCGTATCGGGGCCCCGCACAACGTGGTCTTCGGCGGCTTCTCTCCCTCCTCCGTGCGCGAACGCATGGAGGTGTCGGACGCAAGGGCCCTCATCACCGTCGACGGGGCACGACGCAAGGGGAAGGCCGCCGCGATCAAGAAGGAGGTCGACCGCGTCATGGATGGCCTGAGCGGCCTTCAGACGATCGTCGTGGTGAGGCACACCGACACCGACTGCGACATGGTTGACGGCCGGGACGTCTTCTACGACGATCTTCTCGCCGGGAGCGCGCCGGACTGCCCCGCCGAGCCGATGTCGGCAGAGGACCCCTTGTTCATCTTGTACTCCTCCGGCTCCACCGCGAAGCCGAAGGGCATCCAGCACACCACGGGTGGTTACCTGACCGGTGTCACCGCCACCCACCGGGATGTCTTCGACCTCCGCCCGGACGCCGACGTCTACTGGTGCACGGCTGACGTCGGATGGATCACCGGGCACTCGTTCATCGTGTACGGGCCGTTGGCTAACGGATGTACGAGCGTCATGTTTGAGGGCGCACCGGACTACCCCGCCAAGGACACCTGGTGGGACATCATCGAGCGCTACGGCGTGACGATCTTCTACACGGCGCCGACGGCCATTCGCGCGTGCATGAAGTGGGGCATCGAGCACCCGAACAAGCACGACCTGTCGTCGCTGCGACTGCTCGGGTCGGTCGGCGAGCCCATCAACCCCAAGGCGTGGCTTTGGTACTACAAGATCATCGGACGCGAGCGCTGCCCCATCGTCGACACCTGGTGGCAGACCGAGACCGGCCAGCTCATGATCGCGCCGCTACCCGGCCTAACGTCGGCCAAGCCTGGGTCCGCGACCCGCCCGCTTCCCGGGATCTCCGCCGCACTGGTCGACCCCGACGGCAACGAGATGAAGGAGGGCACGGGCATCTTGGTGATCACCAAACCGTGGCCCAGCATGCTGCGCACGCTGTACGCCGACGACGAGCGCTACGTCTCGACGTACTTCAGCCGCTTCGGCCCGCACATATACGTCGTCGGGGACGCTGCCCGGCTTGACAGCGACGGATACTTCTGGATCATTGGACGGACCGACGACGTCATCAACGTCTCGGGACACCGGCTCTCGACAGCAGAGGTCGAGTCTGCCATCACCACACACGACAAGGTCGCCGAGGCGGCCGTCGTCGCCGAGGCCGACGAGATGACCGGGCAGGCCATCGTCGCGTTTGTCACGCTCAACGGTGGGCAGGAGGGCGACGATACCGTGGCCGCTGAGATCCGCGAGCACGTGGGTCAGCGGATCGGCAAGCTCGCCCGACCAAAATCAATCATCTGGGCGAACGACCTACCGAAGACGCGCTCGGGCAAAATCATGCGTCGGCTGCTGCGAGACATCGCCGAAGGCCGCGAGCTCGGCGACGTGACGACGCTCGGGGACCCCACCGTCGTGGAGGCCCTGCAGGAGAAGGCCGCGGCGCGAGCCAAGGCCACCACCTAAGGCGGCGGTGACGACCCGCATGGGTTCGACGGGCG
>JBBRYB010000107.1:0-8213 GCA_038238115.1 Propionibacteriales bacterium | reverse complement strand
TGGTCGTCATCCCCGAGGATCCGGTCATCGCCGCAGCCGACCGCGAGGGCACCGCCCCGATCGACCTCGACCCCGACGCCCCCGGCGTCGCCGCCCTCGTGCGGCTCGCCGATCGCCTCGCCGGCGCCGCCGTCCCGGCCTGAGCCGGAGGCGCCGGCTGGTCCCTGGGCAACGGTTGCCGCCACCGTCGCGGCTGCTCGTTGACCGGCGCGGAGACGAACCGCTAAGGGAGCCAAACACTTACCCAACGAGGTGCGGGGGCTCATAGTTCGGAATGCATGGCGCACGAAGCCCCGCCGTCCCGCCAGCCGAAGGCGGTGACCCACGACCTCCCCGCGCCCGTCAGCAGCTTCCTCGGCCGGGCTAGGGAGCTTTCGGAGCTGGCGGACCTGCTCCAACGCGCCCGCCTTCTCACCCTTACGGGCCCCCCGGGCGTCGGCAAGACCCGGCTCGGCTTGGAGACGGCCCGCGCGTTCGCCGAGCGCCACTCCGAAGGCGCGCGGCTCGTGGACCTCGCTCCGATCGGCGAGCCGTCGCTGGTTGCGCAGGCGCTTGCGTCGTCGCTGTCCGTGCAGGAATCGCCGGGCACCAGCTTGATGGATTCCGTGATCGCCCGGCTCCGCCGGCGACCGCCGCTGCTCGTCCTCGACAACTGCGAGCACCTGGTGGAGGCCTGCGCGAAGATGGTCGACGGCCTGCTGCGCGAGTGCCCAGAGCTCTCGGTCCTGACGACCAGCAGGGAGCCCCTCGCGATCATGGGAGAGCACGTGTGGCACGTCCCGCCGCTCTCCGTGCCGGCCGGCGCTGAGTCGACGGGGCCCGAGTCGCTGATGGGCTACGAGGCGGCGCAGCTGTTCGTCGAGCGCGCGCTCGCCGTGCAGCCGGACTTCGCCCTCAGCGGAGACGTGGCCTCGGCCATCGCAGCGATCTCGATCCGTCTCGACGGCCTCCCGCTGGCGATCGAGCTGGCCGCCGCGCACGTCGAGATGCTCACCCCCGCGCAGATCGCAAGCCGCCTGGACGACCGCTTCGGCCTCCCAGCCAGGGGCACCCGCGGCGGCATGCCGCGCCACAAGACCCTCCGGGCGGCGCTCGACTGGAGCCACGACCTCCTCCCCGCAGCCGAGCGGGCTCTGTTGAGGCGGCTTTCGGTCTTCGCCGGAGGCTTCTGCGTCGACGCGTGCCGGGCCGTCTGCGTGGGCGGCGAGGTCGAGGACGCGAACGTCCTCGATCTGCTCGCCCGGCTCGTGGCGAAGTCGCTCGTCGTCGCGGAGACCGCCAACGGGCCGACGGCCCGCTACAGGCTCCTGGAGACGATCAGGGAGTACGCGGCCAGTCGACTCGAGGAGTCGCGCGAGGCGGACGGCGTCCGGGAGACGCACGCGCGCTGCTACCTCGAGCTCGCCGAAACGGCGGAAGACGAGCTCACCGGCCCCTCGCAGGTGCGCTGGCTCAAGCTCCTCGACACCGAAGGCGCGAACTTCCGCTGCGCCCTCGACTGGTCACGCGCCCACGGGAGGAGCGAGTGGGCGCTGCGCCTCGTGGGCGCGTTGATCTTGTTCTGGCGCGTGCGCTGCCGCTTTCGCGAGGGTCGCGAGCTGCTCGAGGCGGTGAGCGAGGAGCTCGACGGCGAGGCAGCTCCGGAGTTGCGCGCCAAGGCGCACTGGGGCGCCGGGTTCCTGAGGTACATGGCGGGCGAGCTCGAACGCGCGCGCCCGGCGCTCGAGGAGAGCCTCGCCGCGTTCCAGGAACTCGGGGACGCCCGCGGCTCTGCCCGGGCGCTGCTGATCCTCGGCCACTCCCCGTATTACCACGATCTCCCGGAGCAGCTCACGCTCCTCGAGGAGAGCGCACGCCTCGCCCGTACGGCAGGCGACACCTGGTGTCTCGCCCACGCGCTCGGTGCCGTGGGGGATGCGCACGTCAGGGTCAACGACATGCGGCCCGCCCGCCCGTGGTTCGAGGAGTGCCTCGCGGTGGCGCGCGGGGCCGGGGACATGCAGGGCATGCGCTACGGACTGGTCGGGCTGGGATTCGTCGCGGTGGTGCAGGGGGACTACGATGAAGCGGAGTTCCTCCTCGAGGAGGCTAGGGCGATTGCCGGCGAGCTCGAGGAGGATCTCGTCGTCTCCAACGCCCTGTCCGCCCTCGGTCTTCTGGCGCTCGGGCGTGGCGACTACGTTCGCGTGCAGGAGCTTTTCGAAGAAGCCCGAGCGACGCTGCCCGAGGCCGCACCGCGCGGCGAGATCCTTGGCCCGCTCCTGGGGCTGGCCAGGGTGGCTCACGCCCGGGGGGACCACCGGCGTGCTCGCGCGCTCCTCGAGGAGGTACAGGTTCGCGCACGCCCCGGGATCTCGGTGCCAGGACTCCAGTGGATGGGCGAGCTGGCGGCCGACGAGGGTGACCTGGGTGGGGCGCGTGCCCTGTTCGAGGAGGCTCTCGAGCGCTCGGATGAGCGCAACAAGCTGGCGACCGCCCGGGCGCTGCACGGGCTCGGTCAGCTCGCGCGGGCCGACGGCGACGCGAGGCGAGCGGCGATGCTCCACGACGAGGCGCTTGGATTGCGTTGGGAGGTCAGCGCGGCACCGGACGTCGCAGCCTCGCTTGAGGCGCTTGGCGGACTCGCCGCCGAGCCGGGTCGCTGCGAGCATGCCGCCCGGCTGCTCGGCGCCGCGCAGGCCCTCCGCGACCGAGGCGGCTACGCGCGTGCGCCGTGGGAGTCAGCGCGCCACGCTGCCGCCGTGGCGCTGATCCGCGATGAGCTGGGCGACGAGACGTCCGAGGCCGCCTTCAGCCACGGCAGGGAGCTGTCCATCGATCAGGCGGTGCTACAGGCATCGAAGGGACGGAAGCGTCGCGGGCGGCCCGCGAGTGGCTGGTCCAGCCTCACCGAGACCGAGCAGCGGGTGGCGGAGCTGGTCGCGGAGGGCCTGACCAATCCCCAGATCGCACAGCGCCTGTTCATCGCGCTCGCGACAGTCAAATCGCACCTGTCAAACATCTTCTCCAAGCTGGGCATCGCCAGGCGCAGGGAGCTGGAACTCGAGGTCCGCCGCCAGGGACAGCTAACAGCGGACTCACCTGCGACGCGTAACGGGGCGTAGGTCGATGCGGACCGGGCGCCGCATTCCCGCGGAGGGGAGCGAAAGATCAGCCGACCGGTTGGTTGAACTCTCGCTGGGTCTCCGTATGGTGCGGCTGGCATGGGATTCGCGACGAACTTCAACAGGGGGGGCAGCACATGAGACCACAGCGGCGGACCGCGATTCAAATGCGCCGAGTCTTCCTGGCGTCCCTAGCGGTGCTCGCCGCTGGGCTTGGCACGGTGGGGGCGGTGGCCTACGCCTGCACCCAGGGGGGCTTGAATGAATACACCTACAGCACGCCAAGTTCGGGTAATGGCAACCTTCCCTTGAGCGTGCAGACCTGGACGGGAGGAGCAACCGGTGCCTTGGATAAGACCAAGTACTTCTACTTCCGCTATGCGCCCCCAAACGACGCCACCACCTGTGCTGCGAAGCCCGCGGTTCCGGGCTATCCATCGGTAAAGCCGAACGCTTCCGGCCACATCGGCTCGTCGTCGTCGAAGATCCCTCGTACGATCCCGAACCTCGGCAGCCCGGGCGGCACCGGCGAAGCGTGCTGGTCGACTGGAACCGCTGTCCCCAGCGAGATCGCTGCGCCCGCCCTGATCACGGTGAATTAACCTAAGCTGCAACTGGATTAAGGCGGCGATGATCCGCTGGTGGGTGGCCTTGTTGGTGGCGTGTGCTTCTGCGCTATCAGGATGCGTCTCCGCGGACGCTGATCGTCCGGCAGCCCCAGGGTCGAAAGCGACAGCTCTGGTACGCCGGGATGTGCCCGTCACATCGGTCGATGTCCAGACAGCTCTCGGTCACAACTCGCCGTCGGTGGCCCTCGACCCCACCGACGCGCGGTTCGTCGTCGTGGCGGACCGCATCGACGCCCCGACCTACGACTGCGACTTGCAGCTGTCGGGTGATGGAGGGCGCACCTGGATCGCCGCCGATCCCGTTCCCGCGCTGCCGGCCGGGGCGCAGCGCTGCTATGCGCCCGAGGTCGCCTTCGATCGGGCGGGCCGACTGCTCTACCTGTTCGTGGGCTTGCACACCCAGAGCAATGCCCCGATGGGCGTCTTCCTCACCTCGTCGACGGACCGGGGACGTCACTTCTCGAGGCCTCGCCAAGTTCTCGGGGGCCATCCCTTCGGTGTCACAATGGCCATCGACAGGAGTTTCGGCGACGACGGCCGCATCCACCTGGCATGGATTCAAGCGACGGCTGATCCTGTCGGAGTGGGTTTCCCGCACCCACCCAACCCGGTCGTGTCCAGCCACTCCGACGACGGTGGACGCAGCTTCTCGTCGCCGGTGCCGGTGAGCGACGCCCGACGCCCGCTGGCAACGGCGCCCACGATCGTCGTCGGCCGCGACCATGCCGTGCACGTCGCCTACTACGACCTCGGTGAGGACCAGGTCGACTACCGCGGTGTCGATGGTCCAGCCTTTCAGGGCACCTGGTCGCTGGTGGTGGCCAGCTCCTTCGACGCCGGTGGCCATTTCAAGGCCACGACGGTCGTTGAGCCGCGGGTCGTTCCCCGCGGGCGGATCCTGCTCGTCCTCACCATGCCCCCGCCCGCGTTGGCTTCCGGCCCCGGCGGTCGCCTCTATGTCGCATGGCACGATGCCCGCAACGGCGATTGGGACGTGTTCCTCCGCCGCTCGGGAGACCAGGGCCGGTCTTGGAGCCCTCCGCTCCGAGTCAACGACGACCCGCCCCGGGACCGGCGCACGCAGTACCTGCCCAAGGTGTCGGTTGCCCCCGACGGGCGCGTCGACGTCATCTACTACGACCGCCGTGATGATCCAGCGGACGTCTTCAACGACGTCTCCTACACCTCGTCTCACGACAAGGGCCGGACGTTTTCCCCAGCCCGCCACCTGAATAGCCAGCGATTCGACTCTCGCGTTGGCGCCCACTACCTCATCCCATACTTCGCTCCCGGCATGGTCGAGTTCGGTGGACACCTAGGGCTGGTCTCCGCCGACAAGCGAGCGCTTGCAGCCTGGACCGACACGCGGATGTCCTTCGGCACTGTCACACCGCGGCTGAATGTCGGGCCGGCCGCCCAGGGAATCTACGCCGCCGAGATCAACTTTGCCCACGGCAGCGCACAGAGTTCACCGTGACACCTGGTCTAACTAAGGGTTGGGGAACTCTATCGGGCCCCGCCTCGGTCGACCGCGATGTCGGAGTACTAAACAACATAACGGACGTTCTCCAACAAGAGGAAGTGAGGGATCCAGTATGAGTAAAACACGCGCGCGTAAAGGCCTAGCAGTGATGGCGATGGCCCTAATCACGGGCCTTGCGGGAGCAAGTGCCGCACCTGTGGAAGCGGCGGTCGGGACCATTACGGAGTTCGCCGACGGCACTACGCCGATCGGCATCACAAACGGCCCAGACAACCAGCTGTACATTGCCGAGCACACAGTCAACATGATCGGCAAGATGGCGTACGACGGAAGCTTCCCCACGCCGCCGTTTCCTGTGCCGACCCGAGGGGACGGCCCCTTCCACATCACGACCGGCTTCGACAACAACCTGTGGTACACCGAGCTCTTGAGCGGTACGGTCGGCCGTGTCACGGCGACTGGACAGGTGTTGCGCGACATCACATTGACGCCTAGCAGCGGCGCACTCGACATCCGCCGAGGGGCTGATGGCAGGTCGATGTGGGTGACCGAGAACTTCGCCAATCAGATAGCCCAGATATTCCCGAGTGGGGGCAGGGCATGTGGGATTGACGGTGGCGTCAACCCGGGTTTCTGTGTAGTGGAGTACTCAGTCCCGACTCAGGACAGCGGCCCCGGGGACATCACCGTCGGCCCTGACGGGAACATGTGGTTCGCAGAAACCAACGCCGGCAAGATCGGTCGCGTCAATGTCGGCAGCGGGACCATCAGCGAGTTTGCGCTACCGAATCGCAACAGCCGTCCCGAGGGCATCGTCACCGGTCCAGATGGCAACCTATGGTTCACCATGCACGACAGCAACAAGATCGGCAAGATGAGTCGCAACGGGACGCTGCTAGCTCAGTATGCTGGCCTCACCGGGGCAGGGCCGACTAACATCATCGTTGGCCCAGACAACGCGCTCTGGTTTCCCGAGGAGTTCAACCCGGGCCCAGACCCCGCAAACCTGCCGCCCGGTAACAAGATCGGGCGCATCACGACGACCGGAGGGCTCACCGAGTACACGACGCCGACGGCCAACAGCCGGCCCGTGATCATCACGACTGGGCACGACGGAAACCTCTGGTTTACTGAGGTGTTTGCCGACCAAGTGGGCAGGCTGTCGCTCCGCTGATCCACTGCCTGCTGTCGAGGCCTATGCAGTGCCGGGTAGTCCGCTCGGACTACCCGGCACTGGAATGGAGTGATAGATGAATGCCCGGCGATCAGCTCGGCACATAGTGCGGGTAGCGAGCATCTCCTTGCTTGTCAGCGCCTGTGGCGGAAGCGTCGCTCTCCCTCCGTCGGCGACCGTCATCGACGTCACAATGACGGAGTATCACTACAAGCTCAGGTCCGATGCTCCGGCGGGTAGGGCAGTATTCCGTGTCTTCAATGCAGGCCACCTCGATCACAATTTGACGTTGGAGAGGCTGCCAACGGATTTTCCGCCCATCGACGTGCAACTACACTCCAGCACGCGGCGAGGCGCTCCGGCGGTAGCCATCATGCCCACGCTGCGTCCCGGCCAGAGGACCGCCTTCGCCGCTGATCTGGTCCCTGGCCGGTACGCGATTCTCAGCTCCGTAAAGGGCGGTGACGGGGTGGCAGACCTGCTCAAGGGAATGAGCGCCGAGATCCGAGTGCGGCGACGATGACCTGGGCTGGTTTTGGCGAAGATCCGGGGTTGGGCTGACTTCGCCGGTGGCCCCAGGCGCCACGGTCCTGCGGCGGCGAGCGAAAGATCAGCCGACCGGTTGGTTGATCTCTTTGCTGGTGCTCCCTAGCGTGTGGCTGGCATGGGGGCGACGATGGAGAAGACGCTGATCCGGCTGCCCTTGCTCGTCGCCCTCGTGGTCTCGGGCGTGTTCGTTAGCTCCCCAGCCGTCGCGGGCGCAGCGTCGCTGTCGTGGTCTGGGCCGATTTCGCTAGATACCGCAGGCGGCGGGCAATCCCTGTCCGGGGTGGCGTGCCCGTCGGCGAGCCAGTGCACTGCCATTGACAGCGCCGGGCAGGAGGTGACGTTCGATCCGACTGCACCGGCCACCCGGACCCGCAGCCTGCTCCAGGTGCCAACGTTCGCTGGCGGCGGCCTGTTCGGGGTGGCGTGCCCGTCGACTCGCCAGTGCACCGCCGTCGGAGACGCGGGGGCGGTGGTGACGTTCGACCCCGCCGCGCCGGGCACCCCGACCCCCACCACGATCGGTTCCGGCGACGACAACGTTGGCCTGTCCGCGGTGGCGTGCCCATCGACCAGCCAGTGCACTGCCGTCGAGATCGAGCCTACCGAGGGCGGCACGGTGGGCAGGGAGGTGACGTTCAATCCGACCGCACCGGGCACCCCGACCCCCATCACGATCAACAGTGGCCGCGGGCTGAGAGGACTGGCGTGCCCGTCGACTCGCCAGTGCACCGCCGTCGATGTATCCGGTGAGGTGGTGACGTTTGACCCGACCGCACCGGGAACGCGGACCTCCACCATGATCCAAGGCTTCGGCCTGTTCGGGGTGGCGTGCCCGTCGACTCGCCAGTGCACCGCCGTCGATTTCCTCGGGGGTGAGGTGACGTTTGACCCGACCGCACCGGGCACCCCGACTCCCACCACGATCAGCGGCTCCGGCCTTGGCGGGGTGGCGTGCCCGTCGACCCGTCAGTGCACGGCGGTCGATCAGTCCGGGGCGGAGGTGACGTTCGACCCGACCGCGCGGGGCGAGCCGCTTGTTACCACGATCAGCGACCAGAACCTGTCCGCGGTGGCGTGCCCGACGGCCAGCCAGTGCACCGCCGTCGGTCAGATCGGGGAGGAGGTGACGTTTGATCCGACCGCGCCGGGCGCTCAGAGCTCGGCCAGAGTCGATCCCGGCCACTACCTCTCCGGGGTGGCGTGCCCGTCGGCCAGCCAATGCATCGCCGTCGACGAGTCCGGGGCGGAGGTGACGTTCAATCCGAGCACCCCGG
>JBBRYB010000106.1:0-8214 GCA_038238115.1 Propionibacteriales bacterium | reverse complement strand
GGCGGCGAACGTGTCGGCGTCTGGTGAGAGCCGCATCGTCGTTCTGTCCGATCAGTACCCGTCCAACGTGTATCCGTGGCATGACCTCGCGCGTCGGTCCGGCGCGAGTGTCGTCGCTGTGGAACGTCCAGACGACGGTGACTGGACCCGCGCCGTCGTCGAGTCGATCGACGAGCGGACGGTGGCCGTCGCCGTGCCCAACTGCCACTTCATGACCGGGGCGTTGATCGATGTCGCGACGATCGGTGAAGTGGCGCGCGCTGTTGGCGCAACGTTCGTCATCGATGCGACGCAGTCACTCGGTGTGCTGCCTTTGGACGTGAATGAGGTGGGAGCGGACATGGTGGTGGCGGCGGGCTACAAGTGGCTGCTTGGCCCGTACAGCGTCGGGTATGCGTGGACGGCGCCGCATTGCCGCGACTGGCGGCCGCTGGAGCACCATTGGGCCGGTCGCGAGGGCAGCGAGGATTTCGCCCATCTGACGTCGTACACCGACGCGTTCCGGCCTGGAGCCCGCCGGTTCGACGGCGGCGAGGCGAGCAACTTCGTTCTCGTCCCCATGGCGCTCGCCGCTCTTGAGACGGTCGCCGAGTGGTCGGTGGAGCGCATAGCCGCGACCGTGGAACCGTTGACCGCGGCGGTCGTCAACGGCGCCGCGACAATCGGTCTGCCGGTCCACGCTGAGCCGCATGCCCGTCACATCGTCGGTCTCAGACTGCCGGTCGGCTCGCCGGCAGCAGTGGTGCAAGGCCTGGCCGACGCGCAGGTGCACGTCAGCCTGCGCGGCGAAAGCCTGCGCATTTCCCCCTACGTGTTCAACACCGCCGACGACGTCGAGCGCCTGCTCGCGGCGCTGCGCCGTGCGTTGTAGCCATCCTCACCCGAGGAGCCATCTCATGTCCCCAGGCTCGGGGGGAAGGTACCGGTAAGGAGCGAAGGTCGGTCAGTCGTGGAAGTGGACGGCAGTCCGCCGCTGACGGTCGACCTCGACACGGAAGATGTCTGGACGGCTGTAATGGCCGGTGGGATCGAGAGCCTGGCGTTCGCGCGCGACCATCGCAAGGTCCACGTCGGCGACGACCAACCGCTCCTCGTCAAGCACAGGCACCACGAGCCAGGTCCCGTCGGGTGCCGCCACACCTGATCCGCCGCGGCAGTAGTCGGTGACCCCCGCCGCCTCGAGGTCGTCGCGCACCGGGAAGTCAACCGGTACGTCGTCGAGGGAGAGCAACCCATTGGCCGCGAGTGACCATACCCGGCCCTCCAGCGCTATGAAGCGCGTGATGTCAGCGGTGTTACGCGGGTTGCCCGGCCACACGCTGACGTGTAGGTCCTCGCCCTGTGCGTATAGCGCGTGCCTTGCCTGTGGCATCCAGTTCTCCCAACAGCTGAGTCCGCCGACCCGCGCCCCGGCGACGCGGTGGACTCGGAGCCCGTGGCCATCACCCTGCCCCCAGACGAGCCGTTCCTCATGGGTCGGGATCAGCTTGCGGTGGGCGCTGACCAGTCCACTCTCGGGATCGATGGCCACAAGAGTGCAGAAGACGGTTCCGCGCGCCGAGCTGGACCCGCGCTCGGCCATACCCATGTAGACGAATACGCCCAGGTCGTGCGCCGCCTCGCACAACGTGGCCAGTTCCGGACCGTCGAGCTCAACAGCTGCCTCCAGGTAGGCGGCATAGGCGCGCTTCTGGCGATCATCATCGAACTTTGCGCCGCCCGTCAGATCCAGCCAGAACGGATAGCCGGTCAGGAATGCCTCGGGAAACGCCACCACCTGCACACCGCGTGAGGCAGCGTCTTCGATCCAGGCGACCGCCTTGCGTGTTGTGGCGGCGGCGTCCAGCCATTGTGGCCGCGCCTGTGCAGCAGCTATCCGCATCTTCGATCCTTCCGCGTCCACGCCGTTCGAGCCAAGCGAGAAACTCAGGGTACGCGAACGGCGTCCTCAAGCACGGCGGGCGAGCGCGCCCTTTCGCCGAATTGACCGCCACCCGGGAAGACCTCTCGCTGACCGGCAGCTGGGTCTGCTGATCGATCGACTTGGGTGTGTCGGTGACGCGCGAAAACTGAGCACGGCGCAGTGCTCTCCCCCTCAACGCCGGGTGAGAACGACCGCGAAATCGTCGTCGGTCCACCATCCCTCCACCGTCAGCCCAGCTCCTCGAAGCTCGGACTCGATACCTTGGCGATGGAACTTGGCCGAGATCTCGGTGCGCAGATGTTCGTCCGGCGCGAAAGCGATGTCGAGGCCGATCGCCATCAGGCGGGTCGACATCGGCCGACGGGCTTTCAGTCGCATCTCGATCCACTGTTGCTCCGGGTCCCAGATCGCCACATGATCAAAGGCATCGACGTCCAGATCGCCGAGCAGTTCAGTATTGAGCACGCGCAGCACGTTGCGATTGAACTCCGCGGTGACCCCGGCATCGTCGTCGTAGGCCGCAACCAACCGATCAGGTGCTTTGACCAGATCGATCCCGAGCAGGAACGTCTCGTCGGATCTCATCGCGGCCGCCAGACCGGCCAAGAACGCTCGCCGCTGGGTCGGCGGGTAGTTCCCGATCGTGCCACCAAGAAGCGCGAAGAGCCGGGTGCCTGGTGCGGGAAGCACGTCGAGGGGCACTGTTGCGTTGGGCGATCGGGCCTGGCACGAGACTGGTGCCATGACATCCTCGTCGGCTTCCGCGTTCGCTGGTTTCCGGTTCCCTCGGGAGGTGATCTCGCTGGCGGTGCGGTGGTACCTGCGGTACGGCCTGTCCTACCGAGATGTCGAGGAGTTGCTTGCCGAGCGGGGAGTGGACGTCGATCACGTCACGATCTACCGGTGGGTCCAACGGTTCACACCGGAGTTCGTCGAAGCGGCACGCACATGTCGTCAGGTGCCGGGTGATCGGTGGTTCGTCGACGAGACCTACGTCAAGGTCAACGGCCGATGGACATACCTGTACCGGGCGATCGACCAGTACGGGCAGGTCATCGACGTGCGGCTGTCGACCAGACGAGATCTGACCGCCGCGAGGACGTTCTTCCGCCGGGCACTCGCCACCGGGAAGGTGCCGGTGGAGGTGACCACGGACCGGGCACCAGCGTACTCACGGGCCCTGGACGAGCTCGTCCCGACCGCCCTGCACGACACCGAGCAGTACGCCAACAACAGAGTCGAAGCCGACCACGGTCGGCTCAAAGCCAGGCTCCGACCCATGCGCGGTCTCAAGACCTTCCGATCAGCACGGATCCTTGCGACCGGCCACGCCTTCGTCCAGAACATCAGACGCGGCCACTACGACATCGCGACCCACGCACCGGTTCATCACCGGCTGCCGGCGGCGTTCGAAGAGCTCGCGCTCGCCATCTGATCCCCCCGCCGCAGCGGTTCAACCATGCCGACTGATCGACTAACGCAACAGAGCCGTCAAGACCGGCAGACCAGCAACCCGCACGAGGGCGCGCGCCGATGCTTGACGCACGCGTACGCCGCATGCTCGCGCCCGGACTCGAGTCGGTCGGAGCGAAGCTGTCCGACGCGGGTGTCCCCCCGCTGGCGTTGACCGTCGGCGGCTGGATGGCCGGCGTGACGGCGTGTGTCGCGGCCGCCAGCGGCTCATGGAGCACGGCGCTAGGGCTGTGGATCCTCAACCGCGTGCTCGACGGTCTCGACGGGCCGGTGGCGCGTCGACGAGGGCAGACCGAGCTCGGTGGCTTCCTCGACCTCGTCGCCGACTTCAGCATCTACGCCGGCTTCATCGTCGGGGTCGCCCTTGCTCGGCCTGAGGCCCAGGTGGCCTGTCTGGTCCTGCTGACCAGCTACTACCTGTCGGGCACGGCGTTCCTCGCCTTGTCGAGCCTGGTGAAGGAAGGGTCGCGCCGCTGGGACGACGGACGGTCACTCCGCTTCGTCGGGGGGCTGGCCGAGGGCACCGAGACCGTGATCGTCTACGTCTTGTTCTGCCTCCTCCCTGACCACGCGGCCACGATCGCATGGGCCTTCAGCGTGCTAGTCGCGATCACTGCCGTCCAGCGCGTCGCGATGGGTGTGCACCTCCTTCGCCGACCCGGTGACGTCGCGCTCGAGAACCCCCACGAGCTGCAGGAGCGTTGATGTCAAGTCTTCGACCGAGCGCCGACGGCTTTCGGCCGTCGTGCTCACCACCGCGGCACTCATGGTGACTGCCTGCACGTCGCAGTCGTCCACCAGCGCCGAGCAGCGACTCGACTCCGGCGACTGGGACTCCGTGCTCGCGCAGGCCGACGGACAGACAGTCAACTGGTACATGTACGGAGGGGACGACACGCTCAACGGGTTCGTCACGGGCTACGTCGCCGATCGCCTCGCGGAGCTCGGTGTCACTCTCAACCAGGTGCCGGTGACCGACACCGCGGACGCGGTGAACAAGGTGCTGGGTGAGAAGCAGGCCGGTCGCAGCAGCGGTGGTTCGGTCGACGCGATCTGGATCAACGGCGAGAATTTCGCCACCGGAGTCCAGGCCGACCTCTGGTCATGCGGCTGGGTACGCGGCCTACCGAACTCCCGCCTCGTCGACTTCACCCGCCCCGCTGTCAACCAACGACTTCGACACCCCTGTCAGAGGCTGTGCGGCGCCGTGGCAGGAGGCCGACACGGCCCTGGTCTACGACAGTCACCAGCTGACCGGGTCCGACGTCGAGTCCGTCTCGTCGCTGCTGAGCTGGGCCGCTGCACAAGCTCGCAGCCCACGCTTCCACCTCCGACGACGACGAGCCGTCCGGGAAGCTTCTCGAGGTCCCAGACGGTCTCGCTGGTCAGCGGCGAGACGTCGACGAGTCCCGGGATTGGCGGCACCAGGGGCGAGGCACCCGTCGCCACCAGGCCTTGGCGACACCGGATCTCGTCCCCGTCGACACAAACCGACTGCCGGCCAGTGAACTCCGCCGTACCGCGGAGAACGTGCACGCCGGCAGCACGCAGCGTCTCGGGGGAGTCGGCGAGTTCGACGGATGCGATCGCCGCGTACACCCTGGCCATCACCTCCGTGAAGTCGACGTGCACCTGATCAGCGTGGATGCCGAACCTGGCGGCCGCCAGCGCGTCTGCCGCGGCATGGGCAAAACTCAGCAACGTCTTACTCGGCACACAACCGGTCCACAGGCAGTCACCACCAGGTCGATCGCGTTCGACCATGATCACCCGGGCTCCGAGGGCGACGGCGGTCTTGGCTGTGACGATGCCGGCTGTCCCGCCCCCGACGACGACCAGGTCCCAGACGGGCCGAGACGACGGGGTCGTGGTCAAGCGGCCCGTCACACCCCGTCCTCGGCGATGACCCTGTGCGCCGCCAGTCACACCCTGGCCACCATCGCCGGATCGGGAAGGCCGGCTTGCGACCACCGGGCAAACCGGCGCCGGAGCAGCCGGTGGTCGGCGTACACCTCCGCGCACTTCTCACACATCGCCAGGTGTCCTTCGAGCCGTTCGACCTCGTCCGGAGTGAGTGGCGCGGACGGATCCGCGTCCAGGTCCCGCTGCACACGCCCAGCGGACCAGTGGCAGGTCAGCATGGTCTTGATGATCGAGATCATCGGGTCCTCCTGGATACAACCCGCACCGACGTCGATGATCGGCTCCCTGTGCTTACTCCGTCTCGTCGACCAGACCGAGGGACACCTCGGGTAGCGACTGCCACCACGAGACGCCGTCGGTGTTCTTGCTGTCGTGCACTCCCTCCCAGCAGTAGCTGCGCGACTCGGCATCTTCGGGGCGGTGAGCAGCCGCGGACATGCCGCGACGACAGTCCTGGCTGGCGCTCACCTGACCTTCTACCCCAGCCGACCCTGCCTCCGGGGCGCATCGGGCGTACCGACCGCGCTGACTTCATCGCTGGTCACGACCTTCGCCGCGACAGGGACAACCACTCGCCTTGGCGTACGCAGACGTGATTCCGGTCGACGCAGTGCGCTCGGAACACCTACGCACCGATGTCGTCCGCCGTTGCCTCGTCGCTGGAGCGGCCAGGCGGCAGATGCCGCCAAGCGCTCGGCGTAGATCGAAGACCGAGATCAATGCGTGAGGAATATGAGCAGCATGATCACACGTTGGGACGGTGAGTGCTTCGACGTGACGCTTGGGACGGTGAGTGCTTCGACGTGACGCTCAGCCCTCCCCGACCAGCGCTTTCGGCGGCCGGGACGTGTGACTGCCCCCCATTCCTGAGGTGGTCCGACACACGGGCGGTCAGCCGGCGGTCGCGGTCGCCGTTTGCCCATCCCTCGAAGGAGAACTCATGGACCTGAAGAACGCCTCGATCCTGATCACAGGAGCCGGAAGCGGCATCGGGCAGGCCCTCGCGCTGCGTATCGCCGAGCACACACCTCGGCTCACGCTCGTGGGCCGCCGTCAGCAGCCCCTCGACGAGCTCGCGGACCGTGTCCGACAGCAGGGCGCCCGGGCCCACGTGGTGACCGTTGACCTCACCGAACCGGGCGCGCCGGAGACGGTGGTGGCCTCGGCTAGGGCCGAGTTCGGTGGGATCGACGTCCTGGTCAACAACGCGGGCAACGTCCGCGCCGGCCGGCTCGAGGCCATCGAGGAGTCCGAGGTCGTGGCCCAGGTCGCGCTCAACCTGACGGCGCCGATCCTGCTCACCCGCGCGGCCCTGCCCAGCCTGCGGGAGTCCGACCGCGGACTGGTGATCAACATCTCCTCGGGAATTGGGCTGATCGCGATGCCGTTCTACGCGACCTACGCGGCGACCAAGGCCGGGATCGCGCACTTCGGGGAGGCGCTGCGTCGTGAGCTGTACGGCGAGGGTGTGCACGTCCTGACCGTCTACCCCGGGGCGACCAGCACCCCGATGATGGGGACCTCGAAGGCCGGCGCCGCGGAGGGCTTCGAGTACGAGCCCCCCGAGGCGGTCGCGGACGCCACCGTCGAAGCCATCCTGGACGGCAGCCTCACCGTCGTGCGGGGCGGCCAGCGGCGCCGCGACATGATCGCGACGAACCGCGAGGACCCGGCGTCGGTGGACCGGATGCTCGCCGAGCGCAAGGCCCTGCTGGAGAAGGCCGTCGAAGCACACTCCAGCATCTGATGCCCTCCGCCGGGCCGTGGCGCTGGCCCGCGCTGACCATGTTCACCGTGGGCTATGGGGCGAACCAGTTCGTCCCGCTGCTCGCCGTCTACCGGCGCACCCTCGGGCTCTCCGACACCCAGGCCACTGCGGTCTTCGGCGTCTACGCGCTGGGGCTCGTCCCCGGACTGCTGGTGGGCGGACGGGCCAGTGACCGGTTCGGCCGGCGCAGTCTGATGATCGCCTTCGCTGCGCTCTCGCTGCTGGCCACGGCCGTGCTGGCCGGCGGCCAGTGGGGCGTGGGGTGGCTCTACGCCGGCCGACTGCTCACCGGTGTGGTGTCGGGCACCGTGTTCACCATCGGCACCGCCTGGCTCAAGGAGCTGTCCGACGGGTCCGGGCCCGGGGTGGCGGCCCGTCGAGCGGGTGTGGCCCTGACCGCCGGGTTCGGAGTCGGTCCGCTGGTCGCAGGTCTCTTAGCGCAGTGGGCGCCGGAGCCTGTCCTGCTGCCCTACTTGGTCCACCTGGCGCTCACCGTGCTGGCGCTCGCGCTGCTTCCCCGGGCCCCGGAAACCCGCACCCGGGCCCGGACCCGGGAGGCTGGGACGAGGGCCCCGCTGTTGCCGGACTCGGTCCGCACCGCCCGGTTCCGCGGCATTACGATGCCCCTCGCTCCGTGGGTGTTCGGGAGCGTGACCGTGGCGTTCACGACGCTTCCGGCTCACGGCATCGGCACCGTCTCGGGACTGCAGGTGGCCGTCCCCGGCCTACTCGCCGCTCTCGCCCTGGCGGCCGGGTACGGCGTGCAGTCGGCCGGTCGCAGGGTGCATGCCGCCACCACGGCGCGTCAGGGCGACGGGCGCGTCGCCGCGGCGGCGAGCCTGGCCGTGGTCGTGCTCGCCTACCTGGCCTCGGCGTACGCCACGGCCCGACCCGGACTCGTCACCGCCGCCCTCGCCGCCGCGCTGCTCGGCGTCGGGTACGGGCTCTGCCTGAGCACGGGTCTGCGGGAGGTCGAGGAAACCGCAGCACCCGACGAGCTCGGCGCGGTCGCCTCGCTCTTCTACAGCCCCGCCTTAGCCGGGCTCGTGGGGCCCGACCTGCACACGTACCTGGCGCCTCGTCCTGGCTACGCCTGGGCCCGGACCGCCGGCGCCGCCGCGGCGGG
>JBBRYB010000105.1:0-8436 GCA_038238115.1 Propionibacteriales bacterium | reverse complement strand
GAAGTCAGCGAACGTCGGCGAAGGTTGGCGTAAACTCAATGTGAGTCTGACCTGCGACTTTACCCTCAGAGCAGGCGGGAGTCGAGTGGAATGTGAGTTAGTGTGTGAGCGTGGTACGGCACTCGTAACCCAGAGGTCGCAAGTTCAAATCCTGCCCCCGCTACAAAAGAAAGTGCAGGGCCGGGTTCGTGGGTCACCACGGGCCCGGTTCTGGCGTTCGGTGTCCGCACCACGTCTGCGGACATTGCCGCGAGAGGGGCCGAGACGGGCCTCTTCGCGAAGATTCAGCGAAGGCTGGCGAAGATCTACGGAAGCCGGATCGGGCGACCTCTTGACCATCGACCCAGAGGTCATGTCCCTAAGCAGTCCCGCCAATTGGTTGCTCGTTGACCACCTTCGTTGCGCACGACGAGGCGATCAAGCCGCTCAAATCGGCGGATCGAGCGTTGGTCTGCTCTACGGCACGGGACTGGTCGGCCGTACGGGAGCGGGGCCCGTCATCGCAGGCCAGTTTCTGGCCACCGCAGGCGACAACGCCCGCCTGATCCGCAACGAGGCAGCATTCGCGTTTGTCGCTGCTGTCCAGCCCGGCTGGTCGGCAGTCTCAAACGGGCGGCGGCGTGCAGAGGCCGCGGCCGGCTGTACCGGACATCAGCGGCGAGCCTGAACGGCCACCGCAGCATCGCCTCAGCCCGCCGCAGGACCCTCCCGCGATCCCGGACATTCGCGCGGCGTCTACCACGAGATGACTTCTGCGTGGCGCTTCCACTAGCGTAGGCGCCCATGAGCGGTTCGCAGGACGCGGCAATTCCACCGACGTCGGCCCACCCGGTTCAGTTCTCAGTCGACTTTCCCGATCGGGCACTAAATCGGCTGACGACGGCCTTCCGCATCATCACGGTGATCCCCGCAGTGATCGTGTTTGGCGTGGTGTCGGGTGGAACGTGGCAGGGGTCAGCAGGCGGCAGGACGTCGGAGATGGCGACTGGGGCTGGTGGCCTGCTCGTCCTCGGTCCATTGCTGATGATCCTGTTCCGGCAGAAGTATCCGCGCTGGTGGTTCGACTGGAACCTCGAGCTGCAGCGGTTCGGGAACCGCGTCGGTGTCTACCTGGCACTGATGGATGACCGGTACCCGTCCACCGACGAGGACCAGTCGGTGCATCTCGCCTACCCCTACCCCGACGCGGAACGCGACCTGAACCGGTGGCTGCCGCTGGTGAAGTGGTTCCTGGCCATTCCACACTTCATTGTGCTGATCTTCCTGGATATCGCGGCGGTCGTCGTGGTCATCATCGCCTGGTTCGCCATCCTTTTCACCGGCAAATATCCGAGGGGGATGTTCGACTTCGTGCTAGGCGTCATGCGCTGGCAGAATCGGGTGATCGCGTACGCCTTCGTCCTGGTCACGGACCGGTATCCCCCGTTCAGCTTCTCGTCGTAATCCGCTACACCTGAGGCTTTCGCGGCCACGTTCCACGCATGCGGCGGATCGACCGCATGTATGAGCCGAAACATCGAGATGTTGCGTAACGCGACGGCTGGCGTCTCAATCATGGTGGGGCCTCCGGCCCTTGCCCGTGGGAGTCGCTCGAACCTTGTCCGCCGTCGAGGGTCGTTTCGTCAGCCCGCATCCCGCCGACCTAGCGCCCACGACCCTTCCGCTACTTCGCACCACCGTGGCGGCGGGGACCTGCAACCGTGCAGCTGTACCGGCGGCCGTCGCCCTCGGGATGGCTAGCCCGGGGCTAGCTCTGCTTTCAGAGGCATGCGTCCGCGTGTCGTACACGCGTCCCGGAGCATCACAGATGAGATTTGTCTCGGCCCGCGATCAGGGCTGTTCCTCGGAGGTTGGGGAGCACGCGGGCGACGCCTGGGACGTGGTCGAGGGTACCGACCAGGCTCGGCGGGACGGCGGCGAGTGGCGGGGCCAGCGGTGACGTGTTCGCGTCGACTCCGCGCACAGAGACATCGATCCCCCTCGACGCTTGAGTGGGTAGACCGTTCAGCGTGCTTTCGATGCTGCCTCGGAGGACGAAAGTGCCCGTCACGAAGGAGACGCCGAGGATCACGGCGAAGGCGGTGAGAAGCAGCCGTGCGAGGTGGTCCTGCAACCCGCGAAGGGCGACTCGCAGCATGTCAGGACCTCCGACCGGCTAGCTCCAGGGTCTTCATCTACTCCGACACCGACGACGTGGTGGGAGCAAGGATCTCGTCGACGATCCGGCCACTCCAGCAAGAACAACACGCGGTCGGGCATACGACGCTGCCACCGGGTCGTGCGTGACCATCACGATGGTCTCGCCGAAGTCGTCGACCGAGCCACGGGGGAACTTGAGAATCTCACGGATGGCACGCGAGTCCAGGTTGCCGGTGGGCTCGTCGGCGAACACGATGGCGGGCCGGCTCACCAGCGCCCGCACAGGCAACCCGCTGCTGCTGATCCCGGAGAGTTCGTTGGGCCGGTGGGACAGCCGGTCCCGAATGCCGAGGGTGTCGACGACCGTGTCGAACCACCCCTTGTCGAGCTTCGATCCGGCGATGTCCACGGGAAGAGTGATGTTCTCCCGCGCTGTGAGGTCGGCACGAGGTGGTAGGCCTGAAACACAAACCCGAGGCGGTCGCGGCGAAGTCGCGTCAGCGCCTTGTCTTTCAGACCGCTGATGTCGACTACGTCGATGACGACCTGGCCCGAGGTGGGAGTGTCCAGTGCGGCCATGCGGTGCATAACGTCGACTTTCCGGAGCCGGACGGTCCATGATCGCCGTAAGCTGGCCCCGCCCGAACTGCACGGTCACGTCGTTCAGCGCCACCACCTCGGCTGCTCCACCGCCATAGACCTTGCTCAGCCCGATGGCTTGAGCGACCGCGTGGGTCTCGACCTCGAGCCCCCGTGGAGCGGTGAGCGCGTTGGGCACACGTGCTTGGTCAATGGACATGGGACGCTCCAAGACAGGCCCGCGCGGAATGGGCCATGAAATCTCTGATGGAGCACGAGCCCTTCGGCGTGGCGCATCCCTGTACCTCGACGCTAGCCCCGTCCACTCACCCAGGTGGGGACTTACGACCTGACCTCGGCCGACATTCGGCCCTGCATGACACGTCACCAATCGCAAACGTTGAGGTTGTCACGAGGTCGACTCATCAACAACGACACCACCGCGTCGGCAAGCCCAGCCGCTGCGGCCGAGGCCCGATCACGCGGGAGCCAGAGGACCCTTGTCGCGACTGGATGGGACGTTAGGCCCTGTCACCGCCGGAGCGATCTCGCCAGGATGGAAGGAGAAACTGAACACGGAACAAATAACCCCGAAGAGGCATCGTGACCCCGACCGTACAGCCGCTCGACAAGCCGTCTGCCTGCCTCACCACGCCTGACGGCTCACCGAAAACCGCCGTCGCAGGCGTGCTCTTGCTTCTGGGTGGAGCAAGCGTCCTGATGGGAATCATCACCGCTGAGGCCCTGTACCCGGCGGCGTACAACACGCACAGCCAGTCGGTCAGCGACCTGGCTGCGATGCGGCCCGACAACCTCGTACGTCAGCCATCGGCCCTCATCTTCAACCTGACGATGATCCTCGCCGGCCTGGCCATCGCGGTCACTGCATACCTCCTGCACCAGGCCCACAACGCCAGGCGGACAACGCTCCCCGTCGCCCTGCTCGGATTGGGCATGATCGGCGTCGGGTTCTTCCCCGGCAACCTCCTGGCACCACACACCCTGTTCTCCATGATCGCGTTCACGGCGGGCGGCATCGCTGCCATCACCACCGCCAAACTACACACCGGCGCACTGCGCCTGATGCACACCGGCCTCGGGATCGTCTCCCTCTCGTCCCTAGTCATCGGCGGCGTCTTCTTCATCGACTGGGCGCCGGTGGCACGGCTCGGCGAAGGCGGCGTCGAGCGATGGGTCGTGTACCCGGTCGTGCTGTGGATCGTCACCCTCGGCGCCGCCTTGGCCGCTACCCGCACAACACCCGATCCGGTCGAACGAGCGTCCCAGCGATGACTCAGCTAGCCGCAGGAGGACATGAGCCCGGAGCGTGGTCATGCTGTATTGGCTGCCGCTCGGCGCCGGCGGTCATTCGGTTCGCTGGAATGGCCGCATTCTTGAGGCCATCATGGCCAGGCACCAGCATCGAGCCGTCCGCGAGCTGTACCACTCGGCGCTCGAAGTGCGGATCGGCGACGAACGCTACGTAATCGAAATGACCCCAGTGTGGGCCAGCGACGCGACCGACCGGGGGGCGTCCGCGAGGGCCCGGTCGGGTCTTGCTGCCTTGCTCGCCCCGCACTCTTTCGCTACGAGGTACGCCGGTGGAGAAACGGCGAGATACCCGACCTGAACGAATCCGTCGAGAGCCCCCACGTCGTCAGCCGGGACCCCCCTCGCGTGAGCCGGCTGCTGGAGCTTGTCCCGGAAGTTCCGGCGCTGACCTGGGGACGCGACGAGCTAGGCACAGGCGACATGTGGAACTCCAACTCGCTGACCTCTTGGTTGCTCGCCAGCAGCCACGAGTGCGTCGGCGAGCTCAACATTCGCCCGCCACCAAATGGCCGTGCCCCGGGATGGCGCGCGGGCCTGGTCGTCGCGGCACGCCAGGCGGCCGACAACGGCGCTGAGGTGATGCTGACATGACGACTCCCTTCGCTCATCCTTCCCGGCCAACGGGACCTGAGCTGGCGCGCGGAGTTAGCTGACTTACCGCGGGACCTGCCTGCGCTGGTGACTGCGCCGCTGTATCGCCGTTGGCATCTCGGCTGGGGGCCACCCCGGATGAACGGGTCTCGGATACGCCGGGAGACACGCTCTTCCCGCTCGCTCAATACAGAGCGACGAGGGCGATCACGATCAACAGGTCAACTGAGTCGGTATGGCCATGGTTGGTGCAGGTGGGCTGCGGACGGGCCGGTTTCTACAGCAACAACTTGCTCGACAACCTCGGCCGCTCGAGCGCAACGAGCCAGATATCCGCGTTCCAGCGTCTCGACGTCGGCCAATGGATACCGATGTCACCGTCGGCGACGCCTACCGATCGGACGGCGCTCAAGGTGCACTCCTTCGACGTCTATCGCTGGCTGGTATGGGCCAAATCGGAAAGCTGTAGGGTTTGGCGGCCGACGCCAGACGGCCATGGCGGGACGCGACCGCGTTGAGCGAGACTGGGCGAGACCGCAGACCACCATTAAGGGAGCACCTGTTGAGCTACACCATGAACACCACGCTGAGCCGTCCCTACGCGGAGACCGTCGAGGCGGTACGCGCCGCCCTGGTCGACCAGGGCTTCGGCGTCCTGACCGAGATCGATCTGAAGGCTACCCTGAAGGCCAAGCTCGACGTCGACGTCAGCCCACAGGTGATCCTCGGAGCCTGTCGGCCCCAACTGGCCTACCAGGCACTCCAGCTGGACCCCTCCATCGCCGCGGTGCTCCCATGCAACGTGGTCGTACGGTCCCTCGACGAGAACACCACGATCGTGCAGGCATTCGACCCCGACGCGATGATGGGGCTCGCCGGCGACGCCTTTCACGAAGTCGCTGCCGATGCCAGGCGGCGCCTCGGCGCCGCACTCGCTGCACTCACCACCGACCCAGTGAAGGCCTGACATGGAGCTCGACCCCGAGACTATGAGCCCCGTCCTCAACCGGATCAAGCGCGCTCAGGGCCAGCTCGCCGGCGTCCTCAAGATGCTCGAGGAGGGCCGCGACTGCGAGGACGTCGTCACCCAACTCGCCGCCGTCTCGAAGGCGCGGGACCGGGCCGGGTTCGCCATCGTCGCCACCGGCCTCCAGCAGTGCCTCACCCAGGGCGACGACATCGACAGCGTCGACATCAAGAAGATGGAGAAGCTCTTCCTCTCCCTCGCCTGACGCGGCGACGGTCTGCTCGGTCCGTGTGCCGACAGTCCTACTTATCCGGGACGTTTGGCTCTCACGTCCCGGTCCGATGGCTCCTAGCGTGGAAGTAGGACCGGGACCTGTCCCGCTGAGTTGAGGGAGTGGATTGTGAAGAGGCGACTGTTGGTGCTGGGTGCGGGTACGGCCGGGACGATGATCGTCAACAAGCTCCGCCGCCGCCTCGACCGCCAGGAGTGGGTCATCACGGTGGTCGACCGCGACGACGTCCATCCCTACCAGCCGGGCTACCTGTTCCTCCCCTTCGGGCTCTACACCCCTGACCAGATCAACCGCTCCCGCCGCGCCCAGCTGCCTAAGGGCGTCGACTTCGTGATCGGTGACGTCGACCGTGTCGATGCACCGATCAACACGGTGACGCTGGCCGACGGCCGGACCTTGGCCTACGACTATCTCGTCATCGCCTCCGGCACCACTCCGAGGCCTGATCAGACCCCGGGCATGCTCGGTCCCGAGTGGCGGCGCAGCATCTTCGACTTCTACACCTTCGAGGGCGCGAGGGCGCTGGCCACAGCACTGAAGGAGTTCGACCACGGGAGGCTCGTCGTCCACATCACGGACATGCCGATCAAGTGCCCGGTCGCTCCGCTGGAGTTCACGTTCCTGGCCGAGGCCTGGCTCCGGGAGAAGGGCCTGCGCGATCGGGTGGAGCTCGTCTACGTCACCCCGCTGCCCGGTGCGTTCACCAAGCCGGTCGCCTCCGAGCACCTCGGATCGATGCTCGAGGAGCGCAAGATCCTGGTCGAGTCCGACTTCTTGGTCGAACACATCGACCCCGAGTCCAAGACCCTCGTGTCCTACGACGAGCGGGAGGTCCCGTTCGATCTTCTCGTCACGGTGCCCCTCAACATGGGCGCGGACTTCGTCGAACGCTCCGGGCTCGGTGACGAGCTGAACTACGTGCCCGTCGACAAGCACACCTTGCAGTCCAAGGCCTTCGAGAACATCTTCGCTGTCGGTGACTCCTGCGACATCCCGACGTCCAAGGCCGGGTCCGTGGCGCACTTCTCGGTCGAGATCTTCGTCGACAACTTCCTGCAGCTCATCGACGGCAACCCGATGACCGGGTCGTTCGACGGCCACGCCAACTGCTTCATCGAGTCCGGCGACGGCAAGGGACTCCTGATCGACTTCAACTACGACACCGAGCCGCTCACCGGCACCTACCCGCTGCCGGTCGCCGGACCCCTCGCCCTGCTCAAGGAGACCCGCCGCAACCACCTCGGCAAGCTCGCGTTCCGCTGGATCTACTGGAACGTGCTGCTGCCCGGCCGTCCGCTGCCGCTCCCTGCACACATGTCGATGCTCGGCAAGACCGCCGCCACGACCCACCCGAAGGAGATGTAGCTGATGCCTGTCACCACACTCGCCGGACGCCCGATCCAGGTCAACGACGAAGGCTTCCTGACCGACCCGAGCGAATGGGACGAGGACCTCGCGCAAGTGCTCGCCACCGCCATCGGTATCACCCTGAGCGACGAGCATTGGAAGGCCATCCACTTCCTGCGCGGCGACTTCGCCGAGAAGGGCGAGACGCCGACCCTGCGAAGGGTCTCGACCCAGGGCGGCATCGGAGTCAAGCAGCTCTTCGCGCTGTTCCCGCAGAAGCCCGCCAAGAAGATGGCCTACGTCGCCGGCCTGCCCAAGCCGCACGGCTGCGTCTGAGCACCGCCCACCCTCCTCCCATCTCAGGAACGAGTTGTCATGACCACCACCATCGACGCCGCCCCCGCCATCGTCCCCAGCTTCGACAGCGAGGAACACGCGGGACGCAAGCTCGCCATCATCTGTTCGAAGGGCAGCCTCGACATGGCCTACCCCGCCCTCATCCTGGCGAACGCCGCCCTCGGTGAGGGCGTCGAGACGCACCTGTTCTTCACCTTCTGGGGCTTCGACATGATCAACAAGAAGACCATGGGAGACCTGAAGTTCACCATGCTGGGCAACACCGCCACCCACATGCCCCAGGGCCTCGGCGGCATGCCCGGCATGACGGCCATGGCGACGTCGAAGCTGAAGAAGTCCATCGCCGACCTCGACATACCCGAGGTGCCCGAGTTCCTGGAACAGATCGTCGCCTCCGGCGGTCACCTATGGGCCTGCCGGCTGTCGGCCGACATGAACCACCTCACCGAAGAAGACCTCTACGGCGACGTCGAAGCCATCATCAGCGCCAGCGACTTCATCGAAAAGACCGCAGGCGCCCAAATGCTGTTCATCTGAGAATGGCCGGTGGCGGATCCAAGCGGTGGTCGCGACAACCGGCTGGTCCGGACCGTCCCCTCGTCTCATCATTGCGACCGGGCAGCCCGCCCGTCGGGTGAACGCCGCGATCAACCGGCGCGACCTGACTTCCGCGGTCAGTGCGATCTCGCCAACAAGATCAGACTCAGCGGCCGCCACCACGAACACGGCTGAAGATGAAAATCGCAAGCGCAATGATCGCCAAGATGATGAGAATGGTCCACAACATTGTGAGACTCCCTCGGTTGGGTGTGCGGAAATGGTACCGCGGTGG
>JBBRYB010000104.1:0-8631 GCA_038238115.1 Propionibacteriales bacterium | reverse complement strand
GGTGCGCTGCCCGCATCGTGCTCGTCACTGGCTCGTCGCATGATCGCGTTGAGGCTGGCGGGGTGGGAGACCATTTGGGAGTAGGCGTACAGGAACCGGCGGACCAGCCGGGGGTTGCGCGGGCCTCCGGACACCTCGTCGATGTCGCGGTCGACGATGACGTCGAGATAGCCGTCGAGAAAGGTGCGCGCGGTGGTCTCGTCGGCGCCGGCCAGCAGCGGCCACCCGCCCACGGTGACGTGATGCAGGTAATCACGTACATGCAGGGGGCTGTTCGCCGGTGCCGGTGAGTCACCGTCGAGAAGCTCGGCAACCGAAACCGTGGGGCTGGTGGCCTGTTTCTCCGACAGGGTCATGGTCCGCATCCGCACGATCCCGAACCGCCCAGCCCCGGAGTGGCGTTGGGTGTCGTCGCGCGGGGTGGCCGATCCGGTCAGGATGAACTGCCCGGGCCGCCCGCGGTCGTCGACGGCCCGCCGTACCGCGTCCCACAGGCGTGGCGCCCGCTGCCATTCATCGAGCAGTCGAGGGGTGGCACCGTCCAGCAGGAGCCGCGGGTCAAGCGCGGCGCGGCGCTCGGCCTCCGGATCGGTGTCCAGCAGGACCTCGCTCGCAGCAACCTGCCGGGCAGTGGCGGTCTTGCCGCAGCCCTTGACTCCCTCGATCAGGACGGCGCCCATGGCACGCAGTTGAGTGTCCAGCTGCTTGTCGGCCAGCCGCGGCAGGTACCAGCCTCCGGGCGGGGGATTGACCACGGCCACCTCTCAGATGGACAGCGAGCACGGTTGTCAATGGACAAGATACACGTCCCACAGTGGACAAGATGCCCCCCGCGAGGGATGCCCCGCTTGGTGTCCATTGGCGCGCACTCGTGCGCTTGAAGGAGACGGGGTTCGTGGGAGTGGGTCGTCAGGTGCTGATGCGCGCCGAGTGTCGTGGCGGATCATGTCCCGCGATCAGGGTGGTTGCGATCCGCGTCTCAGCTGGTCGGGTCCTGTGGCGGCCCTGGAGCAGAGCTGCGAATGCGGTGGAGGGCGGTGAGGTTCTTTTGGTCGGCGTCGGGCAGGGTGTGGAGGTATCTCGGGGTGGTGGTGATCTGGGCATGACCCATGCGGTCCATCACGGACCGGATGTCGGAGCCGCCGGAGAGCCTGGGGGAGCGCACGCCGTTCCCTGCATAGGTTTCTGAACTGTCAAAGGAACAGGAACCAGTGGTCAGGAGAGCCTAAATTTTGGGGGGATGGTCGCGCGATGGTGGCTTCCTGTGACCTGATCATTCCGTGCAAGGACGAAGAGCTAGCGCTTGCGGCCCTGCTCGGCCGCGTCCCAGGCTGGCTCTCGGTGATCGTTGTGGACAACGGCTCATGCGACGACACGCCAGCAGTCGCCACTCGATTGGGCGCCACTCTGGTCAGCGAACCAAGATCTGGCTATGGCGCCGCTGTGCATGCAGGAGTGATGGCATCGACTGCGGACCTTGTCGCCGTCATCGACGGAGACGGGACGCTCGACCCCTTGGACCTGTTGCCGATGATCGAGGCCGTCTCGAGCAGACGCTGCACCCTGGCCGTCGGGCGCAGGGATCCGACCAAGCGAGGCCTTATGCCGTTCACCGCGCGACTTGGCAACCGCCTGGTGACAGGTTGGCTCCGACGCCAGGGCCTCGCGATACCCGACATCGCACCCGCTCGCGTATGCCGGCGTCTCGACCTCCTCGGGCTGAAAGTTCTAGACCGCAGGTTCGGGTACCCGGTCGAGCTGCTGAGGAGGGCCGGAGCGGCTGGTTGGGACATCTGTGAGTTCGAGGTGAGCTACTCCGCGCGGGCCCTAGGAACGCGTTCGAAGGTCTCGGGCACAGTCCGCGGGACTGTCCTGGCAGCTGTCGACTTCGTCCGGCTCCTGGCGTGAAGGCGGGGGTGCTGGTCATCGCTAAGGCCCCGGTGCAGGGGAGGGCAAAGACAAGGCTCGCGGCGGATACGGACCTTGAGATGGCTGCTGACCTGTCGGCCGCTCGCCTCCTTGACACGCTAGACGCCTGTGAGCGCGCATTCCCCCTGGGTCGCCGCGCGATCGCTCTGGACGGTGACCTCAGTGCCGCCGCACGTTCCACACAGATCAAACGCCGACTCAACAACTGGGAGGTCTTTCATCAACGGGGCAATGAATTCGGTCACCGGCTAGCGCTCGCCCACCGCGATGCTGCCGGCGTCTTGCGGGCGCCGGTCGTGCAGATCGGAAGTGACACGCCCCAAGTCACCTCCGCACAGCTGTCGAGAATCGCCCACGACCTGGATAGCGGGGAGTACGACGTCGTCTTGGGTAGTGCTGCTGACGGGGGTGGTGGGCACTCGCAGTGACCGATCCTTGTTGGTCAGACGGACTTGTCGACGTACCCATGTCGACCTCGGACAGGGGCGTGCGACCGATCCCAGGGCGCGAGAGTCGCGTACGCCGAGCAGATGCTCGACGTCGACACTGCTCCCGACGCTGATGCCGTCTCTCGAGTCGCGGCTGACACCAGGTTTGCATAACCTGGCGAGCCCGGAGCGGTTCGCCGCCCTCGCCTTTCCACCTGTTCGACGCGGCCATGGCCTGCGCGCCAGGTGCCCTTGATGGGACGCCGATCGGACCGGTCACCCTTTCGTTCTCCAAGTGACGTGGTGCCTGCGACGCGACAGCCCTGGCCCTTCTCGAGCTGTGTTCTTGACCCAACCCTCGACATCGGCTGCGAACCTGGACGCCTGGCGCAGGCGCTTGGGCGGCGCGGAGTGACGGGTAGTGTCCGCGGGTTCTGCGTCGTACGGACATGCAACGGCGCTGCCTCAGCGGAACGGCACCCGGCGGGGCGACGTTTCATCCGCATGAGACGACGCCACAACAGAGATCCGGTACGTCGCTGCGCACCTCGCAGGTGGTCGGGCTAGTTCTTGACCTGCTCCCCGACCCTCCTGGAGGGCGACGTGTCCCGGATCGTCGACGGGCCACCCGGGCGGACGCTGGGCACGCCGACCGTCGACCACTGGGTGTCGTGACGCCGGGCGCGATCGCCTTGCCCCTTCCTGCAGCGTCTGAGGGCGATCAAGCCCGCGGGCCGCACCTTCTCGATGGTCTCCGGCGTCGGCAAGTCGCCACCCGAGTGCACCGCCGGCCGCGGCTTTGAGGCGTACTCCCGGCGCTCGATCGACGCCGGGGGACGGGGGCGCGGCTGACCGAACCGGCGCAGAACCTCAACGACGCCATCGCGGTCAGGCAGTGTTCAGAACTGGTTGGGGAGACGTCGGCGAGCACGTCCTCGACTGCTTCCTCCGCAACCAGCGCTGAGTGGGACGAGTATGCCGCCGTCATGGCCCGAGATTCGAGCGCGCCCACAGGGCTGCCGATCCGGGAAGAAGGCAGCGGTATAGCGATGGGCTGAGCCTCTTATCCGGCCCCGGCGCCGGCTTTCACCGGTGCCGCGTTCGTGCGGCTGGTCAACCCCACGGCCAGCAGTCCCGCCGCGAGCGCGAGCACGATCGCGAACGTCGATGCGTCACCGTCCAGCCAGTTGGTAGTGCGCCCCAACTGCGCGAGCTGGAGGACCGCGAGCGCGGCGAACGCGGCTCCGGCTGCGACGACGACGATCCATCTGGAGAGCAGGCCGCCGACGATGGCGCAGATGCCGAGTGCGGGTATGACGGCGAGCGCCGCACCCTGGATGCGCGCGAAGCCGGTCGCGACTGCATAGAGCGGGCTGACGACTCCTGCGACACCCAGGGCGATGGCGGCCCGGTCAAGTTGGCTCCTCACGAGATCTTCAGCATCGTTCTAGGCAGCCAACCGCGCGACCTTCGCCAGACCGGTCGCATCACCCCGTCAAGACCGAAGCTGCGGCCAGCGTAGGTGGCGAAGACTGCGACGTGCGCCAAGATCATCAGGTAGTACGACCATTCCCACTCGTGCGGCGCGTTACGCGCGGAAAGCGTGATGACGATGCATTGGGCGATCCCAATCAGGGCCCAAAACCTGGTGCCCAGGCCGATCATGAGAAAGGCGCCGAGCGACGCTTCCACCAGGACGGTCATCCAGGCGAAGAAGGTGAAGTGCGGCAGCACCAGATGCTCCACCAACGACCCGTAGGGCCGGAAGACGGGGTAGGTAATGGCGTCGGTCGTGTACTTGCGCAGTGACTCGAAGTCCGGGGGGCGTTTCCACCCGACGTTGGCGATCCACAGGCTGGCGACGCCGAAGCGGAGCAGGCCGACCAGGATTCGGTTGGTACGTTCACGACCCCGGGCGTCGACCGATGTATCGGGTCGCACGGATGTGGTGGTCATGCCATTCCCTTCGCCAGAACTTCGGCCGTTGATTGCAGCGTACGTCGGAACATCCGCGTATGACCGCGGTTGGAACCGCCGTCACAGAGTCGTAAGCACCCATACCTTCTGCTCACACGCATCGGAAGACCTCGCGACCCTCGGCGGCTCCGGCGGCGTGGACTTCGAGGACGTCGCGCATCACGTCGAGAACCCTCGAGAGTGGCAACGGCGCGTCTGCCACCTTGAGGTTGGGGTTGGTGACGGACACGGGATGCCACCAGGCGCCGTCTCCGGTCAGCGTCGGTTCGGGCTCGACGTTGCTCACTGAGAGATGTACACCGGTCTCGGCGTAACCTTCCGCCGCGATGGGCCTGATCAGTCTGTCCTCGGGATCGACTCCGAGGTTGTCCAGGGCCGCGTGCAGTCTGTCGACGGACGAGAGGTCCTCGTCGCTGAGCGTTGCCGCGACACGAACCCTGAAGCCCAACTCCCGGGCGAGGCCGATGCCCGCCAGCGCCTTCGCATGAGAGCCCGCACCGCGCTGGCGGTCGTGCACCGTCGGCCCCGCGGAGTCGAGACTGATCTGCAGGGTGACGCTGCCGCGGTCCATCGAGCGCAGCGTTTCGAGCCGCCGGCCCCGGTCGAAGACCATGGCGTTGGTGAGGATCACGGTGGGCACCCGCTGCGAGCCGTAGCTGACTATCGCGCCGAGCTCAGGATGCAAGAATGGCTCACCGCCGGTGATCATCAGCTCACGTCCGCCCTGAGCAACGAACTCGTCTACGGCGGCTTCGGCAACCGCTTGCGGGAGCAAGCGAGCCGGCGTCGCGGGCGACGACCGCGCACAGCAGTAGTCACAGGTCAGGTTGCAGTGGAAGTTGGTGTACAGCCACAGTCGACTGCCGAGCGGTGCGGCGGAGCCGCCTGTGAAGGCGCGTTCATCGCTGGCTCGCGGTCGACCGCGCATGATAACCAGGCTCCAGGAGTCCGGTGCGCCCTCGTCGACGGACACCGAGAGCAGCTCGTGCCCGGCCAACCTTGCCCAGGCGGGAAGGTCGGCAAGAACGGACCTCTCGCGGGTGCGCAGCAGCAAGAGTTGGCCCTCGTCGATCGAGCGCATCGCGATCACGAGGGACAGCAGGAGGCCGCTGCCGCAGTCCCGTGTCCCACCGTCCAACTCGACCGAAGGGGACCACGGTAACGGTGACTGTACGGAGGACTTGGAGGCAGGCACGATGCTCGGCCGTCAGAATGAGAGCGACGCAGCGCCGTCGACCAGCTTCGCCACAAGGGTCGCTCCGCCGACGATGGTGGCTCCGCCGATCAGGTCGTCCTCGCCGATTCCGCGCTTCTTCGCGCACGGGCTGCAGACGAGGAAGGCGCCTCCCTCCTCGACGAACGTCGTCACGAGCTCGGACATGGGCGCGAAGCCCTCTTCGTGCAACTGCTCGGCAACCCCGGCCTTGGCGAGGGAGACGCCCTCCGACGACAAGAAGACCGTGGTCTCCTGGCCGGATGCAACGGATGCGCCGGCGACGACCATCGCGACGCTGCAGCGGTCGACGTCGTCGGTCGAGCGGGTGATGTTGATTACCAAACCGTTCATGGCGATGGTTGTCCTTGTCTTCGTCCGTTGGAGTGCTTGCTTCTGTGCCAGGGTCGGCCGTTTTGAGTGGCAACCGCCGACCCCGATACCTCGAGGTCGTAGTGCGGGCGTCCGTCCGGCTGACGTCCACAGCCCCGGTAGTGATGCCCAGTGAGGTAACACCAGGCGGGGATGTCGATCGGTGCCGCGGGATCGGTCGCCACCAGCCTGACGAGGGCTCCCTTTGGCATGCTGAGCATCGGCTCGATGAGCATCATGAGCAACTCGCCACAGGCTCGATCGCCGCCGTCAACGAGACGACCGACGCTCGAGTCTTGCGTCATCGGGTAGCTCGTTCCTTGTGAGGCCGGGCTGGGTGGGTCGCCTGCGTAGCGAAGCCTATCCGCTGGGCGCGCCGGCGGCGCCGAGCGGCGAGTGAGAGCGCCAGCATCCCGAGGACCGTGAGGAGGGTTACGAGGACGGTGACGAGCAGTCCCGCAGCGCCGAGTTGCGCCACGAACCGGGTTACGGCGCTTTGGGCGCGCAGCCCCGTGTCCACGACGACATCGTGGGTCGTGCGGCCGGACAGCACGCGTACCTCGTACCACCCGTACCACGCGACATACCCACCCGCGACGATGAGGAAGAGGCCGCTGGCTCGGTTGATGTGCGCCTGCGCCCGGCGGATCCGCGCGGAGACGGAAGCTCTCGCGATGGCAACGGTCAGAGCGAGCACCAAGATGACGGTGCCCATGCCCAACGCGTAAGCGACGTAGGTCTGTATCACCTCGATCGCGTCGCGCCCGCTCAGCGAGGTCGACGTGATCGCCAGGAATGGTCCTATGGTGCACGACAGCGAGGCGACGGCGAACGTGGCGCCGTACGCGACCTGCGACCACCAGGAGAGGTTCGGTCCCCGCCCACGGCCGCTGAGACGTCGGATCATCAGCTCATGCCCGGACAGCAGCCAGGCGCCGAGGCCGAGCAGGGTCACCCCCACGAGGATCGTGAAGTAGGGAAGGTAACGTTCGACAGAGAGGGCCAGGGGGGTGATCACGAGGCCGAACGTCCCAAACACTGCGACGAAACCCGCCGTCATCCCCGCCGTGAAGCGCAGAGCCCGCAGCACGGCGGGCATCCGGGCGGACCCGCCCGGCTCCTCATCTCCAGTTGCCGGATCGGCGACCAAGAGCGACAGATACGCGGGGAGCAGCGCGAAGCCGCACGGGTTAAACGCCGCCAGGGATCCGGCGACCATCGCAAGGGCGAGAAGGCCCTGGTTCATCAGGTGCCGGCAGACGCAGAGAGCAGCGCCTGGGTCTGCTGCTGAAGGTCGCTCGCTCCCAGGCTGCCGACAATGCGGTGAGCGCGGCCCGAGCCGTCGACGAAGACGAACGACGGCTGGGAGACGACACCGAAGCGCTGCCACAGCGACCCGTCGACATCGGACACCTGCTGGAAGCCGCTGGTGCCCGTCTCCGCGACGAAGGCCCTCATCGCGGAGACCTGCCCCAGCCCGGGCACGCCGACGAACGTGACACGACCGGCGTACTCCGCTGCTACAGCCGCGACGTCTGGAGCCTCGGCGCGACAGACGGTGCACCAAGGAGCCCAGAACCAGAGCACCACCGGAGTCCCCATGAGGTTCGCTCCGTTGAACGGTTGGTCGGTGAGGGTGGTGCCGGTGAAGGCGAGCGCCTTCGCGGCGGACGCCGGCGCGGATGACGAGGACGTCGACCTACCAGCCGAGCATCCAGCCACGAGCAGCAGCGCCAAGACGGCCACCAGCGGTGCAAGTCGGCGACCCGCCGCAGTTCGATACCAGGACATGGTGGCACCTCGTCATAGGCAGCCCCAACGGCTCCCTGCATGGGAAACACTGTCGAGCAATGCAATCGTTCCCGATCGCGGGGGACAGGTTTGGGTGCTGGATCCTCGGTCTTGGTCAGCGGCCTACCCGGTGCGCTCTCGTGCACGCCGGCCGGGCTGAGCGTCGGTCGGTGAGCAGACGCATCCCGCCCAACTCGAGTAGGGCGGTGGGGCCGCCGACCACCCGCAGGGTCAACGTCCCAGCTGGAGAGGCGGCACCGAGCGCGGGTCTCTGCAGACCCAACCTCGTCGGTTCCATGGCATCAGCAACCGCTCACCCGTCCAGTTTACTTCCAGGCGCGCCCCAACGCGACACCGACATCCGAGCCCGGCCCCCACCTCAAACCGGCCAACCCGGAATCCCAGTCACCGATGCCTTAGCCCGGATCCACCGTCTGATTGGGTGAGGTTGGTGTCGGGGCCGGGGAACAACAACCCCGCCCCAACAACCAGGACCTCGGAGAAGCCGGAAGACCGGGCGGCCCGCACACCGGACGCATACGGCGCGGACGGGTCGATCACCACCAGCTCGATGCCGTCGGGGAATGCCTGGGTCTGCGCCTCCACCCAGGCCTTTACGCAGGCACCGGAGCGGCCTGGCGCCAACCCGAGCAGCCGACCCGCCACGGTGGTGTCGGCGTTCACGAACGACGTCATCCACGGGTCCGACCTCTTCCAAGACGCGTCTTGGAGGATCCACCGTGCTGGCCCGGGTCTCGTCGATGCCCAACACCCGGGTCGGCTCCGGCTCGGGCAGCCACCTCACCGCCGCCTTGATCAACGCCGTGTGGGCGGTCGGCCACGACACGCCGTACTCGCCGGCCACCTCGGACACGGCCCGGTTGCCGGACGCGATCGCGTCCGCGATCTTCTCCCGGAGCC
>JBBRYB010000103.1:0-8728 GCA_038238115.1 Propionibacteriales bacterium | reverse complement strand
GGGGACGCCGCGCTCGCGAGACGGAGCGCCTCGGGCCGGACGACGAGCACGGCCGGGCCATCGGCGAGACCGTCGGTGCGCTCGCTGGGCACCGCGAGCCCGGAGGCTGCGCGGAAGCAGCCCGAACAGACCGAGCCGGTGATCTCGTTGGCGACGCCGAAGAAGCGCGCCGCGGTCAGGGTCGGCGGCGCGCGGTAGAACAGCTCAGGCCGGCCGTGCCCCGCGAGGCGCCCGGCGAGCATCAGCACGATGTCGTCGGCGACATCGACGGCCTCGACCTGGTCGTGGGTGACGAACAGCGTGGTCACGTCCGAGTCGTCGTGCAGACGGCGTACGAGCGCACGCATCTGCACACGCAGCCCTGCATCCAGCTGGGAGAACGGTTCGTCCAGCAGGAGGACCCGAGGCTGTAGCACGAGCGCCCGAGCGAGTGCGACACGTTGCTCCTGGCCGCCGGACAGCTCACCGACGCGGCGATCGGCGAGCTCAGGCAGCTGGACACGGTCGAGCATCTCCGCGACGAGCCGGCTTCGGCGGCGCCGATCGACCCTGGCCATCCGCAGGCCGAAACCGACGTTCTGCGCCACGGACAGGTGAGGGAAGAGCAGCGGCTTCTGGACGACCAGCGCCACCGGGCGGCGCTCGGCGGGCTCAGCGAGCACAGAGACCCCGTCCACGCGGACGTCCCCGGAGTCGGGATGCTCCAGGCCGGCCAGCAGGGACAACGTCGTGCTCTTGCCGCAACCCGAGGGTCCCAGCAGCGCGGTCAAGGAGCCGGGCGGGACGCGGAGCCAGAGGTCGTCGACCGCGACCGTCGCGCCGAACCGCTTGCTCGCCTGGACGATCGCCACGTCCGCCCCGGTCACAGGCGCCCCACTCCCACCATCGCCCCGGACCGCCCGCTCAGCAGCGGCGCGGCCGCCAGGAGCAGGAGCAGGGGCGGCAGGACGACCAGCAGCGCCAAGGCAGCGGCCGCGGTGGTGTCGGAGGAGCCGATGGCGGCGAACAGCAGCAACGGCAGCGTCTTGACCTGGCCGCCGCCGACGAGCAGCGTCATCACGTACTCGCTCCAGGAGATCAGGAACGTGAGCAGCGCCGCTACCACGATCGCCGGGCGGAGCAGCGGGACCGTGACAAACAGCAGGGTGCGCACGGGCCCCGCGCCGAGGGTGCGCGCCTGACGCTCGTAGTCGACGTCCAGGTTGGCGAAGGCTGCACCGAAGACGGTGGCGGCGTACGGCACCGTCGGCATCAGCTGGACCAGCACGACTCCAGCGACAGAGTCGGACAGGCCGAGCCGGATGAAGAACACCTGGATGCCGAGCGCGACGGCGAGCCCGGGAACGATCACGGGGGCTAGCAGCAGGAGCTGGACGACCCGGCGGCCGCGGAAGCGGTATAGGCCTAACGCACGCCCGCCCGGGAACCCGACTAGGCAGGCGACGAGTGAGACGGTCGCACCGATCACGGTGGACGTCAGCAAGCCCTCGAGCACGGGGGTACGCCGGTCGCCGAGCAGGCCAAGCCCTCGAGTCGTGAGATCGGAGGGGAGCAGGTCCGGATAGTGCCACGTGCCACTGACCGCCCAGACCAGGAGAGGGAGGAGCGGGAGCAGCAGCCCGGCCAGCAGCAACCCGAGGAATGTCCGCCTCACAGCTCTCTCCGCACCAACCGCGAGGTCAGCGTGAAGTAGGCAGCCAACAGGACGACGGAGACCCCCGTGATGAGTACCGCGACCGCCATCGCCTGCGGGCGCGCCGTCAGGTCAACGTTCCGGTAGTACTCCAAGGCGACGACTGGGAGGGTCGCAGGGTAGGGGCGCCCCAGCAGGTAGGGGACCTCGTACGACCCGGCGGCGAAGGACATCACCAGTACCGACGCGGCCGACACCGACGGCAGCAGGGCGGGCAGGGTGACGTGCCGGAACCGCTGCCATGCCCCGGCGCCCAGCACCCGCGCGGCGTCCTCCAGCTCCGAGACACCCCGGTTCAGTGCCGCCAACGCGATCACCCCGATGAACGTCGTCTCCTTCCAGACGTACTCCGCGATGATGCCCCAGCCGAAACGATCCTGGGTGAGCTCAGGGAAGTCGGCGGGCCCGGAGGTGAGGCCGGTGGCGTGCGACAGACGTGACAGCAGCCCCGACTGAGACAGCAGCAGCACCATGCACAGTGCGCCCACCAGGTGGGGTACGGCGAGGTTGGCCTGGAACATCGCGTTGGCCCAAGTCCGTGAGCCGACCCGCCGGATCAACAGGGCGCCTGCGACCCCGATGAACGCCGCCAGGAACGTCGACAGCACGGACACGCAGATGGTCAGCCCGACAGACGCCCGGACAGCCGGATCATGCCAGAGGGAACGGTAGGCGTCGGCCGACCACCTCGAGCTGGGCAGAAACGGCTGGTAGCCGAAGCTCTGCGCGACCGCCTGCGAGACGCCACCGACGAAGAAGACCGCCACCACGACCAGGGCCGGCGTCAGCAGCAGCAGGATCCGAAGCCCACGTGGCACAGACCGGCTACTTCTGAAGGACATTCGTCTGCCAGTCACGCTCCAGGCGCGTCACGTAGTCGCTGCCGAGCTCGGGCTGGGTGTTCTGCGTCAACGTGGACAGGGGCAGCACGGACGGACTCCGGGGCACGTCGGCGAAGAATTGCTGCGTCTGCTTGTCGGTCCGTTCGACGTCGATGACGGGGTAGATGCCCTCCGCTCCGTAAAGGGCGAGCTGCGTCTTTGGATCCAGCAGGATGTTGGCCAGGACCAACGCGGCCGCCGAGTGCGCGGCGTTCGCCGGGATGGCCAGGAAGCTCACGTTGCCGATGTTGCCGCCGTCCAGCACCGCCTCCCGTGTCGAGCCGGGATAGACCCCCTTCTTCACCTGGTCGGCCACGGCACCCGGACCGTAGGTGAAGAAGGCGCTGATCTCGCCGTCGCCGAAGAGCTTCTCCACGTCGGCCTGAGAGCGTGGGTAGGTGCTGCCGCCGCGCCACAGGCTGTCTCCGATCGCGTTCAGCCGCGGCCACAGCCGGCCGGTGGCGGCCGTGTAGGTGTCCTCCTCGAACGGGCCGGTGAGACTGTCCGGGCCGCCGATGGTGTCGTACAGGATCGTCCGGACAGCCATCGACCCGGTGAAGTCGGGCAGGGCAGGGTAGGTGAACCGCCCCGGATGTGCAGCGGCCCAGCCCAACAGCGACGAGACGGACTCGACGTCGGACTGGGACAGCTGGTCACTGTCGTAGACCAGGGCAGAGTCGGCCTCCTGCCACGGCGCCTCACAGCCTCTGACAGGAGTGCCGAAGTCGTTGTTGACAGCGGGCCGGGTGAAGTCGACGAAGCGGGAGTTCGGCAGCCTGCGTACCCAGCCGCACGACCACAGGTCGGCCTGGACGCCGGTGGCGAAGTTCTCGCCGTTGATCCAGATCGCGTCGACCGAACCACCGCTGCTGCGACCTGCCTGCTTCTCACCCAGCACCTTGTTCACCGCGTCCGCGGTGTCGGTCACCGGCACCTGGTTGAGAGTGACGCCGAGCTCCGCGAGGCGATCGGCGACGTAGCCCGTGACGAACCCGTTGAGTGTCTCGTCCCCTCCGTACATGTACCAATTGACTGTCTGTCCTTCGGCCTGCCTGAGCACGGACTGCCAGTCGCCGGAGTCGAGCCGCTGCTCGGCGGTGGTCGACGACTGCGACGTGCACGCAGTCACCATGAGTGCGGCGGCGGCGAGCGCGCCGGCCGCCAGCCATGGGCCGGTCGTTCGATGGCGTGACATCACCGCTCCTGGAGCCGGTGGGGATTCTCGAGGGCGACGTCACCGGGTCGGCGAAGGAGATGCACACCCATCGCGACGCGCTGGACGACAGTAATCGCGACCAGCACGCTGAAGCCCCATGCGATCGTGGTCACGTGGTCAGGGAGAAGGCAGAACAAGACGTAGACGATCACGGTCTCGGTGCCCTCGGCCAGCCCCCCAACGAAGCGGAGTGACCGTCCGTCGTCCCAGCGGCGCGACCCTTCCTTCACCAGGCTCGACAAGGCGAGGAACGCCGAGCCCGACAGGTAGTAGGTCGTCAGCAAGACCAGGCAGGCCACCTGGGCCTCAGGCCGAGCAATAGCGACCCCGACGACGAAGCCGGCGTAGATGCTGAAGTCCGCGACGAGGTCGAGGAAGCCACCGAGCTCGGTCTGCCCTCGGCGACGGGCCACCGGCCCGTCGAGACCGTCGAGCACGCGGTTGAGGATCCACAGGCAGAGTGCCGTGCTCCATGAGCCGGTGGCGGCGGCCACACACGCGGTGACGCCGGCCATCCAGCCGCCGACGGTCAACGCCAGCGGGTGGACACCCGCGTCGGAAAGCTTCGCTCCGACCGCCTCGAGTCCAGGCGCGAGCAAGCGGCGTACGGGTGTGTCAAGCATCGGCGTCCGCTCCCGCACGGGTTGCTGGTCTGCAGGTCTTGATGGTCAACGGCAGCAGGCGGCGAAGTTCGAGGTTCTCCGTGGGGTCGAGCACGGAGTGCTGCACGCATGCCGGCACCAGCTCGCCGGTCTCCGGATGGGCCATCGCGTACGAACAGGCGCGCAGTCGCTCCTGCGTCGCCGCCAGCCGCAAATCTTCTACGCTCTCTCCGCGTTTCAACGCCTCCCACGCAGGTGCGACCTCGGCAGCGTCCATGAACGAGTGCATGACGAACGTGACCGGGCGGACGCGATGCCGGACCAGGGCAAGGAGACCCGTTCGACCGACCATGCGCATCGCCCAGCCACCGAAGATCCACGCGAGGGAGGGATGGCGGACCAGCACCCGCGAGACCTTCACCATCAGAGTGGGCAAAGGGGTGCCCGAGAAGCTCACCCCACCCAGATGCCGGTAGAAGGCGTCGCGCACGTGCAGATCTGACCGGTCCTGATCGTCGAGGATCGAGAACCAGCGGTCGCCGATGTAGAAGCCGTACGCCGTCCGGTTGCAGCGCTCGTCGCCGACCTGGAGGGCCTTGTAGGGCAGTGAGGTGCCGGCCCCGCGCTCGATCTCGGCCCACACCTGGTCGGCGGTGGTGTCGCGGTACGACTCGTGCCATCGCCTGTCGTCGCCCACGAACGCGGCCGGCTGGAAGGAGAACATCCCGTAGCCGTGGTCGTGGCAGGCGTGGACGACATCGGCGACCTGCCCGACGTTCGTCGGCGTCACGGTCATGCTGTGCGCCAGGAAGCTGCGAACTCCGTGCTCCCGCTGCAGGCGCGCGAACATGTCGGCGAAGTCCTTGCGGAACGGATGGAGTGATTCCTCGTCCGGCGGTCGCTCGATGCCGCGGCGGCCGAACATGAGCATGTCGAAGTGAGCCGTGAAGGAGACCTGATCCAGGCGTCGGCGACCGTCGTGGTCCAGCGTGAGCGCGGTCAGGTAGTCGTAGTCGAAGTCGCCGTGACTCATGCTCATCGGCTCTCGGCCGTGGGCGTGCATGATCTGCAACGTCGCGAAATGATCATCGGGCGGCAGCAGGCTGACCTCGCCTCCGATCAGCTGGGCGTGCGCCCGGGGACCTCGGGCACGACGTAGCAGGCCCATCTGAGCCGTGACCTCGCGCTGGGTATGTGAGCCATCCACGGCGACCCGGTTGGCGTCGCGTGAGTGGTAGCACGGGGTACACGCGAGGTTGCACCGGGGGAACACCCCATGGGTCCCCTCGCAGCCGACGGCGTGCTGACCAAGCGCCTGAGCCGGAGTCCGGGCGGAGTCGGGGAGCTCGCGCCACCGTCGGGCGAGCGCCACCCGTGTCTCGGGATGCACGGGTCGGGTCGCCAGCTCGACGGCACGGATCCGACGCCACAGCGCCGAGAGCCCGATCACCCCCTGGACGGGAAGTACGTCGGCTTGTGCCAGCGCCAGCCGTCGACGGCTATCAAAGCCAGGTGCATGCTCTCCTCCGGGTCGATCATCGCGCGCAGCCTCGCCGCGGCTGCCGTGTCGTCGCTACTATGGGAACCCGGTGACCGGGTCGGTTCCATCCCCTCGTGGATATTCTCCCCTCGCCGGGAACGATTCGGCCACGCCAGCGGGTTCCCTAGGCGGAGAACCCAGCCAAGGAGCCCGGATGTCCAAGCAGCCTGCCCGCCGCACACGGCACACGTTCGCGACCATTCTGGTCGCGTGCGCCCTCCTCGTCCTCACTGCCTGCTCAGGGGGGGCAACGTCGGGAGGAGACGGCTCAGGCACGTCCTCGGCGGGCAAGGCATCGTTCTCGGGTACGACGCTGGAGGGCGCTTCCTTCGATAGCTCCATCCTGGCGGGGAAGCCGGCGGTCTTGTGGTTTTGGGCGCCATGGTGCACCGTGTGCCGCGCCGAGGCACCCGATGTGGCCGCCGTCGCCGCGGAGTTCGCTGATGAGGTCACCTTCGTGGGCATTGCCGGGCGCGGCGAGGTTGGGCCGATGCGGCAGTTCGTCGACGACACCGGCACCGGCGGCTTCCAGCACGTGTCGGACGTCGACGGGGCGTTGTGGCAACAGTTCGGGGTCGTGTCCCAACCGTCCTTTGTCTTTATCGATGGATCCGGTCACACCGAGCTGGTGCCGTCGGGTCTGAGCGGCGACGACCTTCGCCGGAAGACGCAGTCGCTCCTCACGAGCTGACGGGACACCGATGGATCGCGGTGTCCTCGCACTCGCGCTGCTGGCCGGCGCTGTGGCGGCGTTCAACCCGTGCGGCTTCGCGCTGCTTCCGGCGTACCTCTCCTTGTTGGTTGCCGACGGCCCCAGGGGCGAATCACCACCGGCGGGGACTCGTCGGACGCTGAGCGCCGTGGGCAAGGCGGTGCGATTCGCCTCGGGGATGACCGTAGGTTTCGTCGCGGTGTTTGGCGCCTTCGGGGCCGTGATCGCTCCGCTCGCGCTCTCCGTTGAGCGTTATCTCCCCTATCTCACGGTCGTTATCGGTGGGGTCCTGGTGCTGCTGGGGGCTTGGCTGCTCGCCGGCAGAGCGTTGATGGTGCCGGGTCTGGCGGGTCGCGGCTCCGGACCCACCCGTTCGTGGTGGTCGCAGGTCGGTTACGGGGTCTCCTTCGCGCTGGCGTCGCTGTCGTGCACGATCGGTCCGTTCCTCGCGGTGACGTCGACGTCGCTGGGGGGCAGCACCTCGCTTCAGGTGGTGGCGTCGTACGTCGCGTACGCGCTCGGGATGGGCACCGTCATCCTGGTTCTTGCCCTGGCCGCTGCCTCTACACAGGCGACCGCGGTCACCCGGATGCGGAGGGCGGGCGCCTACATCGGTCGGGTCAGCGGGGCTCTGCTCGTGCTCGCCGGTGCCTACGTCGCGTGGTACGGCTGGTTCGAGGTGCGGGTGCTGACGGGATCCACGACCGACGACGTGGTCGTGGACGCAGCGCTGCGCGTGCAGGGCCACCTGACTCGGCTGGTCGCCGATGCCGGAGCGGGCGTACTCCTGGTCGTCCTGCTCGCCCTCATGTGCGTCATCGCGGTCCCAGCGCTGGTCCGTTGGGCGGCGCGGCGGCGTCCTGGTCTGGGCCCGCAACATCTGGTCGACGGCGGTGACCTCGCGTGCGGAGAGCTGCTGATGCGCCTGGTGAGCCGGATGGATGCGCTTCCCGCCGGCGACGTCGTCCGGCTGGTGGCCACCGACCCGGCAGCACCCCTGGATATCCCGGCGTGGTGTCATCTCACCGGACACGCCTATCTCGGACCGGGGCATCAAGACGACGGCCGTCCGCACTACGACCTCGAGGTCTGCGCACGGCCGGTGGACACCACGCCCGGACAACCGTGGCACTTGGCCAAACCCACCCCACCACCGAAAGGAAACGCCTCACCATGAATGGTCTGGTCATCAACTGCACACACTCCACCGACGACGTCGATCGTTGCAGCGTCGCGATGGTCGTCGCCGGAGCCTCGGTCGCCTCGGCGCAGGAGACGACCGTGTTCTTGTCGTCGGACGGTGTCGCGATGGCCAAACGCGGTGTCGCCGACGAGTTGCACGAAGAGGGCTTTGCGCCGATGTCGGAGCTCGTGGGCAGCTATGTCGGTGGCGGTGGCAAGTTCCTGGTCTGCAGTCCGTGCGCCAAGAAGCGGGGGATCGGAGAGGACGACCTGATCGACGGGGCCACGATCGTGGGTGGGGCGACCTTGGTCGCGCTGCTCGCTGACGGCGCCGCGTCGCTCTCGTTTTGAGCCCGGCGATGTCGGTATCGGAGGTCGTGCCCGACCCGGTCGGCGCGTGGACCGCGGCCGCGGAGCTGGACGGCGGGACGGCCGACTGTGGCAGCGGGTTGCTGCTGTCGCTCACGGGCGCGATGCGCAGTATCGGCATCGGGGACGTGTTGGTCCTGCGGACGGAGGTGAAGTCGGTGCTCGTCGACTTGCCCGCCTGGGCGCGGCTCGCCGGGCATGAGCTGCTCACGGTGGCCGACGGCGGGGGCGGTGCCGGCCCGTGGCGGCTGGCCATCCTGCGCGGCGCACCGAGAGCAGGCGTCACGCCGACCACAGGGGCGGGCTTCACCTCCGGATCCGCGGTGCCGCTGGGGAGCCGGTTGTGGCTCTACAGCAACTTCCACTGCAACCTGGCGTGTGACTACTGCTGTGCGCAGTCCTCGCCGAAGGCGGACGCACGGCTTCTTCCGCTGGAGCTGGCAAAGGCGGTGGTCGACGAGTTCGCCGCACAGGGGGGACGCGAGCTCCTGATCACCGGTGGCGAGCCGTTCCTGCATCCTGACCTCGGAGCC
>JBBRYB010000102.1:0-8920 GCA_038238115.1 Propionibacteriales bacterium | reverse complement strand
GACGCCACCGGTCAATCGGCGATAGCCAACGATGCGACTGCCCCGACCCATCGACGCCGCAACCCAGGCGAGAGTCTCCACGGAGGGCCGACGCTGCCTGAAGCCGCCATCCCTCCAGTCGCCGTCGGTCATAAGCCGAGGCTATTCGTCAGGAGCCGGTGGCATAGGGATTTTCTAACCCGCGTGAGGCAGTGACCAGGCTGCTGGATGGCCGTCACCATCCACCGTTTACCAACGACGTCGATCTAGACCCTCCCCGACAGTCCACACAAGCACAGGCGAACGCGAACCGAATGCGGGACGGTTGCCGATTATCGCCGGGCCGTCACCGGCTTGGGGCCCGAGTCGTCCCGCAAGGGAACCGCTACCGGAACGAGCTCGACCGCGTCGGGGAGGTCGCCGGGATGATTGCGGGTTTCCCGCAGGGGACCCCTCAGCGGCAGAAGTATGCCGGGAGGTCAGCTCGCATCGGGACGCATCAGCTCGTACTCCGCTTCCCCCTGCTCCCAGCCGGGGATCGGGTCGTCCCACTCCTGCACATGAGTTCCGACGAGCACGAGGCCCACCTTCTGAAGCACACGCCGCGAGGCACAGTTGACGTCCATCGTGCTAGCAACGACTCGAGTCACGCCTGGCGCTGAAAGCGCCTGGGCCACCATCACGCGCGCTCCTTCTGTTGCCAGGCCCCGTCCCCAAGCAGCGCGGTGCAGCCGGTAGCCGATGGAACTCATATCGAGGTGGTCGACGAACGCACTCGCTCCCCACCAGCCCACGGCACCTTCGAGCGCCAGTCGAGTTTCTCTATGGGTTCGTGAAGGACAAGACCCAGATTGCAGATCCGACTGACTGGCAAAACCTCGAGTACGTGCCTACGCAGGTTGTGACTGAGACCTTCCGCTATGACTCGCCGGCTGATGGCGTGCTGTGGCGCTCTTCCAAGGAGAAGGACATGACCACTTGCGTCTTGTTCATCTCCAGCACGGAGTTGCCGATCCAGGGGCCGAAACGTCGAGCACGCGGCTGCTTCTGGACCCGGCCACGGTGGGGCGTATCGCCGCCCCGCTGTAGTTCCTGCTGTCCCGCACTCATCCACACGAGCAGGTCGCTCACTGACGACACCAGACCTCGCAAGGCGTGGTCGAACATGCCCACGATGAGCCGCAGTTCGCTGCTCATGCCGCTGCTACTGAACGCCCAAGCGTCACGCCTCAGGACGGATAGGGTCGAGCGATGCTGCATCTGCTCGTGGACACTTCCACCTGGCTCGACCTGTCGAAGCGGCGCGACGGCCAGCGGTGGATCGTGGCCATCCGCGTGCTCGTTCATCAGGGCGAAATTGAACTCCTCGTGCCGCCCGTCGTCATAGAAGAGTTCGAGCGAAACCGCGAGCGCGTCGAAGCCTCCATGACGGCGAGCGTGGAACAGCGCTTCAAGCTCGTCAAGCAGGATCTTGGCGACTACGGCGGGAGCGACTACGAACAAGCACGGCGGGTCATCGACGGCCTTGTGTACGAAGTGCCGCTCATCGGTGCCATGACCACTCGCAACTTTGATGAGGTGTTGGAATTGCTACGCGGCGGGCGTGCCGCAGAGGCGACGGACGATGAGCATCGGCGAGTGGTCGAGCGCGGTCTGAGCAAGCGCGCACCCTTCCATCGCTCCCGCAACAGCGTGGCAGACGCACTCCTCATCGAGCTGTCCGCGACCGAGATTCAGAAGGCTGACCTCGCCTCGCCACCGATCCCCATGCCTTCGTCACCACGAATAGTGACGACTTCTCGCTACCGAACGGTGACGATCGGGAGCCGCACCCTGACTTTGCGGACCTATTCGACGGCGAGGGCACGAGCTACGGACTCGGCGTGGACGGCCTCAACAACGTCCTGCTCGCCCACTTCGGCCAGGAGCTCGAAGAGCTGTTTGAGGAGACCGACTTCCAAGAAGAACCACGCCGTCTGGCTGAGATCAGTGAGGCAGAGCAAGAGATGTTCGACCGTGTGTGGCATCACCGGTCGCTTCAGCGCGAGTACCGCCTGCTCAATGAGGGTCGTGCCGAAGAGGTTGAGCGAACCGTCGAGATTGCCCGCGCTGGGCGCGAGCGGGTGGAGGCGAAGTACACCGAGCCCGGACAGTTAGGTCCCCATACTAACTTCGAGCTGGGCATGCTCAACGGCAAGCTCTCGGCGCTGCGATGGGTGCTCGGAGCGGAGTGGGACTTTCTGGACACCTGAGTTCCATCAACGGCGCCCAGCCCTTGCAGTCATGGGCGAACATGTCGACACAGTCCCGCTGTGCACCACTCACGCCGCTGCTGCGGTCGAAGCACCATTTGCAAGGGTCAGGCTTCCCGTCGGCGACGCTCGAAAACGAGGCAACCGGTTCGTCGGTTTCTAGTTTGTCGTGGCTTGGGTTCTGATGCTGGGAGGGTGTTGATCCCGCGGTTGCGTAGCCGGTAGCTGACGCCATTGAGGGTGAGGACGTCGGCGTGGTGGACGACGCGGTCGATCATGGCGGCGGCGACGGCCTGGTCGCCGAAGACGCCGCCCCAGCCGCTGAAGGGCAGGTTGCTGGTCAAGATGAGCGAGGCGTGTTCGTAGCGGGAGGAGACGAGCTGGAAGAACAGGTTCGCGGCGTCTTGCTCGAAGGGCAGGTAGCCGACCTCATCGACGATGATCAGACCGTAGCGGCGCAATCGGGTCAGTTCGGTGGCTAGCCGGCCGGCGCGGTGGGCGTCGGTGAGTCGGGTGACCCACTCGGTGGCGGTCGCGAACAGCGCCACCCATTAGCGATCCACCACTTCACCAAACCTGACTGGGGACGAGACGGACGACCGTATAAGTCAGTGCGAGTTGTCTTCCATGCGCGGATCACGGGCGTTCACCTCGGGACTACCGAAGTGAACGGTTCGACAGACTTCGCCGAGTGGATCCCCATAGCCCAAGTGCCGAATCTGCACCCCAAGGCGGACATCGTCGACGTAACGGTGTCCGCGCTGAGGTCGGGGTCGGGTGACCCGAGATTGACGAACCGCACCGGCGTTGTGGGACCTCAAGTCGTGACGCTCATACCGGCGGATGAGTGGTTCCGGATCTGTAGCCGCCATCCGATCAATCATTCGAGCGCCGCATCGTGAGTGCGTCTTATCACCGCGATTGCTGCCCCGGTCCGCCCCTCATCCAGGGAGCGTGCAGAATGCGCCGGGCCACCCATGGGCGTGTTCGAGCACGGCTCTTGCGAGGGCTGGCACGCTGAGATCGTCGGTGTCCACAGCGAAATCTGCGATGTCATCCGCACCGAGTTTCGCGCCGAAGGCGGCCGCTCTCTCGCTGAGGTACGTCAAACCTTCCAGGGACAGCGTCGAAACCGCGCCGTCGGTGCCTAAGCCATCTATCTGTCCTCGTCGAAGTATACGAGAGGCCAAGGTCTCAGGTCTGGCTTGCAGCCGACATAGGGTGAGCTCTCCGTCAGGGATCGCCGCCTCGAAACGGCGACGCTGTTCGACGGTCACGAGGAACCCCGCCACCACCATGCATCGCGCACCGGCCGCCAGGAAGTTTGGCCACATGGAGGCCAGATTCAGCTCGATCAAGCGCGCCTCGTCGGCGAACGAAGGGGAACAGAACCCCAGATTGTCGGTGTCCAAGTACGCCGCAGGGACTTCGGCATCCGCCAGGCGGGTAAAGATTTCCCACGCGACATTCGTCTTACCTACTGCGTCAGGGCCGTGAAGCCACAAGATAGGTACCCGGCCGGTCGCCACCACGGAAGCGTAGCTGCGGTGAAGCACATGCGCATTCCAGTTCCTGCAGCGCCTCTTTGCGCGGCAACTGTGAGCTCTTGTGCTGGGACGTCGATTCCCCCTGAGCGCGGTCGGCAGCGAGCCTCTCGGGCAGCCTTCCTCGGACGGTGAGGACACGCGCGCGACCCAGGTACATCACATGAGCTGGTGCTCGGGTCGCTCAGACGACGGTGAGCTGGGCTCAAGCCACCGCATGGAGAACACCACGGCGCTGTGCTCGGGTCCGACTCAGCGTCCTGGGGTTCGGCGGCGGAGCCTGTCGAGCATCACGGGCGCGTTGTCCAGGTGCGACCTTCCACCTTCCTCTGGAGGTCGACGCCAGGCGGAGAACTGGAACCGGGCGTTGTACGCGGTGACCCAGCTCGCTGCGGCGAGGGCGACGGTCTGCTCGGCCGCGGTGAACTCATGAGCAGCGGCGTTTTGGTACTCGGCGAGGAACGCGTCCTGCTCAGCCTCGGTCGGCACGTCGCCGAGTCCAGTTTCGGAACGGCCGCAAAACACCGCGGACGCGAGTCCCACGATGACACTCTCCCGTTCCACCACGAGGCTGTCCCAGTCGTACACCATCACGAGTCGGTCGTTCTCGAATCGGAGATTCTGTGCCTCCCAGTCGGTATGACCAATGATCAAGCGCTCATCTCCGGCGGCGCACAAGACTCGCTTGGAGAGGCGCGCCAACTCGTCCAGCGTTTCAGAGCCTTCACCTGCCGCGGCCATATCGACGTCGGGGCGATGCGGCACGGGCCAAAGCTCCTTGCTCGAGTAGTTAGCCCACGCGGGACGCCCCAACGCGAGGTCTGCCCAGGAGGCTGGGTCAACCGCATCGCAAGCGTCGACCAGCCGAGCCAACCCGGCCGCCATCTCGCGACGATCCTCCGGTAGATGACCGTTCGGCACCACGCCGACATCGTGTAGCTCCTCCGCGAAGGCCAGGCCGCTGGCCAGAGCAGCCGGACCCGCGAGAGGCATCGGCGCCGGAAAGCCGTCGGCGACGAGCAAACGCTGAACCCCTTGCACGGCCCTCAGACGGGCCACCGTCTGATCGGGACGAACCACCTTGACGACAACGTCGCGACCGTCCTGCAGCTCCAAGCCCACGGCCCATCCCACACCCTCGACCCAGAACACCACCCGGCGAACTGGCGAACCCAGCACACGCAGGCACCAGGAGGACACCGCGCCGGTGGCCTCGCCCTCATCGATCCGACCGAACAGATCGACGACCAACCGAGATGGATGCACGACACTAGCGTGCCAACGACAGCCTCGGACGGCCACAACCACACCTCGTATCCCGACCCCTGTCACGGTCACAACTGTCTGGCTCCGTCATTGCCCGTGGGTTGCCCTGGGGCCTTCGCGGTGGGCTCGGACGAAGAGGAAGACCGGGGTGGTGGTGAGCGCCACCCGCATCCTGGGGTCCATATCCAAGGGCAGACTCTCGGGCAGCGGCTCGTCGACGACATCGATGGAGAACCCGCCTTCTCGGAGCTGCCCAAAGATCACCGACATGGGCCGTCGATACATCGTGGCGGTCACGAGATGGCCGTCCCAATCCCAATCCTCGCGGACGAGCTCGGTTCGGTGGTAGTCCGACTTGTCTGACCTGTTCCAACCGGTGATCGGGTGGTGCACTGAGAAGACCTGCGCTCCGTTTGGGGTCATGCAGCGATGGAGTTCCGCGAGCAGAGGAGGCCAATCCTCGAGATTGTGCATCACCAGTGAGGCGACAACAACGTCGATGCTGCCCGTGCGGACTAGGTCGAGCGGCTGCTCGATGTCAGCGACACTGATTCTGGCGCGGTCGCCCAATCTTTCGGTGGCGTGAGCGACAAGCCGCAGGATCGCCGGCCTGTCATATTGAGCATTCACCGGGTGATCCACCGAGACGCGGGCATAGGTGTCGGCGAGGTCACGGTAGATGGCGGCCATACTCATTGCTCGAACTTATCGTCATGAGCGTCCCTGGCCGCGTCTCCCGATCCCGTTGGTCGATGCCAGCCGTCAGATTGCGGATTCGGGCGTCGCTTAGCTGCGTCTCTTCGCCCCGTGCGCCCGGCTGATGACCGGCGTGACGGTGCGGCCGATCTGGTGATGATGCGGGAAGTCTGCGGACACCTCCGAGCGCCGCAGCTGGACCGGTGCTGTTGCTAGCGTCCGTGGACTTGGAGTCGCTCATGATTCAGGTCGAGGGCGTCGCGTTGTACGTCGGCGTGATGGGCAAGGGACCCGACGTGGTCATCCTGACCGGCGGACCTGGGTGCGTGCAGTACCCGGAGCGAGACGAGATCTCAACGCCGAGTCACCGCGCCTGGTACCCCGAACCGCGCGGCGTCGGCCGCTCGGAAGGCGGTCCGCACACCATGGAACGCTCGATCGCTGATCTCGAAGGCATCCGTGAGGCTGTCGGAGTCGACAGCTGGATCGTGGTTGGCCACTCCTGGGGTTGTGATCTGGCTGTTCGGTACGCGGTCGAACATCCGGAGGCGGTGGCGGCGGTGGTAAGGGATTGCCGGTAGAGGTCGGTCCCCAACGCGATCGCATCTGGTCGGTGGCCTACGAAGCCGGGAAAGGCGCGGAGTCCGTAGTCGACATCGACTGGGTGCCCGAGGTGCATGCGGTGCTCAGCGACTCGTTCACCGACCGGATTCATCGACCCGACCTATGGAGGCGACTGGCCGACTGCGAGGTGCCGATGCGCTTCATCGCCGCCGGAGACGACATCCGTCCGTCGTGGCCACTGGCGCAGCTCGCCGCGCTCGTTCCGCACGGCGAGTTCGCCACCGTCCCCGATATACCGCACGACTTCTGGCTCACCCACCCCCAGGTATGGCTCGAGACCGTCGCCAACGCCTGCGCCGCGTTGTGACCTCCGCCCGTCGGCACGCTCTGACTCCGGGCACGAACCAGCGTCTATCCACCGCCTTTGACGCGACAGCTTTGGTCGGTGGGCGTTTGCGAGCGAGTGGATCTGACCACGAGGCTCACGTTCGCCCGTTGACGGCTGCCCCGGAAGCTCCCTTGCGGGCATCCCATCTCACAGAACCGGCGGAGCGGACACCACTCGCGGACCAATTGAGACTAGAACTGAGACTACGGGTCGTCAGCACAACCGATCACGGGTCGGCGGTCTTCGGATCGTGGTTGGCGTTTCCGCAGGTCAGCCCCTGATTTCGCGTGGCGGAGGATAGGGGATTCGAACCCCTGAGAGCTTTCACTCAACACGCTTTCCAAGCGTGCGCACTAGGCCACTATGCGAATCCTCCGCCGCAGAGGCTACCGGTACGGCGCGAAGCGGGGAAACGGCCGGGCGGGGCTGTCGTACACTCGGGCGCAGCCCCTCGTGCGGCGGCACCTTGCCCAACTCCCCCAGGGCCGGAAGGCAGCAAGGGTCAGCGAGCTCTACTGGGTGCACGGGGGGTCCCCTCACGCCCCGGCCGACGCGACCCGCGTGTCGTCGTACGGCGCTAATGTCGTGCAGGTGGACGCGCCCCTCGCCCTGTACCGGCGATACCGCCCCGACACGTTCGCGGACGTGATTGGGCAGGACCACGTGACCCGGCCACTGTCCCAGGCGCTCGCCAACAACCGGGTCAACCACGCCTACCTCTTCTCCGGTCCGCGCGGCTGCGGCAAGACGACGTCTGCCCGGATCATGGCGCGCGCCCTCAACTGCGAGAAGGGTCCGGCGGCGACCCCGTGCGGCGTCTGCGACTCCTGCGTCGAGCTCAAGACCGGGGGGACCGGCTCTCTCGACGTCATCGAGATCGATGCTGCCAGCCACGGCGGGGTGGACGACGCCCGCGACCTGCGGGAGCGCGCGTTCTTCTCCCCGGTCCGCTCGCGCTACAAGGTCTACATCATCGACGAGGCCCACATGGTCAGCAAGGAGGGCTTCAACGCCCTCCTGAAGCTGGTCGAGGAGCCGCCCTCCCACCTGCGCTTCATCTTCGCCACCACCGAGCCGGACAAGGTCATCGGCACAATCAGGTCCCGTACCCACCACTACCCGTTCCGGCTCGTCGCCCCGAAGGTGCTCGGCGACTACCTCGTGCAGCTGTGCATCCGCGAAGGCGTCGAGATCGAGCCGACGGTGGTGCCGCTGATCGTGCGGGCGGGCGGCGGGTCGGTGCGGGACAGCTTGTCGGTCCTCGACCAGCTGATCGGCGGCGCCGGCCCCGACGGTGTGACGTACGCGCTGACGACCGCCCTGCTCGGCTACACCCCGGACAGCCTGCTCGACGAGACGGTCGACGCGCTGGCCGCGGACGACGGCGGGACCCTCTTCGGGGTCATCGACAAGATCATCGACACCGGCCAGGACCCGCGGCGCTTCGCCGAGGACCTGATGCACCGGCTGCGCGACCTCGTCGTAGTCTCCGCGGTACCCGACGCCGCGTCCCGCGGGATCATCGAGGTCCCGCAGGACCAGGCGGAGCGGCTGGCGGCGCAGGTGGCGCGCTTCGGGCGGGCCGAGCTGACCCGGGCCGCCGACATCGTCAGCCAGGGCCTGACCGACATGCGCGGCGCGACGGCTCCCCGACTGCTGCTGGAGATGATGTGCGCGCGGATCCTGCTCCCCGGCATGGACCACACAGCTGAGGGACTGGGGGCCCGCATCGACCGTGTCGAGCGACGGCTGTCCGTCGTCGGCGATGCCGGTACGACGGTCCGCGCGGCGTCCAGCGACCCGCGTCCGGCGGCGACGCCTGTCGACACAGGGCCGGCGCCCGCCGCCGGCACCGAGCCCGGTACGGCGACCAGGGTCGCCACGGAGATGGCCCCAGACGAGTCGGCTGCGCCAGTTTCAGAGACAACTGGCGGCGCGCCTCCCGCGGAATCCGGCCCATCCAGAGCTCCGGCGCCTGCGGCGAGCTCGGGCTTGACCCTCGTCGACATCCGCCGCCTGTGGCCGGGAGTCCTCGACCGGGTGAAGACCATGCGGCGCTTCTCCTGGCTGCTGCTCAGCCAGAACGCGCAGGTCAAGGACCTGCACGATGGCATCATCACGATCGGCTTCGCCAGCGCGGGCGCCGCGAAGAACTTCCGTTCCAGCGGAGCCGACGAGATCCTCCAGCAGGCGCTCATCGACGAGCTCGGCGTCGAGTGGCGCGTCGAGGG
>JBBRYB010000101.1:0-8980 GCA_038238115.1 Propionibacteriales bacterium | reverse complement strand
TCAGCGCCCTCGGTCGTCAGCTCGGCACCCTGCTCAGCGAGCAGGAGACAGCACTTACTGCGGCGATCCACGCCGCCTTCGATCTCGACTGACCGGTCTGGCACCTGCCGGAACATCCGCGATTGCCGCCAAGAACGAAAGTTCGGTCCCGCCGACGAGCGTACGCTCATCAACTGGCGTCGGAGAGCCATCGGAAATGCTCGCAGACGCTTCGCGACGTTCGATGTCTCCGGCATTCACTTATGTTCTCGTCGCCCAACAAGGCACGGTTGGGTTGAGCGATCCCGCGACCGTCGCACCGTGAATCGTTCGGTCCGGCGGCGCACGATCTCCCGCGAAACGGATCCTTTGCAACGATTTCGACCCCTAAAGACACTCCGGTCGACTCGCCACGAGGCGGCGAACAGGAACATGTGCTGTGCCGGCCCCACACGAGGGCTCAATGCAATAGTCCCCCTCTGGCCTCACGCATAACGCATAACGCATAACGCATAACGCATAACGCATAACGCATAACGCCGACGGCAACAGTGGTCAACAACTCAAGTGGCCTGGTTCGCGATCATGCCATCTGCGGAGGACTCGATACGCACGGCGACCGGGTCCGGGAAGTGGGTGCCGAGTATTAGGTAGCCACCTTCATGTGCCTCCGCGAGAAGCGCTCTGCGTGAGCGCACGGCGACCTCGGGATCGATGTCAACACAGCTGGTGATGTGGGGCAGGGCGACCTGCACTGGGTGGTGTATCGTCCCCGGTGATGAACGCGGTCTCGCCCTTGCTGTCGATGCGGATGGTGGCGTGACCGGGCGTGTGGCCGGGCGACGGGACGAGCGTGATGCCTGGCGCCACCGTGATCGGGGTGGTGGTGTCCACAGTGTCCAGGATCCCGGCGTCACGGATGGGGTCCACCGAGTCCTCGAACATCTGCTGGCGCGCGGGCTCGAGCTCGGTATCGGCCCAGTACTCCCATTCGTCGCGTGCTACGACGTGGCGAGCGTTGCCAAATGTCGTCTCCCAGATGCCGCCGACTTCACGGGTGCACCAGCCCACATGGTCGGTGTGCAGGTGCGTGATCAGCACCAGGTCGACGTCGTCGTCCCTGAACCCGGCGTCCTGCAGGCGCGAAAGGAAGTCCGTCTCCAGGTCGTGCCATGCCGGGTTCTCACGCGTCTTGCCGTTGCCGATGCCTGCGTCGACGAGGATCCGTTGACCGTCAACCTCGAACGCGAAGGTCTGGCTGGCCAGCCGCAGCTTTTGCTCCGCGTCGACCCACGGGTCACCCAGCCAGCCGACATTCCCGATGGCGTTCGGCGAGGCCTCTGGCAGCAACCAGGCTCCCGTCTCCTGCGGAAGATCGACTTCGAGCACGCGATGAATTCGGATGTCGCCTACCTGCCAGGTCAGCGGAGTGGCAGCGGTCATCAAGAGGGGTCCTTTCCTTGGGCAGGAGCGCCAGTGGTCGCACGGGGGCCGGCCCGCTTTAGCTCGGCGTTCTCCCGCTTCAGATATTTCAACTCCGCAGACTCCTCGGTCGTGGGTCCCTGGTCGGTCTACGGCATCTACCTCGGCTCGGCGCACCCATTGGCGTACCGTCTCCGGGGTGCCGATCCCGAGCAGCTCCGCGACCTTCGCCATCGCCGCCCACTCCGACTCATGACCGGTCCCGGCCTCCCCAATCATCCGCACCGCCCGCTCCCTCAGCTCCGACGAATACCTCCGCGTCGTGTTCCCTGGCATGACCCCATTCTCCTCAAGGACTGGAGTCCCCCGACACGCCAGAGCGGTTCGCGCAATCTATTGTCGTCGTTACTAGCTAGACGAACCCCTCGCGGATACGACCAATGGCGCCGCGTCTATGTTCTAGTAGAGCGCCGCGATCCGCACGGCGTCATGGACGCCCTGCGCGTAGCCCTGCGGGTATTCCCATGCCGCGAAATGCCCGCCCGCCGGCATCTCTTGCCAGGACGCGACAGTGAAATGCCGTCGTGCGAACTCCTGCGGCGCATTGACCAGGTCCTTTGGGAAGATCGTGAAGACGACGGGCGCCACTGGCATCGTCGATTTGTCGGCCGCTTCGGCGTAGGGCGTGAACGACGTCCCGATGGCTCCTGTCACCCAGTACGCCGTGATCCAGGTCAGGAGGTCGTCCCGAGCGAAAGCGAACTCCACGTCACCGTTCGAGTCGGTCCAGCTCCGAAATTTCTCAAGGAGCCATGCCGCCAGGCCGGCGGGGGAGTCGCCCAAGGCGACCGCAAGGGTGTGCGGCTTGGTGGTCTGCTCGTGCATGTAGCCACTTTCGCGCGCCTGCCAGTCACGTCCCTGCTGCACGTAGGCCTCCTCGTCGGTCGACAGGTTCGCTGGCAGATCGGCGAGGAAGTGATACTGCGACACGTCCGTCAGATGCAGCGACAGGACGGCGTCGGGGTATCGATCCGCGATCGCCTCCCCCACGTCACAGCCGACATCGCCGGCCGAGATCACGAACTTCTCGTACCCGAGCCGCGACATGGCGGCCTTGACGGTATCAGCGATGGCCACGGCTGAGAGGCCGCCCTGCGGAATCGGCGCGGCGAACGGAAAGCCGGGCAGTGCGGGGACGACGACGTGGACATCGGTCAGCAGCGGGAGGAGCCGCTCGAAACGGAGGACCGAGTCCGGCCAGCCGTGCAGGAGCAGGACGGGTATCGCATCGGGGTCGGCAGAGCGCTGATGGATGGCACGGACGGCGCCGGAGTCGGTCTGCGTCAACGCCCAGGGGAGGCCGCGGATCCTGTTCTCGTGCTCTTTCCAGTCGTACGAGTCGAGCCAGTACGTCAGCAGCGACTCGAGGTAGTCCCCGTCGGTTCCGCGTTCCCACCCGTGTCCTGCCGGCAGCGGCACTCGACGGTACGACCGGAGGCGACTTCGAAGATTGTCGATGACTGCCTCCGGCACCAGGGCGGGAGCGCGGCCTCGTTCTCATCGAGCGGATTCGTTGTCATCGCCTCATCCTCCCCCTCGGAAGCGAGATGACACACGATCAAGAACAAGACGGCACATCGCCAAGGTCAGCGCGGCCGAGTCGTGGGTGCCCGTAAGCCGAACGGCTCGCGGCACTGACCGGCGGGGCTTCCGAGGCATGGCGGTCGTCGCCAAGTGTCAGAAGCCGATCGCTGACCGGTCATTGGCTTGGGGCGTGTCCGTTGTTGGTTGTCGGCGGCAACTATCGCCAGTGGGGAGGGGTTGTCAGGGGCGCAGGCCCGCAACAAGGATCGCGAGGTCGCGTTCGATCTGCTCGGGAACCCCGCCGCCAAGGCGTACGGCGGTCTCCAGGCCGAGCAGGTAACGACGCAGGTCGTCCGGACTCGTGTCGGCGCGGATAGCCCCGGACCGGTGAGCTGCTGTCAGCAACGCTTGGAAAACGGTCAGTAACTCCCCGACGGCCTCATCGGTTTCAGTGCACGCCACCTGCCCAGAGCGCAGCACGGCTCCCAGCCCGGGGTCGGCCATCAATCCGCATAGCGCGCAGCGAAGTAGGTGAGCGAGGCCGTGCTCGGGGTCCACGTCGGCTCCGGCCTCGCGCGCGGCCTCCAGCAGCCGCCCGAACGCAGCCCGTGCACTCTGGATTGCGTCCTCGTCGACATCTTGGGGCGTTGGTCGCGCCTCACCCGTCTCTCCGCCTGGGCGAGCGCTGGCGGCTGGGTCGCCGCTCCATCGCCGCGAGGACCTCGTTGATGGCGCGGACAAGATCAGGAAGGTGGCGGTCGTAGACCAGGCCACGGTCGAGTTGGTCGACCAGTTCGGCCAGCGCCTCTGGCCAGGCGCCACCCTTGGGGATCGCCTGGACCGCAACCCGCTTCGGCACCGGTACTGGCTTCTCGACCTCGACGATCCTCATCACGACGTCCACGGCAGAGCGCCCGGACTCGGCTGCGCGGCGCTGCTCCCAGGCGCGCTGGCGGCAGGACTGGGAGCACCACTTGGGGGTCCGCCCGGTCGTGGCCAGCGTGAAGGTGGTGCCGCACCATGCGCACGCGAGGATCTGACCCGGCGCGCGGACCGACTTTCGTTGCATGGCTGCCCTCCCCTCCTCGGCCATAGGCGGTCGGCCGAGCCGGTCGTGGACAAGGGCGGGTGAGCCCCGTGCGTTTCGTCACGACGCTGGGAGACCTCGCGGGCCCGGTCAGGCTTCGCATGAGGTGTGAGGTACGAGGGTCGACTTGTCTGGTGAGGCGTGCTGCGGCTGGATCGGTCGGTCGGGGTGGGTACGGCGTGTGGGGTGGTTGGTTCGCGACGTGGGAGTCGGGATGAGGGTCAGGCGTTGGCGAGCAGGGTCCAGGTGGCGCGTTTGGTGCGGGCGGGCTCGTCGCTGGTGAGCAGGCGGACCGCTCGGGCGGACGCGGGGTCGCGGCGGGCGCGGGCGGGGGCGTCGTGGAACAGGTGGGCCAGGGTGTTGTGCCGCTCAGTGTGGGCCGCTCGCAGGCGTGGGCTGTCGTCCGAGTCGGGGGAGTGAATAGCGACTCGGTGAGGGTGTGGAAGGCGGCGTCGGTGAGTGTGGTGTCGAGGAGCCGTTCGGCTTCGGTTTGGAACTCCTGGCTGTAGGCGAAGGTGAGGCCGAGGGCGTCTCGGGCGGCGGCCACCCCGGCTTTGGCGTGGCGGGTGTGCCGTACGGAGAAGCTGGACTGGTGGCGTTTCAGGGCGGCGGTCTGGGTGTTGGCGCAGACCACCCGGACCGGGTCAGGAGCAGCTGGAACGCGCCGGTGCCGTCGTGGCTGTTGAGGGCGGCGATGTTGAGGTCGACCTCGTCGAGGCCGCCGACCCCCAGGCTCTGCGGGAGGCGCATGGTGAGGAACACCTGGCGTCCGCCGCGGAGGCTTCCGGCGGTGTCGAAGATCGCGCCGGACTGGTCGGCGAGGTGGTTGAGGAACTCGGCGTGGTCCTCGTTCTGCAGTGTCTGGTAACCGGCTCCGACGACGCCGAGCACTTCGGGTCGTCCGGTGAAGGGGTTGTCGCGGATGGTTGCGAAGCCCGGAGCGTCCAGGGTGGTGACGCCGTCGTCGGTGAGGACGGTGGCGGTCAGTGGGGCCTTTCGTACGTCCCAGCCGCCAAGATGTCCGAGGGTCATGGCTTCTTCGGCGGTGAAGGCTCGGTCCCGGACGGTGACGCCGAGGCGGTGCCAGGGGTCGGTGCGGGCGAAAATCGCCGCGGCCTGGTCGTGGTGGGTCTCGATCTGGTGAGGCATGTCGGTTCTCCTTGTGAGGGTGGTGGTTCAGGCGGCGTCGTCGGGTGTGGCCGGGTCCGGGTCAGCCGGTTCTGAGTGGTTGGTGATCTCGCTGGTGAGACGGTTGGTGAGGTCCTTCTGCCCCTGTTGGGTGAGGAGGAGTTCGACGTCGCTGGGTTGGTATCCCCAGTCCTGCAGCGCGGCCATGACCCGGGCGTCTCACGGTGTGGGGTTGCGCCAGGTGTGTCTGCCGGTGGTGTCCTCCCACGCGGCCAGGACCGCGGCGAGGGCGAGCATGGTCGCGGCCGTCGGGGTGGTGGCCTTGGCGACCAGCCGGGCGCACGCGTCGCGGCCTGCGCTGTAGCTCGTTGTGTTGCTGTCGCCGTTGGTGACGGCCCGGGGGAGCAGGTCCCGCAGTCGCGGGTGGTGGGCCTGCATGGCCCGGTCCAGGCTGTGGTGACCGGTGAGCAGTGCCTCGCAGACCAGGGCCTCGGCGCCAGCGGGAGGGGTCTTGCGGGTCAGGAACCCGGCGAGCCATTGACGACGGACGGTCTCGGCGGAGTCCCAGGCCTTGTAGTTCGCGATGACGGTACGCCGCTGCTCGCGCTGCGCCGCCCGGTCGGCCTCGCCCGACTGACCGGTCTCCGCGCCAGGCGCAGAAGGGTGCGCCGACATGCGACTATCCCAGCGGTGGTGAAGTCCCGCGGCCTTCGGGTCGAGGCAGATCCACACCGCGGTCAAGACTTCGCTCGCCTCCCCGGCCTCCCCGGCCTCCCCGGCCTCGTCGTCGTCCTCGTCGTACTCGTCCGCGGAGTCGTTGTTCGTGTCGTCTGGATCGTCGTCAGGTGACTCGTCGGGGTCATCGTTGGCGCGGGTTGGGTCGCGCCACTCCTTGGCCACCATCACCGCCGCGCCTGGGACGTGGGGCCAGTCCTCGGTCGGGACGGGGTCGTCGCTGTCGGTGCGCAGGTCGACCAGGCGCAGGTAGTGGGTCGAGGCCGGGATGTCGTCGGGGTCCAACGCGGGGAGTCCCTGCTCGCGTAGCCGGGCACATTCGGCGACGATGTCGGCGCGTTCGGCGGCGTCGTCGCGGAGCCGCTGGGCGACGTGCTCCGACGGGCGACCCCACCGGACCGCTCTTCTCGCGTGGGTGAGTGACGCCCGTCTGTGCACAAGACCCGGAATCGCGACGTCCAGCACGAGGCTCCTGTCTTGACGTCTCCCGGTTGACAAGTCCGGAGATAAATGGGTGAAGCGGCCAGGAGACGTCCGGCAGAGAAAGGCAGGACCGGAAGCAAGGGCCCCATCGACCCTGCTCTCGCAGTACGGTGCTCAAAGCTGCAAGCAGGCCCTCATCCGTGCTCTGACCGCACGAGGGGGCCACCCCAAATGACCTCCGGCACTTCTACGCCAGCCGAGGACATCGGCGCCGACTGAGGCCCGAGGCCCCCGACAAGCTCAGGGAACGTCAGAAGGAGGGTCCAGCGGACGTCAGGCAACTTTCGTCTTGAGGGCGGCCGAGACACTCGAGGTGATCATCCGGGGACCGACGAGAGGGAGCAGGGCATCGATCAACTTGCCCTTAATGCCCTTGCCGTGACGCTGCAGAGTGACCTCCACGCGGGTGCCGCCTCCTTCCGGAGTCAGCTTGTAGTCCCAGCGGCTACCCGGGCCCCAGACATTGGAGTCGGTGGTGACCGCCGCCACGGTGCCCGCCGCCGCATCCCAGGTGTATCGCTCCCGCTCCCAGCCGACCCCGTTCCCCTCGGTCACGTCCGCCCAGTCCGCACCGGACCCGTGCACCATGAGGTGCTCGGCGTCCACGCGGCGCCAAGCCTGAACACGATCGGGTCCGAAGTCAGTGAGGATGTCCAGCACCGCGTCCGGCGGCAGCGAGGAGGAGATGGTAGCGGCGACAATAGACATGGCGGCTCTTTCCGGGCGATGAGCGCCAACGTATCAGCCTGCGGCGTGCTCAGAAGGCCGGCGGGCCTGCCCGGCCCGCCGGCCGGTTCCGGTGCTACGAGCGCAGCGGCCCGAGACCCTGTCACACTCGCTCTCAGTCATGCCGGGTGGCAGCAGCACGTAGGTCAGCCGCTTCACACTTGTGCGCCGCTACCGCTGACTTGCTGCCCTCGATATCGGCCATCAAGTCGTCATCGGGTTCGAACGGCTTCTGGCTATCCGTTAAAACCGGGCGAAGGTGACGGATCGGTACCACTGCCGTGGCTGCTCGACGTGCACGTTGTCCTGGCCGACACAGTGGACCGGCTGGCCGGCGACTTTGACCTGGTGACCTTGTTTCAACTCGGTGGCTCGCTCTTCCCGGACGTGCTCGGCGGCTTCCGCGACCCGGCCAACGTCCGCCGGGAGTTGCGCGATGCGCGGGGGACGGAGGCGCTGGCGTGGATCACGTCCCACAGCTTCCGGAAGACCGCCGCCAAGATCCTCGACGAGGCGGCGCTGTCTGCACGCCTGGTCGCCGACCAGCTGGGGCACAGTCGGCCGTCGATGACCCAGGACGTCTACATGGGGCGCCGCGCGGTCGACTCCCAGGCCGCCCGGGCCCTCGAAGCGGCTCTGCGGGAGTCGATGCCAGGGGCGCCACGTGAGGCGGACGGAACCCGATGGAGGCCCCCAGCCAGGTAACGGGTGCGCCGCCGGTGCTCAATTCCGTGGCAAAACCGTGGCCAAGTATGAAACTCAGACACCTTCTGGGCGTCTGACCTGGTGTTTGTGCGCCATCAGGGACTCGAACCCCGAACCCGCTGATTAAGAGTCAGCTGCTCTGCCAATTGAGCTAATGGCGCCTGTGCCCGGCTCAAAATGACGCCCAGCAGGCGTGGTGGATCATAGCAGCGGCATGCCGTAGGTGCCGCACTGGTGACGGCCGTCTACGGCGCTCCGGAGCCGGTCCGGCCCCTGCTGCGACGGACCAAGACCCCTCGTCAGCTTCCGACCCTCGGGCCTCTATGTGGGCCTCGTCTGAGCAAGCCGCGGCGCGGCGATGGGTGGAACCGCTGATGAATCGCGTGCCCAGGACGCGTCGTGTCCAACCCTGACGACGAGACTCCGCGAGGTGGGACGCCACGCAGCGTGACGCGGGCGACATGCGAGGAACCGGCCCCGGTGAGCACTCCTGTAGTAGATTTTGGGTAGATCTAGGGCGTCGCCGCGTTGACGACGCCGTACTCATGTATCCAGCAGGTGCTCGGTCGCACCTATGGAGCAGGTCGACCCACCGAAATGGTGCGGACGTGCCGGGGCGTGGCTCGCTACCATGTCCGGTCAGGTGGGTACCGGGGCACGGGGCGACGAGAGGAGTACGAGGTGACTGACGCCGACGCCACTGCGGTCGACGCCGTCGCCGACTCGCCGCGCGCCACGTGGCGGCGCGCGCTCAGCTTCGCCGTCAAAATCATCGTCGGTTTCGGGCTGGTCGTCCTGATCTATCGCTTGGTCCTGCCGCTCATCATCGGTGCGCCCTGGGCCGGCGTCTTCGCCGTGGTATCCGAACTGACCAAACGACAGGTGCTCCTGCTCGCCCTGATCTGGTTCAGCGGGCTTTGCGCGCACACCTTCGTGCTCACTGCGGCAATGCCGCGGCTCACCCACCGTCGCGCGCTGACCCTGAGCCTTACGGGCAGCGCCGTCTCCAACCTGGTCCCGATGGGTGGCGCGCTGGGCATCGGGCTCAACTACTGGATGAGCCGGAGCTGGGGCTTCAGCCAGCCCGCTTTCACGCTCTACACCTTCGTGACGAACCTGTGGGACGTCATG
>JBBRYB010000100.1:0-9068 GCA_038238115.1 Propionibacteriales bacterium | reverse complement strand
ATATGGCGTGTTCAGTCGACAGCTGTTCCTCGGCGAGACGCTGGACACCGAGCACCTGACGGCTGAGTACGACGCCGGCGTCCTGACGATCAAGATCCCGGTGGCCGAGCAGGCCAAGCCACGCAAGGTCGAAGTGACAGCTGGCGGGAGCCGGCAGGAGATCGCTGCCTGATCAACGGCACTTGAGCGGTTGCGACGCCAGGCAGGATCGCGCTCTCTGAGTCGCAGCGACGGCGGGTGCGGCGAGGCTGGCAGGTCTCAGCCTCGCCGCACCGCCCTGCTTTCCGCGGTCTGACCGCCACATCCGCGCATATGCGTGGTTCTGGTCCTCGGATCGTGTCGCGGGATCGCCACTTCCGCGCTTATGCGCGGTTCTGAGGTCGGCCCTGGTGCGGGTGATGGGGGAGGATTGGGTCATGCCGAACCGGCTGAGCACCTCGACGAGTCCCTACCTGTTGCAGCATGCCGACAACCCGGTGGACTGGTTCCCCTGGGGGGAGGAAGCCTTCGCCGCCGCCCGCGAGCGCGACGTGCCGCTCCTCCTCTCGGTCGGGTACTCGGCCTGTCACTGGTGCCACGAGGTCCCGGGCTTGACGGCTGTCAGCGGATATTGACGAAACCGCAGGTCAGAAGGTCTGCGGCGGTTCACTTTAGTTCGGCCCGTATCGCCGTTGGACACCGTTTCCGGGGCTTCGTGTATCACTCTCGTGTATCACTTTGGCCTCCGCACTGGTAGCCAGTGGCAGGCCTTGAGGTGAGCCTCGCGGCGAACGATTGGGCGACGCGTGAAGACATCTAACAGGTCAGCGGGACGTGTTAGCTTTCGGCCGATTTCCTAACATGTTGCAGATTTGCAACGCTGTCCTAGGCTGGTCACATGAACCTTGCCGAGCGAATCTCGACCCTACGCCGCGTGAACGGGCTCAGTGCCCGTCAGCTCGCGGCGCTGGTCGACGTTGCCCCGACAACGGTGACCCGGATCGAGTCCGGTGCGGTCAGCCCGTCGTTCGACTTGGCTCAGGAGATCCTGGCGGTCTTGGGTGAGCCGATCGGGTTCACGGGTGCGGCGGACGCCAGGGCCATCGCAGCCGCGCGGCTGGCGCTCGATCCGAAGCTCGACCTCGCGGTGACACCCGGCGTCGAGGCGTGGCGTCGACGTTGGGCTCGGATCGGTCTTGTCGACGATGCTGGTCGAGTGGAGGTCGGCAGAGAGGCGGACCTGCTACTCCGGGCCGGACGCACGGCCCGGCTCACTCGGCGTCCAGGCGCCGTCGACTTTGAGCCGGGGCAGTGGGCGCGTGACGTCGCAGAGGCACTGGGTCGGGAACGCCTCGCCTACGCGATCACCGGCGATGCGGGAGCCAATGCCTACCTGTCGAGTGTGGGTGAGGCTTGGCCGGTGCTTTACGTCGAGGAAGTTGCTCGGGCGGCGGGCGTTGCAGGGCTCGTGCGCAAGGAGCCGGGCTCCTTCGGCATGCGGGTCACGCTGATCCCCTTCGACGGCGTGAGCGAACTCGGCCGGACCAACATCGACGGAGTGGCCGTGGCTGCCCGAGACCAGGTCATCATCGACGCCTACGGCGGCATCGACCGCATGGCAGAGCAGGCCGACATCCTGCTGGGTCGGTGGGTGGCATGACGGAGTTCGCGTCGGTGACGGCAGTCTCCCACAAGGCGAAACCCCGGCGATGTGGCCTTGGTAAGTGATCGTTCCGGGTCTTCGCGTACCGACCTACTGAAATATCTACTGACAAGAATGTTATCTACTGACAAGAATGTTTCAGTAGATGCTTCAGTCGGCCAGAGGCTGGTGCGCAGTCACGGGCCGAGGAGGGCGGCAGGGACGACCGCGATGCCATCGTCGCGGCGGTACGCCTCGGTGCCGGTGGTGACGAGGACCGCGTCCAGGAGTTGATCTCCGATGCGGTCCTTCAGCCACTTGAGATGCTTGGTGTCGTCGGCGTCCACCGTCGCTGAGAGTTTGACCTCGATGGCAACGATGCCGCCGTCCGGCCCGATGACGATGAAGTCGACCTCACGCTCACCCCGCTGGGTGCGCAGGTGGCGGACGTCGGCTTCGGCGGCTTGGGCATAGACGCGCAGGTTCAGTGCGATGAGGCTCTCGAACAGTGCGCCCAGGAAGGTGCCGGCGCGCGGGATCGCCGGCTCGGGCTGCTCGCCGCTGAGCAACTTTCGCGAGGTGACTTGGAGAAGCCGCGCCGCCAACGCTGGGTCGACGAGATGGTGCTTGTCGGCTGATGCGAGTTCCTTGAGCTTGTTGTTGGACGGAAGCCATGCGGGCACCGGGTCGAGAATCCAGAGCCGGGTGAGAAGGTCCCGCCAGGGCAGCGTCGTGGTCAGAGACGGCTTATTCCCCACGCCCGGCGTCGCAGCATCGCGGATGGTCTCGAAACTGGCGGTCGTGGACGTTGCAGCGGCATATGCCCGCATCCATGCCCGAAGAGTGTCAGGTCGCCGCAGCGTCATTCCCTGCTCGGGGAAGTCGCGGTCGATTACGCGCTCCAGGTAGCCGTCGAGCGCAGCTCGGAGCTGCCGGTCAGTCCGTCCGCGCATGCCGGGGAAGCCACCCGCGAGGATCTCGGTGACGTAGTTGTCGAGGGTGGCTGGTGTCGTGCCGGAGATGTCCGGCCGTGAGCCGGTGAGCAGCTCGGCAAGACTCACGGACGTAGTGAATCCGCGCTCGGCAAGGGAGAGCGGGCGCATACGGATGGGGACGATTCGCCCTGCCCCGGAATGGGTGTCGACACCGGTCGGCGACGCGGAACCGGTGAGGAGGAAGCGTCCCGGTAACGGGTCGGCATCGACGGCTCGCCGGATCACGTCCCAGCTCGGTGGCCACTTCTGCCATTCGTCCACGAGGATCGGCAGATCTCCCTGGGTCAGGCGTTCGGGGTTTGCTTCGATGATCTGCCGCTGTCCCACGTCGTCAAGCTGGTAGACGGTCGACGCCCGGGTGAGTGCCGTGGCGGTCTTGCCGACCGCCTTGGGGCCTTCGATGCTGATGGCGGCAAGCCCGGGCATGAGCGCGTCGAGGTCGTCATCGACGATGCGACGTTGATACTCGATCGGCACCGCGACAGGTTTCACCATGTCACCAACACTACAGTTTCGGGCATTCCAACCCTAGTATTTCGAGCGAGCCTACGCTACAAAATCGGGCGTGGTGCTGACTCTGTCGCGTCACAGAACGGTACGGGTCCAGGGCATAGCGACGTTACAGAACGGTACGGGTCCGAGATTTGTTGCTCCGCTGTGGCAACATTCTGGATCACCCCGCACGCCGTCGTCGTTTGGGTTGGGGGAGCAGGTCGACGATGCTCACCTCCTCCCGCTCGGGTCCGAGCAAGGCATCCAGAGCGGACTCGGCGAGAGCCATCCGCTTCTCCTCCCAGGCCAGGAGTTGGTCGAGGCGCCAGCGGTCGGGGTGGGTCATGACAGGCGGTGGCACCAGAGTCCGGTCCTTGAGGTTCTGGTAGCCCTTGGTCTTGCCCCAGCCATAGCGGACCATCACGGCGTGGGCGTCGAGGAAGACGTGGCGCGGATCGTCCATCGCTCACACCGCCTTCGGCCGGCCGATGACGGGCTTGGCGGCGAGACGCTGCTTGCGGATGAAGGCGCGCAGCTGGCCGACGGTGGTGTAGAGCCGGCGACCGATCTTGAAGAACTCCGGGCCGGTGCCCTGCTGGCGCCACCAGCGGACGGTGTTCTCCGACGTTTTCAGGATTTCGGCAACCTCCTCCAGGGTCAGCAGCTCGTCGTCGTTGCGCTCGTGGAAGGGGGTGTCGTTCCTGTGCTTGTTCATGGTTCCTCCTGGTTGTTGCGAACCGGGGTGGTCCGCGGCAACAGGTAGGTGTTCCGGGTGGTCCACTTTCGAGGTCTGCAACACCCGATTGGATATGTTGGTGGCATGGACGGGCCGTTCCTCATCGGGAGAGCGCGGCGGGCGAAGGGTCTGACGCAGGCTCAGCTCGCGGCCCTGGCCGGTACGTCGCAGGCGACGTTGTCGGCGTACGAACGCGGGTTGAAGTCGCCGTCGCTGAAGGTCGTGTCGCGGATTCTCGGGGTCATCGGCCACGAGTTGACGCTGCGCAAGCACATCGACTGGGTCGAGCACCACCCGCCGGGGATCGTGAAGTTCTGGGCGCCGAGCGAGCTGTGGGCGGTCGAGCCGCCGACGTGCTTCGCGACGTTGGAGATCCCTGACGAGATCCGCGAAGCTGGCATGCGGACGTGGAACATGCTCGACCGCGAGGAGCGCAAAGGCGTCTACGAGAATCTGATCCGCCGCGGGCTACCGATGCAGATGCTCAACTGGATCGACGGTGGCCTGCTCATCGATCTCTGGGATGAGCTCGACCTCCCCGACCCGGTTGGGGAAGAGTGGCGTCCCGCGATCGAGTCGGCGACTCGACGCATGAAGGTGTACGGGCTCGACTTCACGTCGGGGACGCAGCACGCCCGAATCCGCTGGTACGACCCCCTGCCGCCACCACCTCCTGCGCCACCGCCACAGCGGTCGCGCTTCGACCCGCGCCCGCCGAGCTAAAGGCCGAGGTTCGGGCCGGATGGCGAGGATGCCGGGGGCCGGTATCCGAAGTCGTCCTCGCTGCGTCGGGCCACCCGCCGCTGGGCGGGGCGCTTCGGTGCGTTGGGGCCGTAGCGGTCGATGGCTTCGGCAGCAGTTCCGCGTGCGTGGGTAGGGCCGAGGTCGGCGCGGTCGCGGCCGAAGACGGCAATCCACTGGTTGCGGGCGTCTTCGACGGACTCGGCGACGAAGTGCGCGATGTTGCGCTCGCGCCCTCGGGTCATGCCGACGTAGGCCGAGGCTGCTCCGGTGTGCTCGCCGACGATGACGTGGGAGACCGGCACGGTGGAGCCTTGTGCGCCGTAGGCGGTCGTTGCGTAGGCGAGCTCGACGTGAGCACGCACATAGTCGGCCGGCAGCACCCGCTTGCCTGCCTCGCCCTGAACCGAGAGCGTGCCGTTGTTACAGGCGAGGACCGTCCAGGTCTCGCGGTTGGCGACGTCTGCGTCGTGGTCGTTGCGGCGCGTGGCGATCCGGTCGCCCACGCCGATCCGCTCGCCCGCGGCCGTCACTACGTCGTCGGTCACCTCGGCGACGGTCTTGCGGACCTGGTGGGTGAGGCCGTTGATCTTGCCGACCTGCTTGCGGGTGTCTGCGACCACCAGCTCGCCGAAGGTGGTGCGGACAGCGAGTTTCTGGACGCGTTCGACCTCGCTGGCGTGCACCACGATCTCGCCTCGGCGGACCAGTTCGTCGAACACCTCGCCGGGCTTCTCGCCGGTGCGCATCCGCAACGACAGCTGGGCGTAGGCCGGGTCGGCGAAGCGGCGGACGGTGTCGAGCTGGGCGGCTACCCGGTCAGGTGCGTAGCGGACAGCGAGGTCGAGCACGCCTCCACGTCCAACGGCGGGAAGTTGATGCCGGTCACCGACCAGCATCACCCGAGCCCGCATCTCGTCGGACAGGTGCAGGAGCGCTCGGGCGGTGTCCTGGTCGAGCATCCCGGCCTCGTCGACAACCATCAGGTCGCCGGGGGAGAGAACCGCACCGCGCGATGGCTGCGCTTCGACGCGAGTCCAGCGCCCGTCCTGGTCCCATCGGAATCCGTGCTGATGCAGAAGCCACGCCACTGAATGCGCCGAGCTGCCGACCTCGGCGGTCGCGACCTGCGCGGCCTTGCGAGTCGGCGTGACCACGAGCATCCGGTGTCCCTGAGACTCGACCGACTTTAGCGTTGCCGCCAACCGGGTCGTCTTGCCCGCACCCGCGGCACCTTCGACGAGAGTGAGGGTCTTGGCCTCGGCACGCTGGGTGATGCGGTCAACGATCTCGTGCTCGACGGCGAGCACATCGGTCGACGTCAGGGCGCGCAAGTGCTCGGGAACATCGGATCGGCCGAGCAACGGGCGAGACGCGGCGACCACCCGCGCGGTCAGGTCCTCGGCCAGCTCGCGGCGCACGGCTCCGTCGACGACCCCACCAGTCGAAGAGATCAGCCGCTCGACCTCGCCCCGGGCATCGGCTGCGTTCCATGCGGAGCGTCGCGCACCGAGCCGGACCATTGCGAGGTCGACCAGCCCGTTGCGGTCCAGCGACCCCGGGCGCAACGGCGATGCGACCGAGGCAACGGAAGGTGCGACGTAGCCGAGCTCGTGCAACTCCTCGACCCAGCGCTGCTGCAACTGCTCACCCGACGTCGGCACCACCTTGTCGGGGCGCGCGTCAGCCCACGCGCGGCGATCCCATGCCTGCTGCAACGCCGGCCTGGGCTCCTCGCCCGGGTGGTCGGCCCGCCACTGCGCCTCGTAGGTGTCGATGTTCGTTTCGATCTGCCGCGCACGGGCGCTGAACGCACCGGTGTATGGGGTCAACGAGGTGACCTCGCCGGACTCGGCGTCGAGCGTCAGTCCTTGTGCGGCCAGCGCCAGCCGGAACGCCGGGTGGGTCATCACTGCCGCGTGCCCGATGCCGTTGATGGCCTCCAGGCTGTCGCGGACCCCGACCGTGTGGAGACCCCGCCATGCGCCTTGCGCGAAGGCCCGCGCGTTGATCTGGAGGTGCAGGTGCCGATGCGGGTCACCAGCGCGGGAGGTGAAGTGCCGTACGACGGCCGCCTCGATCTGCTCCACGGGCACCTGCACCTGCCGCCCGCGCGGGCCAACCCGGGTCGTCGCGTGTGAGGCGAGCCAGCCGATGATCTCCTCAGCCGCCGCCATCTGGGCCGCGTCGTACGCCTCGGCGACTTCGGGGTGCAACGCTGCCGCGAGTGACCACGTCTTCGGCCCGTTCACGGTCACTTCGACGAACCGCACCGCTTGGTTGTCCTTCCGCAGGTGACCTTTCGCGGCACCGGTCTCGACGTCGAACCCGGCGACCCACTTCTCGTAGATCTCGCCGTCCATGTCGATGCGGTGCTCGACGCTGTCCGGGGTGGCGACGATCCGCATGGCAACACCGCTGCCCTCGGCGAGGTAGTAGTTATCAGCGCGCGAACGGTCGGCCTCGACGTAGTGCCGCGCTGCCGCCGCTACGCCCCGGTAGACCTTCATGCCACCGTGCATCGAAACCGCCTCCGTCAACAACCGTCAACAACCACAAACCCGCAGTTCAGACCCACTTTCGCGCCCGTGGGATTGCCTACTTTCGTAGCATGCGTGCCGCTCGAAGTGGGGGTGAGAAGGGCCGTCGGGAGGGAAGATCTGGGAGCCGTAAGTGACCGTCGATGGGTAGTGAAGGCGGTCGAGAACGAGACTGAGGAGAATTGACTACGAGGCATCTACGACTTGTTGTCGAAGGTTCACGGCAGGATGGTCCCGTGGAGACATTCAAGCGGACGCCGCTGCAGTTGTTCAACCTGCCGCAGCACTTCGTCATCCCGCTGTTCCAGCGCCCGTATGTCTGGAAAGAGGACGAGCAGTGGGAGCCACTCTGGAAGGACATCCGGCGCATCGCCAAGCTCCGGATCGCCGAGCCGCACCTGAACGCGACCCACTTCTTTGGAGCGGTCGTGATCCAGTCCCACGAGGCCCAGAGCAAGCGCCTTACGACCTGGAACGTGATCGACGGTCAGCAGCGCCTGACCACCTTGCAGATTCTCGCGGATGCCACCTGCGCCCTGCTCGCGGAGTCAGGGCACGCGAAACTTTCTGGGCAGCTCGAACGGCTCACCCACAACGACGAGATCTACATTGAGGATGGCGACAGCCGACTGAAGGTCCGCCACCTCAACAAGGACCGGGCCGGCTTCGACGAGGTGATGTCAGCCGAACCGCCGGTCGACCACGCCGACCTTCAGCACTCCGACTCGCAGATCGTCGCGGCTCACCGCTACTTCTCGACTGTCGTCGAGCAGTGGCTTGGTGCGCCGGAGTCCGAGGGGTATGTCGACAAGGCGAAGGAGCTCACGAACGTCCTGCTCGACGGTCTTCAGTTGGTCTCCATTGAGCTGGAGGCGTCCGAGAACTCCCAGGAGATCTTCGAGACCCTCAACGCGCGCGGCACTCCACTCACCGCTGCTGACCTGGTTCGCAACTTCGTGTTCCAGCGTCTTGAGGCTGAGGGTGGCGACACCACGAAGGCCTACCGTGACGATTGGCCCTTCGAGACCAAGTTCTGGATGAAGGAGGTCAGCGTCGGGCGCAACTTTGTGAGCCGCAGCTCGCTGTTCATCAACCAGTGGCTCGTGGCGCGCACCGGTGAGGAGGTCAGCCCGCAGGCGACGTTCAACCGGTTCAAGTCGTACGTCGAGTTGGAGTCCGGTCACAAGATGGCTGACCTGCTGCCCGTGATCAAGAAGCAAGCGCAGCAGTACGAAGCATGGACCGAGGCAGCCGCGCGTCCTGGCGGGAGCCTCGATGCGTCAGAGATGGCGGTCTACCGGATGCAGGCGGGAGGGGTTGAAGTCCTCAAGCCGTTACTCATTTGGCTTCATGAACCTGGTCGTGATCTGGCGCAGGACTCGGTCGACAGGATCATCCGAGTGGCGGAGAGCTGGGTCGTACGCCGCCAGTTGCTCCGGCTGTCGGGCAGCGACCTCGGGCGTATCGTCGCCGACGTCATTGCAGCAAACTCCGCCGTTCCCGCCGCCGAGCTCGTCGAGCGGGTCACGGGACACCTTGCGCGGCTGAACGTCACCAGCACCTACTGGCCGGGCGATGAGGAACTGCGGATGACCCTCACGACCGAGGCCGCCTACTCCCGCTTCCCCCGTGGGCGACTGCGCATGGTCCTGGAGGCCATCGAGGACCACTACCGGGCCGAGACAGGACAGCCGCAGATCGAGCGCAAGGGCTACCCGATCGAGCATCTCATTCCACGGTCATGGACGGAAACTTGGCCGCTGGCAGCTCCCGAGGAGGCGGAAGCTCGCCAGGCCCGAATCCATCGCTTCGGCAACCTGACGCTCCTCACCAAGTCGCTCAACTCCAAGGTCTCAAACGGCCCTTGGGTCGCGAAGCGTGCTGCGCTGCTCGACCACAACACGATCACACTCACGGGCCGAGTCATCAAGCGGACCGAAGGT
>JBBRYB010000099.1:0-9137 GCA_038238115.1 Propionibacteriales bacterium | reverse complement strand
CTGGCGAAGGCCGTCGCCTCGCGACCTATACTCGGGCCCGTTGCGGGCGTGGTGTAGCTGGTAACACTGGAGCCTTCCAAGCTCCCATCGCCGGTTCGACTCCGGTCGCCCGCTTAGGCTCGCGGCTCTGAGACTGGCGTAAACTCGCTGCCTCACCCCGGGGCGTGGCGCAGTCTGGTAGCGCATTCGGCTGGGGGCCGAAAGGTCGCTGGTTCAAATCCAGTCGCCCCGACTCATTGAGAGCCGCTTGCGCCGCAGGCGGGGCATCGATAGCGTCGCCGCAGAATGTCGAAGAAGCAGCGGGTTTGTTGGAGCCTGGAATAGGAGGCAACAAGATGAGCACGGCTGAGCTCGACGAGTTCCGCACGCAGTTCCTCCCCCGTCAGTCCGAGGCTGAGGAGGCGATAATCCACGGCGATCTCGAGCCGCGGTTGGAGCTTTGGTCAAGGCGCGACCCGGTGTCCCTGCTCGGAGCGTGGGGGCCATGCAAGACCGGCTGGGATGAGGTGAACCGAATCTTCAGCTGGGTGGCGTCGGAGTTCTCCGACCCTGCCTACTCGCGCTCGGATTTTCGCTACGACGTCATGGTCGCCGATGTCAGCGGCGACATGGCGTACACGGTGGGCTTTGAGCGCTTCAAGGCGTCTCGCTACGGTGGACCGCCCGAAGACGTGACGGTCCGGGTCACTCACGTGTACCGGCGAGAAAACGGCGAATGGAAGATCGTCCACCGCCACGGCGATCTCGCCCCTGAAGATCAAAGCCCGCCCAGCCAGACGGGGTAGCCCCGTCGACGTAAGCCGACTCGGCTGCTCCCTTGAGGAGCGTCGTGGTATCGCTTTGGTACCGACTGTTACGTCCCATCTGTCCAGATCGTCCGTGAACGTAGACGCGTAGGACGTTCTGGACGCTCCAGGAAGCATCGACACCCAAATCCGCTCGGCTGGGGGCCGAAAGGTCGCTGGTTCAAATCCAGTCGCCCCGACTGTTTCAAGCCAAGTGCGGGGACCCTGCGCCTGGCCGCGGATCGAGCGCATGGCTCCCGCGACTTTCCCGCGGGGAGCCGGTGGCGGGGGCCTGCAGACACCGGCGCGCAAGACTTGATTAATATCCCGACGTGGTGCGGAGAGGTCGTGTTCTCGGAGGTCGGTCGCAGCTGGGTGTTGCGCTCGGTGCGTTGGTGCTGGCGTTCACGTTCATGACCGGAGCGAGCGCGGCCGAGGCGTTCAGCGCCCACGGCAGTGTCGAGCAAGTCTACGTGACGGATCTGGATCCGGGCGCGCAGACGTCGCTCCTTGATGGCGCCGGCCGAACGGTCGCCACGAAGCAGGCCAACTCGCTGGGCGGCCTTCTGTTCCGCAACGTGACGCCCGGAAGCGGGTACCGCGTCCAGCCGACGGGGGGCGGCCCGGCGTCGGAGCCGCTGACGGTTCTCTCGACGCAATCGGCGCCGCCGAGCACCGATGTCTACAACCAGCAGATCCCCTCGAGCGGCTACGGCTATCTGACCACCCGCGACGGCACCAAGCTGGCGATCGACGTGCATCCGCCGTCGGACGCGACCACAGCAGTGCCGGGCGTCCAGCCGCCGCCGACCCCCAGCGGTCCAACCCCGACCTTGATCGAGTACTCGGGCTACGGATACGCCGATCCGGCAGGCCCCCAGAACGGCATCGCGATCCTCGCCAACCTGATGGGGTTCACGGTGGTCGACGTGAACATGCGCGGCACCGGCTGCTCGGGCGGCGCCTATGACTTCTTCGAGCCGCTTCAGAACCTCGACGGCTACGACCTGATCGAGACGATCGCGCGCCAACCGTGGGTCCTGCATAACAAGGTGGGAATGATGGGGATCTCATACGGCGGGATCAGCCAGCTGTTCACCGGGCAGACCCAGCCGCCGAGCCTGGCCGCGATCTCACCGATGTCGGTGATCGACAACACCCAGACGACCCTCTATCCGGGCGGCATCCTCAACACCGGATTTGCGGTCGAGTGGGCGAAGGAGCGCGTCCACGACGCGATGGCGGCCGGTCCCGACTCCGGCCAAGCCTGGGCCTACGACCGGATCCAGCAGGGCGACCAGGTCTGCGAGGACGACCAGGTCCTCCACCCCGAGGCGGTCGACCTGATGGCCAAGATCCGCGCCAACGACCACTACGACCCCACGGTGGCCGATCCGCTGTCGCCGGTCACCTTCGTCAACAAGATCAACGTGCCGACGTTCATGGCCTGCCAGTGGACCGACGAGCAGACCGGCGGTCACTGCCCGACCCTGGCCAAGCACTTCACCGGGACCCAGCGCAAGTGGTTCACGTTCACAAACGGCACCCACGTCGACTCGCTGGATCCGGAGACCTTCAACCGATGGTGCGACTTCTTGTCCGTCTACGTTGCGCAGGAGACGCCGAGCGCCCACTGTGCACAGCTCCCGGCGGCGGCGCCGGTGATCTACCAGGAGGCGATGGGGATATCGGGGGTGACGATGCCGCCCGACCCGATCCAGCTGCAGCCGACCTATGCGGGGGCGCTGGCGGCGTTCGAGCAGCTTCCGTCGATCCGCGTGCTGTTCGACAGCGGCGCCGGGGGCTCGCAGCCCGGCCAGCCCCAGCCCGGCTTCGAGCACTCCTTCTCGAGCCTCCCGATTCCCGGCACCACCGCTCGGTTCTGGTACCTATCGGGCAACGGTGCCCTCGTCCACGATCCGCCCGCCCGCCGCGGTGTCAACTCGTTCACCTGGGATGCGCATGCCCGGCCGCTGACCGATTTCAGCGGCGACACGGGGTCGGGCACCAACGGGCTGTGGACGGCGACGCCGCCCTATGACTGGACCCAGAACCCCGCCGGGACCGCGGTGTCGTACCTGACCAACCCGCTGAGCGCCAACACGACGGTCATCGGCGCCGGTGCCGTGCGCGTCTGGGTCCGCTCCTCGACTCCGAATGTCGACCTTCAGGCCACCGTGTCCGAGGTGAGGCCCGATGGCAAGGAGACCTTCGTGCAGAACGGCTGGGTGCGCGGCAACGAGCGCAAGCTCGACCTGCAGAAGAGCACGCTGCTCGAACCCGTCCTCAGCCTCCGGGCGGCAGACGTATCGCCGCTTCCGAGTGACTACTTCGCCCGCGTCACGATCCCCCTCTACTACGAGGGGCACGCCTACCGTGCCGGCTCGAGAATCCGAGTCACGATCTCTGCGCCGAACGGGGACCAGCCCATCTGGTCGTTCGGGGAAACGCAGCCGATGGGGCAGGCGACGGTTTCGATCGCCTACTCCAAGGGCATGCCATCGAGCCTGATCCTGCCGGTGGTGCCGGGCGTGAGCGTTCCGACAGGCCCCCCGCCCTGTCCGGGTCTGAGGGGCGAGCCGTGCCGGGACTACCAGCCCTTTGTGAACCGCAGAGCGACTCCCTGAGCCTGGCAGCTCAATTCCTGGGCAGCCAGGTCCTCGGGACCACGCCGATCCGCATCCGCTGCGGGTGGTCCCCGACCGGGACCTGGGCGACCTCCTCACGGCTCTTGTAGGAGATCGCCGAGATGCGGTCGCTGCCGCTCCACGAGATGAAGCAGTAGCGGGGTGTCGAGGATGTGGACGACGTGCCGGTTGAGGCGGAAACGGCGACCCAATCAGTGATCGTTGCCAGCTCCGGCACGCTGACGTTGACCGGCAAGGGAATCGTCAGCCAGAGGCCGCTGGCGGGACGTTCGTCTCCGAGGCTCGCCAAGACGGTCAGCGGTCCTGGCACGGTGAAGCTGAAGATCAAGGCCAAGGGCAAGGCGAAGAGGAAGCTCAACAGAACCGGCAAGGTGAAGGTGAAGGCGAAGTTCACTTTCATACCCAGTGGCGGTACGCCGAAGTCCTTGACCAAGAAGATCAAGCTGATCAAACGCCTAGGCTGACGCGGCCAGGCCCGTAGCCAAAACTCGGTCTCCGCCCGCCAGCGCCCTTGACGCGGCGGTAAGCGTGGCGGCCACCGGTAGCACCACGCACGATGAGGCCGACCCGCAGCCAGGGGCCGGTGGCGGGCGGCGATATCACGCCGCGGGTGCCGCCGCCGCCCCACGGCGACGCTGCAGACGCTGCGCAGCTCAGCAAGGACACCTGGCTCGCCAGGTGGCCCGCAAGGAGACGATCGACCTCGTCAAGGTGGACGGGGAATGGAAAATCTCGACTCTCGAGACCCGTCCCCAGGGCTGAACTTGATGGGGTGAGAGTCCGGACTCAAACCGGCGACCACTGGACCACAACGCTTGGTCCTAAGCCGGTTTGCGCTGCTCAGCGGCTGGCCACCCCAACGGCGGATGGGTTCCCTGGTGCTGACGGGTGAGGCGCCCCTGGCGCCCGTTGCGCCGGCCGCAGCGGTTGCGCAGCCCGGCTCGCTGGGCCGGCGATGGTGTAGATGGCCTCGTCGAGCAGCCCGCCACTGGGCGGCGCCGGGACCCGCGTTCGTGGGCCCGAGCCCAAAAACCACCAAAGTGTTCTAGTGCTGCACGCAGGGCGATCGTGATCACCTTTCTCCCTGCCTCTGACCCCCTAGAAACTCATCCGGCCACCACTGATCAAGCGCCAGAACCGCGAAGCTATGGCGCCGCGATGCTGAAGTCCATCCCCATTAGTTGGACTCCTTAGAAGCGCGAGATCGTGTAGAAGAGATTGGTCATTTCGGTCGAGCAACCCAGGCATGGCTTACGCAGCCCGCTCACGAGGGCCGGCAGGGGTCCGGCACTGGCCGTGGTGGCCGCTCTCGCGCTGGTAGCTGCGATCGGCGCTTCGCCCGCGCCTATCGCCGCCGGGTCCAGCGACCCCGCGCCCGCCTCGGGGGTGGCTACCGCGATCACCGCGCCCAATGACCCGGGCTTCGCCGGCTGCGAGAGCCAGGATCCGGTGACCGGCTGCACGGACAACGAGCAGTGGGATCTCTTCGGTCCCCTGTCCGGAAACACTTGCCTCGCGCCCGGTGGCTCGGTGCCCGACCAGCCCCATCCCGACGGCGGGCTGCCCTGCTGGGCCCTGAAAGCGACCGATCCCCAGCATGCCGCGGGTGTGAACATGACCGGCGCTTGGGCGCAGGGCAACGTCGGGCGAGACGATGCGCTCATCGCCTACATCGAGGGCGGCGTGAACTACAAGAGCAATGGGATCAAAGACGGCCTCGACAACATCTATCTGAACAAGGACGAGCTGCCGTACCCGGAGTTCGCGGACGGTCGCTCGGCCGAACGCTACGACGCTAATGGTGATGGTCGTTTCGACATCCGCGACTATGCCCAGGACCCGCGCGTGAACCCCCCCTGCGCGCCTGGCGTCACGCCATTTGTCGAACACCAGGAAGGGGTTACGTGGGGGTGCGTGACCGGCGGTCGGCACGCCTACATCAACCAGGTCGACGTCGCCGGGCGCCAGACCCCGTACCTCTCGCCCGAGGACCCGATCGCCGTGTTCGGCCACTGCCGCATCGTCCATGGCATCGTCAAGGCGTGTCCGCCAGGCGGTCGATTCGACAACGACCACAACGGCTACCCGAACGACATCAGCGGCTGGAACTTCGATCGCAACACCAACGACCCGCAGACCGACGAGCCCAACTACAGCCATGCCCCGGGGCTGATTTCGCTGGTTGGCGGTGAGGCGAACAACGGGTACGCCGGCGTCGGCGTCTGCCGGGAGTGCCGGGTTGTCCCGATCAAGCAGGGCGCTGAGGCCGTGGGGCGGACCGATAGATGGGCGGAGTCGATCCTCTACGCCACCGACCTGGGCGCCACCGCGATCAGCTCGGTGGTCGTCGAATACAACTATTCGAGCTTCTCGCAGCGGGCTGTCGATTACGCCGACAGCCACGGGGTCCTATTGGCGTTGGACTCCAACGACTTCGACTCGATGGACCACACCGACGGGATGCTCTTCGATCACGCGATCCCGGGCAACTCGCTGGCGGAAGATCAGTCGCCGCCGAACACGCAGACCTTCCGGGCGCGCAGCAACGTGACGAGCTACGGCACGCACAACATCTTCTCGGGCGAGGAAACCACGACCTCCGGCGCCACGCCTTTCATGGCCTCGCTGCTGGCGATGACGCAGTCCGCGGCGCTCAACGCGCGCGACCGCCACATCATCCCCGGCCGCCTCACGCCTAACGAAGTCAAACAGGTCCTGATGGACACGGCGAGCCCGGTGATCCCGCAGGTCCAGGCGCCGGGGGTTGCTCACCAGTGGCCGGGAAATCCAGGCAGCGCGACGGACGCGACGCACAGCAACTGGTCCACGCAGTACGGCTACGGCCGCCCCGACCTCGGCGCGGCCACGCAGCTGGTGATGGCGGGTCGCGTTCCGCCGACCGCCGAGCTCGACTACCCGCACTGGTTTCAGTACGTCGATCCCGTGCGTCAGCGCTGGCTCCCCGTGAAGGGAAGCCTCGCGCCAAGCCGCTGGCGCAGCGGCGGCAATGTCAGCTGGACGCTCGAGTGGGCGCTCGGAGCGGACCCGTCCGACACCGACTTCCACCGTGTCGCCGGCGGCGCCGGCGGCGCCCGCAAGGGGTCGTTGGGCTCGTTCGACCTGCGCCAGATCCCGGCGTCGTATTACGAGAAGGCGCCAGGCTCGACGCTTCAGCCCGATGGCCCCGAGCAGTACACCGTGACTCTGCGCCTGCGGGTCCGCGACGGCAACGGCCTCAAGGCGGAGGACCGTCGCACGATCGGCGTCCGTCACGACCCCGATCTGCTGCCGGGATTCCCGAAGACGGTCGGCGGCGAGGTGGCCGCGAGCCCCAGCTGGGTCGACCTCGAGGGGCGTCACCGGCTCGACCTCGTCTTCGCCACCTACGACGGGCAGGTCCACGCGCTGCGGCCCGACGGACGCGAGTTGCCCGGTTTCCCGGTCTGGAGCGATCTCGAGCGCCGGATCGACCCGCTCAATCCGCAGAACTACCGAGCGCGCGCCTACCGCGATCGCGTCTTCCGCGACGTCCACGAGCCACTCACTGGGATCGCGGTCGGCGACCTCTTCCACGACGGCCGCTCGGAGATCGTTGCCACGAGCGCAAACGCCGACGTCTACGCGTGGGACGCGCATGGCCGGCGCCTGCACGGCTTCCCCCGGCACTCCGATCCTCGTTACTGGTCGCTGCCGGTGCCGACTCCCCAGGCGCCGACCACCCACGGGCGTCTGCCATCACGCGGGAACTGGTCCCCGCCCGTACTCGCCGATCTCGAGGACAACGGTCGGCTCGACATTCTCATGACTGCCTATGACGGGTTCGTCTACGCGTTCCGGCCCGATGGGCAGCCCGTGCCCGGCTGGCCGGTGGAGATCAAGCTGCGGCCCTCCGACCTCGCCCGCTTCGGCGTCGACCCGCAGAGGTACATCCGCGACTCGAAGCTGATGTACCCGGTCGGCGTGGCCGACGTGCTCGGCAACGGCCGACCGCAGGTCTACGTGTCGAGCTTTGAGTGCAACGGCGCAAGCAAGGCCTGGCTTTACGGCATCTGGCCCGACGGCAACAACCACGCTGGCGGGCCCTACCTCCCCAGTTGGCCGGCTGCCGTGCCCACCCTCGCGATGTGCTACGACCAGTCGATTGACTTCGTCGGGGAGGGGACGAGCGCGCCGGTATTCGCCCCCTTCGGTGGCAAGCTGCGCATCCTGACCAGCGGGGTGACGGGCACGGTGGAGGCGCTGAACGGCGACGGCTCGGTCTATCAGACGCTCAGCCCAGCCTGTCCTGGCTCTGAGTGCGGGGCGCTTCCGCCCTACCGCCCGGGCGACACGCTGACGGTCACGCTGACCGGACAAGGCAGTCTGGGCGACCTGCTCAACACCGGCACGCCCCAGTTCCTTCAGAGCAGCACGGGCGCGACCTCGATCACCAGCGCGCTGGGAACGGCGGGACAGGCCGCCCTGCCTCAGGTCTACGAGAAGGCATGGAACGTGGGCGACGGATCCATCGTCAGCGGCTTCCCGCGCCGCCAGGACGGCTTCCCGTTCTACACCGCTCCGCTCGCGGCCGATCTCAGCGGGGACGGCACGCGTCAAGTGATCGAATCCAACGATTCGTACTGGATCCACGCGTTCTCGGTCAACGGCGGCGAGGCGCCCAGGTTCCCCAAGTACACCGGCCAGTGGCCTTCATTCAGCGGAGTTGTCGGTGACCCCGAAATGAACGGAAGGCTGGACCTCGCCTTCGGCACCCGTGAAGGCTCGCTGTTCGTCTGGCGCGTGCGCGGCGACACGCGCCTCAATGACTCGTGGTGGCACTACCGCCACGACGAGCGCAACACCGGCCTCTACGGACTCGACACGCGCCGACCCGAAGCGATTTCTGACCTTCGGCGAAGCGGCGGACCCGGACTCTCACTGACGTGGACCGCACCGGGCGGCGACTACCAGATCGGAACCGCGGCCCGATACGACATTCGCATGGCCCGATCGCCGATCACCGAGACGAGCTTTTGGCGGGCGCACGCGGTGGCAGGTGCACCCGCGCCTGCGCAGGCGGGAACCCGACAGACGATGGTCCTGCCGGCGTCGCGCGCGGGCGTCACCTATGTCGCTATCCGGGCGATTGACGCCGCCGGGAACCTCTCGGCGGTCAGCAATGTGCTGCGAATCGGCCGCAAACAGCACCGCGGCGCTTAGCCCACCCGCACGCGACAGAGCGTCCTCCTACCTCCACGCGCGTCGGTTGACGTTGGTAGAGGCGATCAGCGGCCAAGCAGTGGTTTGAGCGAGCCTCATCGCTCGGACCCAACCGTATCGGGCGACCGGGGCGATTCACGATGGGCCGAGCCACGCCGGGCCCGGCCCATCGCCGGTCGGTCAGCTGCCGGAGTGCTTGCTGGTCACCTGGTAGCAGGCGACGTCGTACTGCGAGACCCTGTGCGTGCCCGAAATGTTGGCGTAATGGTCTTCGGCTTTTGCGAATCCCGTCGTGCCAAACCCGGCGGGCTGGCTCGTCGCCCCAGGCTCGCCGCACTCGGCGCCCGGCTGACCGGTGCCGCTCGGGTTAGGAGCCGCTGTGGCCCCAGCAGCCGCAAAAGCAGCCAGGGCTAGCGACGTGATCGCGGCAACAATGAATCTGCGCATCTAGACACCTCTCTTTGTGTCGGCCGGCACATCGGCGATTGGCAACGCATCTATGACG
>JBBRYB010000098.1:0-9202 GCA_038238115.1 Propionibacteriales bacterium | reverse complement strand
GGCACATCCTCCACCCGCACAGCATGACCCACCGGGAACCCCGGCATCGTGACCGTCATCAAACCTCTCTCCAGATCTCGCCCTCAGCACTCGGTAATTCCTACCAGGCAAGGTGTCTCAGGAAAGGTTGACAGAGAGGGGGCCTCAAGACCGTCCGATCAGCACGGATCCTTGCCACCGGCCACGCCCTCGTGCAGAACCTCAGACGCGGCCACTACGACATTGCCACCGACGCAGCAACCATCACCGGCTACCGGCGGCGTTTGACGAGCTGGCGCTCGCCACCTGACTCCCCGGCGGCGACACAGCCATGCCGTCGGATCGCCCAACGCAACGGAGCCGTTAGTCGCGGTATAGGGAGACTAGTGGGCACGCGAAGGTGTCCTGGCCGTGTAGCCCGACCTGGTTGAGGTAGCGCACGACGATGCCGTATGACTCGAACAGACCGGTCTCGGTGTAGCTGACGTCGTGGTGTCGGCAGTAGTCACGAATGATCGGCTGGGCCTGAGCCAGGTTGGGTCGCGGCATGTTGGGGAAGAGGTGGTGCTCGATCTGGTAGTTGAGACCGCCCATGGCGAAGTCGGTCAACATGCCGCCACGGATGTTGCGGGACATCAGGACCTGCCGCCTGAGGAAGTCGATCTTCATGTCCGCCGGCACGATCGGCATGCCTTTGTGGTTCGGGGCGAACGACCCGCCGAGCGCGACACCGAACACGGCCATCTGGATGCCGAAGAAGGCGGCGGCCTTTGCGAGCGGCAGCAGGAGCAGCAGCACGACGATGTACGCCAGCAGGCGGCCGATGACGAGGATGGCTTCGACCCGTCGGTGAGGCATCGAGCTGCGCCGGAGCACCGTGCGGATGCTGGCTATGTGCAGGTTGAGACCTTCGAACATCAGCAGCGGGAAGAACAGCCATCCTTGGCGCATGACCATCCAGCCGGAGATTCCCTTGCGGCGTGCCTGGGCGATCTCGGGGGTGAACGCGATAGCGCCTGCTGCGATGTCGGGGTCGCGGTCGATCTGGTTGGGGGCGGCATGGTGCCGGTTGTGCTTGGTCTTCCACCAGCCGTAGCTGAGCCCGGCGAAGACCGCGGACAGCAGGCGTGAGGTCCAGTCGTTCCAGGATGCCGATCTGAAGATCTGCCGATGGGCTCCGTCGTGGCCGAGGAAGCCGAACTGGGCGATCACGATCCCGAGGACCCCCGCGCAGACCAGCTGGAACCATGAGTTCCCGAGCGTGAAAACAACGACCCAGATCAGCACGAAAGCGGCGATGGCGGCCCAGATCCGGGTCCAGTAGTAGGCGTAGCGCCGGTTCAGAAGCCCGCTCTCACGGATGGTCTGGGCCAGGTCGGTGTACAGGCTGGTATGACGGTCGGCGCGAAGACGAGTCTTTGGGGCGGGTTCAGGCGATGAGATGGCGACTCCGCTCGCGATGTTGAAAGAGGACGTCCGAGGTGGTCCAGGCAGCACTCACCGGGCGGCGTCGAGGCTGGTGCTGGCTTGTTCAAAGCTGGCTTCGGTGTCGTGTGCCGTCTCGGCGGCTGCGCCTGCGATGACGAGGATCAAGGCGGCAACGGCCGCGGCCAGTGGTCGGCGGCGGGGAGGCGGCGAGGCCAACAGTGCGCGTGCCCGATCCTGTACACCGGGCCCGATCGCCGCCAACGAGGTCGACGTCGACAGGCCGCCACCCATACGGCTCCCCCCGGCCTGTGCTTGCGCCAGCGTGGCGCGCGCCAGGGCCCGGGCGGCGAGCTGCCGGTCACCGACGTGGCTGGCAGCGACCTCATCGGCCCACCGCTCGGTTGCCGCGCGGACCGCGATGGCTGTTGAGCGCAGGAGAGGGTTCGCGGCGGCCAAGTCTACTGACTGAACGTATAGGTGGTGATGACAGCGGAGATGGGCAGCCTCGTGGGCCAGCAGGACTCGGCGCTCGTCGGTCGGGAGGGCACGCAACATGGCCGTCGATACCACGACACGGCCTCGAAGACCGGGCAGCGCAAACGCATCCGGGCGGTCGTCGTCCCACACCACGAGGCCACTTGCGGTCGTCGGGAGGCTGCGGCACAGCGACGCAGCGGCGGCCAAGTCGCGAGTAGCCCGCACGACGCGGTGCGCCGTCGCAACGAGCAGCGCGATGACGGCGGCGCCGGCGAGCGCACCAATCGGAGCGGGCACAGAGTCCCCGCTTCGCACGGCCGCCGGCGACCAGTGGCCGATTGCCGCGACCGGGCTGAGCTGGGCCAGGACGACGAAGCCGGCGACGGCGAGAACGAAGCCCGTGCCGAGTGCCGTCACCAGCGCGGTGATGGTGAGGAGCCTGACCGCCGTTGCCGGTGGAAGCCACCGAGCCACTCGCGGACCGATGAACCAGAGCAGCAGGCTCACCGCCAAGGGGAGATAGATCGCGGTACCCACGCTCAACCGTCCGTCTCGGGCTGTTGCCCGCTGGCTAACAACTCCGTCAACATCTGCTCGTCACCCGGGGTCAGGTCGGCGACGAACCGGGCCAGAACACCCGCCCTGTCATTTCCGGCGTCGAGCACCGCGCGCATCTTGTGCGCCACCACCGCAGTGTCCACGTCGGCAGGAGAGCCCGCCAAGGCGTAGGTGAACGCCCGACCGGAGGAGTCTCGAATGAGGGCGCCCTTCCTGTACAGGCGAGCCAGCGTTGTCATCACCGTCGTGTACGCCAGCTTAAGGCCGAGCTCCTCGAGTACCTCGCTGGCAGTCATGGGTCGGCCGGTGGCTCCCAGGAGCGCCAATACCTCGGTTTCCAGGGCACCACGTCCGCGTGGCGTCGACGACATCAGGCCCGCTCTCCTCATCGTCTACTATCATATCGATAGTACGACCTCTTTGGTCGTACTATCAGTTTGCCACATGGATCTGTCGCCCACCTGCCTTAGCCGCTTGCGTAGGTGGGCGGACCTGACATCGTCTGAGGAACCGCATGAACGCACTTCGCAGGCTCGACGACCACCTGTTCTTCGCGATCAACTCACTCGCTCGTCACACCGGTTGGCTGCATGGTCCGCTGCTGGCGTATGCCGAGTACGGAGTGGTGCTGTTTGGCCTGCTCTTGTTAGCCGGCGTCCTGGTGACGCGTCATGCACCGACGCGACGCCTCGCTGCGGCAGGCTGGGCCGGGCTGGGGACCCTGCTGGCAGTGGCTATCAACCAACCCATCACTCACCTCTTCAGTGAGGCACGCCCCTACACGACCCACCCGCATATGTTGCTTCTCGCGTCTCGCTCGAGCGACTACTCCTTTCCGTCCGACCACGCCGTGATGGCCGGAGCTGTCGCCGCCGGACTGTGGCTGGTGTCATACATGTTGGGCCTCGTCGCGACCAGCGTCGCCGTGCTGATGGCCTTCACCCGGGCCTACATCGGCGCCCACTACCCCTGGGACGTCGCCGCCGGTCTGGCTGTCGGCGCGGCCGTCGTCCTGCTCGGCTGGCTGCTGCTTGCACCACCGCTCACCGCGATGACCGGCTGGCTCCGGAGGCAGCCCGGACTACGCAGTATGCTCTCCGGAACTAACAACCTTGGAAGCCTCCCTGGCGACCGGTCGCGACCTTCCTCCGCAGCAACAGCCATGCGTCGCCACCCGGCCTTCCGACGGAAATCAGCAGCATGAAGACTCCCCCCCACCATGAACATGCGCGGACGTCGTCGGCGCGCGAAACGCCTCCCGACGGGAGAGACACCCCAAAGTCCATGGCCGCAAAGCAGCAGCGGCCGCCTTCCACCGCAACCCGACCACGTTTCAGCGTGGTCATACCAGCGCTCAACGAGTCGGGCTACCTGGCGGACTGCCTTCGCTCCCTGACCCACCAGGACTTCCCCGGCGGCGTCGAGGTGATCGTAGTGGACAACAACAGCACCGACGACACAGCGGACGTCGCACGGTCTGCGGGCGCTACCGTCGTCACCGAGAAGGAGCCCGGCGTGTGCTCGGCACGACAGCGAGGCACGGAGCTGGCCCGTGGCGAGATCATCGTCTCCACCGACGCTGACACCACCTTCGGGCCGGGCTGGCTGTCAAGCATCGACCGAGCATTCGCGGACAACCAGCACTGTGTCGCCGTCGCGGGGCCATGCCGCTTCGTCGGTGGCCCGTGGTGGGCAGCCCTGTATCCGAGGATGCTGTTCGGTCTCGTGAACCTGATCTACGTCGTCACGGGCAGGGTATGGTACGTCAGCGCCACCAACCTAGCGTTCCGCAAGACCGCCTGGTCCGGGTACGACACCCTGCTCACCCAGGGCGGAGACGAGCTTGACCTGCTACGCCGACTACGCGCCTCCGGACATGTGACATTCGATCCGCACAACCCCTCCGTGACCTCGCCGCGCCGGCTCAACCGGGGGCTGTTCTACAACATCACCATGACATTCACGTTCTACTATCTGCTCGGTTACCTCTTGAACCGGATGTTCCATCGCCGAGTGTTGGGCACGGCTCCCGCGTTCCGAGACCAGGGGGATCCGCGCGGCACCCGGCGATGGCTAGGACCAGCCATCACGGCCAGCATCCTGGTGACGCTCGTGTTCCTGGGCCGGTTCGGCGCCGACCTGCCGGTCCTGGCGTGACGCCACAACTCTCGGCCAATTGTCTGCCTGAAGAGGCCTCGAACGGCCTCCTGCTGGCGGCCGTCGCCGCTGCCATGAGCCGCGAATCCCGCGCGGCTGTGTCATGACCATCATCATCGACCACATCCTGAACGCACCCGCGTGGACCGTCTACACCATCGTCGGACTACTCGTCTTCGCTGAGGACGCGCTCTTCGTCGGCTTCGTGCTTCCAGGCGAGACCGCCGCCATCCTCGGAGGGGTCGCCGCCAGCCGCGGTCACGTCCCAGTACTTGGAGTGATCGCCGTGGTCGTCGTCGCGGCTATCGTCGGCGACAGCGTCGGCTACGAGGTCGGCCATCATCTCGGCACTCGCGTTCTTGGCCTACGCATCTTCGACAACCGCAGGCAACGCCTCGAGGACGCCCAGGACTTCCTCGCCCGTCGAGGAGGGTCGGCAGTGTTCCTGGGTCGATGGGTCGCGTTCTTCCGTGCCGTCATGCCGGCACTGGCCGGCACCGCCAAGATGCGTTACCTCAAGTTCCTGGCGTTCAACGCCGCCGGCGGCATCGTCTGGGGCGCAGCCGTCGTACTTGTCGGCTACTACGCCGGAGAGTCTTACGGCAAAATCGAACATCTCGTAGGTCGAGGCGCCGCACTTGTCGTGCTGGGTCTCGCACTGATCGCGATCGTCATCTGGCAGGTCAGACGGCATCGCAACAAGCACGCATGATCCGACCGCGCGGTCAAGCCACGATGTACTACGCAGCCGAGAACCCGGACACGGCCATCCCACATTTGCGCGCAAGATCGAGGCCCAGCAACAACCGGGGTTCACCTCCGCACCCGCGCACACCGCTGCGGTCGAGGACGGCGACGCTGGTAGCCTCTCTCGCCGGCGGCTGCTTCCCCTCCTACGCACTGTTCCCCCCGACGTCCCAAATGTTGGGTAGCTTTCCCTACCGCGCGCGCACGACTGAGAACACTGACAGGGGCGTCTTAGCCACGTTCTTCCAGGTGGGAAGGTGTGTGGAGCGCTATCCAGGGTTGTCGCTTCGCATGTCCAACGCCCGGCACACCATCGGCAACCACAGCTAACGCCATCAGTGCAGCAGATACCTGGTCGAGCCCAGCCTGCGTTCAGAAATCGGCCGGACTCAGCGAGTCCTTGATCTCGAGTTTGGGACGGCGGCCGTTCCTGTTCCGGCCGCCCTGGCTGTGCCACCAACCTGCCCTGCTGAAGGAGGCCCGGCGGCAGGGCCTCCAGGTGGCACTGTTGATTGAGCCATCGTATAAAGGGGCACAGCAGATCTTCCTGCCAGCTGCCTCGCGACGTGTCCCGAGGGCGCCATCAGGCCGTCGCAATCGGCACGGACACCCTGCGGGAGGTTGGGTGCCGGCGGGCCGCAAGATTTGCGGTGGGACGCTCGCGGGATCGCTCAATGCAACAGTGCCGTGGAGACGATGTATGGGGGTTCTCCTTCGTCAGTGCAGCTGGAGCGTGGCGGTGTGTTCGATTTGGACCGCCTGGAGGGAGTCGGGGAGCACTACGTGCCGTGGTCGGGGCCTGGTGCCACGACTTCTACAACACCGGGAGGCGCCATAGCTCGGCGGGAATGATGGCACCGATCGACTACGAACACGCCGTTGCTGACCATGCTCAGCCCACCGACGGGCAGCAGGCGGCCTGATGAGCACATCCACAACCCCGTTGGGTGACGTTTCCGTGACGGCACCGGGCTGTGGGGCCTGCGGCGGGAAGCTACCCGCTGGGCGGTCTCGTCGCTTCTGCTCCCAGCGTGCCGTCAGGCGGCCTACCGTCGACGACATCAACCCGCCACCCCACAGCCGGCGACGCTGCCGCGTGGCCGCTCACGGTTGCAGGGCACCGTCTACCAATGCCCCGAATGCGAAGCCCGCTACCTGGCCGAGCAATGGTGCCCCGACTGCTCACAGCCCTGCTCGCGCCTTGGCGCAGGCGGCAACTGCCCCTGCTGCGAGGAGGTGATCACCATCGAAGAACTCACCGACAAAACCGCCGCCGGACCGAGTTAACGCTTGCCCCCGGCCAGCGGCCCATCCATCCCTGAAGAAGTCTCCACGATTCGAGGGGAAGCCCATTTACAGGTCATGGTCGCGTGGGGCTTCCGCTACATCTCTAATGTGATGTGGGGCGAAGCGGCGTAGGATGGTGGGCGAACTGCCCGTCGGGCGGGGCCGAGCTCAAAGGCGAGTCGGCTTACCCGGATGCCCGGGACGCACCCCGTCTACGGCTGCCAGCACATCGACAGCGGCGACCGGGTGCAGCCCGTGGCGACAGTTCATCTCTACGGCGACCGTAGGCCCGAACACGCGGGCGGCGTGAGGCCAGTGCCGGAGATGACGACGATCGACCTCGGCTGCCGAGTCGCCCTGGCCGCATAGCCGTAGAGCTGGATTCTCACCGCGAGGTTTCCGGACAGCACCTCGGGTAGCACCCGAGTTCTGATCTGCGACTCGTAAAGGATCGTCGAGTTGGGGTCGATCACCATCACCACGTCCTGGTTGCCGCCCGCCCCGGCCCGTTGGCTCGACCACCCGATCGGGCTGGGCGCGAATCTCGAGCTCGCCACGACCCGGATCAGCATCCTCGGCCACGACCGCGGTGCGCCGACACTCGAGCTCTGGAACGCGCGCGAGGCCGCCTGAACCGTCAGATCACGCGTTGGACTCGATTCCGTCCTGGTTGCCTGCGCTGGTTGACGGGCATCCGTTCCTTCGAGACACTCGCCGGGAGGGTGGCGCTGCCGGTTGAACGGGATGGGCTATGAGACTTATGAAGGCCAAGCGCGAGTACGTCGCCGTAGCGGTTACCGGTGCGCTGTGCCTCAGCCTGCTCGGCCTTACCGGTGCGGAGGGATCGCCGAAGGCGACCTCGACGGCCGACTCGCCGGTCAGGTTCCGGCCCGGCAGTCCGGGTCTCGGGGATTCCTACTTTCCGCTGGAGGGCAACGGCGGGTACGACGTGCAGCACTACGGACTCGCGCTGACCTACCTCCCGAACGCGCACCATCTCGGCGGCACCGCAACGATCTTCGCGACGGCGACGCAGAACCTCTCCCGCTTCGACCTTGACCTGAAAAACTACAAGGTCGACAGCGTCACGGTCAACGGCGCCGAAGCTCGGTTCACGCGGCAGGGTCAGGAACTGATCGTCACGCCCAGGCAAGGGCTGCTGGACGGCAACAGGTTCATCGTGGTCGTTGCTTATTCCGGCACTCCGCACACCGTCGTCAACTCACCGATCGTCTTCGGGGCGCCGTACGGCTGGATCTACACCAAGGACGGGGCCTTCGTTGGCTGTGCGCCCAACGCCGCGAGCACGTGGTATCCCTCGAACGACCACCCGAGCGACAAGGCGACGTTCAGGTACGACATCACCGTGCCCACCGGCACGAAGGTCGTGGCGAACGGCGACCTGACCCGGGAGATCAGCAACGGCTCCCGAGACACCTTCACCTGGAGCGAGCGGGCGCCGATGGCGACATACCTCGCCACTGTCGACATCGGCAAGTACAACTTCCACAGCACCCGGACCGCTTCGGGCATCCCCGAGTTCGTGGGGATCGACCCCGCTCTCGAGCAGCGCGCCGAGAGGACCAAGGTCATCGGACTGACCGGGGATATCACGGACTACTGGAGCAAGCTGTTCGGCCCGTACCCGTTCAGCTCAACCGGCGCCATCATCGACAACGTGCCGAAGATCGGCTTCTCCCTGGAGACCCAGACGCGGCCGCTCTACGGCTTCGTCCCAGACGCCGGCACCGCCTCGCACGAGCTCGCACACCAGTGGTTCGGTGACAGCGTCTCGGTCAGGAGGTGGCGGGACATCTGGCTCAACGAGGGCTTTGCCGTCTTTGCCAACTGGCTCTGGACCGAGCACACGACAGGCCACTCGACCTACGCGACGGCACGGCACTTCTTCAATGAGGTCGTCCCCCGGTTCTGGAAGCAGTCCATCGCCGACCCGGGACGGGACACGATGTTCGCCTTTCCCGTGTACTTCCGCGGCGGCATGACGCTCGCGTCGCTGCGGCACAAGATCGGTGACCAGAGGTTCTTCACGTTGTTGAAGACATGGGCAACGCAGCACCGCTACGGCAACGTGACGACGAAGCAGTTCACCGACCTCGCGGCACGGGTTTCCGGGCAGAACCTGGACGGCTTCTTCAAGACCTGGCTGTGGAAGCAGGTCAAGCCGCCGAAGATCTGAGCCCCGGTGAGGGCGCACCGCCGGCATTCCCTCATCACCCGAGCCAAGCAGGAGCAGCGCGACGGCGACCGCCTGACCGTTGCCGAGGACGCCGAGTTCCGCCGGCTCACCGCTGAGATCAGCACGCTCGACGAGCGGATCAGCGAGCTCGACGAGGCGGCGACCCGCTCCCGCTCCGGCGTCGCAACCCTCGGTGGCCGCCGAGCTGCTTCCCACCGACTGGCCGGGCCCGCGGAACCTGTCAACCTTTCTGAGACACGTTGTTGAAGTAATTACTGGGTCGTGGGCTCCTTGTCTTCGGGCTTGTTGATCCACACGGTGCCGGGCAGTTTCGGTGGTTGGGGTGGGTGGCGGACGAACCGTTCGGGGTGT
>JBBRYB010000097.1:0-9221 GCA_038238115.1 Propionibacteriales bacterium | reverse complement strand
GCGCGGGTCCAGTCACCGTCGTCTGGACGTTCCACAGCGACAACACTCGCGCCGGACCGACGCGCGAGGTCATGCCACGGATACACGTTGGACGGGTACTGATCGGCCAGAACGACGATGCGGTCCTCACCAGACGCCGACACGTTCGCCGCCGCTGTGCTCACGGCATAGCTAGCTGCGGGCACCACGGCCACACCCTCGGCGTCACCCTGGATCAGTTGTGCAAACAGCGCACGTAAACGTTCGAGGTCATCGAAGAAGTCCGCCGACCCGATCCTCCAAGGCCGTTGTTTGCGCTGTAAGGCAGCGATCCCCACCTCGGTCACACGACGCAGCTGTGGGGCCATGAACGCACAGTTCAGATACGCAACGTCGTCAGGCAAGTCGAACGCATCACGTTGCGACGGCAGCGGCTGCCTCATGCCAACTCCAACCTTCTCTCACCGGTTCTCCATCTCGCCTCACCGGGCAAATGCCCGAAAATAGGTTCCCCGGATCAGCTGCGAGTGGGTTCAGCGCGTCATAGCGAGGGCACGGCGATCTCTGTCGAGGTTTCCGAGCTCACCGAACCGCCTGCGTTCCCTGAGCGAAGGGTCGTGCATCTGATACTGGCCCTCGAACTGAACACCCCACGCACAGCTACTCGATCCGAACCTCGCGTCGAAGCACCTTGGGCGGCTCGGGCCATCCTAGACTTCTGAGGTCCACCTCGAGGATCTGGTCCACCACCCGAGCCAGGTCCTCTGCGTCACTTGCTGCACCCACTCGCGGCAGCCCATACGACGTCTGCCGCGAGTCGCCCGCACCGCGGCCATCGTCCCGTGGAGGGATCCTCGGGTTCGCGCGGTGATCGCAACACCTACTGATTGGGTGTTGTCGTGGCTGAGTGTTCGATCTTCATTCGTCCGGACCTGTTGCAGCAGTTTTGGGAGGTGATGGCCGACGGCGGTTTCATTACCGATGCGGTCGCTGTCATCCACACCAGTCGACGGACCGGGCGTCGGGTGCTGGCCGAGGCGGGCGGCGTACGCCCGCGGCGCGGTCGGGGGTTGAGGGGCCGCTGCCTGAACTTCGCCGAGCGGGAGGAGATCGCGCTCGGGCGTGCGGCGGGTGAGTCGATGCGTTCGATCGCTAGCCGCCTTCGGCGCAGTCCATCGACGATCTCCCGCGAGCTGGAGCGCAACGTCGATGGGCGGGGTCGCTACCGAGCGACGGCGGCGCATGCGTTGGCCCGCAAGCGTGCCTGGCCGACCTAAGCTGGCGGTCAACCTGGCGCTGCGTGAGAAGGTCGAGCAGGATCTGGAGAAGAAGTACTCTCCGGAGCAGATCGTTGGCCGGCTGCTCGTGGAGTTCCCCGACGACCCGGAGATGCGGGTGTCCACCGAGACCATTTACCAGTCGATTTACGTGCAGTCGCGCGGCGCGTTACGCCGTGACTTGGCGGTGTGTCTGCGCACTGGGCGGGCGTTGCGGCGCCCGAGCCGCAAGGTTGGCCAGCGTAAGAACCGGATCCCGAACATGATCAATATTGCGAGCGGCCAGCCGAGGTTGAGGACCGTGCCGTGCCGGGCAACTGGGAGGGAGACTTGATCATCGGCCAGCGCAACCAGACCGCGATCGGCACCCTGGTCGAACGGCAAACCGGCTACGCGATGCTGCTGCACCTACCCGATGGTTACAAGCCCGAGCAGGTCCGCGAAGCGCTCGCCGCGAAGATCAAGACGCTGCCGGAATCGCTGCGGCTGTCGCTGACCTGGGACCAAGGACCGGAGATGCGCGATTGGAAACAGGTCTCCGTCGATGCCGGCATCGACATCTACTTCTGCGACCCGCACTCGCCCTGGCAGCGCGGCACCAACGAAAACTTCAATGGCCTGTTGCGCCAATACTTTCCGAAGGGCACGGACCTCAGCGTGCACAGCAGCGAAGATCTCGACTGGGTCGCTCAGGAACTCAACGACCGACCCCGCAAACGACTAGCGTTCAAGAAGCCGATCGAACTCATCGGCGACCTGCTGTTGCGATGACCGCCAGAATCCGCCGAACCGCTACCGAATCCGGTGGCCGAGACACGGTCGGCGAGAACGATGCCGGCCGTCCCGCTAGGGATCGGCTTACGGTGCCGGTGGTGGATCTGCGTAACCATTCGGTCTGGCCTCGCCGATGAATCTTAGCTTCTCGACGGGTCTAGCAGTGCACGAGCAACGTGCGGGCAGTTCATTGGCCGACGGTACGACGATGACGGAAGGCAACACGATGGCAGACGTGATGAAAACGATCGACGCCGGAGGCGTCACACTCGGGGTCGAGCACTTCGGCGACGCGTCGGCGCCGCTGGTTCTGCTCGTCGGCGGAACTACCATGCTCTCGTGGCCAAGCGCCCTATGCGCTGCCCTCGCCCGCGGTGGGCGCCACGTCGTGCGATATGACCTGCGCGATTCGGGGATGTCGACCACCGTCGATCCCGAGTCTCCGGCCTACACGCTCCGCGATCTAGCAGCAGACGCCGCGTCGCTCGCCCACGAACTTGACTCCAGGCCGGCGCACCTAGCGGGCATCGGTGTCGGCGGGATGGTCGCCGAGGTCGCCGCTCTCGACCACGCCAGCGCTTTCAGCGCACTCACCCTCGTAGGGACAAGGCCCGTCGCTCCAGGTCCAGTCGACGACGACCTGCCTGACCATGACAGGTCGACCATGGACCGGCTGTTCACGCGCTCGATGCCGGACTGGTCCGACCGCGCCAGCGTGGCGGAGTTCGCCGCCGCCGGCGCCGAGATCCGCGGCGACGACCCCACCGCCGCGAGTGTGACGGCCGAACGCATCTGGGACCGCACACCTGGCACCGAGCCCGCGATCCAGATGGCAAACCAGATGGGCATGGTGTTCTCCAAGCTCGACTGCAAGCCGCGTTGGCGCGAGCGTCTGCCCGAACTCACGATCCCGGCGCTCGTGGTGCACGGCAAGCGCAACCCGTTCTTCCCCGTCGGCAACGGCGAAGCGTGCGCGCGAGAGATCCGCGAGGCCCGGCTGCTCGTGATTGAAGACTCCGCGACCGCGATCCCCGATGCGGCGACCGGTGAGGTAGCGGCGGCGATGCTCTCGCTGTAGTCGAAAGCGGTAGCCACGGATCGGGATGTCCCGTTGCCGGATCCTGGACCGGCGCCAGTCAACGGCGACGTCGCGCAGCGGGTTCTCGAGCCAGCTGCACCGAGCGTTCGCGTACGAGCTCTACCAGCGCGACGGGATCATCGATGGCGGCGGGTTCGACTGGTCGGTACTTCCAGCGGTCGCCTTCGCGATACCGCAGCTGGAACGCGCCATCCCACGCTGCGGCGACAAGTAGCCCGTCGTCGTAGAAGCCGAACCCGCTGAACATGGGGCGGACATCAAGCTTTGTCATCTCAGCCAGCGAGTCGGTGGCGCGGTCACGGATCTCGCGCTCGACGATTCCCACAGAAGCATCATCCCAGGTGGCCTCCTCACCGGTGGACGATCACCACCCGGAACCTCGACCACGCCAACCACGCACAGAACAACAACGTCGACCGGGCCCGCCCGTCCGGCCCGAACACCACCGGGCCGCTGCCCCAGTCGAACTGCAGCCACAGTCCCGGCTCGGTGATCCAGGGCCGGTACTGGCGACGATGCCCGTCGCGACAGAGAGGGAGACGAACTGTCCGCCTACAGGGATCTTGGACTGTCCGGGGGACTGTCGGCTAAACGGTGTAAGTGGCCCGACACGCTGAGCTGAGGCTCGGCGGGGAAGGGTCAATCAATGACCGAGACACTGGTGGGCATGGATCCACCTTCGAAGGAACCATCTGCTCAGCCTTCGGCTGAAGAGCTCGACGCTGCTCGGGAGCTGGTGCGTCAAGCCCGCGACCGGGGTGTGGCGTTGACCGGCCCAGACGGGCTGCTGAAGGCGCTGACGAAGACGGTGGTCGAGACCGCGCTGGATGAGGAGATGAGCGAGCATCTTGGCTATGACAAGCACGAGCCTGCTGGTCGGAACCGGGCAAACTCGCGGAACGGGAAACGCTCTAAGACGGTGCTGACCGACGCGTGTGGCGACGTCGAGATCGAGGTGCCCAGAGACCGCGACGCGACGTTCACCCCGGTGGTGGTGAAGAAGCGGCAGCGTCGGTTGTCCGACGTCGATGAGGTGGTGTTGTCGTTGTATGCCAAGGGGTTGACGACCGGGGAGATCAGCGCCCACTTCGCCGAGGTCTACGGTGCGTCGGTGTCGAAGGACACCGTTTCGAAGATCACCGACCGGGTGATCGAAGAGATGCAGGCCTGGTGGAGCCGGCCGCTGGAGCGGGTCTACGCCGCCATCTTCATCGACGCGATCATGGTCAAGGTCCGCGACGGCCAGGTCGGGAACCGGCCCGTCTACGCAGCGATCGGGTCGATCTGGACGGTCACAAGGACATCCTCGGCATGTGGGCCGGAGACGGTGACGGGGAGTCGGCGAAGTTCTGGATGGCGGTGCTCACCGAGCTGCGCAACCGCGGCGTGCACGATGTGTTCTTCGTGGTTTGCGACGGGCTGAAGGGTCTCCCGGACTCGGTGAACGCGGTCTGGCCGCTGGCGACGGTCCAGGCGTGCATCATCCACCTGATCCGCGGGTCGTTCCGCTACGCCTCCCGCAAGTACTGGGACCAGCTGTCCCGCGACCTCAAACCGATCTACGCCGCGGTCAACGCCGACGCGGCAGCAGCAGCCCTGGACGACCTGGACGCGACGTGGGGCAAGCGGTATCCGGCGATCATCCGGCTGTGGCGCAACGCCTGGGCGGAGTTCATCCCGTTCCTGGACTACGACCTGGAGATCCGCAAGGTGATCTGTTCGACGAACGCGATCGAGTCGCTCAACGCCCGCTACCGCCGCGCTGTGAAAGCACGTGGTCACTTCCCCACCGAGCAGGCCGCGATGAAATGCCTGTATCTCGTCACCCGATCACTAGACCCCAAGGGCACCGGTCAGACACGATGGGCCACACGGTGGAAGCCAGCCCTCAACGCGTTCGCCATCACCTTCGCCGACCGCATGCCGGCAGCGGAGAACTACTAATGAAAAACGCCACTTACACCGTTCGCCGGACAGACCCCTGTCCGGAGGTTGTCCCGGTTCTCGTGGAACTTGAGGTGGCGGTCCCCCGCCTGATGCCTGCCGTGCGGTAGGTGTTGGGCGTCCGCCAAGACGACCCATAGACAGGGGACCGCTATGACCAAGAAGTGCCAGACCACGAGGAGCAACACGAGCGCGCTCGCCGTGCCCGAGCAGGTGAGTGTGGCGATGGCCGAGATCGCCGAGGACATGCGTGAGGGCCTGTTGGCGCTCGCGGTGGGCACCGGGTTGCAGGTGATGAGCCATCTGATGGAGGCCGATGTGGCCGCCGCGTGCGGTCCGCGCGGCAAGCACGACGCCGAACGTGCGGCGGTCCGGCACGGCCGTGAGGCAGGGTCGGTCACGTTGGGTGGCCGCCGGGTTCGGGTGGACCGGCCTCGGGTCAGAGCTGCCGATGGGTCCGGGGAGGTGGCGGTGCCGGGCTATGAACTGTTCAGCTCCACCGAGCTGCTCGGGAAGATGGCAATGGAGCGGATGCTGGGTGGGCTCTCGACGCGCCGTTACGGGCTCGGTCTCGAGCCGGTCGGCGAGGCCGTCGAGGACACCTCGACGGCGAAGAGCAGGTCGGCGGTGTCCCGCAAGTTTGTGGCGCTGACCGAGACTGCGCTGAGCCAGCTGATGTCCGGTGACTTGTCGGGTCTGGACCTAGTCGCGGTGATGGTCGACGGGGTGCACTTCGCCGATCACCTGTGCGTGGTCGCGCTCGGCATCGACATCGACGGGACCAAGCATCCCCTTGCCCTGGTTGAGGGTTTCGACCGAGAACACCACCCTGGTCCGCTCGCTGCTGGTCGGGCTGCGCGAGCGCGGTCTGGACGTCACCAAGCCGATCCTGGCCGTCCTAGACGGCGGCAAAGCACTCACAGCCGCGGTCAAGGAGGTCTTCGACCATCCGGTGATCGCGCGGTGCCAACTGCACAAGCTCCGCAACGTTCGTGACCATCTTCCCGAGAAGCTGCGTCCGGGAGTGGAGCGGCGGATGCGCGACGCCTACCACGCCGACTCCGCCCTGGCGGCCGAGGCCCAGCTCGAGGCGCTCGCCCGCGAGCTGGACAAGACCCACCCCGGCGCCGTCGGCAGCCTGCGCGAGGGGCTGGCCGAGACTCTGACCGTGCTCCGCCTCGGTGTGCCGCCCACACTCGCCCGGACGCTGCGGTCGACCAACGCGGTCGAGTCGATGATCGGCATCTGACCACTCCCGCAACGTCAAGCGCTGGCGGGACGGGCAGATGGCGCTGCGCTGGTGCGCGGCCGGGATGGTCGAGGCGAGCAAGCAGTTCCGCCGCGTGAACGGCCACCTCCACCTGCTCACCTTGCGGGCCGCGCTGGAACGGCATGTCGGCGCCGAAACTGTCGGAGCCGACTGCAATGATCACAACGTGAGCGCAGCCTGACGCTCAATGGGCCGCCACCGAAGTTCCACGGAACTCGGGACATCCTCACTGTCCGCTGTCACACGCTTTCTCGCTTTCGCGACTTCCCGCTCGGCGTCTTTGCGCCGACGCAGCCGACCGAGAAGGGCTGTCGTCCAACCACCCGGTGACTTCATGTGGCTCTCCTCATCTCCCGCGCGTCCCGGACTTGTTGCCCTCGGCCAGTGTGGTCAGACGGCTGTCGATCGTCTACTCCGGTCGAGGCCGGCCACCGCCCAGTCCGGTTATCGCGCCACCTCAGCTGAAGGCGATGACGGGGGCCGCTGTGCAAGTGGTCCTCTTTTCTCGACATAAAGGGGACCTAGAGGCAGAACCTTGAAGCATTACCGTCAGGAGATGCGCGCATGCGGTAAACCCCAAAAGGAGATTTCACGATGAAGCCCACACATGTCTCCCGACGTTGGACGTTCGGGATTGCGGCACTGGCCGCGTCGCTGGGAGCGTTCGCTCTCGCGTCCGCGAACCCGTCAGCAGGGACGTCGTCCGACGTCATCCCCGGACAGACCACCGGTCTGTTGCCGGCGAACAAGATCATCCTCAAGAGCACCGTGGAGGTCAACCTGACGCACCACAGCGCCACGTTGCCCTTACACAAGGGTTTCTTCAAGGGTGAGAAGGTCTGGTACGTCATCACCGAAGCCTCCGATGAGGGAGCTGCGGCCGACCTCAACGTCAACTTCGCGCCGAAGTTGGCCAACGTGGGCATCGGGTGTGACGTCTGCGTGCAGGATGTGAGACTGGTGGCCCCGCGCGGCAACAAGTTCGGGGAAGCATTTGCCCACTTCCAGGGGGCCCCGGACTTCAGTCCCAAGCGGGTGCTCAAGGCCGGCCCGACCATCTTCCCGCCATCGGTTGCCAAACCGGGTGGCGTGGGTAGTCCGCGCTACAGTCCATTCATCCAGTTCCGTGGCTCGAAGACCGTGTACAACGCGCCGATCGTCGCCACCGGCAATGGCCCGTTCGACGTGGTACGTCACTCCGACACAGCCGACCGCGTGCTCAAGGTCAACCCTGCTAAGAAGGCAGGCCCGGGGCAGTACTACGCGCCTTCGGTCGAGCTGCTGATCATCAACGGGTTCGACTCGGGTCAGCCGATCCTCTACGTCAGCACCGAATCGTCGGACGCGGCGACCGCGACCCTCGAGCGCGCGACATTCGTACCGCTGCTCGGCAAGACGCCGTTCATGGGCGGTGACGACTTCGCGGGCTCGGTACGCGAACGCATCTTCCCCTTCGTCAACGGCCAGACGGGGATGAACAACCCGCAGGCGCAAGGACTCACCCACCTCATCGTCGATGGGCACGCCGATGAGGACGCGTTTCTTGCCAACACAGACCTGATCCGTGCCTTACGCAACGGCGGTGACTCCCTCAACGTCCAAGGTGACTTCCCGACCTTGAGCGACCCGCACCGCAAGTTTGCGTACAGCCCTTTGTGGGAGGCCCAGTTCTCCCAGTGGACCGACAAGGCGGTCCGTCTTGGGCTCAACACCCGCCAAACCGACGAGTTCAAGATCCTCAACCTGGCAGCTCGGCGTCCGGACCTCCTGACCGGCCCTGAGGGAGTCCCCTACGGCTCCACCAACGTGCTGATCAACTGCCCGGTCATCGCTTTCACTGCACAGAGGCCGATTGAGGACCTGGTCGAGCCGATTGCTGGAGCGCAGGTCGAGACAAACAAGTCCTTCGTGCGCTGACCAAGGGTAGGAGCCTGGCCCGTCGCCAACGGGTCAGGCTCCGACTCTGCCTAGGTGGACGACCCCGCCATGTCCGGATGGCGTCGGCCTGGCGCAGACCCCACGAAGGGACGGGGACGTACGCCGACCCCGATGGTGTGTTGCATAAAGTGTCGGTCATGTCGCACTCGCAGCGACCTAGTGTCCTGCGCCGGTAGTTCGTTGAAGAAATCGTGCGAATGAGGCGAGGATCTGGTTTGCGGTCCCTGATGAGTAACGTACGGGCGGTGCGCTCTGCCGAGCAGATCCACCAGCGCATCGAAAGCGAGACCACTTGATGCAGCGGGGCGACCCAACGGCTGGGAGCACGGGGCCCGACCTCTTGGTGCTGTTGGCGCAGAGCGGACAGGGAACGCTCCGTCGCCAGCTGCGCGACGCCTTGCATGACGCCATCCGTTCGGGTCGCCTTCCACCGGGCTCTCGGTTGCCATCGTCGAGGGCGCTGGCCGCGGATCTCGGAGTCTCAAGAGGCGTCGCGGTCGACGCATATGCCCAGCTGTCCGCCGAGGGATTCTTGGTGAGCCGACCTGGGTCGGGCACAGTCGTAGCCGACACGGGAGGGCAGGTGCTCGAACACACCGCGAGCGTACAAGGCCCCGCCGTCTCGGGGCAGGCGCCTCATGAGATCGACTTGCGGCCAGGACCTCCTGACCTCTCCAGCTTCCCTCGTACTACCTGGGCTAAGGCCATCCGAGACGTCTTACGCACCGTCTCCGACGCCGACCTCGGATACATGCCGCCATGGGGTGTCGACACACTTTGTGAGCGGCTCACCGAGTACCTGGGGCGGGTGCGCGGGGTGATGACCAACCCCTCACTAGTGGTGGTGGCCACTGGTGCAACGCAGGGGATAACGCTGCTCGCACGGGTGCTCCACGGCGCCGGAGTCGTCGACATTGCCGTCGAAGCGCCGAGCAACCCG
>JBBRYB010000096.1:0-9287 GCA_038238115.1 Propionibacteriales bacterium | reverse complement strand
GGAACGAACCCAGGAGGGTCCGCGAGGTCGTCGTCGAGTACCGCGTTTACGTCATTGCAGGTGTCTGGCCGCGATAGGCCGCTTCCCTGCTCGTCGCCAAAAGCGAGACTCTCGCAGTCGGCGGCGTGGTCGCCGCAGGGACGAGAGGCACAGGAACTCGGCGATGCTTCTGGAGGCGTCAGCTAGCGACGCCTTTGGCTTCGCGGACGATCACCCGGATCGGCTCATCCGAGGCGAGGAGTGAGTCAGGGTCTGCCGGCCGATCTGGCCGGTGGGCGTGGTCATGACGAGCACAGTGCCTTCGATTCAACAAAGAGGAGTTTGGGTTCCAACCGTGCTGCTTGTAGCCATCGCTGGCCGAAAGCAGGAGCCGTGGGCTCAAGCCCCGCCTCAGCGACAAAAGCGGAGGCGAAGGTTGCCCGCCAGGCTGAAGAGAACGGCTCAGTGCCGACGTAATCTTTGACGCCCTGCTGGGCACCCTGGCTCAGCGAGCGCCGCTGAACCGCCGTAGCCGACCCCACGGAGGGCTCATCGACTCCACCCCGTCAGAACTGCGCGCAGACCGTTCGCACTTGGCCCCACGTTGGGTGCCCCATCCGGGCAGCTGTTGCTTGCCGTGAACGACCCGCCAGCGTTCCCGGCTTGATACACGGTGATGATCTTGCCGGAGCTGGCGGTGAAGCTCACCGAGACTGAGATCGAGTCTCCGCCGTTGACCGCAACAGCCGGGAACGAAAGCCTGGTGTCGCCCCCGGCGGAGGCATCTGCAGTGGCTCTGAGCGCCCCGTTGACCGACAGGCGCAAATGCGCAGTGACGCTCGAGTCAGGATCGATCTGGACGAGCGCCGTGTCGATGGACGCGACGCCCGCCGGCACCGTGAAGGTCTGGGTGGTAGTCCCGCCGGGCATCGACTCGGGCCGGCCCGGGTTGCCGCGGCACATCGCAACCCCGGCTGTGGCCGGACCATAGTTGTCATAGCCATTTACTCGCGTTGCCCCAGGAGGCGGAGGCGGAGGTGGCGGCCCTGCGCCGCTGGACGGGGGTCCGCTACCGCTTGGCGGGGGTCCACTGCCGCCCGAGCCGTTTTGGCACCCGTGCCAGAGGTGGATCGTCGCTGGAGACCATGGTGGTGTCCCGGCCGAGAGCCAACCGAACTTCACGCCGACGCTCAACGCTCCAATCCCGACGCCAACGTCGCAGCCTTTTCCTGCTTCCCACGTGGCCTTGGGGGCGATACCGGCCTTGACGTGCAGGTCTCCAACCTTGGAGCTCCCGACTCCGAGCTCCAAACTCAGGTTCGCACCGAGGCTGGCGGTACCAGAGAACTGCAGTACACCGTCTGTCCACACGTTCGTTCCTTCTTGCGTGAACCCCGCGTGATTTTGCCGACCGACGTCGAGGCTCAGGACGCTAGTGCTTGCGAGATTCACCCGGAAGGCGGACAGCGACCCCTCCACGGAGGCTGAGGCCGTGACCGGGATCGTTGCGTACACCGGGATCGGCACGCCGATGGGTGTCGGGATCGCCCCTTGCCACGGCCCGAGCTCGGCTAGGTCCCAGGTACAAGAGACTCCAGCCGCTAGAAGCTTCGGGCCGACGTGCTCGGTCGTGCGAGCAGCGAGGGTGAACGACATTTGCGGCGGCCACGCTGAGGCCGACGCGTGACGCACCGCGAGTTCGTCGAGGTGCACGCCGATGTCAAACGCCTTGGGCCCATCACACGTGCGCTTCGCCGATCCTGCGCTGGCATGGCTCGTGGCCGAGGTTCTCGCGTTCGGTGCCGCCTTCAGCGACAGGTTCCCGTCGAAGGCAAACGAAGGAACGGCGGCGGCAAGCGGCACACTCTTGACCGACAACGCCCGGGTAGACCCCCGACGACGACTCGCGACGACCCTGACCACCAGGCCTCGAGGGAGCTTCACGGACGGAGCGGCCGTCATGACCGTCCCCACGCTCGGCAACCTAGTCGTCTTCGAGTAGATGAGCCCCGACGGATCGGCAGGATCACCGAGCACCGACAGCAATCGCGACGGCGCGCCCCGCACCCCAGGGTTCACGACAGCCCCGTATGCGGCGCGTACGGTGGTGACCTTTCCCTTGATGACCGTGACCGTGAGCCGATTTCTCACCGGATAGGCCACCGCGCCCTTGCGCGCTGAACGGAACGCTCGCCCGAACCTTACCCTCTTCACCATCACGGTGTAGCGACCGGGCTTTGCGTTCCTTATGGTCAACGACTGGTGCTGCAGCGTCCGTGTCGTGCCCGCGCCCGTCACCGTAACCTGGGGGCGCTGGGCCGCCGGAAGCCCCGTCGCGTGCACCCTCAAGGTGCCACCCGCCCTCTGCGCGATATGTCCAAGCTTGTCCCCGGCGCGAGCCGGACCCGCAGTGACCAGTGTCAGACAGAACACCGCCACGGACGCAACCAGCACGACCGCCGACCAAGCGCGGTCATGGCGGACATGTCTAGCCAAGCGAGGCCACCCGCGGCCCGTGGTCATCTATACCCCTCCCAAAAGCCCAAACACAGCACCGTCGCGCCCCCGTGTGCCCGATCGCAGCCGAGTATGGCACAGAGCACCAAAGACGAATCACTCCCAGGGGCCTCAAATCAGGTCATTTTGCAGGCAAAAGTGCTGCACACGGCGGGTTCGGGGCGAGCTGCAGAAGGCGAGAACTACCTTCGGATTGGGCTAGATATCGGCGGGTTTAGGACTCCGTGGGGCGGTCGGAGTCCTAAACCGGGCCCTCCGCGGATCGCTCGCACCGTTGGCGGATCCCCTTTGGTCTCCGCGCATTGCGGGGATCGGATCGGACTGCTGCCAAGATCCGCGGCAGAGCGAAATCAGGTCCAGGACAACGGCCCCAGTGTCCGACTGTGGGCCAGGCCATCAGCCTCGTCCGAGCCAGTACCGTGCCCCCGACATGGCGTTAGCTCGTATCGAAATCTTGGAGGGGCGCACGTCCGATGACAAGCGGAAGATGGTCGATGCGGTCACCCGCGCTCTTAGCGAAGCGCTGCAAGCCCCGGCGGCCGACCCCTCGTTTCGGCTGCTCGAGTACCCGCCGTCGCAGTTCTCGGTCCCATATCCCGATCGGCACTCCGATCGCTACACGCTCGTGGAAGTCACGATGTTCGCGGGACGATCGATGGACACTAAGCGTCGCCTAGATCGAGCGATCCTCGACGAGCTGGCGGCGTTGGATGCTCCTGAAAGGTGGACATCTAAGACCCTCTAGAGGTCATCCGCCGCGCCCCTGCTCGCGGTCGAAGTAGTCGACCGCATCCTCGCGGCGAAAGAAAGCACTGGCACTGATCGCGGTGCTCTGGCTCCCGGAGCTGCCGCTGCGCACTCGCCGTGGAGGCCCCGCTCCACCCCAGACCACACGGGTGCGAGCACCGGCTCGAGGCTCCAGCGTTCCTGCAGGAGCTCCCCGATGACAGCCGGCGGGCGATGACTCTTGGCAGGACCGACGGTCTCATTACCTGATCCCCTAGCTTCCAACGACGTCGATTCGACCGGCCGGAGCGGTCGAGCGGGAAAGGACAAAACGAGATGCCCGATCACAAGGTCGGAACCCCCAAGGAGTGGCAGGCGGCGCGCGATGAGCTCGCGAACCTCGAGGCCGAGCAGGCCGAACGCAACCAGGAGATCAAGCGGAAGCGCCGCGAGCTCCCGTGGGTCCCGGTGGAGAAGGAATACGAGTTCGACACCGAGCAGGGCAAGAAGACGCTCGCCGAGCTCTTCGACGGCCGCTCGCAGCTGCTCGCCTACAACATCATGTATGGGCCCGACTACGAGGTCGGTGCGTGCCCGGGCTGCACCAGCCTCGCCGACGAGTTCGACGGGGGGCTGCTCCACCTGAACAAGCGGGACGTGACGTTCATCTGCTTCTCGCGGGCCCCGATCGATCGGCTCGCCTCCTACAAGGAGCGGATGGGCTGGCGCTTTCCGTACGTCTCGACCTACGGGAGCGATTTCCCGTTCGACTTCCACCTGGCGATGACGGAGGAGCAGGCCGACGGGATCCCCGAGGTCAAGCAGATGGTCGACAACCCGCCGGAGTGGCTCCAGTTCTGGTCGGAGCAGGTCGGTGCCGAGCTCAAGGACGGACTCCGCGAGGCCCCCGGCTACATCGCGTTCGCGCGCGAGAACGGGACCGTCTACCACACCTACACCGTCACGGCTCCGGACCCGTTCGTCCAGCCGTTCTTCGGCTTCCTGCTCGACCGGACGCCGAAGCCCCAGCCCGACGAGCCGCTCAGCTACCGCAAGGACGAGTACCCGGACTGATTCTTCGCAGGCCAACAAGGGGGGATGCCGGCGAGATGAAGGCATGTCTAGAGGTCCCGATGGCGGCGGATTTGACATGCAACCATTTGGCTGCCTATAGTCGTGCCGCCGATGACCGCCGAACTGGGAATGGACGAGGTCTTCAGGGCGTTGGCCGCTCCGAGCCGGCGCCAGCTGCTCGACGGACTGCGGCAGCGCAACGGCCAGACCCTGAGCGAGCTCTGCTCGGGACTTGAGATGGCCCGTCAGTCGGTGAGCAAGCACATCGCCGTTCTCGAGGAGGCGTATCTCGTGACCAGCGTGCGCCGAGGCCGGGAGAAGCTCCACTATCTCAACGCCGCGCCTATCAATGAGATCGGCGAGCGCTGGATCGGCCGCTACGAGCGCGAGCGCGTCGGGACGCTCGCCGACCTGAAACGCGCCCTCGAGGAGGAAAGCTCAGTGGACAGACCCGAGTTCGTCTACACCACCTACATCCAGACCACGCCGGAGCGGCTCTGGCAGGCCCTCACCGAGCCGGAGTTCACCGAGCGCTACTGGGCCGCGACGTTCGACACGGACTGGAACCCCGGCTCCCCGATGACCTGGTGCCAGCGCGGCGTCACGATCGCCGATCCCGAGCAGGTGGTGCTCGAGTCGGAGCCATACCGCCGGCTGTCATACACCTGGCACACCTTCACGCCGGAGCTCGCCGACGCGCTCGAGCTGACCGAGGAGGCCCGCGAGCGGATCGCCACCGAGCAGCGCTCGAGGGTGACCTTCCACATCGAGCCGTTCGGCGACCTCGTGAAGCTCACGGTCGTCCACGAAGCGCTGGGCGACACGTGGCGCTCGCTGGTCAGCGAGGGATGGCCGCGCGTCCTCTCCGGCCTCAAGACCCTGCTCGAGACCGGCGAGGCGCTCCCCAAGATCCCGGAGCCGTCCCCGCCGGCCGCCCTCGGACTCACTATCCAATGACGAGCACCAGGACAACCCCGACCGCGGTCGCGCTGGCAGCGACGCTGGGCCTCGCCGCGGTGGCCTGGGTGGTGGCGGTCCGCCGGATGGCGGGGATGGACATGGGCGTGGCCACCGACCTCGGGTCGTTCGGGTTCTTCGTCGGCGTCTGGGTGGCGATGATGGCGGCGATGATGCTCCCGGGCGCCGTCCCGGCGGTCTTGGAGCGGACCCGGAGCGAAGGCCGGGTTCGCACCGCGCTGCTGTTCGTCGCCGAGTACCTCGCGGTCTGGACACTGGTCGGCCTGGCGGCCTACGTGGTGTACCGCCCGCACGGCGACGTCGCCGCCGGCGTGTTGACCCTGGCGGCTGGCCTCTACGAGCTCACGCCGCTCAAGCGGGAGTGCCGCCGGCGCTGCCGCGAGGGCCCCCACTCGGGCTTCGAGTACGGCGTCTACTGCGTCGGCTCGAGCATTGGCTTGATGGTGATCCTGCTTGCTCTGGGCCCCATGAGCACGCTGTGGATGGCGATCGTCGCCGCCGTCGTCCTCGCCCAGAAGCTGCTGCCGCCGGCAGCCGCGGTCGACATCCCGCTGGCGCTGGCGATCCTCGTCCTCGGAGTGATCGTCCTCGCCTGACCGAAAAGGAGAAACCGAATGACAGCGCAGACGACTGGAACCCGTGAGGAGTGGCTCGCCGCCCGGCTCGAGCTGCTCGAGGCTGAGAAGGAGCTGACCCGGCGCGGCGACGAGGTGGCCCGGCAACGTCAGGAGCTCCCGTGGGTCCGGGTGGAGAAGGACTACCGCTTCGAGACGGACGAGGGCAGCGCGTCCTTGGCGGACCTGTTCAGGGGGCGCTCTCAGCTCCTCGTCTACCACTTCATGTTCGGCCCCGAGTACACGGCGGGCTGTCCAGCCTGCTCGGCGATCGCGGACGGGTTCAACGGCTCGGCCGTGCACCTCGAGAATCACGACGTCGTGATGATGGCGATCTCGCGCGCACCCATAGCCGCAATCCAGGAGTACGAGCAGCGCATGGGGTGGACGTTCCCTTGGGCCTCGTCGGCGGAAACCGACTTCAACTACGACTTCCACGCCTCGGTCACCGAGGAGCAGCAGCGCGAGGGGATGGTCGAATACAACTACCGGACGTCTAACGTGAGGCCGTTCTTGGCGGAGGCCGACGAGGGCCCGGTCGGCGAGATGGCACGCAGGTGCGGCGTCGACGCGGCCACCTACACGCGCCAGGCCCCGGGCATGAGCGCGTTCGCCCAGGAGGACGGCACGGTCTACCACACATACTCCGCCTACGCGCGCGGCCTTGACGCCATGTGGGGCATGTACCAGTGGCTCGACCGGGCGCCGTTGGGGCGCAACGAGACTGACATCTGGTTCCGTCGTCGAGACGAGTACGGCCAGGACTAGGCGCTAAGCAGCGGCCTCGGCCGGCGGCACCGCCTCAGGAGCCGGGGCGCCATCCACCCGCTCTTGGCGAGACACCCACTTTTGTGCTTGCGCGAGCATGGGAGGTGGCCCAGCTCGGTTCGGCCGCGGTGACGATCGCCGAAGCGCTTGTCAGGTCTCCATCAGAACTTCTTGCAGATCGATGTTGCAGGCCGTGAGCTACTCCGCGGTGGGCGGCCCGAACCAGGTGCCGGGCACTTCGTTGCCGCAGCTCCAGGGTTCGCCGATCGGCTCGAGCGCTTCCTCACTTCGATTGCCTGATGAGCTGACGGCGCCCTGTGTCTGTCAGCCGGGCTGCTTGTCGCACCACACCGACTCGGGGCGGAGGCCCCGGACGACCGAGCCGGGCGAGCCCGGCCGAGATTGGATGGCGAGAGGCCTATGCCGCAGGCTGGGTTGCGCCGCAGCCGGTCGGATGGCGAGGGGCCGGAATCGAACCGGCGACACCACGATTTTCAGTCGCCCTGGCGAATGACGGACCCGTCGTGCTGCCAGGAGACTCGTTAGCTCTGAATGCCGCCGCCGAGACCGTGGAGTCGAGGGGGACTATGGCCGGGGGCGCTTCCGTGTCATCCGCCGTCAAGGTCCAAGCTGGCCCGAAGCAAGGGTACGGCCTCGAGACCCGAGCTTCCTGACAGGGGTCGCGGAATGGCCTCGAAGCCGGAAGCACCCAAGAATCATCGATCCATCCGGGCAGACGCAAGCTGCCGCGGCGGGACGCGCCGCGAAGAGTCTGAACCCGCATGGGTGGGCTTTGCTGCGAGGCTTCTCCTTGTGCCGTCTCTCGAGCGAGCCGCCTGGTGGTCTGTTCGCCGCGCGCAGAATCGCAAGCCGGCGACGTACCGCTGCCCGTTGTGCGGTAGCTATCTTCCTGCTCTCGTGGAACACGTTCTCATCGCGCCGGAGGGCGAATCCGCGGGCCGGCGCCACGCCCACACGCACTGCGTACTGCAGGCTCGACGCGCGGGCCGCCTCCCCACCCGCGAAGACTGGCAACGCACCCAGCCGCGCCGCCCCTCACGCTGGCGGCGACTGCTGCGCTTTGGCGGCGGTGGAACGTGAGCGGATTTGGCGGCCTGGTCGAGCGAGCCGACGGGTGGGTGGGCCAGGGCGTCGAGGGCGCGGTCAGGTCTCATCATCGTCGGCGGCTACGGAACGTCGGCCGGCTCGCCCAGTTTGACCCTCCCGAGGATGGGTCGCTGTGGGCGGCGGGAGATCCCCCGCCGCGCGCCGGGTGCGCGCTCGAGGTTCTGATAGACGGCGGAGCGGCTCTGCCGCGCATCGCTGCGGCGCTCGCGGGCGCGCGCTCGTACGTCCACATCGCCGGGTGGCACGTGACCCCCGGTTTCGGGCTCACGCGCGACGATGGCGCATCTCGCCTTCGCGATCTCCTCGGCGAGCTGGCTGAGCGCGTGGATGTCCGGGTGCTGCTGTGGGCCGGGGCACCGTTGCCCGTCTTCACGCCGAGCCGTGGCGCCGTTCGGAAGGTGCGCGACGAGCTCCTTCGCGGCACGCGCGTGCGGGTCGCGCTCGATACCCGCGAGCGCCCGATGCATTGCCATCACGAGAAGCTGGTCATCGTCGACGGCGAGGTCGCGTTCGTCGGCGGTATCGACCTGACGTCGCTGGGCGGCGACCGGTTCGATACGGGTGATCATTCGATGCGCGGTCGTCTCGGGTGGCATGACGCTTCCACATGCGTGCGCGGCCCCGCCGTCGGTGACGTCGCGGCGCATTTCGCCAGCCGCTGGCGGGAGGTCGACGGTGAGAAGCTCGAGGGCACGCCGCCGCTGGCGCGGGCCGGCGAGCACGAGCTGCAGGTGGTACGCACGGTTCCGGAGAAGGTGTACGACTTCCTGCCCGAGGGCGACTCCAGGATCCTCGAGGCCTACATGCGAGCGTTGCGCTCGGCGCGCAAGCTGATCTATCTCGAGAGCCAGTTCCTGTGGTCGGGGGACGTCGTGGCGGTCCTCGAGGACAAGCTGCGCAACCCACCGGCCGACGACTTCCGCGTCGTCGTGCTGCTTCCGGCAAAGCCGAACAACGGGGCCGACTCCACACGGGGTCAACTCGGCGTCCTGGCCGCGGCCGACAACGGCGCCGAACGCTTTCTCGCGACGACTATCTCCTCCCTCAGCGGCCGGCTCCCGGGCCCGCTCTACGTGCACGCAAAGGTCGGGATCGTCGACGACGCCTGGCTGACCGTCGGCTCGGCAAACCTCAACGACCACTCCTTCTTCAACGACTCCGAGATGAACATCGTCACGTGCGACCCGCGACTTGCTCATGAAACACGACTGCGTCTGTGGGCCGAGCATCTCGAGCGCTCGGTCGAGGAAGTCTCCGGCGACCCCGCCCGAATAGTCGACGAACACTGGCGGCCGATCGCGGGCGAACAACTCGAACGCCAGAAGCGCGGGCAACCCCAGACCCACCGACTCTCCGAGCTGCCCGGGGTGACCCGACGCTCTAAGGCGCTCCTGGGACCCCTGGACGGCCTGGTCGTCGACGGCTAGGGGCGCCACGGCCACAAGAAAGCGTTCGCGCGGAGTTCTCGTGCCGGGTCTCGTGCGGTAGTGCGGGCGCCGTGCG
>JBBRYB010000095.1:0-9794 GCA_038238115.1 Propionibacteriales bacterium | reverse complement strand
GTTGGTCCGAACCCACAAATCGCGTCATGATCCCAACAAGGTCTTCAGCGCCTTTGGGACGCCCAACGGCCGACCCAACAGGAACAACGGTGTCGCATAACTACCGAGGCCAAACTGAGACACCACTACTGAGACTCTTCAAATGCCTCGAAAGACACCGAGCCGGAGCCTCCTCGCGGAAATTTGTGAAGGCTGGCGAGGTTCTGCGGAGGATCGAGTCAGGTGACCTCTTGGCGATTAACCCAGAGGTCAACGTCGCTGCGGGGCTGCATGGGCCCGACGAGTGCACGCCAAGACGGCACCTTCAAGTACTACGCAGTCGCCAATGCCCATGTTCGAGGCGCTGTTATCCGAAGCGCTGTTCCACGCTGAACACCCTCATCGGGATACCAGTGAAGGGGAGACGCGCGCGCATTTCTGCCGCCGGCCTCTGATCCGGGGAGCCGAATGCATCGGACGGTCGGGTCTACCTACCGGCCTTGCCCGGGCCTCGAGTCGATTTGGAGGAGGGCCGGGGCTGTCGACTGCTCGTTGGTGCAGCACCCGTCGGTGCAACCCTGGTCGGTGTTATTGCACCCGCAGGCGTCATCGGTGTTGGCACCAGGAGTGCAACACCCTTCACCCCGCCATGCTTCGAGGCCTTCTCTGGCGGCAACGGCGGCGATGATGAGCCCGGCGATGGGATCAGCCCAGCTCCAGCCCAGGGTGGCGTTGAGGACGAGGTCGACGAGCAGCACTGCGGACAGGTAGGTGCAGAGCAGGGTCTGGGTGGAGTCGGCCACTACGGCGTTTGAGCCCAGGGCCTTGCCCGTGCGGCGCTGCGCCCAGGACAAGAACGGCATGATGACCAGCGACGCTGCGGCTAGGGCAATGCCGACTGGCGATGGGGACGGCTCGGTGCTGCCAAGGAGGGCTCGGACGGATTCGATGGTGACGTAGGCAGCCAGGCCGAAGAACGCAATGGCCATGAGGCGAAGCGCCTGGCGCTCACGGGTCTCGGGCAGTCGGTGAGAGAACTGCCAGATGATGATGAGGCCGCTCGACACCTCGACGATTGAGTCGAGGCCGAAGCCAACCAGGGCAACGGAGCCAGCAACGAGGCCGGCCGTGATGGCGACGACGGCTTCGATGACGTTGTAGGTGACAGATGCGCCGGCGAGGAGCTTGGCTCGGCGCCCAAGGCGCTGGCGGTCCTGAGGGGTGAGAATTCCGGGCTGAGCCCCGCTGACTGTAGTGGTCATGGGGGTCCTCGTCAGTCGTTGTACTGGGACGTGATGCCGTGGTTGGCACAGAGAGCAACGGCGTCGCCGGTGAGGTCGAGCAGCTGCTCAGCAGCGGCCAGCAGGCTCAGCAGGGCTTCTGGGTGGGTGAGTGAGTACACCGACGCCCGTCCTTTGGCTCGGGAAGTGACCAGGCCGCAGTCCTTGAGGCAGGCCAGGTGCTTGCTCACGGTGCTCTGAGCAAGGCCCAGGTGAGCCGTCAGGTCAACCACCCGGTGCTCGCCGAGGGCAAGGTGCTGCAAGATTGCCAGCCGGGATGCGTCGCTGAAGCCGTGGAACAAGCAGGCAGCGACCTTCAGTGAGCCAGTCTCGCCCCCCGTCGTTGCATCAACGTCGGGGGTCGTTGTCATCGCCATAAGGTGATACTACGCTAGGGTGCCGGCCTCCGCATTCACACGGCGGGCGACTACTCACCAGACCGAGAGGACCGCTGTGGCCAGTCACGATTCCGCTGAGACCCGGCCGCACGAGGACCCTGGCCATAGTCACGGTGTCTCCGCCAACGCCGACACCCGCTACCTGGCCGTTGGCCTAGCTCTCATCGTCGGCTTCATGGCCGTTGAGGTCGTCGTTGCCTTCTTGGTTCACTCCCTGGCGCTGCTGTCGGATGCTGGGCACATGTTGACCGACGCCGGCGCCATCGCTGCTTCCCTGTGGGCCATCCGTCTCGCTGCGCGCCCCGCCGCAGGATCATGGACCTACGGATGGAATCGGGCTGAGATTCTCTCGGCGGCCGTCAACGGCATCACGCTGCTGGTGGTGAGCGGCGTCGTCACCATCGAGGCCATTCGCCGCCTCGTGGACCCCCCACCCGTCGAAGGCGGCCCGGTGCTGGTCGTGGCGCTGTTGGGGGTGGTCGTCAACCTTGCTGCCGCCTGGACGTTGGCCAAGGCCAACCGCTCGAGCTTGAACGTCGAGGGCTCCTTTCAGCACATCTTGACCGACCTCTACGGCTTCATCGCCACCGTTATTGCCGGCCTCGTGATCGTCTTCACCGGCTTCACCCGAGCTGACTCCATTGCGTCTCTGATCGTCGTTGCCCTCATGCTGCGGGCGGCGTGGGGGCTGTTGCGGGACTCGGGCCGGATTCTGCTCGAAGCGGCACCCGCCGGCGTCGACCTCGGAGGTATTCGCAGCCACCTGACCGAGGTTCCTCATGTGCAGAACGTGCACGATCTCCACGTGTGGACGGTGACGTCAGACCTACCGACGCTCTCGGCCCACGTCGTCGTCGACGACAAGTGCTTCCTCGACGGCCACGTGCCCCAGCTGCTTGACGAGGTGCAGGAGTGCCTGACTGGCCACTTCGACGTCGAGCACTCCACGTTCCAGTTCGAGTCAGCGGCGCACAGCGCTCACGAGCACGAGATTCACACGTAAGTTGACTTCACTACTCCCCCCGGCGCCACTCCTCGATGGCGAGGCGGCACTTTTTGGCCCGTTCCTCGTCGTCAGGCAGGTGCAGGTTGACTGTCATCGATTGGGGAACCGAGACCCACTGGGCGAAGGTAAGTGTCCCGCCGTTTCGACGGAGGGCATGGATGAGCGGTCCCAGATCACGACCGGGCTCGGGAGAGAAGTTTTCGGCGGCCATGACCGTTACCGTAGACCTCACTGCCTGAAACAACTCGATAGGCTGAAAGTTGTGAGCACCGGCCGACTCCGCGTGATTTCAGCCCGTCCCGGGCTGCGCCTGGCCGCTTTGATCTTGGTGCTCGCCGGCTTGTTCGGCATGCACGGGCTCGACGGTCACAACGCCGTTGCCATGGGGAGCGTTGCGGAGGCCGTGATGGCAGAATTGCCCATGAGCGCCGCTGGGGCGGACGCTAGCTTGACGGCCGGGCGTGGTCATCAAGTTGGCCTGCCCGGCGCCCACAGCGTGTACGAGATGAAGGCCGGAGGCGCATCCTGGCCCCGTGGCCTGGACATGGGCATGGCAGCGATGTGCGTAGCGATCCTGGCGGCGGGGCTGATTGCCTTGGTGCGCTTCCTACTCGGCGGCCGGGTTCGCTCGCTGCTGCGGATGCTGGCCCGCCAGGCCCGAGCGGTGCTGCAGCATCCAGGGCGGGACCCCGACCCGGCATCACTGACTGCTCTGTCGATTCAGCGCTGCTGATCAGCTGGGACCGCCCCTGTAGCGGGCCCCCAGCGTTCGCATGCCCTCATTCGACAGACCACTCAGGAGATACAACCAATGAAGAAACCACTCAGTCTTGTTGCGCTCGCCCTCGTGGCGGCGCTCACCGTTGCCGGCTGCGGGAACGGCAGTAGCTCTAGCAGCACCACCACGTCTACCAGTGCCAGCAGCAGTGCGAGCAGCGCCAGCAGCGCTGACTTCAACGCCGCCGACGTCACGTTCGCTCAGTCGATGATCCCGCACCACAAGCAGGCCGTCGAGATGGCCAAGATGGCTCAGATGCACGCCTCGACTTCTGAGGTCAAGCAGCTGGCCGACAAGATCAAGGCCGCTCAAGGACCTGACATCGAGACGATGAGCGGCTGGCTTAAAGACTGGGGCAAGAAGGTTCCGTCCGACTCCATGAGCGGCATGGACCACTCCAGCGGAGACATGACCGGCATGATGAGTGACGCCGACATGAAGAAGCTTGACGCTGCGACTGGGCCGGCCTTCGACCGCATGTTCCTCACCATGATGGTCAGTCACCACTCGTCAGCCATCGAGATGGCCAAGACGGAGCAGAAAGACGGCAAGAACGGCGACGCCGTGGCCATCGCCAAGAAGATTGAGGTCGATCAGACCTCCGAAATCGCCGTGATGAACAAGCTCAAGTCCTAGCGGGCTCAGTCTCCGGGCCGAGCTGGCAGTGCTGCTCTAGCTGGGCGTGGTCGTCGACCTTGACTACGCCCGGCCATGGCCTGGTGGTGACGAGCCGCCCCATTCCACCACTTGTATCGATAGGCAACAACATGACAGCTCCATTCAATCGAGCCGCTTGGGCTCGGCGCACGGTCTCGACTGCAGCGCTCGCTTTCGTGCTCGTCGGCACCCTGGCGGGTTGCAGCAACAACTCCGCAACCGACGCCGGCTCATCCCCGCAGAACCAGCCAGCCAGCGGGTCAGCCGAGCAGGGCGGTACTTCGATGCCGCCGTGGCCGGCGCCAGCCGATGTGCCAGCCAGGGTGGCCAGTGCCGGCCTCGACCTGGGGCCGATGGGCATGGCCGAGCACTACCACCCTCAGCTTCGGATCATCATCAACGGCGAGCAGGTGCCGGTGGCGCCTGGCATCGGCGTCGATCCAGACACGGGTGCCATGTCCGCTGTCCACACCCATGAGGGTGACGGCAGCATCCACATCGAGGCCAGCAGGGCTGGCGAAGCGTTCACGCTGGGCCAGGTGTTCACGCAGTGGGGCGTCAAGTTGACCACCACCCAGATCGGTGGGGTTCGGTCGAAAGCCGGACAGAAGGTAGTAGTTACCTCCAACGGCTCCCCAGTGACCGGCGATCCGATGCAACTTCGTCTCGAGCCCAATCAGAAGATCGTGGTGCAGCTCCAGTGAGCGCATTGAGCATCACTCGACGATTGCGACCGTGGTTCGGCTCGAGGCGGAGCTAGACGCCCTCGTCGCGTTCTCGTTTCCACGCGGCCAGTTGGTCGTTTTTGTGGCGCAGACCGACCAGCCTGGCGGGAAGCCACCACTTGACGGCCCGGCCGAGCGCCGTTCGACGGCACCAGCAATCGGGGTCACAGCCGCACTCGCGGTTGCGCGGATTGTGGATGCGTTGGAGGACGCTGCGTGACACACCATGAGCCTAGCCCCGGCAACTTGTGCGCTATCCACTCAGCCAGCGGGCGAGCAGTGTCACGGCACCTGACAGGTCGGTGTCCTCGCGCCGGTAGGCGAGGTGTCCGTCCGGGCGGATGAGCAGGTGTGCGGTGTCGCGCACGCCCCAGTGGTCTGCGAAGGCGTCGGTGACTGGGCTGACGCGATGGACCCGCACCAGTGCGTCGTACTGGCGGCTCATTGAGGCCAAGGCAGGTTCGTCCCACGCCGAGGGCGACCCGCACAGCAGCAGGTGGAACGCTGGGTCGGTCAATACGTCGAGGAACCAACGCGTGCTGCCGCCTACTTCAACCCCGACGGCTGGGAGGCGCTCGCCCGGGCGGGGATGCGGCACCCGGGCGCCCCATCTGCGCAACAGCGAGGTCACGGGATGCCCGTCGCCGGGCGTGCCGAGGGAGTCTGGGTAGCGCACGCCGAGCTGGGAGACGGTGCGGAACGCGATCGCGCGGGCGCGCGGCAGCCGGCCGGCGAGCGCGAGACCGCGTGGGGCGAGGTGAGTGCGGGCGAACCGGATGAGCGGTGAGGTCGAGATGACGGCGGTGAAGGCACGGTCGGTGAAGCGGAGCACGGATGCGCCGACGGGGCGGCGTTCGAGGTCGTAGGTGTCCAGGAGGCGTTCGCTGGCGATTGCGCGACAGACCAGGGCGAGCTTCCAGCCGAGGTTGACCGCGTCTTGAATGCCGGTGTTCATGCCCTGCGCACCCGCGGGGCTGTGGATGTGGGCGGCGTCGCCGGCCAGGAACACCGAGCCGACTCGGTAGGTGCTGGCTTGGCGATGGTGGATCTGGAAGGCGGTCGACCATACCGGGGTCGCAAGTCGAACGGTGCCATCGGTCGCGGTATCGACGACCGACTGCAGCTCGTCGAGATCCGCAGGTCCCGCGTCGACCGGCCGAGGATGGCTCTCGTGGCCGCTGCCGGGACGTGGGGTGAGCAGCCGCCAGGCCGCCGGTCGTATGAGTGGGAAGAAGAACAGTGGCCCGTTGGCACCGAACCAGACGTGCGCAGTGTCCGGCTCGAGTCCGACGGCGTCGGTGTCCGCGAGGAGAAAGGTCTCCGGGTAGGGGCCGCCGGTGAAAGCGATCTCGGCCTCCTCTCGAACCGTCGAGTGCGCGCCGTCGCACCCGACCAGATACCGAGCCTTCACCGCCGTGGGTAGCCCGGTCGCGTCGATGAGGTCACACAGCAGACTCCCGTCGCGGGCTGTGGTGTGGCCGACCAGCCGGGTGTTCCAGTTTACGTCCACGTGATGTTGTGCGAGGTGGTCGATGAGGGCTTGTTCGGTCTCGGCCTGGGAAAGGAACTGCAGGAACGGGTAGGCGGTGTCGTCCATACCCATGTCGAACAGCGGCAGGGTCGCGGTCCGGTCGCCTGCGTGCCACTGCAGCCGGACGGCAGGGTTGCCGTGCTCGAGCAGCCGACCGGTGACGCTGCCGCGCAGGACCTCGAGGGTGCGTGGCTGGAGTGCCAATGCCCGGGACTCCGCGACCGGGTGTGCCTTGGCGTCGACAACCTTTACCGACACACCGAACGCGGTGAGCTGCGTGGCCAGAGTCAGACCCGTCGGCCCCGCACCGGCGATCAAGACGTCGACATCGGCGTCGTGCGCGAGGTCGGTGGGCTCATCGACGCGATCCGGCTCAGACGAGGTCATGCCTCATGCTTGTCGGGTTCGCACGGCCGCGCCAGACGGGCCGCGCTTGGTTCTCGCGGTTGGCTACGTGCTCGACTCCAAGCGGTCCTTGAGGCGCTGACAGTTGGCGGGCATCTCCTTGGCTGCTTGACGTCGCACGACGAGCGCGACGAGCGCCTTGCCGATGCCGTGGCCCTCGAAGTCGACCTCGATGGTGACACGGGTGCGGGTGTCGCCGAGGGCTAGGACGGTGACGTCGACCCGGGCGCGGATAGGCCCGTCGATGCCGCGTACCGCCCAGGCCGTGGGCGGGTCCATCCTGGTCACTACCGACGTGGAGGGCCGGTTGGCGCCACCGATACGCCGGGTCATGGTGCAGTGGGACCCGACGGCGGGGGTGCCTGGTTCCTTCATTCCGCCGCTGACGACGCCTTGTTGCCACTCGTGGAAATGAGCCGGGTCAATCACGTAGGTGAACACGTCGGCCGCGGGGCGCTCGATGTCCACGCTCGTGGTGGTCATCTGCCTCCTCCGCTGGTGAGCAGTTCGGCATACCGACCCAGGTAGTGCGGCCATCCCTCGCCGGTACTGACGCCGTCGCGCACGCCGGCCCATCCCTCGCCGTGACGATCGAGATGGCGGTGCTCGATGTCGACGCGGGTGCGCCCCCCGGCCACGGCGGTGAAGGTGACCTCGACCTCGCTGCGCTTGTCGGTGTCGGTCTCAACCTGCCAATGCGGGCTGATGTTCCAGCTGAACACGAACCGGTCGGGGGGCTCGTGGGCCAGGACGGTGGCCCACGGGCATTCGGTGCCGTCGGCGCCGCGGTCGATGATGCGGCCGCCGACGTGGGTCTCGACGACGGTCTCGGCGATGGGCACCTCGAGCAGGTTGTGCTCCGGCGGCTTGAACGCGCCGAAGTCGCGTGTGAACACATCGAACGCGCGTTGCTGGGATGCGATGACCTCGATCGAGGCATGCACTGCGGTCGGTTCGGTCGCCTGGGTCATGGGTGCCTTCCGGATGGTTGCTGATTGTCGGGTCCTTCGACAGCTCGTTTGTACGCAGCGAGGGTGTCGCTCCAGAACGTGTCGAGCTCAGCGCGCATCTGGCGTAGGCCGGACTCGTTGACCCAGTAGATGCGTCGGGCTCCGGCGCGCTCATCCATGACGAGACCGGCGTTCTTGAGGATCTTGAGGTGCTGGGAGACCGCGGGCCGAGAGACGGGCATGGTGTCGGCCAGCTCGCCTACCGCGCTCGGGGCGGCGGCGAGCCGGGCAAAGATAGTCCGCCGCGTCGGGTCCCCGAGCGCAGCCCAGCCATCAAGCGTGTAAGTAGTCACTAACGGTAAGTTTCTACTAACGACCTTCGGTGTGTCAACCGAGGGTGCAGCGCCGGCTAGTGACACGGCCAGTCCCGGGACTGTGCGAAGGGGGCCAGAGGGTCACAGGGCGGAGTCCTGGTGGTGGGAGAGGATCTGGTGGTGGTCGGTCCCGGTTCCGCCTTGGGGGCTGACATGGATGGTGACGGCTGCGAGTTTCGGTATTTCGTGGAGCAGTCGGTGGTGTGCCTGTGTGGCGATGTCGTGGGCTGCGATGAGATCAAGTTGTTGGTCGACGACGATCCCTGCCTCCGCGGTGATCCGGTGCCCGATCCAGCGAAGCCGGATGTGTTCGGTCTCGATCACCCCGGGTGTGGCCCGAAGGGTCGCGGTCGCCTCTGCTGTCAGCTCGGGGTCGACCGCGTCCATGAGGTGGCGGTAGATGTCAGTCGCGGCGCCGCGCAGCACGGCGAGGATTGCAAGAGTGATCAGAAGTCCGATGACTGGGTCGGCAAGAGGGAACCCTGCCATGACACCGATCGCACCGCCCACCACCGCGAGGGAGGTGAACCCGTCGGTGCGGGAGTGTACTCCGTCGGCGACTAGGGCCGCGGAGCCGATGCGACTTCCTACACGGATGCGGTATGTGGCGACGAGCTCGTTGCCCAGGAATCCGACCACTCCTGCAGCGACGACGACCCACGGGTGGCTGAGGGGGGAGGGGTCGAGCAGGCGGTTGATCGACTCGTATCCGGCGACGACGGCGGAGGCAGCGATCATGAGGACTATGAAGATTCCGGCGAGGTCTTCGGCGCGACCGTAGCCGTAGGTGTAGCGGTCGTTCGCTCGGCGCAGTCCTAGGGCGAAGGCGATCCACAGGGGCACGGCGGTGAGCGCGTCGGAGAAGTTGTGGATGGTGTCGGCGAGTAGCGCGACAGACCCCGTGAGGATCACGAGTAGTGCTTGGGCGACTGCCGTGAGGCCGAGGGCGATCAGGCTGATCTTGACCGCGCGGATGCCCTCGGCGCTGGCTTCGAGGGCGCTGTCGACGGAGTCTACGGCGTCGTGACTGTGCGGTCTGAAGATGTCGGCCAGCATGCCTCGAAGACCACCAGCATGCTCGTGCTCATGCCCTTGCTCGTGCTCGTGGGCGTGGTCGTGGGCGTGGGCCATGGGGTGGCTGCCATCGTCGCGCTGGGTCGGATAAGCCATCAGCTTTGCTTTCTGGGCATGGGGTCGACGGCCGGCAGGTGGTGGGAGGGGACGCCTGGTCCTGCGTGCTCGGCGTTGTGGATGGCGTCGGCAACGAGCTGGCTCACGTGGTTGTTCGCGAGCTGGTAGAAGACGTGGCTGCCCTGGCGGCGTGTGGTCACGAGCCGGGCCATGCGGAGCTTGGCGAGGTGCTGGGAGACGAGTGCCTGTGGTTTGGCGACGGCGTCGGTCAGGTCGCCGACCGGGGCCTCGCCGGCGGCCAGGATCCAGAGAAGTTTGATGCGGGTGGCGTCGGCGAGCATCCGGAAGATCTCGACGGCCAGGTCAACCGGCTCCTCCTCAGGCAAGAGGACCTGCGCCGCGTCGCCATCTGTCTTCATGCGCATATCGTTACACGCTGAGGTGCCCCGCGCGAATCCGCGAGCTCTTCCTCTCCCTGGCATGAACCGGCTCGCTTCCTGGTGAGATCCGCGATGGAGAGCTGTTAGGTGCGCAGGCGCGAGCTCGAACTCGGCCGCCCAAGGCCCGGGGGAGTGGCTGT
>JBBRYB010000094.1:0-9996 GCA_038238115.1 Propionibacteriales bacterium | reverse complement strand
CCGCTGACCTCGAACCCCGCATCCGCCTGGAGACCTACGACGACCACGACGACGTCCTCGACACCCTCGCCCACCGCCACCCGGACCAGCAAGAACGGCTCGAGAAGAACCGGGACACCACCCTGACCGCACTGAAGAGGAGCATCTAAGGAGCCAGCGTCCAAGCCGTCCAAGGTGCCGGCCAAGCTGTCGGCCAAGCCTGCAAGGAAGTCGCGCCGTCGTGCCGGTTGACCCGCCCTCGCTTGACTCCCGGCGATCCTGGCCGTCCTTGAACAGCATCGCCCGAGCGCTGCCAGACCTCGCGGTGTCATCCGCGTTGACGACCTTGTAGAAGGACTCCCCTTCGACACCTCCCCCGAAGCTCTCGCCGGCATCCGCACCCTGAACCCCCGTACTCCGCACGGGGACATCGACCTCACCTTCGAACCCGACGGCTACCTGTCTCTCTGCTGCCCGCGCCGGCGCGGCTGCTGTGGCGACTGTCCGGTGCCCGCCGCTACCGCCGTTACACCCGGGACCTACGCCGGGACATCCGGTGACGCAACCCGTCGTTGCCCACCGAGGGTTACCGCGCCAGTCAGATAGGTGTATATACTCGTATTGTGAAGACGGACTGTTACTGCACCAGCCTGCGGGCCGCCACAAGGAAGATCACGGCGCTCTACGACGCGGCGTTGCTGCCGGCCGGCGTGAACGTGGCCCAATGGGGTCTGCTGCGCAGGCTCGACGTTGATTCCTCGATCTCGATCCAGGAGCTGGCCGACCGGGCCGAGCTCGAACGCTCGACGGTGGCCCGCAACATCCGGGTCTTGGAGAAGGACGGATTCGTACAGCTCGGCGGATCCAGCGGTGACCGGCGCGCGGCGACCATCGCGCTCACGGACAAAGGTATGACCGCGCTGCAGGGCGGAGATCCGCTGTGGCAGCAGGCGCAAACCCAGATCGAGGAACAGCTGGGCAAAGCCGAGGCGCGCGACTTTCGGTCTCTCCTGCTCTCGCTGTAACCGCGCACCAGGCTGACGCACCGTTGCACAACGAGGTCCAGACCGGACACCGGACGAACCACTCACCGAGGAGCACCTCATGCCGTTGGTCAAAATCAGTCTGCGTAGCGGGCGGTCGTCGCAGGACAAGGACGCCATCGCGTCGGCGATCCAGGACGCCCTGGTGGGCAACCTGAGAATTCCGCAGGAGGACCGGTACCAGCTGTTCACCGAGTACGACGAGGACAACTTCCGCCACACCGGCGCCTACCTCGGCATGGCCTACAGCGACCAGCTGCTGATTATCGAGATCACCTTCCTGCAGGGACGCGACGACGAGATCAAGAAGTCGCTGCTCGCCGACATCAACCGCAACCTCGTCGCCGCGGGCGTGGTCGGCACCGACGACGTGTTCGTCATGATTACCGAGATCGGGCTGGCCAACATCTCCTTCGGTCAGGGCCAGGCGCAGCGCGCCCCGGCCGTGACCACGGCCGACTGACATCGCAGTGCAGCGCGAAGGACGGGGTCGTGCGTCATGCGGGTAGCGGTGGTGTCCGGTCGAGTCAAGATCGTGCGCGGTGGGCTCGCCGTTGACGTCGCCGAAGCCAGCAACCTTCGGTTCGGCCCGCAGCCGCGCGACGTGTACGACGACTGGTCGGCGTTCCGCGACTGGGCGACCTCGGCTCACCTTCTCCGCCCGCGACGTCCAGATGCGCCCCGCCGGGACTCCGCAGTTCAGCCTGGGCAAGTCCTTCCCCTGCTTCACCACACTCGGCCCCACGCTGGTCACCCACCTGTCCGCGGTCCTGCCGCTGCTGCCCGGCGACGTCATCCTCACCGGCGCCCCGTCCGGAGTCGGCATGGGCAGGACACCACCGCGCTACCTCACGGCCGGAGACGAGATCTCCACCCGCGTCGGCGACCAGACGTTGCAGCACACCGCTACTGCACCGGCGATCGACCGATCACCCGACATCGAGGAGAGCACACCGTGACCATCACCCGCACGACGACCGGACCGGGCCTACCCGCCGGCTTCCCGTTCAGCCTCGCCGCCTCGGCCGACGGCGCCTGCTTCATCAGCGGCATGCCGGCCCTCAACGCCGACGGCAAGTACCAGCCGGGCAGCTTCGAGGAGGAGACCACACTGGCCTGGCACAACATCACCACCATCGCCCAGGCCGCCGGCTACTCCCCCGAGGAAATCGTCTACGTGCAGTGCGTGCTCGACGACATCGGCGACTACGACACCCTCAACACTTGGTGGCGTGACCAGTTCCCGGACCTGGCCACGGCCCCTGCCCGGTTCACCTTCCAGGCCGGCGCTCTCCCGTTCGGCTGCAAGATCGAGATCCAGGCGGTCGCCGCCCGTGGCAGCTAGCCCCGCCCAGGCACCACACCACAGGCCATCACACAACAGGCCATGACATCGGTCACCCGTTACGACGTCGCCGCAGCACGGCACCGACTCGGCATCCAGATTCGCCGCACGCCCGTCATGCGCGTCGAAGCCGGCCAGCTCGGCGAACAGAACCCCCCGTTGTGGCTCAAGCTCGAGTCCCTGCAGGTCACCGGCGCGTTCAAAGCCCGGGGAGCCCTGAACAGCCTGCTGGCCAGCGAGATCCCCGCCGCCGGAGTGTGCGCCGCCAGTGGCGGCAACCACGGCCAAGCCGTTGCCTGGGCCGCACGACGGCTCGGAGTGCCCGCCGCGGTCTTCGTCCCCACCACCTGCCCGCCGATCAAGCTGCGCCGCCTCGCCGACTACGGCGCCGAGGTCACCGTGGTCGGCGACGTCTACGACCAGAGCTTGGTCAGCGCCGAGCAGTACGCCGCCGACACCGGGGCCCTGCTCATCCACCCTTTCGACCGGCCGCTGACCGTCGCCGGCGCCGGCACGGTCGCACTGGAGTTCGCCGACCAAGTCCCAGACCTTGACGCCATTCTGGTGGCCGTGGGCGGCGGCGGCCTGCTCGCCGGAGCCCTGGCCGCGCTGCACGGCACCGTCATCCGCACCGTCGGTGTCGAGCCGTCCACCGCACGATGCCTGGGAGCCGCCCTGGACGCCGGCGGACCCGTCGACGTCGACGTATCTGGCGCCGCAGTCGACAGCCTGGGTCCGCGCCGGGTCGGTCGCCTCGGGTTTGACGCCGCCGTCGCCCACCAGATCCAGCGCGTGGAAGTCGCCGATCACGCAATCCGGCAGGCGCAGCACGTCGCATGGGATGAGCTGCGAGTCGGGCTCGAGGGTGGCGGGGCCACCGCACTCGCCGCCATCCTGGGCGGTGTCTACCAGCCCAGTGCCGGCGAGACCGTCGGGGTCATCTGCAGCGGCGGCAACGTCGACCTCGCCAATCTTTTTCAGTCGCCAGAATGAAACGAGGGCCAGCGTGCCAAACCACACGACCCCCAGCGACCTGATGGCCTTGCTGCATACCTCGTTCGATCAGGACAGCGCGACCAGGGTGACCGGTGCGGCCGCCGCCGAACTGTTCCGGTCGATCAGAGTGCGCGACGAGTCGCCCGCGTGTGGTGTCATGCCGGCTGCTGTTGCTGCGGGATGTAGCCGAGGCGGTCGAAGGCGAGACGGATCTCGACGATCTGCCCGTCTCGCACTGTGAACAGCTCACTCGCCAACGTCGTGGTCGTTACCGCCGTCTGAGGGAAGTACCAGACCGCCACCCGATCGCCATCCGTCATTCGGCTGTGCTCGGGTGCCCCTGTCAGCATCGGCACGAAGCTGGCGAGATAATCGTGCCAGTCGTTCGGGAAAGGCCAGTCGCAGACGCTCTCTTCCAACGTCGTAACGTCGCCGTGGGAGGTTCGGCCTGTGGGATGAACCGAGTCCTATCGTTCGCGGCCGACCAATGCCGCGACAACGCCCTGGCCGCCTGGCCACGTAGCGACGAGCTGGCACGGACCCTCGAGGGCCGTCCCGACCACGTGCCCGACGGCAAGGCGCTCCCCGGCCTTCTCTCCACCACGGTGACGTCTTCGGCATCAAAGCCAGATGCGTCCTGGCCGGACTGCACGTGTACCCGCACGATTGGCTCGCGATGCTCCACCAGCGTGTCGCCATCCCAGAGCTGGACCGCCGCTCGCTTCTGTTCGCCACGAAGCGCGCGCACGAAGCAGTCGATCGCCACAGGGTCGCCCATGGCGTCGTAGACCCAGCGGTCGCCGAGCACAGAGTGCTGCATTGTGGCCACGAGGAACTTCTTGCTCCCCGCGATCTGTGCGGCGCGGTAGGTCAGTGGGATGTGCAGGACGATGCCGCCCCGATCGACCAGGAGCGCCTCGACCCCCACCTCCCCGTCCGGGTCATCGAAGCGGTAGCTGCCGAGCACCTCCACTACCCCGGAGCCACCCCAGGGCTGTTGGTCGAGCCAGTCAGTGACGATCGCCTCCTTCGACGGTCTGACGGTTGCCTTGTAGACGATGGCCATGGCGGCAAGCCAACGAGATGAAGGTCGACAGACATCCGTGGTATCCCCAGCAGCCTCTCCCGCATCTCACCGAGGGATCGTCAAGCGGCGTTCAGCTGGGCAGGGCGCCGCGGCACGTTTCGGAGCCACATGCCGTTTTGCACCAGGTAAGTTCACAAAAGTGCTGGGCCTCCGCGCAAGGGCTGGTCGCCCGCGCGATGGCGTGCCCGGCGTAGCAATGCCGGTGCACGCGGCCGCTCACGTGAGGCCGAACCAGGGCAGGCACGCCTCGGCTCCGAAGACATCGACCTGTTGCCGCTCAGCGAGCCAGCGCTCACGAGTCAACCGGAGGTGCTCGAGTTCGACCACGCCGTGCGGGGAGTTGATTCGGGAGAGCCCGTTGGCGACGTACCCGAGTCGGCGGGAGACTGCCAGCGACGCGACGTTGGCCGGCTCTGCCGACGACACCGCGGCGACCGCGCCCAGGGGTCCGAAAGCCAGCGCGAGAATTGCAGTGCGCATTGCCGTCGCGGTCCCTCGCCCGCGAGCGGACCTGCTCAGCCAGGAGGCGGAATCGACCGTGCCCAGCAGCGGAAAGTCATCGCCCTCCAACGACTGCACTCCGACGACCTCATCGTCGACCTCGACTACCATGTCGAGGCACCACGACGACGGAGACCACCGACCCCGATTCGCCCACACGCCTTGCAGGAAGAGGCGCTGCCGATCGCTGTCACTGTCGAGCCATTCGAAGCGAAGCGCAGCGGGATTCTGCTCGGCATCCGCGGGGTGGATCGCCATCAGTCGCGGCAAGTCGGCGTCGGTCACCGCCCGGACTACGACGTTGCGATAGGTCAGACGCAGGTCGAAGAAGGGCCAATCCACAGCATCAGACTAGTGACCGCCGCTCTGAAATTCCCGGGCGCCATCGGGAACTCGGCCAGGAGCGTTGACGGCTCGGACTCGGGTCTCCTGCGTCCATGCAGAGCACCACCATCAGCTGTCAGACCCGCAGGCTCGGCCCGCTCACCCTCGATACGCCGCGCAGGCCAAGCTCCGGTCACGGATCCCCCCGCGGACATCCGGACGCGGTGGCAGGTGCCAGGGCGTGAGGTCTCATCGCGGTCGGCTCCCGTCCCTGATCTTCCCTGCGAGCTCGGCGATCTCGTGCCGTTGACCGGCCGCGACCTCCATCACCAACTCGTATGCCTCGTCATTGGTGAGGGTGAGCCGACGGCCGTTGATGCCGAGGAACGCGATGGTGGCCGCCAGGGCCAGTCGCTTGTTCCCATCTACCAGGGCGTGGTTGCGTGCCAGCGAATGCAGCAACGCTGCGGCCTTCTCTTCCAGGCTGGGATACGCATCGCTCCCGAAGGCCGAGGCCTGTGGACGTGCCAAGGCCGACAGCAGCAACCCGTGATCCCGGACCGACACTTCGCTGCCCAGGGTTCGCTCAGCGACGTGCAGTAGCTCGGCCAGCCTCAGGTAGATCACTGACCGAGGCGCTCCAAGGCCTCCGCGTACCGGGGCAGTTCCTCCTCGAGCACCCGATCGAGCAGCTCAGCGCGACTGTGGTTCTCGATGTACTCGCGCACAGCCTGCCGCGCGACATCCTGCATCGAACGGGACTCGCGCTCGGCGCGAAGACGCAGCGCGTCCGCTTCGGCATCCGAAAGTCGTAGAGTCATCGCCATGTGCCCACGGTATCACCAGTGACACCACCGGGTCCCGCATGCCGATCCGCTACCGGACGACGGAGTCATGGCCATCGAGCTGTCCGGAGAAGACTCTTCCGATGTAACCGTCGGTGCTGGCGTGCTGGTCCGACCAGGCGGGTCTGCCAGGATCGGCTCATGGCACGAACCTGGCTGTCGATCCACATCGAGCTGATCGACGGGGGCGGGCAGACCCTGTGGCCCCGGCCCGGACGCATCTTCGCCGCGGCCCGCTCGCACACCTTCGCCCAGCTCGCCACCGCCATCGACGACGCCTTTGCCCGGTGGGACCGCGCTCACCTGCACATGTTTGACCTCGGCGAGCACGGCGGGCTGCTCATCGACCGGTACTGGGACGACCCACCCGAGCAGGCCCGCCTCGACGAAACCGCCCGGCTGGGCGCGCTGGCCGCCGGGCAGCAGTTTGTCTACGTCTTCGACCTCGGCGATGACTGGGCCCACCTGTGCACAGTCGCGGACCAGCGCATCGACCCGCAGGACGCGCTGGGCATCACGCCCGACCGGCCGCTGCCGTACTGGGGCTGGGGGTCCATCCCCGACCAATACGGACGACGCTGGAACGGTGACGACGGGGAAACCCGTCAACCTGCAGACCCTCAGCTGACCGACCTACCCGCCCTGCACCCCGGCTGGGGACCACGTCACCAATAGCGGTTCCCTCGCGGAACGGCCGAAACTGCCGAATTGAGGGGGTTTTGGGCTTCAGTCGGTCACGCGGCCCGCAACCGCACTGTTGCATTGAGCGATCCCGCGCACTTCTCACCGCAAAACTTGCGGCCGAGGCACTAAGCCTGGCCCAGGACGTCCCTTTGTATCGACTTCGACGGCCCACCGGCGCCGTTCGAGATCTCGTCGCGAGTAGGCCCGTAGGAAGATTTGCTGTGACGCCTCCCGCGATGGCTCAAGACGAACCCGCGGACGCCTATCCAGTTGTCCGCGATTCGTGTCAGCAGCCCCCCAGAGTGCGAGGTGGCGGTCCGCCAAACCTTGTCCTGCCCGGGAGCTGTGCGGGTCGCGATGTGCTCTGCTCGCGGGCGAGCCTCTTGTCGATGAAAGCACTCGACCCTTGTCCGTAACGGTCGCTGTCATGGGACGGTCTTCTGGCCCTACTGCGTTCTCACATCAAACGGCCAACAGCTGACGATCGACGCGGCGTGTCGCGCCACGGCGTGCGGCGCAGATCATCGAATGCTGGTCCGGCCGAGGCTGAGCGTCTGCTCGAATAGGTGCTCCGTGTCGGCCGCGAGCGCCCGCGGGTCGTTGGCGTGCTGTTCACCCGCGCCACGCGATTGCGCTTCGGCGCCGAGGACACTGCGGCGCCGCTGTCAACCGCGTACGCCGAACTGCGCGCCGCCGCGGCCACGATCGCCGGCGAGCGAGACGTCGACACCATCACCGAGGTGCTGTGGGCCGCGCTGCACGGACTGACCACGCTCAGCCGAAGCGACCGGCTGCGCCCGCGCCACGACACCGATCGCGTTGATCTCCTCGTCGCCCAGTTCCGCGCCGCTCTCGACACCTGAGCGCGCAACCGTAGTGATTGCTCGTGCACTACTCAGTCGTGGCAGCCCGACATACCAACCCGCGGTCGGCGGACCACCGCGGCAATAGCGCCAGTCCGGCGAGCCGCGAGACGGATAGGAACTTCGACGCGTCTCCCGTGAACTAGACGTCCTCAACCTTGGCGGCCGACGGTCCTCGGACACTGCAACCTCCTAGACTTCTGGGGCCGGATCTCCGTGGTGTACGCGAACCGGGCTGGCTCGCGCTACATCCCGCTTCGCCTCACCCGTGTTCGCCGCAGGCGACGTGCGGGCCGGATAAAAAAGGCAGGTTGCGGTCCTCTGCGTGTACGCCCAGCAGACCAGCACCCGGGATCTGGGGTGACCGAGCAATCGGCCAGCCGTTGGCTTCATCCGTCGTGGTGCCCGGCGGGACACCGCCGTCGACGTCGGCCTGCCGGTCACTTACCCCGGATCCACCGGCTGAATCGATAAGCATGCTGTCGGGGACAGGTTGTGGTCGCGAGGGCTTCAATGGCTTCTGCGGGGGCTGTTTGGCAGGCTCGGCAGAAGCCATTAGAGCCGCTTCTTGTCGTGCACCGTCACCGTGACCTACTACAACCGTTCCGCGACACCAACGACCGTTCTGCATACTGGCATCACCCGTCATCGATGGCAGGAGGGCCGGTGGAGCTTCGGGACCTCGAATATTTCGCCGCCGTGGCGGAGGAACGAAGCTTCACCCGCGGAGCGCAGCGCGGCGGGATCGTCCAGTCGGCCGCGTCCGCGGCCGTCCACCGGCTGGAACGCGAGCTCGGCCAGCGCCTGTTGGACCGGGGCACACGAGGCGTCGAACTCACCGACGCCGGCCGCCTGGTTCTGGGCCGGGCGCGGACCCTGCTCGCGCAGGCCCGCGCCGTGCGGGACGACCTCGACGCACTCGCCGGGGGGTTGCGCGGCAGCGTGACCCTCGGGACGGTCCTGTCCACCGGCGAGCTCGACCTGCCGGCTGTCCTGAGCGGCTTCCACCACCTGCACCCCGGCATCTCGGTGCGCCTCCGGCTCTCCGCAGGCCCGGAGAACCAGCACGTGCAACGGCTGCTGGACGGGGAGTTCGACCTGTCGCTCGTCCCGCAGCCCGACCAGCCACCCGCCGGCGTCACGCTCACTCCGGTGGCTCAGATATGCCTCGTCCTGGTCTGCCGCCGGGACGACGCGCTCGCCTGGGCCCGGGACGTGCGCTACCGCGACATCGCTCCCCGCGACTACGTCGATTTCCCCTCCCAGTGGGGTAACCGGGCGATGGTCGACGGTCTGTTCCAATCCGACAGCATCACCCGGCACGTGGCCTTCGAAGTCGTCGACGTCGACAGCGCGATCGCGCTGATCCGTGGCGGCCTCGGGATCGGCTTCCTGCCTGACCACGTCACCGACAGCCAGCCCGATCTCGTCACCGTCGATCTGCGCCAACCGCCGCCGCGGCGACGGCTCGTACTCGCAGCCCCCGCGGACCGCCCCCTCAGCGCAGCGACAACAGCCTTGCGGCGGGCCATCATCCAGGCGACCGCCACCCGCTGACAGGGACCGCGCACGCCGCCCCGTCAGGTGGCCATGACGGGCAGATTGAGGTAGGACGCCTGCGATCCGCCTGTGTGGATGATGAGTCGTCCGTCGGGCCGCCCGTCGTAGAAGTCGTTGCCGGGGAAGATCCCGCCCAGCGGATTCTTGGCGCTGATCACGAGCCGGAGCTGCTCGCCGGGGTGGAACACCAGGCCGATGGGGAACAGATCGATCTGGACGTCCACGATCTGTCCGGACTGCAGTTTCTCCACGCGGTCGAAGGCGTGCTCCGGCACTGCGTCGGTGGACATGGTCTCGTCCAGGTGCCGCATGGAGACGCGCAGGCGACCGGGCGAGCCCTTGTACCGCAGCACGGATCCGCTACGTTCTGTCACGTCCTGGATCATCGCGCCCTGGTTGGCAGTGTTGAACTGCTGCAGGGGCGTGCCGTTGGCCGTCAGCTTCTGCACGAGGACGAAAAGATCCGCGTCGTCCGCGTCCGGTGTCTCCACCCACAGATGCGCCTTGGGATACCCGACCAGCGTCGTCTCCTCGTCGAAGCGCACCACGAACGACACCTGCCCGGGAAGCGTCGCGGCGTCGTACGACGCCGTCGCCGCGCCGGCGGCGGCGGCGGGGCTCAGCGTCCGCCCGCGCCCGTCGAGGTAGTACCTCGTGTCGGCGACGCCATCGGGCGGAAATTGGGCCGCCGGAAGGCCGATGCGGTCGCCGCCCTCGAGGTCGAGCAGGGCGTACCGGACCCGCGGGGTCCTTTCCCAGCCGTTGTCCT
>JBBRYB010000093.1:0-10062 GCA_038238115.1 Propionibacteriales bacterium | reverse complement strand
GAGGACAACCTTTCCGCCGGACGTCGCAACCCCGCGGCGGGCGACGCGATCCATGCTGGCGTCAGCGCCAAAGACGCCATCGTTACCGCACTCACCGGCGCCACCAGCAAGGGCAAGAACCACGCAACGGCCGCCAAGGAGTTTGAACAGGCACTCGGCCAGCGACCGGATGCAACGACAGCTTCGAGGGCCTTCCGCGATCTGCTTTCGGCGAAGGGCGGCGTCGAGTACGGAGTCGCTCTCGTGACCGCAGCCAAGGCCGAAGCACTCGTCAGACGCGCCCGCACCATCGTCGAACTCGCGGTCCAGATCGTCCAGCTGGGGCGCTGACGAGCCCGACGGCTCCAGACGCTCGGCCCAGGCCGGCGTCCAGGCCGAGCGCGTTGCAGAGCAGCCCGCCGGTCAGCGCGATCGAGAGCATCCTCTCGACTGATCCAAAGGTTCTCGCGGACACGGCTGCAAAACACGACCAACCCCCAGCACGCGACCCAGCGACGAAAACATGTTTGACCTGGGGTTTTCCTGGCGCGCTCGGAGGGATTCGAACCCCCCAACCTTCTGATCCGTAGGATTTGCGAGACCGTCCCGGCCCGTCGTTCAGGCTCAAGCCCCCGTTGCAACGGCCCGCTGTGATCGGGGTTTGTCCACCCCGGTCCACGGTGAGTGTTAGCAAAGCGTTAGCAGCGCAGAAGCCTTCGCGACCGCCTGTTCGATTTTTTCGTTTCGTAGTAGCATCGTAGGCGGAGGTGAATCCCATGGCCAAGCCCGCCGCAGGCGCAGGCAGTCGCACATACGTCCCGGAGTCGGGCCAGGACGCCCAGATCATCGACTTCGTTCAGGCACTCGAGGAGCTCGGCATCGCGCCACCGGCGCGGAGGCCCGCCCTGGTGGCCGCGGACGGTCGTACGATCGAGTTTCCCGAGGCCATGTTCGACGTTCTCCACCAGGTCGCCGCTGCTCTGTCGTCAGGGATGGGAGTCACCGTTGCACCGCACAACGCCCGCCTCACCACTCAAGAGGCCGCCGACTTCCTCGGGATGTCCAGGCCCACCCTCGTCCGACTCCTGGAGGCCGGCGAGATCCCCATGACCAAGCCCGGGCGGCACCGGTTCGTGATGCTGAAAGACCTGCTCGACTACCAGGCTCGGCTCGAAACCAGCAGACGCGACCGTCTCGACCAGATGGCAGCCGAGGCGGAGGCAACGGGCCTCTACGAGGTGACGGACGGACCACCTCCGAGGACCCGCTGACCCGTGGCCTTCCCGGTCTTCCTCGACACCTGTGCCATCTACGGCGCAACGTTGGCCGACACCCTCCTGCGGATCGCCGAACAGGGCGTCTTCTCGCCACACTGGTCCGCCGACGTGCTCGACGAACTCGGGCGAAACCTGGTCGAGCACGCCGGGCTTGACCCGGAGGCGGCCACCCGGCGCATCGCGCACATGCAGGCTGCCTTCCCCAACGCTGAGGTCACCGGCTACGCCCACCTCATCTCGTCGATGACCTGTAACGAGAAGGACCGACACGTCGTCGCTGCCGCCGCTCGGGGTCGGTGCGAGATCGTCGTGACGTTCAACCTCAGCGACTTCCCACCCGCGGCCCTGCAACCACTGCACCTCGCTGCGGTCCACCCCGACGACTTCCTGCTCGACCAGATCGACCTTCACCCCGGACGGGTCGAGCGGGCGCTGGCAGCTCAGCTCAGCGCGTACTCACGTCCGAGGACGAGCCTCGCAGCCCTCCTGGGATCCCTCGGCCTCGCAGGTGTGCCGACCTTCGCCGACGAAGTCAGGCGCCACGAGTTCGACCTGCACTGATCCCGCTTCACACCAAACGCCAGCCCGCCATCATGCCGCCTGTAGCACGTCACTCACCGGGCGAACTCGCATCACCAAATGCGAGGAACCCGAGACCTCACACCTCATGCAAAGCCTGACCGGGCCTGCGAGGTCTCGCAGCGTCGTGACGAAACGCACAAGCTCACCCGGCCTTGTCCATAACCGGCTCGGCCGACCGCCTATGAACCGAGGAGGGGAAGGCAGCCATGCAGCGAAAGTCGGTCCGCGCGCCGGGTCAGATCGTCGCGTGCGCGTGGTGCGGCACCACCTTCACGCTGGCCGCGACCGGGCGGATCCCCAAGTGGTGCTCCCGGTCCTGCCGCCAGCGCGCTTGGGAGCAGCGCCGAGCCGCCGAGTCCGGACTCGCTGCCGTGGACGTCGTGGTGAGGATCGTGGAGGTCGAGAAGCCGGTACTGGTGCCGCAGCGGGTTGCGGTCCCAACGATCCCCAAGGGTGACGCCTGGCCAGGCGCGCTGGCCGAGCTGGTCGTCCAACTCGACCGGGGCCTGGTCTACGACCGCCACCTTCCTGATCTCGTCCGCGCCATCAACGAGGTTCTCGTGGCGATGGAGCGGCGACCCGCCTGCCATCTCTCGCCCGGGCGGAGAGACGCATGAGGCGTGGCCAACGCCCTCAAGATGCCAACGAGCACGCAATCCAGAGTGCACGGAGCGCCACGCGACGGGCTGCGTCTTTCCACCCACTGTCCGGACTCAGAATTTACGGATGGCCTTCGGAGCGCTCAGTGGAAACTCGTCCGCAACGTTGGCCACGGTGGACCTGTCGGGCGAGGCGCTGCCGGTGCAGGAGTGGGCCGGCCGGAGAGGCGGGCTTGCGACAGATTCCAGGGCAGATCAAGAAACCCATGGACGCGTTCCAGGGAGGCGTTGTGCAGTGGATCGATCGTGGTCCCGCAGGGGCAAGCGCTGGCGGCCGAGCAGGCCTCGCTAGAGCGGGAGCAGCGAAGGCAGCGCCCAAGCCCAGCGTGGCGACGCCAGAGGCGTTCGAGGGGCTGGACCTGGACCGGCAGTGAGCGGTCGTGGAGTCGCTGGTAGAGGCCGTCGTCGTGAGTAAGGTCGCGCCGTGGGCGGTGGACCGACTGGAGGTCGTCTGACGTGGGTGACATCTCAGGCCCAGTCGGGCGGGGTGTCGAAGTGCTCGCCCCAGCCCGACCCCGGCTCCGCTGGAAGGCTCGCGGGCGGCTGCGCCCCGGCAAACAGGTACTCCTGCAAGTGCTTGCCGTCCGCGACCAGGGCGAGGCCCAGGACCCACCCGAGGCGGTGGCGCGGCAGTAGGCCACGGCCTGCCCGTCCGGCCCAACCTGGGTCACGATGCCGGGGTCCGATGGGAGCCCGCGCTTGGTGAAGTCCTTGGCCTCGTAGACGCCGCCGACGAGGTCGTCCCGGAAGCGGTCACGCTGGCGGTGCCAGCCCATCGCGGAGGTCTGCAGCACCCGAAGCATGTCGCGGGTCTCGGCGATCTCGCGGTCGTCCACCCGCCGCCCGCGCTCGTCGGTGTCCTGACTCCCGACGTTCGCGGCCTGGCGCTCCGCGAGGCGCGCGTCGGCGAACGCCCGGGAATGCGGGAGCGCCCAGCGAACCACCGCGTCCATGACGGACCACGTCTTCGCTGAGTTGACACGGGTGTCGTAGGCCAGTTCCCGGCCGTGCAGAACGCCGTGCCGCGACAGGCTGCCAGCGGCCTGGGTGACGTCCACATTCTCGCCGTAGGCGACCTGCAGGGCGGCCATGCACGCCTCGATGCCCGCGAGGTCCTGCGGGTTCACCACGTCCGCCTTCTTGCCCTGCGCCTTCGTGAAGTACTTCTTGCCCCCCGTCACGTCGATGACGATGCCTTCGATGTGGGCCAAGAGAAGCGGGATCGACGCGTCGTACCGGCCTGCCAGATGGTGCTCCGCGGCCAGGTCGAGCAGCCTTGCGCGCTCATGGAACAGGGCGTTCAGCTCCTCGTCGGCCGCGGCCATAGACCCGACCCGCTTGCCCACCCGCCTGATGCGCCAGTCGGCCTCGCCATCCCACTGCGCGGCGAGCAGGTCGTCGGCCTCCTCGGGCCGACCCGCTCGCACCGCGGCGACCGCGTCCTTCACGGCCGCGGTGTCCATGTGCATGACAGCCCAGCCGCGAGGGACCAACAACTTGACAGCGGCCTCCATCGAGTCCATGAGCGCGGCCTGCTCCGTGCCCAGGTCGCCCAGCCGCCTCCACGACGCGTCCAGGCTCCGTCCAAGCCGCTGCAGCCAGGTCGGGGCGCGCCCGACGACGGCTGCGGCGTCGAGCAGCGCGCGCTGCTCCCCCGTGGGGTCGGCGGCACGCCACAACTGGTCGCGGATGCTCGGGTTGCTCACCTCAGCATCCTCCCAGCCGCGGCCGACACTCACCCTTCACCGTCAGGGGGCGTCAGCCCTCCAACTGATGTCTGAGAGCGTCGAGGGCGACCATGATCTCGCCGCGCACGGTCATCACCTAAGGCGTGTCAACCTCGGGGTTTCCTCCTGGCGCGCGCCGTTCGGGACCGGTCCCGCCCCGAAGTGGCTAAAGGCCGCGTTGCGCGTGTAGGGCAGTGCCTCGGCCGAGGCATACAGGTTTGCGCGCCACCGAGCGCGGACCTCCTCGACCGCCTGGGGGCTCTCATCAGCGGTGGTCGTCAGTTCGCCGTTCTCCCCGTACTTCGGGACACGGAACGCCTGCATCGCTTCGAAGGCAGTGAGGAGGTCGATCAGCGCCCTCTGCCGGTCGACGAGCCGGGCATGCTTCCGCTCTCCCCTGGCAACGTGCAGCCCGACGCCAACGGCCACGAGCGCCACCAGCACCGCGGCAACGGAGGCCAAGACAGTGATGGCATCCAGCACGGAGGCCGCGTCGTGGGTGCCGCCGCGCGCAACAGTCACGCTCGGAAGCCTAGTTGGGAGGGCCGACTGCACCGCGGCATGGCGAGTTGTCAAGCTCCACGGTGACCCGCACCACGACCATCTCCAGATCTAGCGAAGGAGTCCATTTCAGACCTCACCCACCCCGCGCTCGTTTAGCGGATGCGCGCTCATCGACCGGATGTGTTGGGCCGCTGCATTTCGCCGCGTCAGCATGTCCGGAACGGTGGCACACCGGGCGTGGGCTGCGGTTCGGAGCCGAGCGCTCGACGCGTGCGAGCGCCTCAACGACGAGCGCGCGCAGGAGGTCCGGCTGCTCGTACGGCCCCGCTCTGTCCGACGACTGATCGGTCCAGCGCTCCTGCTGTCGTGCCGGCCTCAATTTAGATGGCGTCGAGTGTCGCGTGATCGACGTCGACGTCGAGTTCGATTCGCTCGCGGACGAGAACCCCAAGGCGGTGCTGGACAAGCAGATCACAAAGGGCGGTGCCGTCCACGAGGTCCACTGGAGGTGCCCCGTCCCGCGTGGACTCGGCTTTGGCGTCTGCTGTGAACGTACTCGTAGTGATGAGGAGGCCCTTTTCTCCGCGACCAGCCATTGCGCCCCGGAAGTCACGCACCTCCTTGGAACCCACCGCGTTTCGCCATCGCTTGGCCTGGAAGAAAACTTGGAACGACACCAACGACACGCGATAGACCCCTAGCCCGTCGATGCCACCGTCGCCGCTGCGACCGGTGACTTGGGTGCGGCTGAACCCGGCCTCGCGCAGCAGCCGCTGGCACAGTCGCTCGAACGCTGCTGGCTCCATTGAGAGCAGAGCTTCAAGGAGCCGTTCCCGCCAAGAGCCCTCGGCTTCCGACTCGACCTCGGGGGTTTGGTCCAGAGCTTCCGCCCCGGTGGCTCGGGCATCGCGCATCGCCTTGAGGTACTTCGCGCGCAGGGCAGCCATCTGAGATTCGGTCACCTCGCGGCCCGCCGGCGTCAATGTCCACACTCCACGGCGGGGATTGTCCGCGAGCCCCATGCCCTTGAGGTACGAACGCGCCCAGTGGAGTCGGTAGCCGATCTCGGTCATCGGCCCGGCCTTGTGCAATATCGACTGCAGTTCCTCACTGAAGCCCTGCTGCTCGACGACCATCTCGTCGATCTCGGAGTTTGCCCCTGACCCACCCAATGCCCGCAGTGCCAACACCGTCGGCCAATGGAAGTCGTTGTACTTCGGCAGAGCGACAGCGGTCATGATCTAGTTCTAGCTGATGCCGGTCGAGCAACTGCTCTCGGTGGACCCGAAAGTTGGGTCATTCCACCGCTTAGGGGACATTATTCCGTTGCTGCCTGGACGGACGAATGAGACGTTCGTCGGCTGCTTGGTGGATGATCTGCTTATTCTGCAGGCGGTTCGGCGAGAGCAGCAGCTTCCACTGTGAACAGGTTCGTGGATCCGCGGTGGCTGGGATGGGAGGAGCGAGCCATGAAGGGAAGCCGATGATCGACACCACGTTCGACTTCCGGATTGACGCGGGCGGAAGGGACCCCGACACCCACAGCCCGACGTTGCGTCGGTATCACCGGCTGTTGTGGAGCAAACCGCTGCCGGCCGGCCCGCGCTTCCATTTGGACGACACCACTCCTGGCGTCTACCTCCATCACCGTTCTCAGCTCGGCGAGTTCTTCCTAGCAAGTGACTCGGTGATCCCGACGTTCACGCGGTGGATGACGATGCAGCCCATCGTCACCCAGCTATCGGAAGCAGAGAACGAAGAGTTCCGGACCGTCGGGTACACCATCGGCGGGATGTTGATCTTCCCTGGCAACAAGCTCGACGGACGGCAGACCATCAACGGAGCTCGAGGGTTCAATCGCAGAATCGCCGACAGGCTCGACCTGACCCTTGAGTGCATCCGGCGCCATTACCGACTGGAAGCCAGCCCGCTCAGTGAAACACTGCGGCGTTACGACAAGTTCTTCGCGCTCTTTGGTGACTTCCAAGTCTACATTGAGTTCTTCCTACTTCAGGATCTCGTCACACACGAGGCCAGGCGGGTGAAGTTCTTTATGTCCTTTGATGACTTCACGACCCCTGCAGTCCCGAGGGATGTAGAGACCTACAACGACTACCGGCGGCGCACTATCGAATTCGTTCAAGCGCGAAACCGGCGTATCAATCAATGGTCGATTGAACATGGCCGCTGACTTTCGGACAGCAGCGCCGCGACCGACGCCGCGCCAACGAATGATTGTGAACCGAGCGCTCTGGTAACCACGTCGGCTCCTCTATTCCACGCGTCTTCACGGAAATCCCTGTGGCGAATCTCCCCGACCGGACTCCCATCTCTTGTCGAAGCGAGCACCTCGTCGACTGGATCGCCGAGTGTTCGCAGGTAGTCGTAGACCGCCACGGTGTAGTTGGTTTCGTTAGTCCGTGCCACGCCTGTCCTTTCGGCTCGGCTCTCGAGAGCCCTACTTGCAGCAACCGAACCGCCCACTCACTTCTTCGGCTTCTTGGGCTTCTTCGGCTTGGGCATCACGGATCTCGGAACCGAGCGCTTGCCGGCACGTCCGTTGAGATGGCCCTTGCCCTTGCCATTTGCTGCCATGGGGAGATGATCCGGCAAGTGAAATCGGAGAGCAACAGCAAACTCCTGGCAAGCAGCGAGTAGAGCTTCGGCGGCAGCCCCCTATCCGCGATCGTGGCCGCACTTCCTCGACACAGATCGGCGGATAGCGAAGCGGTCCTCGAGGAGCGTCTTATCACCGCGATTGACTCGGCTCTGGCCGAATCGACTTTCCTGCAACGCGCACTGAATCGCCGCTGAGGGCTTAGACCCCGCCACTGTGGGAGGGCTGCGCGCGCCACCGGGTTTTCCCCAGCCAGGCGATTCGGGGTGGACCGCTGGCGCGCCCGGTTCCAACACTGGTGTCCACGAGTGGCCACCTGAGGTGCCTAATCCGTTGTGGCGCGGGCCTCGGGCCTCGCGGTGGACGGACGGAGCCAGCCATGGAAATCCTGCTTCTGCGCATCCCCGAGGTCGCCGCTCGCCTGGCGGTAAGCCGGGCGAAGGTGTACGAACTCATCGCCAGCGGACAGCTCCGGACGGTGAAAATCGATGGTTGCCGTCGGGTGCGCACCGACGACCTGGTCGAGTACGTCGCGGGCCTTGGCCCGGTGCGTTGATGGCCCGACTGAGCGACGGGGTCATCAAGCGCGGGAGCACCTGGGCTTACGTGATCCGGGTCCGTAACCCCGCGACAGGAGTGTCCAAGCCTCGCTGGGTGGGTGGGTTCCGGACCGAGGACGAGGCAAAGGCTGCACGGGACGAGGCCCGCGTCCGGGCCCGTCGGGGCGAATACGTCGATCGCTCACGGATCACGGTTGCGGAGTACCTCGACAGCTGGCTGGAGACCCACGCCATGGCCATCCGGCCCCGCACCCTCGCGAGCTATCGCTATCTCGTCGAGGAGTACATCAAGCCCGCACTCGGCGAGATGCCGCTCCAGGCGCTCCAGCCAGCCACGATCAGCAAGCTCTACCTCGACCTGCACACCACAGGGGGCCGTCGCGGTGAGGGGCTCTCCGCACGCTCAGTCGCCTACATTCACGCCGTACTCCGCAAGGCCTTCAACGACGCTGTTCACATCGACCGGCTCCTCACCAAGAACCCGGCCGAGTCAGCGAAGCGACCCCTCCGCGAGCGCCAGCAGCGCACACCCGTGTGGAACCCCGACGAGCTGCGGTCGTTTCTGGCTGCGGCCAGCGAGCACCGGTACGCCGCCTTCTACGCCACGGCAGCGTTCACCGGCGCCCGCCGGGGAGAGCTTCTCCACCTCCGATGGACCGACCTCGACCTCGATGTCCGCACCATGCACATCCGGGGCTCCGCCGGCGTCATCGACGGGCGATGGGTCGATGGACCCACCAAGGGCGGCGACGACCGCAGAATCAGCCTCGACGCCGGAACCGTCGCTCTGCTACGCGACCTCCGTAAGGAGCAGCAGGTGAAGCGGCAGACGGCCGCTGACAGCTGGGAGGGCTGGGACCAGTACGTCTTCACGACCGACCTGGGCAAGCGCATCCACCCGGACTCGGTGAGCCAGGCTATGCCCCGCCTCATCGCATCGGCCAACGCCGCACGAGCCGCCGCCCGGCTCGAGCCGATGCCCTACGCCCGGCTCCACGACCTGCGGCACGTCCACGCAACCACGCTCCTGCTCGAAAAGGTGCCCGTCCACGTCGTCGCCGCTCGGCTCGGCCACGCGGACCCTGCCATCACCCTGCGGGTCTACGCGCACGCCCTGAACCGCACGGATGATGGCGTCGCCGAGCTGTTCGCCCGGGCCGTGGGCCGCCCAGTCCCTCCGGCCGCGCCGCCAAGGACCTCACCAGACGTCTCACCAACGCCCTCACCAGAGCGCCCACCCGGCATGACCCGTTAGCAAAGCTGTTAGCAGGGTCCCGCTCGCGCTCGTCACCGAGCCCGATCCGGTGGGGGCGGGGAGACACGAAGTGCCAGGTCAGACGACATCTGCCTGCGCCTGGAGATGGGCGCGCTCGGAGGGATTCGAACCCCCAACCTTCTGATCCGTAGTCAGATGCTCTATCCGTTGAGCTACGAGCGCCAGTTGTGCTGGCCCGAGGAGGCAGGGAGCCTCGTCCAGACGCGAGGAGTGAGTTTAGCGCGCAGCCGCTGTCGACAAGAAATCGCGGCGCCAAGGGATCACTGGCGCGGCGGCCGACGTGTACGCCGGACTGTGAGGTCAGCATGGCAAACCCACACTGACCACGCGGGATCTGCCTAGACCACAAGCCACCTGACTAGAGAACAAGGCAAACCCCGGGGGGCTGGGGGGCTTGTGAGTGGCCTCACGACGGTCCGGATGGCGGACACCACAACCGCGGGCGTACGGTGTCGGGAACGTCCCCGGAATAGAGACCCGGGACGCCCATATCCACATCATTCCGCCGTTGGAGACCGGCGGCCGGTGGCTCGCACCCACCGCGATGCGCGAGAGGGAACACCGAAACAGCATGTCCACGGACACTTCCTACACACCCCGTCCCCATCATGAACGCACGGCGAACAACCCGTCGCACAACTCCACCAGCAGCACCGCAGCCACGACCCATGCCGGACTTCAGGCGTGGGTCGATCAGATTGCGGAGCTCACCGAGCCCGACCGTGTGCACTGGTGCGACGGCTCGGACGCCGAGTGGAAGACTCTGACCGAGGCCCTGGTCGCCGCCGGCACTCTCGTCCAACTCGATCCGGCCAAGAAGCCCAACTCCTTCTGGGCCGCCTCTGACCCCACCGATGTCGCCCGGGTCGAGGACCGCACGT
>JBBRYB010000092.1:0-10161 GCA_038238115.1 Propionibacteriales bacterium | reverse complement strand
CGCGAAGTCCGACTCGCTGCTGGGGCTCAAGGAGAACGTGATCCTGGGCAAGCTCATCCCCGCCGGCACCGGGCTCGAGCGGTACCGCAACATTCGTGTCGAGCCCACCGAGGAGGCGCGCGCAGCGGCGTACTCCATCGATTACGACAGCTACGACTATGACTTCGGTCAGAGCACGGGCGAGTCGGTGGCGCTCGACGACTACGACTTCGGCGGCTCCTACCAGCGGTAGAGCACGTGGAGTCTGCACAAGGGGCGGCAACCGGAGAATCATCGGTTGCCGCCCCTTCGCCATGCCAGGCGCCAGGACGAGCCCACACCGTATAAAGGGTGTGAACAGATCCGAGGCGACCGTGATCGGCGCCTAGCATGACATCACTGTGACTTCGATCGGCGGTCTGTCAAGACGCTTGCTACCCGATCGCCGGCCGCGCACCGTGAAGCTGGGCGGCGCCGATGGGCTGTCTCGGGTTGCTGGTCTTCTCGCGCCGCCCCTGGCCTGCATGGGGTTGGTCCCGCTCCGCGACAGCGTGGCCAACACCGACGCCGCTCTGATTCTCACCCTGGTGGTGGTGGCTGTTGCTACGTCCGGCGACCGGCTGTCGGGGTTGGTCGCCGCCTTGTCGGCCGGGGTCTGGTTCGACTTCTTCCTCACGACGCCGTACGAGAACTTCACGATCAACAGCCGGGCCGACGTGGAGACCGGCCTGCTCCTGCTCCTGGTGGGGATTGCCGTCACCGAGATCGCCGTGTGGGGCCGTCGACAACACGGGCTCGCGGACAAGAGCGCCGCATACCTCGCCGGGCTGCACGATGCGTCCGACACGGCAGCGCTGGGGACCTCATCCCCCTCGGAACTCATCGCCAGCGTGTGCACGCAGCTCACCACGGTGCTGGGCATACGTACATGTCGCTTCGACTATGGAACCGGACTCGGCTGTCCGCGGCTGACTCACGACGGGCGCGTCACCGTCGGCGGCGAGCTCATCGACGTGGACCGCCTCGGGTTCCCGGCGGACCGGGAGGTCGAGCTGCTTGTCACGTCCGGCGGCAGCTACCGCGGCCGGTTTCTCCTCACCCCGCCTGCGCGGTGCAGGCCCTCGCTCGAACAGCGCGTGGTTGCGGCGTCGTTGGCCGACCAGGTGGGCGCCGCGCTCACCGAGTACTCGCTGCGGCCATCCCAGGGGGAGTGAGGCAGTCGGGATCTCACCGCGCCCTTGCTACGGCTGGTACCGGTAGCCCATGCCGGGCTCGGTCACCAGGTAGCGGGGGCGCGCCGGGTCGGGCTCCAGCTTTCTCCGAAGCCGGGCGAGGTACTGCCGCAGATAGTGGAACTCCCCGGTGTACGCCGGTCCCCAGACCTCGGCGAGCAACTGCCGCTGGCTGACGAGCTTGCCTGGGTGCCGGACGAGGATCTCGAGGATGTGCCACTCCGTCGGCGTCAACCGGACGTCCTTGACGTCCGCATCCTCGACTGTTTCGCCACCGGAGGGGTCGGTTCGAGTGGCCCGCCTGGCCGCCAGGTCGATCGTGTAGGCGCCCACCGAGACGACCGGGTTGTCGTCGGGTCCGGTTGCGCGCCTGCTGACCGCCCGGAGCCGGGCCAGGAGCTCGTCGATGCCGAACGGCTTGGTGACATAGTCGTCGGCTCCGGCGTCCAGAGCGTGTACCTTGTCGGAGCTGCCGCTTCTACCGGACAGCACGATGATCGGCGCGGTCGTCCATCCCCGAAGACCCTCGATCACCGCAAGACCGTCCATGTCGGGCAGCCCGAGGTCCAAGATGATGACGTCGGGCGGATGGGCGGCGGCATCAGCCAGTGCTTCCCGGCCGTCGGCAGCGGTTCGTACCTGGTGTCCGCGGGCGCTGAGAGTGATGCGCAACGCCCGGAGCAGCTGGGGCTCGTCGTCGACGACGAGAAGGCGGCTCACGGCGTACCGTGCTGAGGCTGGCGCTGGTCCCCTGCATGGTCTCGTGAGTCGTCTGAGTCGGCTCGTACGTCGAACAGATGCTCCTGCACAGCATCCCGAGACGGTGGCGGAGCGAGCGCCGGAGCAACCGGAAGCCGGATGACCATGGTCAAGCCGCCCCCAGGTGTCTCCTCTGGCACCAGCGAGCCGCCCATCGACTCGGCAAGTCCCCGGGAGAGGGCAAGGCCGAGCCCGACGCCGGTTGAGTTGTCGGTGTCCCCGAGTCGCTGGAAGGGTGCGAAGACGCGCTCCCGGTCCGTATCGGCGATGCCGGGACCGCGGTCCACCACCCGGAGCTCGACAAAGCCGGCAAGCTCACTCGCCGTGATCGTTGGCGGCTTGTCGGGCGGCGAGAAGCGCACAGCGTTGGCGGCGACGTTAGCTATCACCCGTTCCAGCAGAGCCGGGTCGGCCAGCACCGCCGGGAGGTCGTCGGACACCTGTATCTGTACGGCGCGGCCCGGCTCACCCAGGTCATCGAGGGCGAGAGGCACGATCTCGTCCAAGCCGACGGGTCTCGCGAAGACGCTCACGGCACCGGCTTGTAGGCGGCTCACGTCGAGCAGGTTCTCTACCAGCCGGATGAGCCGCTCCAGGGACTCGTCAGCCGTTGCCAACAGCTCCGCTCTCTCCGTCGCGACCCACTCGATATCGGAGCTCAGCAGGCTGGTGACCGCCGCTTTCGCCGAGGACAACGGAGTCCGCAGATCGTGGCTCACCGCCGAGAGCAGCGCTGTGCGGGTGCGGTCCGCGGCAGCCAACGGCGCCGCGATGGCTGCCGCTTCGGCGAGTCGGCCTTGCTGGAGAGCCGTGGCGATCTGGGCAGCGAAAGCACCGACGACGCGCCGGTCAGCGGCCGGCAACGTGCGGCCACGCAGGACAAGTGCGAGGTCGTCACCGACGAGCAGGTCGGCGTCGCCGTCCTCCGGTTGCAAGCATGGATCAGGGCCGGAGCTGGCGACGAGGTGCCAGTCGTGCCGGTCGTCGGACCGCTCAGCGTCCTCCGTGCCCTCAGTCGCGGGAGTCGCGGTGGCTGCGAGGGTGGCGGGGCCTCGCTCGAGCAGGCTGGCGGAGGTCATCGCGAATGTCGTGCGCACTTGGTCAAGCAAAGCTGGAAGTGCGGACTGGCCTCGGAGCACGCTCCCGGCAAGCGTGAACAGCGTCTCCGCCTCAGCAGCGGCCCGCGCGGCCTCGGTCGTCCGGCGAGCAGCGAGATCGACAACCCGGCTGACCATCGCGGCCACTGCCACGAACACGAGGAGAGCCAGCCCGTTGTTGCGCTCGGAGATCCGGAACTGGTGCAACGGCGGGATGAAGTAGTAGTTCAGCACCAGACTTCCGCCCAATGCGGTGGCGATAGCCGGCCAGAAACCCCCGACGAGTGCGACGGCTACGACGGCAAGCAGGAAGAGCAAGGCGTCGCTGGCCAAGTTCATGCCTGATCGGTCAAGGCTTACCGCGAAGGCCACAAGTGGCAGCAGGGCGAGGGCGACCAGGCCGCCGAGCAGCCGCCGGCGGGCGGTGAGGCCGCCCGCCACGGCAGGCAGGGCACGGCCCTCGCCCACGTGCTCATGCGTGACCATGTGGACGTCGATGTCACCTGACAGCCGGATGACGGCCGCGCCGATGCCGGGGCCGGAGAGGAACGTCTGCAGTCGGCGCCGCCGGCTGGCGCCCAGGACCAGCTGAGTGGCGTTCTCCGCCCGTGCGAAGTCGAGAAGAGCATGTGGCACGTCGTCACCCACGACCTGGTGGTAGCTTCCGCCGAGCGACTCCACGAGCGTCCGCTGGGACACAAGAGCCTGTGGATCGGCGCTCATCAAGCCGTCGGCCTTCGTGACGTGTACGGCGAGGAGGTCGCCGCCTGCAGCGCCGGCGGCTATCCTCGCCGCCCGCCGGACGAGCGTCTTGCCCTCGGGGCCGCCGGTTAGCGCCACCACTACCCGCTCCCGCGTCTCCCACGTGCCCGTGATGGAGTGCGCAGCGCGGTAGGCGTCCAGCTGCTCGTCGATCTTGTCCGCCAGCCACAGCAGGGCCAGCTCCCGCAGTGCCGTCAGGTTGCCGATCCGGAAAAAGTTCGACAGCGCAGCATCGACCTTGTCCGGCCCGTAGATGTTCCCGTGCGCCATCCGCCGGCGCAGAGCCTGCGGGGCCATGTCGACGAGCTCGACCTGGTCGGCATCACGGACGACCTGGTCGGGGACCAGCTCGCGCTGGGGCACGCCAGTGATCTTCTCCACAACGTCGGCGAGCGACTCGAGGTGCTGGACGTTGACCGTGGTGATGACACTGATACCGGCATCGAGCAGCTCCATCACGTCCTGCCAGCGCTTCTCGTTCTTGACCCCCGGGACGTTCGTGTGCGCAAGCTCGTCGACGAGGGCCCAGGTCGGACGCCGCCGGAGCACCGCATCGAGATCCATCTCGGTGAAGGTGGTGCCGCGGTACTCGACATCGAGCCGGGGCACCATTTCGAGACCCTCCAGCAGAGCAGCGGTCTTGGGACGGTCGTGTGTCTCGACGAAGGCGACGACGATGTCCGTACCACGCCCGTGTCGACGCGTCGCTTCGTCCAACATGGCATAGGTCTTGCCGACACCCGGAGCAGTGCCGAGATAGACCCGCCACGTGCCACGAGTCACGATGACCTCCTCCCGCCGGCCCGTTCCTGAAGCAGATAGACCACGTTACGTCCTAGGGGCCAGCGCTGAGCTTGTCCAAAGCGAGGTTCAGCTCGAGCACGTTGACATGAGGTTCACCAAGAAAACCCAACGTCCGCCCCACCACGTGGTCATCGACCAGCGCCAGCACGGTGTCGGCGGAGAGGTTGCGGGCGGCCGCGATGCGGTCCACCTGGATTCGTGCGTACGCGGGGGAGATGTCGGAGTCCAGTCCGCTACCGCTGGCGGTGACCGCATCCGGGGGGACCGCGGGATCGGCCGGCGCGCTTCCACGTATGACGACCTGTTCGGCGTTGGCGACGTCGAAGCCGTACCGGCGGCACTGGACCTGCACGTCTTGGTAGGTGGCGAGGAAGGGGGTGGTGGGGCAGCTCTCGTTCTCGCTTACCACCCGGGTGACGGCTCCGTCGTACCCAGGGCCTGCATGGAAGACGGCGAGTACGGCGCCGACGCCCGAGGGCGTGCAGTAGGGCCGGCTGCCGTCGATGCCGTCGAGCAGTCCGATAGCCAAGCTTCGGCTACACACCTGCGTCAGCAGGCTTTGGCTGCTCTCGTCGACCTGCTTGGTTGCCGGGTTGTCGAGGTCGTCGACCACATCCTCCGGCCCGAGGTTGCTGGCGCTTGTCGCAGTCGGGTCGTAGCCGGTGGAGACGTTCCCGGTCGCAGCCGACGGGCGGCTCTGGAAGTACTGCATGAGCGGCTTCCCGCCTGCGGTGGTGAAGGACTGCCCGAGTTCCCGCGAACCGACCACGCGACCATTTGCGGCGGTGATCATCGACCCGTCGGCTCTGAATCTGAGTCCCGGCAGCTGGGCAACGGCAGTGATAACCAGCGGGTAGGCGATCCCCAGGAGGACCGTTAGGACGAGGAGAGCGCGAAGCGCGACCAGGAGCTGCCTGATCCAGGTGGGGGTGTTCCTGGGCATGATCATGAGGTCACCGGGCTCCGGGAATGAATTGGATGACGAGGTCGATAGCTTTGATGCCGATGAAGGGGATGATCAGGCCGCCTAACCCGTAGACGTAGAGGTTGCGACGCAGCATCTGCGAGGCGCTGCTCGGCCGGTAGCGGACTCCGCGCAAGGCGAGGGGGATCAGTGCGATGATGATGAGCGCGTTGAAGATGACCGCCGACAGGATGGCCGACTGCGGGCTGTGCAGACGCATGATGTTGAGCTTGTCGAGACCGGGGTAGACGGCGGCGAACATGGCCGGGATGATGGCGAAGTACTTGGCGACGTCGTTTGCGATCGAGAACGTCGTCAGCGCTCCGCGGGTGATCAGGAGCTGCTTTCCGATCTCGACGATCTCGATGAGCTTGGTCGGGTTGCTGTCGAGGTCGACCATGTTCCCGGCCTCCTTGGCCGCCGAGGTGCCGCTGTTCATGGCAACTCCGACGTCGGCCTGGGCGAGCGCTGGAGCGTCGTTGGTACCGTCCCCAGTCATAGCTACGAGCCTGCCGCCCTCCTGCTCCTTGCGGATGAGCGCCATCTTGTCCTCGGGCGTGGCCTCCGCTAGGAAGTCGTCGACGCCGGCCTCCTCGGCGATCGAGCGTGCCGTCAGGGGGTTGTCCCCGGTGATCATGACGGTGCGGATGCCCATGGCGCGTAGCTCGTCGAACCGCTCACGCATCCCCTGCTTGACGATGTCCCTCAATGCGATGATCCCGAGCACGCGCGCGGTCCCGTTGCGGGTCTCGGCGACCAACAGCGGGGTGCCTCCGGACGCGGAGATCCCATCGATGAGCTGCCCGGTATCCGCCGGTACCTCGCCGCCGTTCTCTCGCACCCATGCCAGAACCGAGCTGGTAGCGCCCTTGCGCACTTGGCGGTCATTGCCTTCGAAGTCGACTCCCGACACCCGTGTCTGCGCTGTGAACGGCACGAAGCTGGCCTGCGCGAGCTCTCCCGCTGCTCGCTCGCGAAGTCCGTACTGTTGCTTGGCGTGCACGACGATCGAGCGGCCCTCAGGGGTCTCGTCCGCCAGCGAGGAAAGCTGGGCTGCATTGGCGAGCTCGTCCTCCGTAGCGTCCCCCACGGGGATGAACTCCCGCGCCTCCCGGTTGCCGATCGTGATGGTTCCGGTCTTGTCCAGGAGCAGCGTGTTGACGTCGCCGGCTGCTTCGACGGCGCGGCCGCTCATGGCAAGCACGTTGCGCTGCACCAGCCGGTCCATGCCGGCGATGCCGATCGCCGACAGCAGTGCCCCGATGGTGGTGGGGATCAGACAGACAAGCAGGGACACCAGCACGATGCCGGACAGGCCGTTCGTGCCTAAGGCACTCGTGGCTGGTAGTCCCGGCTGCTGGGCCTTGGAGAAGATCGCCAGCGGCTGCAGGGTAGCCACCGCAAGCAAGAAGATGATCGTGAGGCTGGCGAGGAGGATGTTGAGTGCCACCTCGTTTGGTGTCTTCTGCCGGTCGGCCCCCTCGACCAGCGCGATCATCCGGTCGATGAAGCTCTCGCCGGGCTTCTGGGTGATCTCCACCACGATCCGGTCCGACAGCACGCGGGTTCCGCCGGTGACGGAGGACCTGTCGCCGCCGGCCTCTCTGATCACGGGAGCGGACTCTCCCGTGATCGCCGACTCGTCAACGCTGGCGATGCCCTCGATGACGTCGCCGTCACCTGGGACTACCTCGCCCGCCTCGACGACAACGTGGTCGCCCTGCTGCAGCAAGGGAGCGGCGACAGACTCCTCGCTGCCGTCGTCCCTCAGCCGGCGGGCCATCGTGTCGGTCCGGGCGCGTCGAAGCGTCTCGGCCTGGGCCTTGCCCCGACCTTCTGCGACGGCCTCGGCGAGGTTCGCGAACACGACGGTGAGCCAGAGCCAGCCGGTGATCAGCCAGGCGAATGTGGTCTCGTCACGGATCGCCAGCACAGTGGTGAACGCCGCGCCGATCTCGACGATCAGCATGACCGGGTTGCGGTAGAGGGTGGCCGGGTTCAGCTTCTGAACGGCGTCCGGGAAGGAGCGCCACAGCTGGTTGGGGTCGAGTAGGCCACTCGACATCCTCCGTGACACCTGTGACGGCGTGGTCTTCGCCGGTGACGCAGGGCCACTTTGGGTAGTTGTCATCAGTGGAGACCCTCCGCGAGAGGCCCGAGCGCGAGCGCTGGGAAGTAGGTAAGCGCCACGACGATGAGTACGACGCCGAAGAGCATTCCGGAGAACAGCGGCTTGTGGGTGGGCAGCGTGCCCGCCGACTCGGGGACCGGCTGCTGCCGTGCGAGGCTCCCGGCGAGCCCCAGCACCCAGATCATGGGCAGGAACCGCCCAATCAGCATGGCCAGCCCCAGCGCCGTGTTGTACCAGGTGGTGTTCACGGAGATGCCAGCGAAGGCCGAGCCGTTGTTGTTGCCGGCCGACGTGAATGCGTAGAGCACCTCGGACAGCCCGTGTGCACCCGAGTTCAGCATCGAGGCACGTTCGGTCGGCAGTGCCATGGCGGTACCCGTTCCGATGAGCACCACCATCGGTGTGGTCAGAATGTAGAGCGACGCGAACTTCATCTCCCGGCCGCCGATCTTCTTACCGAGATACTCCGGCGTTCGCCCGATCATCAGACCGGCAACGAAAACGGTGATGACGGCGAGGATCAACATGCCGTACAAGCCCGATCCGGTACCTCCTGGCGCAATCTCACCGAGCATCATGTTCAGCAGCAGGGTGCCGCCGGCCAGGCTCGTGTAGGAGTCATGGAACGAGTCCACCGCGCCCGTTGACGTCGCCGTGGTGGCGCTGGCAAATGCTGCCGACTGCGGTACGCCGAAGCGCGTCTCGGTTCCCTCGGTGGCTGAGCTGACCGCCGTGGGGACGGTTCCCTGGTGCGCCAGCTGAGATCCGACGTTCGCCGCGAAGCTGCAGAGAAGCAGGCCCGCCATGACGACGACGATGGCACGGCCTGGCTTGCTGTTTCTCACCATCCGGCCGAACGTGCGCGGCAGGCTGAACGAGATCAGCAGCAGTAGGTAGATCTCCAGCCAGTTCGTCCAGCCGGTGGGGTTCTCGAACGGGTGGGAAGAGTTGGCATTGTAGAACCCACCGCCGTTGGTGCCGATCTCCTTGATGGCCTCCTGGCTGGCGACTGGGCCGCCGGTGACGCTCTGCTTCAGTCCGACTAGTGTGCTGATCGTATGGGTGTCATGCAGGTTCTGGATCGCGCCTGCGGCGACGAGCACAACGGCCACGAGGGCCGACAGGGGCAGCAGGATGCGGAAGCACGTGCGTGTGACGTCGACCCAGAAGTTGCCGACGTTCAGGGTGTCCTTGCGAGCGAAGCCCCGGACGAGGGCGATCGCTACCGAGATGCCCACCGCCGCCGAGATGAAGTTCTGCACCGCCAGGCCGGCCATCTGGACCAGATGACCCACGGCGGACTCACCTGAGTACGACTGCCAGTTCGTGTTCGTCACGAAGCTGGCCGCCGTGTTGAACGCCTGGCTCTGCTCCATCCCCGGGAAGCCGAGGCTGAGCATCAGGTGGTTCTGTAGCCGCAGGAATGCGTACAGAAAAAGTACCCCGAGCAGTGAGAAGGCCAGCATGGCGCGCAAGTAGCTGCTCCATCGCTGGTCGACCTTCGGGTTCACCCCGATCAAGCGGTAGAAGCCGCGTTCAGGCCCGAGGTGCTTCTCACTCGTGTACACGCGGTACATGTAGTCACCCATGGGGCGGTAAGAGAGCGCCAACGCCGCTACCAGAGTCACGACGAAGACGATCCAGGCGGCCGTCGTACCCATCTAGAACCTCTCCGGGAAGAGCAACGCGAACACCAAGAAGACGGCGATGAGGATCGCCAGCACGAGGCCGACGGCATTCTCGGCGTTCACAGCTTCTCCACCCCGCGCACCACCAGAGCAAGCAACGCGAAGACCACGAGGGTGATCAGGACGAACTTCAGATCGGTCATGGGCGAAACTCCTCAAGGATCTGCACGTAATGTGTCAACCACCTCATCTAGCAGCGAAAGGGCGACACCTCATCCTGCGGCGGGCAGGTCGCTCGGTGCCTCGTGTTGACGCCATGTTCACGTTCATCGGCTGTTTGTTGACGTCTGGTTGACAGGCCCTGCTCCTACTGCGGTCATGCGTGAGCCCAGTAGGTCCTTGCGCTGACCAGCGCGACGCGTGACAAGGTTGTTCGATGGATCAGGCGCCCACCGTGCAGGAGCGTTTCCGGGCTGCACTGCCGACTGCGACAAGATGGCTCCCCGGATCGCTCCCGCAGTCGCCGGCGGAGGAGCTGCGCGACGTCGCGGCAGAGGCGGCCGAGCTCGACTCGCCCGACGAGTGGGACCGCTACGGAGAGCGCGGCGCTGTCGTCGTCCTGGAGACGCAGGTCGCAGCGCTCCTCGGCAAGCCGGCCGCTGGCATGTTCGTGAGCGGGATCATGGCTCAGCAGTCCGCCCTTCGCGTGTGGACGGACCGGCAGGCCTCCACCCGGATCGCGATTCCGGAGCTCTCGCACCTGCTTCGCTACGAGAACGACGGACCGCAGCAGTTGAACGCCTTT
>JBBRYB010000091.1:0-10163 GCA_038238115.1 Propionibacteriales bacterium | reverse complement strand
TCCCGACCCGACGGACAGATCCCGGGCAAGGCACCCCGCGAGGGCCAGGCGATTCACGAGTCACGTCAGGCCAGAAGAACCAGCACCACCCTGCCAGGCCAGCCCCAGGCCAGCCATCACAGACACTTACAGGCGGTTCATTCCTGGCAAGAAAGGAAGCGGCGGTAAACCGAGGACGATATTCACACAGACGGCTCTGCGCCGACGACGATGACGATCATGTCGTTGACGTTGGTGTGAGTTGGGCCGGTGATGATGAGGTCATCCACACTGTTCAATGCGTCGAATGTTTCGTGCTTGGCTAGGGCTTCTCGGAGGTCGACGCCGACTGCGGTGGCCCGTTGAAATGTTGTGCCATCCACCAGGGCTCCAGCGGCGGCGGTTCCGCCGTCGGACCCGTCGGTGTCTATTGACAGAAGCGCTATCTTGTTCACGTCGCGGAGCTGAAGGGCCGCTGCCACACCGGTCTCCAAGTTCGGGCCTCCACTGCCGAACAGTGCCCCGTCTGACAGGGTGACGGTGCTTTCTCCACCGCAGGCGATCAGTACGACGGAGGGCGAGAACGGCCGTCCTCGTCTGCTGCTCTCCCTGGCCAGGCAGGCAAGCACCGAGCCCGTACCTTCGGCGGAGCCGTTCAGCTCGGTGCCGAGAATGATGGCGGTCCGCCCCATATGTTCGGCCGCATCAACCATTGCCTGCGCTACCGCCTGGCCGGTCACGAGCAGGTGGGTTGAGATGTCGATGTGGTCGAGGGTCGGTAGTTCCGCCGTCGGGTTGGACTCAAGCACGAGCCGGACCGACGTTGGCACCTTGTCCAACAAGTCGTACCGCTCCAGGACCGCGATCGCGTCAGCCGCGCGGCCTGTGTTCTGTATGGTCAGGTCGCAGATGTATTCCGGGTTGTCGCCCGCAACATCAGAAACGGTGAGATTAATGATGGCGGCGGGGCTCATCCTGGCGGCAAGGCGGCCGCCTTTGATGGTTGAGGTGTGTTTCCTGACTGTGTTTGTCTGTTCGATGTCTGCTCCAGAAGTGAGGAGCAACTCATGGAGTTGACGCTTTTCTGCGCTGGTGATGTTCCCGATCGGTGCGGTGGCGAGTGATGAGCTTCCGCCGGTGATGAGGGAGACCACCAGGTCTCGGGGGCCGACCTGATCAGCGAGGTCAAGTAGAGCCAGACCGGCACGTTCGCTACCCTTCCCGGGAAGCGGGTGCTCGGCCTCCAGAATCGTCAATGTGTGGAGCGGTACCGCGGATCCTGCACGTAACACGACGAGGCCGCCGCTCAGCCAGTTTCCGAGGATGGACTCGACTTGCTGAGCAAGGGGTCCGCTGGCTTTACCGGCCGCGACGACCCATACAGCTTTGTAGTCGCGCAGGTCGTAGTCGCGGTTTCCCACTGTCAGCTTCGCTGCATGGCGCCGCACCACCTGTGTGACAGCGCGGGCAGGATCCGCAGCCTGTAGGCCCGCTGACGCAATATCCACAGCGACGCCACGCAGGTGGCGCTCACCGTGGTCGCACAGCGAACCACTGGGTATGGTCACGTGTGGTCACGCAGCTCGTCGATAGCCTCGGCCTGCGTATCGTGCTTGTGAGCCGAGCTCCTCTTCGATGGCGATGAGGGCGTTGTATTTAGCGGTGCGTTCTCCTCGTACTGGCGCACCTGTCTTGATTTGGCCGGCGTTCAACCCGACCGCCATGTCGGAGATGATGGCGTCCTCGGTTTCCCCTGAACGCTCGGAGACGACGACGCCGTACCCGTTGCGCATCGCCATCGCGGCCGCGTCCATTGCCTCACTCAGCGTTCCAATTTGATTCATCTTCCACAGCAAGGCATTGGCAGCACCGGTCTCGATGCCGCGCCGCAACCGTGCCGAGTTTGTCGTGAAGAGGTCGTCTCCGACAATCTGGATGCCCAGCCGCTCCGTGAGTTCAGCGGTCGCCTCGAATGAATCCTCCTCCAGCGGGTCCTCGATGCTTGTGACGCCGTAGTCCTTCACCAACCCGGTATACAGGTCTCCCATTTGTTCCACGTCGTATGTCTGCCCGTCGACCGTGTACGACTTGGAGGTGGCGTCGTATAAGTGCGTTGCGGCACAGTCAAGTGCGTATTCGACGATGTTGTCGTAGCCGGCCCTCGACACGGCCTCGTGCAGATACCCCAGCGCTTCGTCGGGCTGGGTGATGGGTGGGACGTACCCGCCTTCGTCCCCCGTGTTGATGGCGAACTTGTCGAACTTCTTCACGAGGATCTCTGCCAGGACCAGATTGACTTCGGTGGCTACTTGAACGGCCTCTAGAATGCTGCCGGCTCCGACAGGAACGATAGAGAATTCCTGGAAGTCCAGATCGTTACTCGCGTGCCTTCCACCGTTGATCAGGTTGAACTGCGGGACGGGAAGGATGTGGGCGTTGGCGTTCAGGTGGAGGTACAGGGGTGTGCCGGAGGCCTGTGCCGCGGCCCGCGCGTAGGCCAAGGAGACGCCCAGGGTCGCATTGGCACCCAGGTTCTCTTTGTTTGCTGTGCCGTCGAGTTCGATCAACGCATGGTCGAGTCCGCGTTGGGAGCCAACCGTCCGGCCGACGAGATGGTCCGCGATGGGCCCGGTCACATTCCTCACGGCGGATCGAACACCGAATCCCCCGAATCGCGCGCCGCCATCTCGCAACTCGACTGCCTCGTATCGACCCGTCGACCGCCCAGCCGGAACATCCGCGCGCCCGCGGATCCGACCATCGATCCACAGGTCCACTTGGACCGTGGGCAGTCCGCGGCAATCGAGCACTTCGCGTGCCCGGATCTCCGTGACGGTGTGGCTACTCAACATGTCAATGTCCTTCCAAATCGGAGTCAGTCATCATCGACTTGGGGCTCCAGATGCAGTCGCGGAGCCAGTTCCAGGTCGCTTACGTGTCGAGCTATTGCCGACAGCGTGGTGATCCAGAGACGCGGCATCGCGGTCATAGTTTCGATGAATTGTTCGAGGGCGGCAGCGCGAGATGGACGGCCGCTGAGGAACGGATGGTTGGTGAGGACGTAACAACCACCCTCACGATGCATAGCCTCCAGTTCAAGGCGCCACAGCTCAATGACCCGGGTAGGTGTGGAGATATAGCCGGTCCCCGAAACCCCGGGAATGTACGCATACTGCTCCCAGTCGTCGAGCGCCCACTGGATCGGGATCTCCACCAACGTGCGTCCAGCCGAGTCGGGCTCGGTGGCGAGGCGATAGGGTCGGTCGGCGTCCATCAGGCTGCTGTCGTAAAGAAAGCCCCGGTTTATGAGCAAGCCCGGCGTCCGGTAGCTGAGCTCCCACATCGGAGCTCGGTAGCCGGTCGGCGTGATGCCTGCCACCGACTGTAAGGCCTGGAGGCCACGGTCGAGTGCACGGCTCTCCTGTTCAGAGGTCAGCGTCGCGGGGGTCTCATGGAGATAGCCGTGATGGCCGATCTCGTGCCCTGCATCGACGATTGACCGAATCACGTCGGGATAGCGGTGTGCGGTGAATCCGGGCACGAAGAAGGTGGCGGCTAGGGACTGCCGAGCCAGGATTTTCAGGAGGCGCGGCACACCGACGATCGGTCCGTAGGCCTGATGGCTCATGGTGGTCATGTGACTCGAAAACTGCGGATGAGTAGCCAACACCGCCGATTCCGCATCCACGTCGAACGTCAGGGCTGCCGCCGCCCGGAAACCTTGCGGCCACCGGAAGTCACCGTCGTCGGCGCCTGGGATCGCACCGTCTGGAGTCTGCGTCATGTCAGGCTCGGGCCCGTGTGCTGCCACCGTTCGGCTGCAGAACCTGCCCGACCAGCGATCCAGCTGGTGGACTGGCGAGGAAAGCGGCAACGGCCGCGATTTCCTCGGATGAGGCGATCCGCCCCATCGGAATCTGGGCTGCGGCACGCGTCTTGATCTCGTCGACAGTGGTGTGAGCGTCGTCGGCGTCCACATGAAGTTGCGGGGTGTCGATGTAGGAGGGAGCAATCGCGTTGGTCACGATTCCTTCCGGGGCGAGTTCACGCGCCAGCGATTTGGTCAGAGCTATCAATCCGGCCTTGGACGCCGAGTAGGCAGTGGCGTTGCGCATCCCGACGACCCCGGCCTCGGACGCGATGACGATGATGCGGCCAGCGCCCACCGCCCTCATGCCCGGAACGACTGCCTGGATGAGTCGAAAGCTGCCCGACAGGTTGACATCGACTTGCCGCCACCATGTGTCGGGCCGCATGTCCAGGAACGGCGCCATGGCCATCGCGGCGTGGTTGACGACGAGAGTCTGGATCGTGCCGGCGCGTTCGGAAACCTCGGACACCAGCCGCGTCACAGCCTCCGGGTCGGCGATGTCGGCAGGGACGGCGAGCCCGCCGATCTGCTCCGCCAGATCTGTGAGTGCCTCGTTGCCGGTCACATCGTTGACGGCGACGTGATGCCCGTCCCTCGATAGTCGCAGCGCGATGGCATGGCCGAGTCCTTGAGCCGCGCCGGTGACCAAGGCCACCGGCCGGACGTCCGATCCAGCGTCCATCAGATCACCGCCCCCGCGTTCGGCGAGAGGACCTCACCGCAGAAGTACGTTCCCTCTTCGGCGAGGAATACCACCGCCGCAGCAACCTCGTCAGGGTGCACCAGGCGTCGCAGCGGCAGGGTGGCCAGGTATGCGTCGTCACGCCAGGGAGAGCCCTCTTCCAGCAAGGGGGTGTCGGTGGGGCCCGGCGCGACCGAATTGACCGCGATACCGTCAGGCGCGCATTCCAGCGCGAGCGCCTTGACGAACCCTATGACCGCGCCTTTCGCCGCGGCATAGTGCACGTTGTCCTCGCTGCCGGCCAGACCCAGCTCGGAAGAGATCGCCACGATGCTACCGGCACCTAGGCGCCGCATATGCGGGAGCACGGCGGCGCAGGCGTTGACTGTACCGCCCAGCAGCACCGCGAGGATCCTGTCCCAGCTGGATTTCGAGATCTCCGCGACGGGAATGCGCTCGTCGTATCCGGCCGCGCTGACCAGGAGATCGACCGAACCCCAGTTGGCGTGGACGCCTTCCACCGCGTTGGCCAGCTCGGCACGGTCGGTGACGTCGACGGTCAGCGACAGGTCGGTGACGGATGGGCGAAGGTCGATTCCGGCGATCTTCCAGCCATGTTCGGACAGGGCCTTGGCGCAGCTGGCACCGATACCGCTGGCCGCACCGGTCACCACGGCGGTTCGCGTCGCCGTCACGAGGTCTCGTCCAAGCGCGCATCGTGCGGGCGCTGTTCGGTGAGACGGTGACCGTAGGGGTCCATGATCCGCGACTTCATCCGCAGGTAGACGACGACGCCGATCGCCCCCAGGCCAGCGCTGGTCACGAGCATGCTCCAGTCGAGGTACCAGGCTTGGCCTGCGATGTTGCGCGGCCACGCGATGTTGACGGTCTCGGCGATGATCCACAGCGACGCCACGTACGTGACCGGTGCGCCGAGGCGGCCGAGACTGAAGGGACCGGGCGTCCAGGTTCCCCGCAGCCGGGAGAGGGCTGCGCCGATCACGGGGCATCCGAACGAGATGTAGAACCCGATCGTGGTGAAGTTGATGAGAACCCCGTACAGCTTGGACCCGGCCAGCAGAATCAGCAGGGCCGCCACCACGCCGGTCAACCCGACGGCGTTGACCGGCAGACGCTCCCGGCCGGCGAGTCGGTCCAGGAAGCCCGATCCCGGCAGGGAGTGGTCGCGTGCCGAGCCCCAGACGCAACGGGAGACCGCGGCCTGGACGGCGAGGAAGCTGGACAGGAACCCGATCACGAACAAGATCAGCAGCGGCCGGCCGATCCCGTCGCCGAACGCGACGACAAGAGTCTCGGTCACGGGGTCGCCGGTGGGATTGGCCATCAACTGCGACAGGTTGGGAATGGCGAGGATCACCGCGATCCCGGAGTACATGACCGTGAGCGCGACGAAGAACAGCGAAAGAATGATCGCCTTGGGTACGTTGCGTTCTGGGTTCTCGACTTCCTCTGCAATGGAGCCGGCGGCTTCGAAGCCGAGGAATGACCATCCGACGTAGGCGATGGCGACAAGGAATGGTCCGCGGAGCCAGTCCCCTGCTCCGGCTGTGCCGAAGCCGTCGAAAAGGACGCTCAGGCTGTTTTCCCGGTGGAACAGCAGCAGTACAGTGCCCAGCCCTACCGATCCAACAACCTCGCAGATGATGCTGACAGTCACCATGGTCTTGAGCACCGTGCGGCCGACAATGTTGCAGAGACTGCCCGCGGCGACAATCAGCAAAGCGCAGACGGTGGTCGTGAACCTGCTCGGGTTCTCCACCGCGAAGACCGCCAAAAGAAATCCCGAGGCTCCATAGGCGAGCGCTGACAGTGCGATCGTCAAGCCCCACATGTAGGCCCAAGCGGCGAACCAGCCGAGGGCAGTTCCATGGACGTGGCGGGCCCACTGGTAGACGCTACCGGCGAACGGCCACCGGGAGCTGAGCTCACCGAAGACGGCGGCGACCAGCAACTGCCCGGCGAGCACCACGGGAAATGCCCAGAAGAAAGCCGGGCCTGCTGCGAAGAGCCCGAGCGCGAAGATCGCATACAGCGCGACGATCGGCGAGATGTCGGCGAATGCCAGCGAGAACGCCGCGCGGAAACTGAAGCCCTGGTTCAGCCGATGTAGTGACTGCGGCGATGGCCCGCTGGCGCGGTGGTCCGGTCCACTGGGCAGACTCATGGTTGTCTCCTCGCAACGGTCAGGCGATGTCGTTGGTCATGGCGGGCAAACCGAGATCGTCGGGCGTCGTGCACGCCATCAGCGAGACGAGCTCATAGGCCAACCCGGAGGCGGCGATGGCGGTCATCTGGGCATGGTCGTACGCAGGGGCCACCTCGACGATGTCTGCGCCTACCAGATTCAGGTCGCGGAAGCTGCGCAGCAACGAGAGCAGCTCCCGGGCGGTAAGCCCACCAGTCTCCGGGGTACCTGTTCCGGGCGCGTGTGCAGGGTCAAGAACGTCGATGTCGATGGACACATAGAGCGGGGTCCCAGTGCCGATTCGATCGATCAGCGCCTCGATGACGGCCGTCAACCCGTCGCGGTCGATGTCGCTGCATCGTACCGCGTTGAATCCGAGTCCGGCGTCGTCGACGTAGTCGTGGGAGGTGTAGACAGAGCTCCGAACCCCGACGTGGGTCGACTGTCGCTCCAGGAACAGGCCTTCCTCGTGGGCACGCCGAAACGGTGTGCCGTGGACGTATTTGGCGCCGTAGAGCGCGTCCCAGGTATCCAGGTGAGCGTCGAAGTGGATCAGCGCCACAGGTCCCCACCGTCGCCTCGCCGCGCGCAGCAGTGGCAGCGCCACCGTGTGGTCTCCACCGATCGCCAACACCCGAGCACCGGCATCGGTCAGCTCCTGGGCCCGCCGCTGGATCTGGTCAATCGCGCCGGGAATGTCGAACGGGTTGCACGCCACGTCGCCGGCATCGACCACCTGCTGCACCGCGAAGGGCGAGACCCCAAGTTCCTCGTTGTACGGACGCAACAGCCGTGACGCGTCGCGCACGTGTGAAGGGCCGAACCGGGCGCCCGGCCGAAAGCTGGTGCCACTGTCAAATGGGACACCGAGCACCGCAACGTCGCAGCCGGTCACGTCCTCAAGCCGGGGAAGCCGCCCGAATGTGCTGAGTCCCGAGTAGCGCGGAATCGTCGCGGCATCCTGCGGACCAACGATCACCCGTTCGGGTCGGGTCTCACTCGTCATGATTCCCTCCTCGCTTACACCGAGTGACTACCGGTCCGCGTAATGCCCAAGGGGTGAGGCGGCGGCGCCACTTCGTTGAGCCGGCGGACGTACGATTCATACTCCACTGATTGCCGATTGTCAACAATTTACCAGAAGTGATACCGTGAATGCGTGCATGGAAGCGCCGGGCCGACTGGTCTCGCTGGACTGCCGGGATCCGAATGGCCAGCGGACATGCCATGGTGGTTGCCCGTCGAACAGTCGCTTGTCGAACGTGGGGTCGGTTCGATCCGCGATGCCCTCTACCCTCAACTAGGCGAATGCGACGCAATCCGACCGGGCGATCACGTTGCGTTGGCCGTCGGGAGCCGCGGAATAGGCTGCATTCGCGAGCTCACCTTGATCACAGCGGCTTGGATTCGTGAGCAAGGCGCTCAACCAGTTGTGGTGCCATCCATGGGCAGCCACGGCGGAGCGACGGCACAAGGACAGTTAGATGTCCTTTCCGGCCTCGGCCTCTCAGAGGACTCCACCGGACTCCCCGTCGCAACCTCGCTGGAGACGACCATTGTTGGTCACCTTGCTGACGGGACCCCGGTCCACGTCGACGCGATCGCCGCCGCAGCAGATCACGTGATCCCGTTGGCACGAGTCAAGCCCCACACCGACTTCAGGGGCAGCGTGGAAAGCGGTCTGCTGAAGATGATCGCCATCGGACTGGGCAACCACATTGGCGCCATGGAGTTGCACAAGGCACCGCTCGGCGAGTTTCCCCGGGTCATCGAGGCTGCCGCGAAACTCATCCTTCAACATGTCAACGTCCCGTTCGGCGTCGCCGTCGTCGAAGGGGCCCGAAAGGAAACGGCTCTCGTGGAAGCAATACCCGGTGAGCGAATCGCCGCGCGGGAACCCGAGCTCCTGAAACTCGCCAAGGAATGGCTGCCTCGATTGCCGGTCGAACAACTTGATGTACTGGTCGTTCAGGAGATCGGCAAGGATATCGCAGGCACTGGTATGGACCCCAATGTGACCGGCCGCTTCTACGACCCCCAGATCCGAAGCGAGACCACCGTCAATCGCCTCGTCGTGCTCGACCTCACCCCGCAGTCACACGGCAACGCCACCGGAATCGGAATGGCCGACATCGTTACCGAACGCGCACATAGCAAGATCGACTGGCGCGCAACCTACACAAACGAGATCACGGCAAACCTCCTCCAAGGCGCCCGACTGCCCCTCGTCACCGCCACGGACAAGGAGGCGATTTCGATCGCCGCCCACACGACCAGCCGGCGCCAGTGCGCCGACACTCGCCTCGCATGGATCCGCAACACCGGCGACGTGGAGCGTTTCTGGATCACCACACCACTGTTCAACAGCATTCGTGAGGAGGGGACCCTCACGGCATGCGGGGAACCAAGGCCCATCGTCTTCCACAACGCAAGCCTCCGCGACGAGCCCGACCGATGAGGGCATCGAAAGCCAACCCCGGCTCCCCAACTGACCTCGTTCCACTCCCGAGCGAAACCACAGCCACGCTAATCGTGCAGCAGCTTCGAGGTGCGGTAATGCGCGGAACCTTTCGGCCCGGCGCCCAACTCACCGAGGCGGATATCGCCCTCAAACTCGGGGTCAGCCGTGGACCCCTGCGCGAGGCGATGCAGCGACTCGTCCAGGAGGGACTGCTCCGCAGCGAACGAAACCGCGGAATCTTCGTCGTGTCACTGAACCCTGAAGACGTCGAAGACATCTACCTGTCGCGACTCGTGATCGAGCAAGCAGCCGTCAGACGCATCTTCAGTAACCGGCGAAAGCATGCCGGCTCCTCTGCCATCGCGAACATGCAGCCTGCGCTCGACGCCATGCGCACCGCCGCCGAACGAGGCGACAACGCCGGACTCACCGTAGCCGACCAGCAGTTCCACCAAGCCCTAGTCCAGGCCTCCGCAAGCGCAAGGCTCCAACGCATGGCAAACACTCTGCTCGCAGAAACACGCATGTGCATGACCGCCCTCGAGGACCGCTACGAACTGCCCCAATCCTCGGTCGACGAACACGGCGAGATCCTCGACGCACTGCGCTCGGGCGAACTCGACACAACGCTCAAGTCCATCGAATCGCACATGCAGACCGCCATCCGGCTACTAGTACCGCCAGATGCCTCAACACACTGATCACCGACGGCGAAGATAGCTGATCCACCACCAGCACGACTATCGACCGGCCAGTCGTGTCGGGAAGCTGTTACGGCGGGGGCCGACCACCTATTTGCGCCACATGACGGCGCTCGACGGGTGGCTCTGTTGCGTTGGCCGATGTATCGGCATGATTGAACCGACGCCGGGGGAATCAGATGGCGAGTGTCAGCTCATCGATAGCGGTCAGCAGCCGGTGCTGGACCGGTGCTTCGGTGGCGATGTCGTAGTGGCCGCGTTTG
>JBBRYB010000090.1:0-10495 GCA_038238115.1 Propionibacteriales bacterium | reverse complement strand
GGGCCGCCTCGGCGCCGACTTCAGCGACGTCCGCGTCCATGCCGACGGGGCTGCCCACGAGTCCGCCACGTCGGTCAACGCGCACGCATACACGGTGGGATCGAACGTCGTCTTCCAGCGCGACAAGTACGACCCCTCCTCATCGGATGGCAAGGTGATGCTCGCCCATGAGCTCACCCACGTCATCCAGCAACGGAATGGCCCCGTCGACGGTGCGGCAGCCCCCGGTGGCATCTCCGTCAGCGACCCTTCGGACCGCTTCGAGCGCGAGGCCGCCACCAACGCCGACCGCGTCATGTCCGCAGACGCGCCGACACCGGCCATGACCGCGGCACCGGCGGGCACCGTACAACGCCATGCCGAAGATGCGGAGGGGCTGGACCAGATCCAGCGTCAAGATGCCCCGGAGGAGGAGGAAGAGCCCACCGCCCAAGGAACGTTCGTGCAGCGGCAGGACGCCCCCGATGAGGAAGAAGAAGTACCCGCCTGATCTGGCAGCTGATTGCGTCGAGCGTGCCGCCCGACTCCGCGTCGAGCGCGGACTGACGTCGAACCGAGGGCCCCGCCGCGAGCGCGGCAGCCTTGACATCGAGTTGAGCCCGCTAGCGTTCGTCCTCGGCGAGGTCGTTGAGCGGAGCGATCCCAGCTGCCCGGAGTGAGTCCGCGATAGCCGACCGGGCGTTGCGCTGGTACTCCCTCTGCCGCTGCTTCTGGTTGCGTTCCGGATCCGGCCCGAGGACAGGTCCGAGCTGGCTCTGGAGCCCAGCAACGATCTCGTCAAGACGGCGACCCAGAGGATCCGTGGAATCGCCTGCAAGAGCGTAGATGAAGGCTTGTACGCCTTCGGGCACCGCAGGCGCGCCATTCTCCTGGTTGAGTCCGCGGAGCCAGTCCAACTGGTGTGCCAGGTCGCTTAAAGAGTCGCCGAGGTCGAGTCCACGACGCTCAAGCCTCTCGCGGGCCCTTTCAAGGTCCGCCGACTCCCCCGACGCGATCGCGGACCCCATCCCTTTCACGTCCGCCACCACGCCCAGCAGCGTCTTCTCGATCGCGCGGCGATCGCCTCCGGTGAGCCCAAGGCGCTCCGCGAGCTTATTCGGATCAGGCGACTCGCCGAGCCCTCTGAGCAGGCGGGTCAACGCGGCCGAGACGTTAGCTGACGCCTCCTCCACCTGGAGCCGAATGTGCGCTTGCGCTTCCTCAGGTGATACCTCGTACGGTGCCACGACGGCTGGATCAACCCCGGACTCCTCGCCTTGGAGGCCGCCCAGCTGAAGGTTACCCGGAGGGGGCTCGTATCCCTCCGGCAGCAAGAAGAAGCGATCGGCTAGCGGGATCGTGTACCGGATTCGCTCAAACATCGCCGTGTTCCTCGAGGGCCACGGCAATCGCGTCTGCCATCTGTTGCGCAATCTGTTGAAACACTCCCCAGGACTCGGGATCTCCGTTCCAACCGAACATCGTCTGGTTCTCGATCGTCTGGAACAGAGGGTGGGTAGCATCGGAGGCCATCTCTCGCAGCAGATTGGCAACCTGAGAACCAACATCAGCATGGAATTGCACGATGCGGCTTGCGGAATTGTCCACCCAGTCGGGCAGGCCAGTCGCGGTAAAAAGGGAAAGCTCGTCGGCTTGGTAATAGGTTGCAAACTCCTCTAGCAGGACTTCTCGTGCCATACCTTGGGATGTCATTGCGATCATTCCTCCGGGAAGTAGGTGACTGGGCGCCATTCGTTCGCGTTAGGAACGTACTCGTAGACGATGCGTGCATTCATTTGAGGAGCGACAACGGGGTCGGCAATACGATTGCCTGCCGCATCGAGCACGTATGGGCTGCTGGACCCTCCCACGCGCCGCGCCACTTGCGCCGAGTCGCCGAAGCCTCGAGGATCATTCGTCGTTACTAGGACGGAACGGCGCACCGGTTGGCCGTTCGCGGGATTGACGTAGACCTGGTCTCCCGTCACCGGATCAGTATAGGAAGGGACCGCTCCACTCTGCAGGTCGGCTTCGAGCTGACTGCTAGCTCGCCCCAACGCTTCCGCTTCCGCTTGGGGACTGCGGAAACGCGAGGCCCGACCGGCTGGCGCAGTGTCCCCGCCGGGGGCAACGCCTGTCGCGACCCGCGTGGCCTGCTCGGCATCTGTCGTCTGATGTCCGTGTCGCTCGTGCCCGTGGCCCTCTTGCGCCGCATTGGGGTTGGGGTTCTCCAATGGTTGGTCGACGCCCGCGACAGACTGCTCGGCACGTAGGCGGGACTGCTCCGCCCGCCAATCCTCTCGAGAAGTCGATCGCTCACCGGGGGCTGGTCGTTCACCCCGATTGGCCAGCCCCACATCGGGCTCCGGTTCTAGGATCGGTTGACTACTCGGCGTGGTCGACGGGCGGTAGTTGATGGAGACCGTGCCACCCAAGCCGGTGCGGATCGTGCCGCCAACGCTCTCGCCGGCGCTCATCGAGCCTTCCTGTATGCCCTTAACGCCACCGATTCCCCCCGCGGCATGCATCGCCCCTCCAACTGCGACTGCGGAGATGACCGACATCCCCAGCGCCTCCCAGCTGAAATGGCCGGTGGTTACAACGTTCATCACCGTCTCGGTTGCGACGTTGATGGCCGTGTTGGCCATGAACTGACGGAACGCGGTATTGACGACGGTCGTCCCCGCCTGCGCTGCCGAGGAGAAGTACGCACCGAACCCTCCTCCTACAGCTCCACCAATACCACCGATGATGGCCGCCTTGACCACGCCCTCACCGAGCGGTCGGTTGGATGCCCAGTTGTTGATCACCTGGATCGTCGCGCTCGTTGCCGCCCCCACGATCGCCCCCGCGATGATCCCCGTCATCACGGCACCGGTCCCGAGCGCCGCCCCCACCGCGCCGATCACGAACGGCCCGATGACCAATGCGACGACGACGATCACCGCAATGATCAGCAAGACCTTGACGACACTCTTCCAGCGCGGTGGAACGGCGTCGGCGTTCTCCTCCGCTTTGGTCCGAATCTCTCCTTCCATCTTCTCGAGCGAGCCGCGCAGGCCCTGCTCAAGACCGGCGGCACTCTGCGCAAAGCCCTGCTCGAGCCCTCGCGCCATCTCGTCGTACGCCTGCTTGACGCCGGTGACCGCCTGGTTGCAGCCTCCGGTCGCAGCCGACGTGCTCGTCGCGAGCGTGCCTTCGTGGCTCTGCTGGATCGCACCGAACGTGCCGGCCGCGGAGCCCGCAATCGATGCGAGCACCTCACCGAGATCCGCCGCGCTACCGGCTGCGCCGTCGAGGCCGGTCTGCGTCGAGGTTCCCAGACCACTGGAGACCTCTTGGCCGGCCAGCGCCATCTGCTGCTCACCGAGCGCCGATCCCTCATTGATCTGCCCGACGATCGCAGCAACGCCACTGTCAAGCCGGTCAGTTGCATCCCCGAGCGCCGCGGCCAGCTCTTCGATCCTTGGCGGTGCCGCGCCCTGAACCTGCGCCTCAAGGCTCGCACCAAGGTCCAGCAGGCCCGCGACGGCCGAGCAGATCTGGTTCTGGGTGGCTGCGGCCAGCTCACAGGCCTGCTGCTCGACGGTTGCGGCCTGCGCCCTCGCCCCGGCGCGCAGGTTTTCCGTGAGGGAGACTTCTTGCTGGACGAGCGTCTGGTGGCCGCCGGCCAACGCTTGGGCGATGGCCGCTGTCAGGCTGGCGCGGGCATTATCGGCTTGACCGAGCGACGTGGTTTCGGCTTGGGCGATGGTCGCGAGCGTGGCCGCGTGCTGCTGCTGCAGTGACTCACCTGCGTGCTGAGCAGTGGTGCGCACCGACTCGATGTCGCGCGCTTTGCCTGTCAGTGCCTGATCAGCCTGCTTGTTCGCCTCGTCCGCGAGTCCGCTCTGGTAGGCCTTCGAAATCTCACGCGCTGTGTCGGCGCGTGCCTTCCCGCGGTTGTACGTGAGCGGACCGTCGAGGAAGCTGTCGTCCTCGTCCTTCAGGCCCCGCATGTACTTGCCAGCCATCTGGTCCCCGTGCCCCGCGGCCTCGTTTCCCACGATGCGGCCGGCCGCTCGGAAACGTTCGTCCCCAGCGCGGTAGCGCTCCTCGATGACCAGCAGCTGCGCGGACTGATGGGTATCAATCGCCTGGAGGGCGCCAGCGAACTCCGTCGCCAGCTGCTGACGAGCACCTGCGGTCGATGCGTGAACAGCCGCGATTGCGGCGGCATGCTGCGTCGCGACGGCGGCGCTCGCCGAATCCGACTGTGCCTGCATGGCGGCCCGGAGTTGCGCGCCCTTTGCGGAGGTGGCCTGAGTCTGCCCTTCTACCGCGGCCGCGATGAGATCCACCGTGGTCGCGGCCGCTGCACTGTATCGCTCAGGCTGGGTGGCCCCGAGCTCGGTGACTTGTGCTGCACGCTCGCCGACGGCAGCGAGGAATCCGGTGACCATCTCCGACGCTGCCATTCGTCGCTGGCCGGACTCCGGTCTCTCTCGGGCCGGAGCTTCGTACTGGACTGATCGGCCGCTGAGGTCGCTTGCCCCCGAGCGCATCCCCTCGAGCTGCGCCCCCGACTGCTGGGCGGCTCGTCCGGCGGCGTCGCGCCTGACCATCGCTGCAGCCGCCGGTGCTGCTGCTTCCGTTTCCATAGCTGCGCCGACGTCAGGGAGCGGCAGCGGATCAGGTTTGGGCGCCGCGGCCGCAGGCGGTGCTGAAGCTGCCGATTGCGCGGCAACCTGCGCGAGGGACGCCACGGCCGCCCCGCCTTGCTTGTCAATGAGCTCGGCTGGGGACGTCTCGCTGACGTCGGCGGTCCGTGGCGCCTGAACGGTCGGCGCCTGACGGGAGATCTCGGTCTTTGCATCCTGCGGCGGCGCAGCCGCTCTCGGACCTGGAGCTGGGCCGCGGCTGCCTGCATTCGGACCAGGTGGCGACCAGCCAACCGGAGGGCTCTGTGAGCCGAGTGGCATGGCAGTCGATGGCGCGAGACCTGTGGTTGCCGCTGCCTGCGTTGCGCCGACCGCGCCAGCCCCCGTACCGGTCGTTGGGCCCGGCACCGCACCGGTCGTCACGGTCGAGGTGGGCACGCTAGCCGGAGCAGCGGCAGCTCCGGCGCCCGCACCGGCTCGGCCCTTACCAGCAGCCGAGCCTGGGACGGGCCGGCCCGTCCTCGCAGAACTGCCATTATCACCGGCAGTGCCACCCGGTGGACGCGGTTGAAGTCGCTGAGCCAATGCACTGTCGCCGAGCTCGGGGAGGTCAGTCACCGTTGCGCGCTGCATTCTCGGCGCCGGATGTTCCAAGCCCGCCCCGCCACTGAGCCCGACGGACTTGGGGTGTGCAATCAGGCGCGACACAGCATTGTTCCCAGCGGCCCTCTGGAGACCCAGCAATGCCCGTTGGGACATCGACGCCGAGATCCGCTCAGCCCCGGGCACTACTACGGCGCCAGGCGACCCAGTGGGACCTGGCCCATGCCGACTCGGCGCCGGTCGAGCAGCGTCCGACTCAGCAGGGTCTGGAGTCCGTTCCTGGCCCATACTTGTCAGCATCCGGCTCACAGTTGGGAATGACTAGGCACGACAGTGCCGAAAGCTGGACGCATCCGTCTGCCCCAAAGGGCAGCACAAGGATGCACCCGGTCTTGCCAGAGTCATCTCCTCGAGGGGGCACTGCTGGTAGTCGCCGTCCGTCCCCCAATCCAATCTCCAGACTTCATGGGGCCGTTTCACTCAGTTGCCCAACCGGGCACAGCAGCATGCCCTCGGCTTCGTCCTTCCGGCCATTCTGTGCCGCACCCGCCCCCGGCAGGCTTAGAGGGACCAATCACGCTCAAGGAGGGCTGCGATGCCGACCTACCTGTCTCCAGGTGTGTACGTAGAGGAAGTGCCGTCCGGCGCTCGGCCCTTGGAAGGAGTCGGCACGGCCGTCGCCGCCTTCGTCGGCCTCGCCGAAGTGGGCCCGTTCAACCAACCAACGCTGGTCAGCAGTTGGACGGCGTTCACCGACAAGTTCGGCGGGTTCGTGCCGGGTTCGTACCTGGCACAGTCCGTTTACGGCTACTACATGAACGGTGGCGGCAACTGCTACGTGGTCCGCGTTGGGCAGAACGGCTCCGCAGACTCGGCAGCTAAGGGCGCTCGCGCCCCCAAGGCGTTGCCTGCCGGTCCGCAGGCGCTCCTGGGCAACCGGCTCCGAGTCGCCGCGATTGAGCCGGCAGCCTCGCCCGGCGAGATCAGCGTCGAGATCGCGCCGGCCGGCGGCGACTCCCCGACCGATGAGATGTTCAAGGTCGTCGTGAAGCGCAACGGCGACCAGGTGGAGGAGTTCGATCGCGTCACGATGGGTCGTGGGAAGACGAATGTCGCGACGGTCGTCAACGCGGCTTCGGAGTTCATCCGCGTCGAGGAAGTGCAGGGTGCAGCTCTCGAGACGCCGATGCTCGGCGAGACCCGCCTTATTGAGGCTCCCCCGCCCGCAGCTGTGCCGTCGACGCGCCTCAGCGCCGACGACTACGTCGGCGACGTCGCCGACCGTACGGGGTTCGGTGGACTGGAGACGATCGACGAGGTCACCATGCTCTGCGTCCCGGACCTGATGAGCGCCTATCAGCAGGGGGCCATCGACCTCGAGGCGGTGCAGGCAGTGCAGCTGTCCATGATCGCCCACTGTGAGCTGATGGGCGACCGGATGGCCATACTCGACCCCCCACCGGGCCTCAACCCCCAGCAGGTGAAGGAGTGGCGGGTCGACAAGGCGGGCTACGACTCGATGTATTCCGCCCTCTACTACCCCTGGATCAAGACCGTCAACCCGGCCAACGGGCAGATCGGGTTCATGCCGCCGAGCGGTCACATGGCTGGTATCTGGGGTCGCAACGACGACACGCGCGGGGTTCACAAAGCTCCCGCGAACGAGGTCATCCGCGGTGCCATCAGCCTGGAGATGCAGGTCACGAAGAACGAGCATGACCTGCTCAACCCGGTAGGGATCAACTGCCTGCGCACCTTCCCTGGCCAAGGAAACAGGGTATGGGGCGCCCGGACCCTGTCCTCCGACCCGGCGTGGCGCTACCTCAACGTCCGGCGGCTCTTCAACTACTTGGAGGAGACCATCCTCCTCGGCACTAACTGGGTCGTCTTCGAGCCGAACGACGAAGCGCTCTGGGCTCGCATCCGCCGTACCATCGAGGCATTCCTCGTCAACGAATGGCGCAAGGGCGCGCTCTTCGGCATGACGCCCGACGAGGCCTTCTACGTCAAGTGCGACTCGGAGACCAACCCGTCTGAGGGGATCGACGCCGGGCAGGTCGTCTGCGAGATCGGTGTCGCACCGGTTAAGCCGGCGGAGTTCGTCATCTTCCGCCTTGCTCAGTTCTCCGGCGGTACCAGCCTGGTCAGCGAGTGATCGTCCGACCCCGACAACAAGAGAGGTAGCAACTCATGGCACTACCGGATCTCGACTCCAGCGTAGGTCACTCATTCGGACTGGAGTTCGACGGCGTGCAAATCTCCAGCATCACTGAGGTCAGCGGCTTGAAGATGGAACAGGACGCCATCGAGCTCAAGCAGAACAGCGACAAGGGGATCTACGAGATCAAGAAGCTCCCCGGTCGCTGGAAGGCCGGAGAGGTCACCTTGACCCGCGGTCTCACCGCGGACAAGGGCTTTGAGCAGTGGATCAAGGACTCTCAGTTCGGGAAGATGACCGATGCGCGCAAAGGCGGAGCGATCGTCGTCTACGACTTCGAGGGTCAGGAGATCAAGCGCTACAACCTCACGAACGCCTGGCCGAAGAGTCTCGAGATCGGCAGCCTCAAGGCCGGCGACACGAGCGTCCTCACCGAGAAGCTCGTGTTGACCTACGAGAGACTGCAGCCGGCCGGTGCGTAGAGCGACATCTGCAGCGAGCCTGCTAGAAGACGCCCGGGAAGTTGAACCGACCGAGTCACCGGCCGACGTGCTGCGCACGGAGTTCCCCTTCGTATTGCCACGCGGATACGTGGACTCGTCGGGGACGGTGCACCGTGACGGGGTCATGCGGCTCGCGACGGCTCGCGATGAGCTCGTACCGCTGCGAGACGACCGAGTGCGCGAGAATCCGCAGTACCTCACGGTGGTGCTGCTCGCTCGCGTCGTCATGCGTTTGGGCAGTGTGACGGACATCCACGCCGCGGTGATCGAGAACCTGTTCGCGGCGGACCTGGCGTTCCTCCAGGATCTCTACCGCCGGATCAACCAAGAGGGTCACACTCGGGCAGGGGTGACCTGCCCTGAGTGCGGCCATGAGTTCTCCGTGGATCTCGCGGGTGGCCGCCTGGGGGAATCGTGACGTACGCGGTCGACCGGCTCTATGAGGAGATCGCGTACGTCGCTTACCACTTCCACTGGTCCCATTACGACATCCTCGACCTGGAGCACGCGGATCGGCAGCGGTTCGTGACCGAGATCGGAAACCTCAACACGCGCGTGCAGCGAGGGAGGTGAGCATGATGTGGCCGCGACGGCGCTCGCCGCGCGCCGACGAAGGCACCGCACCACCGAGCCGCCGCGCTGCCGCATCCACCCAACAGAGATCGCTCCAGGCCTGGCATGGGATCCCACCCCTGCAAAGGGTCAGCGGCGCTTTCGAGCCCGTGGTCCCACTCGACTCCTTCACCGCTGACCTCAGCAGCCACCAGGATCCCAGGTTCCTCGCGCCGCTCGGGCATTACATCGTCGAGGACGGACCCAGCGGCTATGTCGATGGGTTCGCGCGGACGGTTCCTCCGTCGAAAGACGGGGATCGACGGATCGACTTCGACGGTCCTCGCCGCGGGACCGCGCTCGCCGACGCCCAAGACAATGCACCACCCGGTGTGCCGAATGTGCAGCGTGAGACGGCAGAGGTTGCCACAACGTCCGCCTCCCAAGCTAGCGACGCGAACGCCGGAACGGCGGCGCCTCGAACCGAGGGCGTTCCCGAGTCTCTGACTCGGCCAAGCCACCCCGAACCACAGATCCAAGCCGCCATCGCCAATGCGGCATCTCCTCCCTCGACCGCACCCTCCGAGCTCGCGGGCGAGCGACAGTATGAGGCGCCCGGCCCGGCAATCTCGCCGCCCGAGCCAACAACCCCCGCGTCCGAACCAACGCGACCCGGACACGAGCCAACAACCGCCGTACCCCAACCAGCAACCGCCGAGTCCCAATCGGCAGTCGCCGTGCAGCGGTTCACTCCCGTCGCCGTTGAGCCTTCGAACTTGTCGCCTCTCGTGTCTGGACATTGGGCGGCGCCGGGGAAGGACACAACCGCACCTGCCCCGTCCATGCCGATGGAGACAGCTGGCCTCGTTGGCGCGACCGCTGATCTCGTCCCACCCGCTGACGATGTGCTTGGTACGGCTGCCACGACGCACCACGGCGGCGCGCGGCCTTCGGCGCATCCCATCATCACCCAGCGGTCGGTTGCACCTGCCGAGGTCTCAGCAACCACTGCGAGCGTGCGCTCGGCACCCCCGGCTAGGCCCGTCTGGAAGATCGGTGACCCCTCGGTGCATCCGACCGCAAGCCAGCCAAAGACATCGGCGCCAACTAGCGCCACCGAACACACCAGTCCCTCACCAATCCAAGTCCCCGCCGTGCAACGCCACGAGACACCCACCCCCGAGGTACGCGAGCCGACTCCAAGCTCACGGCAGCAGCGAAGTCCGGAGGAGAGCCAGAGCCAGCCAGCGGAGCTTCGACGCATCATCGACGTACCACGAGACAGCCATCTGCCGCCACTCATCGACGCGGTACGGCAACCGATCACCGTATCTCTGCCGACGACCGGCGGCCCGAAACCGCTCGGTTCGGCCGTGCAGCTCCCGCCGGTCGCTCAGCGAACCACGGACTCGGTCACGGTCGAGCTCCCTGCCGCCACACGAGGGTCGATGACGCGGACGATCGGCATGATGGACGCGGAACTCACCTCGTCTGGGCAATCGCGGCATCTCATCGGACCCTGGTCACCGGATGTTGCAGCTACGACGCGCACCGAGCCCGTCCCGGCGACCACACAGCACGTGGATCAGCAGCGCCGGCTCACCGTCGCCAGAATCGGTGATCCTACGGTCAGCCACGGCAAGCCGAAAGACGTGCATGAAGTCCGAGCCGGCATTCCCGAGACTTCACGGCCGGGACCCACCGTGTTCCCGAGTTCGCTCAGCCGCCTCGTCGGCGGGTCGCAGACCGCCCCGCACGCAGCCGCCGAGGCATTCACACCCAGCCCATGGCTGCCGTCACCTGGCCAACCGGTTACCGGGTCTACGCCTCACGACTCGAAGACGTTTCGCAGCGTGTCGCTGCAACGCATGTTCGTGGACACTTCCACTCCGTCCCAGCAGTCGCCAACGCAGACTCCGCCGATGCCGATGGCCGTGTCGAGAGTCATGAGCACCGGACTCGCAGACGAGCAGCACATCGAGTTTCACACTCCCCCCGACAGAGACCACGAGACATCGACCGTGCAGCGGGATGACAGCTCTGGGGCGGCTCTCCCGGCG
>JBBRYB010000089.1:0-10889 GCA_038238115.1 Propionibacteriales bacterium | reverse complement strand
GTGTGCGGCTTCGGTGATGAATTCGCCTCAGGTCGGCGGCCGAACGCAATCGCGACCTCGTCGATCTCTACGCAGCAGAGCTTGGTGCTCGCCTGCTCATCGCCTGACCACCACATCCGGGTACGACTTCGAAGCCACAAGCTGCGCTTCCTGGCTCGCACGATCAAGGGTGATCCGGTGAGCAATACGCAAATCAGTGGCCCCGGTGGCTGAGTTCTCCTAGCGTGAGCCGAAGCAAGCCACCACGAAAGGGAGAGCCAAGATGCGAGCAGCACGCACGTCCGTCGAGATCTGTTTCCATCACTCGAAGGGGATGGCGCGTGCTCACACGTTCACTCAATCTCGGGATTCTGGCGCATGTTGACGCCGGCAAGACCACACTGACCGAGCGGCTCCTGCACGCCGCGGGAGTCATCGATCACGTCGGCTCGGTGGATCGCGGGACCACCCAGACGGACACCCTGACGCTGGAGCGCCAGCGGGGCATCACCATCAAGGCGGCCGTGGTCGCGTTCCCGTTGGCCGGCATGAATGTCAACGTCATCGACACACCGGGGCACCCAGACTTCGTCGCGGAGGTCGAGCGAGTTCTCGGGGTGCTCGACGGTGCCGTCCTGCTGCTCTCCGCGGTCGAGGGCGTCCAGCCGCAGACCCGCATCCTGATGCGGGCACTGCAGCGGCTCCGAGTCCCCACCCTGCTGTTCGTGAACAAGCTCGACCGGACCGGCGCGGACGTCGATGCGGTGCTGGGCGCGGTACGGCGCCGGCTCACTCCCTCGGTGCTGCCGATGGGTCAGGTGGTGGTTGAGGGGACCCGGGCGGCCGGCTTCTGGGCGTACCGTCCCGACGATGCCGCGTTCGGCGAGCGCGAGACGGTGGCGCTCGCCGAGCACGACGACGCGCTGCTGGGGGCCTACGTCGAGGGACGCCCACGTTCTGCTGCTGCACTGCGCCGCCGCCTGGTCGCCCAGGTTCGAGAAGGCCTGCTGCACCCGGTCTACGCCGGGTCGGCCGCGACCGGGGCGGGAGTTCCCGAGTTGATGGCCGGGATCGCCACCCTTTTGCCTGCCACTGCCCGGCACCATGGTGGGGCCGCCTCGGGCCGGGTGTTCAAGGTCGAGCGCGGCGCCGCGGGGGAAAAGGTCGCCTACGTTCGGATGTTCTGCGGCTCGGTAGGGGTGCGGACTCATCTTCACCTCGGAGCGGGCCGCACCGGCAAGGTCGCCGGAGTGCAGGTGTTCGACCGGGGCCGGTGGGTCCGAGCCGAGACGGTCGGTGCCGGGCAGATCGGCCGGTTGAGCGGCCTGACCAAGGTCCGGGTGGGTGACGGCTTCGGTGACGCGGCTCGGGTCGGCGAGCACCACTTCGCTCCGCCAACCCTGGAGGCGTCGGTCACCTCCGTACGCCCCGAGCAGGGCCCTGCCCTGCGGGCGGCGCTGGTCCAGCTCGCTGACCAGGACCCGTTGATCGGCGTTCGCACCGGATCCGACGGGCTTCCTACGGTGTCGTTGTACGGCCGAGTGCAGCAGGAGGTGCTGGACGCGACTCTGGCAGAGGACTATGGGATCGAGGTCGAGTTCGCCGACGCGAGCGTGCTCCATGTCGAGCGGCCGCGCGGCGTCGGAGATGCGGTCGTCCGGCTCAACACCGACGCCAATCCGTACCACGCGACGATCGGGTTGCGCGTCGCACCGGGTGAGCCCGGCACCGGGCTGACGTTCGTCACCGCGGCGCCGGCACGGGACATGCCGCTGTACTTGTTCAAGAGCGTCGAGGGTTTCGCCGGCGCGATCGAGAAGCACGCGCGGCGGGCCCTCGAGCACGGCCGGTACGGCTGGCAGGTCACCGACTGTGTGGTGACGCTGACCGAGTGCGCCTACTCCGTCGCGGACGGGCCACCCTCGCGTCGTGGACCGACCAGCACATCGTATGACTACCGCAAGCTCACGCCGATCGTGCTGCAGCAAGCGCTCGGCCGCGCGCGCACCTGGGTGTGTGAGCCCGTGCTGAAGGTGCTGCTGGAGGTGCCGACCGATGACGCAGCCGCCGTGCAGCGGGTAGTCACCAGATGGGGTGCGGAGCTGCTCTCCCAGACTTCCGGCGGGGACCTGACCCGGCTCGAGGCCCGCCTCGTCGCAACTCGACTACACGAGCTCCAGCGACAGCTGCCCGATCTCACCGGTGGCGAGGGTGTGCTCGAGCAACGGTTCGACGGCTACCGGCCGGTGCCGGGGCGGCCGCCGGTACGGGCTCATCGACCGCACGGCGCATCCCGATGACGGCCACGGGCATGAACCGAGCGGGGATATGTGACACCAGCCGACGTGCTCTCGGGTTGAGCTCGAGGCGCCTCCCGGAGGAAAACGGCAGGACACACTCGTTAGGTCTGGGGCGAGGACTTCACCGCGTTCGTCACGTTGGGGCCGGCTCCGCACGTTCCCAGCCCGGCTCAGGTTCGGGCGCCTATCGGGTCAGCATGACTCGATGCGCCGCAGGCCTCGAAGCGCCGTTTACTCATGTGCTTGAGACGACGACTGGTAATCTTCCGGAGGCCGCGCCAGTACGAGGAGGTGGTACCCGATGAACGTATCGACATGGGTGCTCCTCTCTGGGGTCACGGTCGGGCGGTAGGTCGTCCGGGAGCGCCGTTCGAGAGCACTCCCGAAAGGCACGACCATGCAATTTTCTACTGAACAGCGGCTTTACGACGGCGTCGTTGAACGCGAATTCACTTTCGGCGAGATCCCCGGCATCCTGTGGACGCCTGCATCCGCCTCCGCGTCCACACCGGCACCGCTGATCCTGCTTGGCCACCCCGGCGGACTGCCCGAGATGTACCCCCGACTGGTCACGCGGGCCCGACACTCCGCGGCGGAGGGTTTCGCTGCGGCCACCATCGAGCTCCCCGGGAGCGGTGACCGGCCGCGTTGGGCCGCCGTCGAGCAGGCCCGCGCCGACCTGCGCAGAGCGCTCGAGGCCGGCCAGGCGGTCTCCACCGAGATCGTCGACCAGCTCATCGTTCCGCTAGTGGAAATGGCGGTCCCGGAATGGCAGGCAACCCTCGACGCACTCCTCTCCCTTCCCGACATCGGCGGCCCGGTCGGGTTCGCGGGAGGGGTGATCTCCATCGCCATCCGGCTGGCGGTAGTCGAGCCGCGCATCCTCGCCGCCATCCTGTTCGCCGGGAGTTTCGTGCCCCGCACCATGTTTGAGGAGGCCCGGCAGGTCACCATTCCGCTGCTCGTACTGCTGCAGTGGGATGACGAAGGGAACGACCGGCACATGGCCCTGGACCTGTTCGAGGCCTTCGGCTCCAAGGAGAAGACGCTGCACGCTAATGTGGGCGGGCACACCGGCGTCCCGCAGTTCGAGGGGGACGATGGGACCCGGTTCTTCGTCCGGCACCTGAGGTAGACACGGTTCCGAGGTCCCGAGTGCCGGCGAAGTCACCCCCGTACGGATCATCTGCGTCGGTGATCATGGCACGCATCTGCCGGGTTCAGCAACGTCCGCTTCAACCGCGATCCGCGCGTTAGTGACCCGCGACTTTCCACCGCGTACCCGTCCGGGCCGATATGGCCTGTCAGCCGCGTGGTAATGACCTGGCAGTGCCCAGATGTGAGCCGATGGGCCGGTCCCATGAAGGGAGGCTGAGACCTGTCGGCTGTCCGAAGCAGAACGCCTCCGGCGGATCACCTCGACCGCGACACGCGCGTCATGTTCCATTCGGCCCGACGGTGCAGGAGTTCACGCTCGCTCTCGTTTCTGGTGCGCGCGGCCGCCTCGGTGAACGCCTCGCTCGCCTGCGCGTGTAGCCCGGCCCGTTCGAGGAGGTCTCCGCGCACACTCGGCACGAGGGGTGAGTCGCCGAGCACGCGTGCATCCAGCTCCTCGAGCACGGCAAGCCCCGCGTCTGGGCCGAACGCCCGCCCGTACGCGACCGCCCGGTTCACCTCGACGACCGGTCCCGGCGCGGCGTCGGCCAGGACGTCGTACAGAGCCGCGATCCGGAGCCAGCTCGTGTCCTCGGCACGCTCTGCGCGGGCGTGGTGGGCGGCGATCGAGGCCTGCAAGAAGTATTTCCCGACCGGCTTCCCGCGCTCGGCGAGCAGCTCGGCCTGATGCAGGGCGGCCATCCCGCGCCGGATCAGCAACTGGTCCCACCGCGTCCGGTCCTGCGCCTCCAGCAGGACCGGCGCGCCGTGCTCATCGAGCCGGGCGGCCATCCGCGAGCCCTGTATCTCAAGCAGGGCCTGCAGTCCGAGCACCTCGGGCTCGCGGGGGGCGACTACGACCAGCATGCGCGCGAGCCGAATCGCCTCGCTTGCCAGGTCGGGGCGCATCCAGTCCTCGCCAGCGGTGGCTGTGTAACCCTCGTTGAAGATCAGGTAGATCACGGCCATGACGTCGTCGAGACGCCTGGTCCGCTCCGGGCCGGTGGGCAGCTCGAACTCGGCGTGAGCCGCGGACAGTGTCTTCTTGGCTCGCGAGATGCGCTGGCCCATGGTGGATTCGGTGGCCAAGAACCCACGGGCGATCTCGGCGGTGGTGAGTCCTCCGACCAGACGCAGGGTCAGCGCGGCCCGCGACTCGGCACTGAGGGAGGGGTGGCAGGACAAGAAGATGAGCCGCAGGACGTCGTCCTCGATGTAATCGACCTGGCCGTCGAGGTCGGGCATCTCCGCCTCCTCTCCCCCGCGGGCATGTTCGAGCTCCGCGATCTTGCGGCGAAGGCTGTCGGCGCGCCGGAAGTGGTCGATGCCGCGCCGCTTCGCGATGGTCATCAACCATGCGATCGGGTTTTGCGGGACGCCGGTTGTGGGCCACTGCTCGAGCGCGGCCACGAGTGCGTCCTGCGCCAGGTCTTCGGCGAGACCCACATCACGGGTCATCCGGGTGAGAGCACCGACGAGGCGGGCCGACTCGGCCCGCCACGCGGCAAAGATGGCCTCGGTCGGGTCATCCGCACTGGTCCCTGCCGGCACGATGCCAGCGTAGTGAGCCCTGTTCAGTCGCCGGGGGCCTCCGGGCCCATGGAGATCTGGCGCAGGGTCGAGATCACGGTGACCTCGGGCCAGTACTTCGCGTGCAGCTCGGCGAACTCCTGCTGATCGGCCACAGCCTCCTCGACGGTGTCGTACTGCATGATGGCCCAGCCGCCGACGACCTCCTTGGCCTCGGCATACGGTCCGTCGACCCGGCTGACCTCGCCCTGGCGCACCACGAAGTTCACGGCGTCCTCAGTCCCGTACAGACCGCCACCGTCGAGGAACACACCCTTGGCGGCCTGTTCGCCGATGTAGGCGTCCATCGCGTCGAACAGCGCCTTTGGCGGCGTACCGACGCCCTCTTCCATCCTCACGAATCCCATGAAACGCGGCATCTTGATCACTCCTCTAGTTGGCGGCGAGTTGGTTCTCGCACGTACGTCGAACGGCTGCCAGGCTCTTCGACATCGACCATTGAAGTCTTTTCAAGCTTGCCCCCATTCCTGCGTAACGGCCCCAGACGCAGTAAGGCGTCCTCGGCACAATCCGCGGTGCACCCAATCGCTCACAAGGCGACCGGCTCACTCTGAAGTGCCCCCGGCTTCCCGGACACCTGAAGTAGGGCGACGATGGTCGCTCGAGAGGAGTCCGTATCCCGGCACCGAGGGATCCTGAGTTCCGCCGTCGTGCGGTCGAGCTGGCCCGGCTGAAGGAGAAGCCGATCGCGCAGATCGCACGCGATCTCGGCGTCGCCGAGTCTGGGTTGCGCCGCTGGATGGCCCAGGTTGACGTCGACGAGGGCAAGAAGGAGGGCCTGAGCAGCGACGACCGCGCCGAGCTCGTGCGGTTGCGCCGCGAGAAGCGGGTGCTGGAGATGGAGGTCGAGATCCTCAAACGCACGTCGGCCTACTTCGCTCGGGAGAACGTCCTCCCAAAATGACCTACCTGGTCGTCTGTGAGCTCGCCGGCGGCGGGTTCCCGTCGCGGTGACGAGCCGGGTGCTGAAGGTTTCGACCTCCGGGTACTACGGGTGGCGCAACCGCCCGGCCAGCGGCCGCGACCTTGAGCAGGCGCACCTGATCAACACCATCCGGCAGGTGCATGCCGCCTCCTACGGCACCTACGGACACCGCCGCGACCAGGCGGCGATCCCGTCCGCGGACCTCGGTCGAGCGGAACTTCCGCCCGCCCCACCGAGCCGGACCGGTTCGCGATCGAGGGCACCGGCTCCTATGGCGCCGGCCTGACCAGCGCGGTCAGGCGTTGCGATATCGGCGTCATCGAGGTGATGCGCACCGACCCACGCGACCGGCGGCTGCGAGGGAAGCCCGACTGGATGCCGAGAACGCCGCTCGGGCCGTGCTAGCCGGCCATACCACCGCAATCCCGAAGTCCGCGGACGGCGCCGTGGAGATGATCCGCCAAAGCAAAGTCGCCAAAGACGTTGCTGTCAAGGCCCGCACCTCGGCGATGATCAGCCTCAAACAGGTCATCGTGAACGCTCCACCCAAGTTGCGTGAGGAACTCCAGCCGCTGTCGAGGATGGCGCTGATCAACCGCTGCGCCGGCCTGCGCCCGGGACAGGTCACCACCATCATGGCGTCCTCGAAGTACACCCTGCGTGCGATCGCCAAGCGCTGGCATCAGCTCAACACCGAGATCACCGCCCACGAGAAGCTCCTCACCGAGCTCACCAGCCAAGCCGCCCCGGACCCACCGCAGCGTTCGCGGTCGGCCCCGACACCGCAGCAGAGAGGGCCTGACCACCGCGGTCTTCTCCTTCATTGAGGGCTTCTACAACCCCCCGCCGGCGGCTCTCCGTTGGCAGCAGCGTAGATGGCGTACACGGCCGTGTCGGCGCCAAGCTCCCCGTCGAGCAACGTGACGTCGCGGCAACGGTGATCGACAAGATGTGGTCCGAAGGACTCGCCGGCGTCAGCAAGGCGCTCTTCGTCCTCGGCCACATCTTCGGCGCCATCCTGATGGGCCTGGCCCTGCGCGGCAGCATCCCGACCTTCGGCTGGGTCGCCATGCTGCTGACCACCCCAGCCCAACGTCATCGCGTTCGTCGTGCTCCAGATGCCGGCGCTCGAGATGGCTGCCTGGCTGTTGATGACCATCAGCTTCTCCTACTGGTCCGTGGCCGCACGCCGGACGACGAGTGGGATCTCCCGCCGCTCCCGGCGTCCTGGCCACCAGGGCCACACGCCACAACTCTCAGCACATCTGAGGAGACCATCATGCTGACCCGTGAGGCGGGAGATCGGGGTGCCCTCCCCGGCAGGCTCAAAGCAATCGATCAACACGTCGAGGTCTGGGTCGCGGCAGCCCGTGCTTCCCGCCGACGAGAACTCCAGCTCATCGGTGCCTGCGTCGGCGACACGCTGAGCCTGGCGGCGAACGGCACACCTGTACTCCAGGCCCGTGACGACACGCTCAGAGACCGCGTCCCGGGCGTCGAGGCGTTCACCTACCCGGTCCACTCCGAGTTGGATCTGCGCTGGCACGACTTCAGCGTCTCGAAGGCCCGAGCCAGGCCAGCCCCAGCCGTCCGGCCTCAGCGGCCGACGCCTGACCGGTGGCCCCAGCCACGGGTCGATCCGCAGCCCCTGTCCATCCACTACCCAGCCGGGAGGAACACTCATGTCCACCACCACGTACTTGTCCGCCGCGACGGCCCTGGCTCTCGCCCTAACCGCCTGCTCCGGTACGCCGCAATCAGCCACCACGACCACCGCTGTGCGACCGCGAGGCCGAAAGTTAGCCAGGCACCGGGATCCGGACTAGGGAACGACGACTATTCCCGTGAAGGTCTCGCGACCTGTCGGCGAACCTGCACGCTTGAACCGAACTCTCATTTGACCATGCCCTCTGACCCTCGCGAAGCGATCGCTGCCATCCAGGATCTTCCAGTCGCTGGTCTGAACCGAGTTGTTCATTTGGTCCGGACCCGGCCCGAAGCCGATCTCCAGTCGGCCGTCGGGGCAGTGGAACACATTGATGGCCGGGAAGCCGATCTCGGGGGTCCCGTGCTCATGGCGGACGGTTCCGCCGGGGCAGAAGGGCGAATCGCCGATGACGGAGCCGGGGAGAACCTTGCCTGTAAACCCTTGGACCTGCGTTTTGATCAGGATCGGCTCACCGTCCCCTTCGAGGGGCGTGGTGAGGTGGGTCTCGGCGCTCTGGGTGACAGTTGTTCCGCCCCGGCCCTCGTCCCCACCGTTATCACCGCAGCCGGTGAGACCGGTTGCCGCGATCGTGAGGGCTATTGGGAGCCATCGACGCTGGCGCCAGATCTTTCGTTCGGACCGACCCCCCCGCATCCCAAACGTGTCGCTGAACCTAGAGATCATCGTTCCTCCCAGTCGTTTGATGGCGTTCCTAAAGTCGTCGTGAGGCGTTGATCGAACCCTCGCACGGGTTCGGTGCCCCACAAGGCGACTTCAACCTCAGAGCCGTCGAGGTCACGGAAACTGATGCTCTGAGGACTCCGACATCCGTCACCGCGCCGTCTGGGCCGTGCGTTCCACGAGCCTGCGGCGTGCCTCGTCGAGCGACTCCTCGTCCGCAACGTCTCACATGGGACGGTCCCGACCGCTCCACAGTGCATGCGACGGCAACGGCGAGAGAACAGCGGCCCCACCGTCACCGACCAGCAAGCCACGGATACCAGAACATCCCGGCAGGACGCGCCTCGGACTGCGTGTCGGTCTGGAACCGCAGGGGATCCCGAACCGACACCCGGAAACGGTGCACCTCCTGGCCAGCCGATCGCGACCGCGATCCGGCCGGCCTAGTACCGCGCATCGGCATCATCGCGCACATCGACGACCGCGAAGCCGCACGTGCTTTGGTCTCGGCGAACGGCCAGTCGCTGAAGAGGGGCGAGCCGCTGCTCGGTCGACGTTGCACACGGCGGTGGACTGGTCCAGGATTCGGTCAGCGAAGATTAAGACCTCGGCAGCCTTCATCTCTCGATGAGGCGCTTCCGGACGTGCCCCTCGCGCGCAACTCCTTGAACGTGATCACCCACTCGTCGTTGAAGGCGATCAGGTACACCGCCATCTTAAGCTCCTTCGCTCACGGACAGCCCGGACGGCCGTTACTCACCCTCTCCCCGAACGCACTCGCGTCGATACGCGACACCGGCCAGGACCAGTTTCGAGCCATGCCGGCGCGAAATCGATCGACCCGGGAAACAAGTGCGTCCTTCAAGGCAGGGGCTGTCCCGCCTGCGGATCAATGCACCGCTAATCGATCGACTCCACCCATTCAGCCCGCCAGGTCGGCGCCTCCGACTTCTGCGTGTAGTAGCGAGTATCGCGAATGATCGACCCATCTGTTTCAAGCTCTAGGATGGCCACCACGTGCCATACCTCCCCGGCATAGTCGTTTGTTCCCTCGACAACCCAGACTTGCCCGGACCCAACCACTCTGCGCAAGGTTATAGACGGGGGAATCGGAAACGCTTCTTGCATGGCACGCATCGCGTCACGTCCACGGATGCGCTCGCCTGACTGGGGCATCGCCATAACGTAGTCCTCGTGGCGAAGCCGATACTCCGACTCAGGAGAGAGTCCATTCCCTGTCAGCCCAAACAAATGTTCGATGCCCTCGCGCATCGCCGCCGAATCGTTATGGGCAATCGCCTGCAGGAATAGTTCGCGCACATTTGGGTCGCTCAAGATCTGCCTCCTTGCCGTCGGTGTAACCCGGTCGTGCAAAATCCTGCTCTTCCTCATCTAAGCGCTCGCCACCGGATCGGACTACATCCACAGCCCTAGGCACTCGTCAGAACCGCGTCTCTCCGGCTCCCCACTGTTGTCAACCGGTCGTTTGGAGCGTCACGCTGGCCGGGGTCTTCCTGACGTTCTTCAGCGGTTGCAGCGTCTTTCCTGTCGGCGACGGCTGAAAACTGGTCACGGAGCGTATGCCGAACTTTGACCCGCCGATCCTTCGATCCGACTCTCGGCTTGTCCGAGTCGAGAGGAGTGCGTCCATTGCTCCTCCTCGGACTGTGTAGAGGTAGGTGGGCGCCCGGCGCGGACGCTCGTGGACAACGACACCCCGGATGCTCCGTTCATGGACCCGAGGAGAGCATCTGCACCTCACCAAGCTTCTCACCAGCGGCCTCACCAACCTTCCGGTCGACTCACCCGTGTCGTTGCCGAGGAGCTTTCGCTCCTTGAGCATTCGACGGAACGTCTGGGCGGGGTCCAGCGAACCAGGCCAACTCACAAGCGCGTCGGTGATACTCAAGGACCATGATCAACGACCCCATCCGCCGGCTTTGCGCGGCCACCACGCCGACTATCGTTCGGGTCGGTCGCCGAAGACTACGAGCGCTACCGGCTCGGCTACCCCGGCGAGGTTGCCGACACCGTGTTCGCCTATGCAAAACGCCCGGTCCGTACCGCGGTCGAGGTCGGCGCTGGGACCGGCAAGGCGACGCGCCTGTTCGCGGGTCGTGGTGTCGCGGTAACCGCGCTCGAGCCCGACCCCGACATGCTGTCGGTGCTACAGCGAACCACCGCGGGCCTGCCCGTCATCGCCGTCCGCGTGGAGTTCGAGGAGTTCGAGTCCGGATCAGCAGTTCGACCTGGTGTACGCCGCCGCGGCGTGGCACTGGACCGACGCGGAGACTCGTTGGCAGCGGACGGTTCAGCTATTGGCCAGGGGCGGAATTGTGGCGGCCTTCGGCAGACCTGCGGACATCGCCGACCCTGAACCGTTCGCCGTCGACGAGATCGAGCGGAGGTTTGAACCGCCTGTAAGTGTCTGTGATGGCTGGCCTGGGGCTGGCCTGGCAGGGTGGTGCTGGTTCTTCTGGCCTGACGTGACTCGTGAATCGCCTGGCCCTCGCGGGGTGCCTTGCCCGGGATCTGTCCGTCGGGTCGGGAG
>JBBRYB010000088.1:0-11050 GCA_038238115.1 Propionibacteriales bacterium | reverse complement strand
TCCTGCACGACACCGGGCGAGTGGCCTTCAACGAACAAGCCCAGCCGATCGTCTTCCATGGCGTCCACGACACCTTCACCAAGGGCGAAGGGGCATTCTGCGACGCCTTGAGCTGACCGGTCATCCGAGGAGGCTTACGGTATTGAACTCGGCGCCTAGTCATACCCTCAGGCTAAGTTCAATCGCGACCTGGACTGTCGAGCGCACTTGCGCCGGGGCCGCGAAAGGTCAAGACCGGGCGCGAGAAATGCGCGGCAGAATGACGCGCCTGGCTGCCTGCGCGTATGCGCGGAGCGGACCAGATGGGCCACGGATAGCCGGAGTCATGTCGGTCCGGGGAACGACGAAGGACCCGGAAGCCCGCCTTGCTGCTAGAAGCGAGCGATGAACTCGTTGAAGGCGTTCAGGTCATGGAGGTGGAACCAGCGCTCCTTCTGGCGCCCGCCGCTGAAATGCATAACCGAGCTGGCGTCGAACAACTGCTCTTGCTCGCCGAGGCCAGCGACCAGAAGGTCGGCCGGCGGATCGCGTTCAGCGACATCAAGGAGCTGGCCGACCGCATCGCCCGACCGCCCCACAACTGGACCCCCGACATCATCTGGGGCGCCTACGTCGCCCTCGACCCCGAGTACGTCGCCCGCACCTCCACCCACCGCACCCTGACCGACCTCGTCTCCCTGATTCGGTTCACCCTGGGCGAGGACGACAAGCTCGTGCCGTACGCCGATCAGATCCAGGAGAAGTACGCCGCCTGGCTCGCCCAGCAAGAGCAGTCAGGTGTGCCGTTCTCGCCTGCCGAGCGGTGGTGGCTCGACCGGATGGTCCAGGTCGTTGCTTCCTCCGCCGGAATCACCCCCGCCGACCTTGACCAGCCGCCTTTCGTTGAGAACGGCGGCACCGGCGGCGCCATCCGTGACCTCGGTGACCGCGCCGCCACTCTCATCGATGAGCTCAACAAGGAACTCACCGGATGACTTGGCCCGTCGTGCCGCTGGCCGACCTCGCTGAGGTCCGGCTTGGACGACAGCGCGCGCCAAAGAACCACTCCGGCGACTCGATGCGCCCCTACATCCGCGCCGCCAATGTCAGGTGGGCTGGTCTCGATCTCTCCGACGTGAAGACCATGAATTTCACCGCCGACGAGATGTCCACCTACCGGATGGAGCCCGGCGACATCGTCCTCAGCGAGGCCTCCGGGAGTCCTGGTGAGGTCGGCAAGCCCGCCCTCTGGACCGGCGAGATCGCCGAGTGTGCCTTCCAGAACACCCTGATCCGCGTGCGGCCACGGGAGCACGACTCCAAGTTCCTTGTTCACTACTTCCGCTACCTCGCACTCGACGGGCAGTTCGTCGAGCACTCCCGCGGTGTGGGCATCCATCACATCGGCCGCGCACGACTCGCCTCCTGGCCGACGCCGCTTCCGCCTCGCCCCGAGCAGCGTCGCATCGTCGACCTCCTCGAAGACCACCTCTCCCGCCTCGACGCCGCCGACGACTCGATCCGCAAGTCGGTGCGACGCCTCTCTGCGCTGCGCGACGCTGCGCTCTCTCAGGCGCTTGGGCGAGCGCGCCGGTTGCCGGGCGTGACGGTGGCGACGCTGGGGTCTCTATCGAAGATCAGCAGCGGGTTGACTCCGCTCAAGGGCAACAGGGAGTTCCACGACGGCGGAACGATCCCTTGGATCACGAGCGGCGACCTGCATCAGGGTCTCATCACCAGGGCGACTCACTTCGTGACGCCGAAGGCGCTGGAGGAGACGACGCTGAAGGTCGTGCCCGCTGGCGTGCTCCTCATCGCCATGCACGGCGAAGGGAAGACTCGCGGAACCGCCGCCGAGCTCGGGATCGACGCGACGACCAACCAGGCATGTGCGGCTGTTGTCCTCCACGACTCGTCCCTCCGGCCGTGGGTTCGCCTTGTCCTCGACGCCAACTACAGCAAGCTCCGCCGGCTGGCCGCCGGCGGCGTTCAGCCGAACCTCAACCTGTCGGTGGTCAAAGCGATCGAGATTCCGCTACCGGGCGACGAACGTCGTGATGAGCTACTCGGTCGCCGGGGAGAGATCGACGTAGCCCACGCTCGCCTCCGACGCGAACTGGCTGCATCGCAGCGTCGCTCCGCTGCACTTCGTCGCTCACTGCTCGCTGCGGTCTTCTCGGGCCGCCTCACCTCCGACATCGGTGAATTGTCGGAGGAGGCCGCGATGATCGGTGCGTGACCGCTCCGCTTCCTGCCTCTCTTGAACCGATCGAGTTCGAGGTTCGGCTGCTGCACGCGCGGCTGGATCGGGCTGAGGAGCACTACAAATCGTTCGGTCAGATCTGGGCGGACTATCTGAGCCAGCGACCTCATGCTCTCGACCGCTCCGTCGAGGATGACGGCACCGTCGTCGCCCGCCTCCGCCGCGTGGTCCCACTTCCCGTGGAGCTGTCCGTCGTTTTCGGTGAGCTCCTGTACGAGCTTCGCGCCGCGCTCGACAACTGCCTGTATGCGGTCGCAGTCCTCGTCTCGGGCCAGAATCCACCGCCGTCCGCGACGCGACTCGAGTGGCAGGAGGTGGTCAGCGTCCAACTCGCACTCTGGGGCTTTCGCGCCCTTCAAGTGAAACTCGAATTGCGTGCTCATGCCGCTGACCTCCTTTCCACCAACTCCGGGTCGATACCCAGGCGCAGATGCGCGAGATAGAGCCCGAGACCGTGCGGTGTGCGGTGTCGGTCGGACACGCGGATCGCTCGCTGGCGGGAACGGTTGACCGGACGACAGGTGCTCATCTCGTTTCAGACACGGACCGAGTTGCTCGTGGGTGCGCTGGTCGACGGGTGGGGCGAGCGACGGATGCTCGAGCTTCGGGTGATCCTCGACCGGACTCCAACGGTCGGGGTCGATAACGCTGTGATCGATGCCCATGTCGCCCTCTCTGCCGAGTGCCGGCGAACGGGCCACGCCCTTCATGACAAGTTCCACACAGCTGATCGCTGGGTCGCCGCCTGCGCGATCGCCAAAGGGGTTGAGCTCCTTGCGGGAGAGGACATCTATGCGGGCGCGCCGGGCCTTAGTCTGCTCGCCTGAAAGACTGCACCTGTGTCCGACTCGCGCCGTCTCGTAGCCAAGCTTGTCGCGGGGAGCAACGTGCTCCGCGATTCGGGCGTCAACATGTACGAGTACACAGAGCAGCTCACCTATCTGCTGTTTCTCAAGATGGCCGAGGAGCGTGCCACCCGGCCGCTCAACCCCGAGCGGGTCGTGCCGGAGGACCTTTCTTGGCACCGGCTGCTCGGCCTGTCGGGTGAGGCGCTGGAGGACACCTACAACCATGTCCTGCGCGGGCTCGCGAGCCAGCCGGGAGTGCTGGGCGCGATCTATCGGGGTGCGCAGAACAAGATCTCCAACCCGTCCCACCTCAAGACCCTCATCGTCGACTACATCGACAAGGAGAACTGGTCAGCGGCCGGCGCCGACATCAACGGCGACGCATACGAGGAGTTGCTGGAGCGCAGCGCCGGGGACACCAAGTCGACGGCGGGCCAATACTTCACCCCGCGTGCCCTCATCCGGGCGATCGTCGACGTCGTTCAGCCAACGGTCGCTGATCAGGTCGTTTGACCCGGCCTGCGGCACCGGCGGGTTCTTGCTCACCGCTCATGCCTACGCCAGCCGGGGTGCTGGTGGGCTCACGCCGGACGAGAAGAAGCACCTGCAAACGAAGTTCGTGCGAGGGGTCGACATCGGTGCGACCACCTCCCGGCTCGCGTCGATGAATCTGCTGCTCCACGGCCTCGGTTCGATCACCGGCGACTCGCTCATCGACCAGAAGGACGCCTTGATCGCCGACCCGGGCGAGCGGTGGAGTGTCGTGCTGGCGAAACCCGCCGTTCGGCCGCAGCTCGTCCACCGACATCGGTGGCGGTGACGACGACGGCGCGGAGATCTTCCGGCAAGACTTCGTCGTCACGACGTCCAACAAGCAGCTCAACTTCCTTCAGCACATCATGACGATCCTCGACATCAACGGCCGCGCCGGCGTCGTCCTGCCCGACAACGTGCTCTTCGAGGGCGGCGCCGGCGAGACGCTGCGTCGCAAACTGCTGACCGCCTTCGACTTCCACACCTTGATCCGCCTCCCGACAGGCATCTTCTACAAGCCCGGAGTGAAGGCCAACGTGCTGTTCTTCGACAAGAAGCCAGCCGCCGAGCAGCCCTGGACCCAGAAGCTGTGGGTCTACGACCTGCGGACCAACAAGCACTTCACCCTCAAGAAAGCCCGCTGGGTCGCGATGACCTCGACGACTTCGTTGCGTCGTACTTGCCCGGCAAGCCTCGCGACGAGCGGGTCGAGTCGGAGCGGTGGAAGTCGTTCACGTACGACGAGCTCATCGCCCGCGACAAAGTCAACCTCGACATCACCTGGCTGCGTGATGAGTCGCTTGAAGACGCCGACAACCTGCCGTCCCCCGAGATCATCGCCCGCGAGATCGTCGAGGATCTCACCGCCGCGCTCCTCGAGTTCGATGCCGTCGCGTCTGCGCTGGAGAGCCGGGTGCACATCGGTACGGACGTGGACCCGGATTGATAGGGCTACCGGACCGGTCCGCTCAGTCTGGTGAAGGCGCCTCCCTTAACTATCACTATGATGGATAATAACCTCAGTTATATGAGAACTAAGGCGCCTCTGCTGGCTCCGATCTTCCGGTCGCACGGTCAGGCGCGCCTGCTCTCGGCTCTCCTGCTTGCCGGCGACGAGCTCAGCCTCACCGACCTGGCCGAGCGCGCCGACCTGGCCTACCCGACCGCGCACGGAGAGGTGGCGCGACTCATCGACGCTGGCATCCTGGCCGAGCGTTTGGTCGGCCGCATACGCCTCATCCGGGGCAACTCGGACAGTCCGCTGGCCGCCCCCTTGCGGGAGATCCTCACCGTCGTCAGCGGCCCGGTGTTCTTGCTGGCTGAGGAGTTCGGGCGCATCGAAGGGATCCACTCGGCGTTCCTCCACGGCTCCTTCGCCGCCCGACTGCGCGGTGTCGACGGGCCGGCGCCGTATGACATCGACGTGATGGTCGTCGGCACTCCCGATGTCGACGGGGTCTATGAGGCGTGCACTCGCGTCGAGGCTGCCGTGCATCGTCCGGTCAACCCCACGATCCTCAGCGCGGAGGAGTTCACAGCTGAGTCGGGTTTCCTGGACACTGTGCGCTCTAGTTCGATCGTCCCGGTGTTGGGGGAGCAATCATGGCGATCTCTGCGCTGACCAGGGTCCAGCAGGCGACGGTGCTTGCGCTGGTCGAAGCTCGACGGCTCGAGGCTGTGCCGGTCGACGCTTCGCGTGCCGCGTCCTTCATGCGGCAGGCCGAGCAGCGGCTCGGGCAGCTGCCGCTGCTCACCAGCGTCGCGGTGAAGTACGGCATCGCCTACGACGCGGCCCACGACATCGGCGAGGCGCTGCTCGTGGCGTACGGCTTCCGCACCGCCAACGGTCCGGGACAGCACGAGGCGCTGGGCCGCTACCTGCGCGCCGTCCTCGACAAGCCGCCGGCCGACAAGGCGGCGAGCGCGTTCGACCGAATTCGCCGGGCTCGAAACCAGGACCGCTATGAAGCCAAGCCGGTCGGTGCTGCCGCAGCCGAGAAGGCCGAGCAGGTGGCCCGTGAGCTCTTCGCGGCTGCCGCGGCCCGGGGTGTGACCCCGTGAGCTTCGACGAGCCGAGCGCCCGGCAGCGCCGTCGTGTCCGAGACGATCGCAGTCTCCGGCTATTTCGGGCTGGTCTGACGTGACGCTTCCGGAGATCGACCTGCACCGCATCCGTACTTGGGCTCGCGGCCGCGTGCCGGAGCACCTGTGGCCCGAGCTCAAGGTGGAGGCCGACGTCGGCGACCGCTACGTCGACATCGTCGAGGTGCGCCCACCTTGGGACGGTTCGGCGAGCGAACGAGGTTCCCGATCGCCCGGCTGCGCTACACCAAGACCACCGGCCAGTGGGCGATCTACTGGCGCGACCGGCACCTGAAGTTCCACGAGTACAAGCGCAGGCGCCCTACCAAGAACGTCCAGGCGCTGCTCGACTACATCGAGACCTGCGGCGACCCGATCTTCCGGGGTTAGCCAAGGGAGGTGTCGTGGCCCGCTGGCATGCGGTTCATCCTTGTTGCCGCATCACGGAAGTCGGCGCTCGATGACAGGATCAAGCCATGGTGCGGCAGCGGCTGGTCCGTGACGAGCCAGGGCTGCCGGCTGGGGCGATGCTGGTTCGGGCGCTGTTCGATGCCAACCCGGATGGACGAGTGTTCGACCGCGACATCCTGGTCGCCGACGCCACCTACAACTTCTAGCTCTTTGGCTACTACGGGCTTTCGCTCTGGCTGGTCTCGGACTCTTGGCCCCTCGATCGCGTCCTGGCCGAGAAGTGCCGCAGAGCAGCCGGGTCGTCATGTTCGAGGCGGGGGCGTTGCAGACCAGCGGACTTGGACTCGTGCCCAGCGGGAGGGAACCCCACTACGACGCCAGTCTGGGGCCCGTGTACGGCCAGCCCTTCGCGAGCGTCCGCGTCACCGCGCCGACTGCCGAAGAACTCGTCGACCGCTTCCTGAGCGCGGCTTACACTGTGAGGGACAACGAGTTCCACGACCAGGGTCAAGACTGAGGGGAGGCCGCAGGGATCCAGATCGACATAGACGCCGACCTGAACATGGTCGACGACGACGACCGCAACCTGGCTCGTCTGCCCATCGGCTCCTCGCGGATCAACGTCGGCGACGTCGCAGTCGATGGCCGGCCTGGCTTCTGGTCCTGGGTTCTGGTCGATGAGATTGCCGACGTTCGGTGTTCTTCCACCAGATCAGCTCGACTGAAGCAGCCAGCCACGGAGAGCTTGCGGTTTGGAGCACGGCCTGACTCACCACCCTCCCACCCGCGGCGACCGGGCTGCCGAAGTGGCCAAGCTCAAGGCTGCCGGGGAGAAGCTCGACGCTCTGCTGCAAGTCGAGGAGTCAGAGGTCGACGTGATGGTCGAGGAGTTCAAGCAGCTTCGGCGCAAGGCCAGTAAGTAGAGGCCAAGACAGGCCGAGATCGAACTGGTTGCGGATGTATCTCATGGGCCCAAGAGGCCGAGGGGTACGACGTGCACGCCGTCCTCGCGTGCATAGGCGAGCGAGGTGCCCGTCACGACGACGAGTGCTTTGGGCTTGCGCACAACACGATCTGCCAACCGATGCAGGGAATCCGCCGCCTTGTCGAGCTCCGATTCTCCCAGCTTTACCTCGACGCCGATCCAGTCGCCGTCTCGATCTTCGAGGACGTAGTCGACTTCGAGTCGGCCTTCGGCTTCGCGGTAGTGAAAGCATGACGCGCCCGCGCCCTCGGCGTAGATCCGCAGATCGTGTGCGACGAGGCTCTCGAAGAGGAAGCCCGCGGTTTCCAGGTCAGCGAGCATTCTCTCAGGTGACATCTGGAGCAGCACTGCGGCAAGGGATGGGTCACCCAGGTGCCGCTTGGGTGTCGTGGTCAGGCGTTTGGATGACCGCACCGGCGGATCCCAGGCCGGCACTTCGTCGACGATCATCATGCGCCGGAGCGCGTCGAGGTAGATCTGCGCGGTGTGGCGGCCCGGCGCGTCTGCATCGCCATCGACGTCGTCGCCAGCCCGTCTCATGATGGTGCTCAGGTTCGCGGCCTGGGAGACCATCTGGGCGTAGGCGTGCAGGAAGCGCCGAACAAGGCGGGGATTTCGTGGGCCTCCTGACACCTCGTCGATGTCGCGCTCGACGATGATGTCGAGGTAGCCGTCCAGGTACGTTCGAGCCGCCTTTTCGTCGGACCCCGCGAGGAGCGGCCAGCCGCCGACTGCGATGTGGTTCAGGTAGTCGCGGACAGTCACTGAACTGTTTGCGGGTCTTGGTGCGGTGCCGAGAAGGAGTTCAGTGACGGACACGCTGGGACTTACCGCCTGTTTTTCGGTCAGGGTCATCGTCCGCATGCGAACGATGCCGAACCGGCCTGCCCCTGAGTGACACTGGGTTTCATCGTTCGGGGTTGCCGAGCCCGTCAGGATGAACTGGCCAGGAAGGCCCCGATCGTCGACGGCGCGACGGACGGCATCCCATACACGTGGGGTGCGCTGCCATTCGTCCAAGAGGCGTGGCGTGTCGCCGTCGAGGAGCAGCCGGGGGTCGAGTGCGGCGCGCCGCTCGGCTTCGGGGTCGGTGTCGAGCAGAACCTCGCTGACGGCTCGCTGTCGGGCGGTCGCGGTCTTTCCGCAACCTTTGACTCCTTCGATGAGAACCGCGCCCATCGCGCCGAGCTGATCGTTGAGGATGCCGTCTGCCAGGCGAGGCAGGTAGGTACGTTTGGTAGGCGACGCAGCCATCTCGACTCCTCAATCGACAAGATTCACACTTTTCAATGGACAATATACACACAAAGCAATGGACAAAACGCACGTGTGGCCATGTCGAGGTCGGACCTGTTGGCCACTCTGAAGAGGGCTGAGCGGGCTCAGCTTCGCCTGGGGTGCCGCTGGACGAGGTGACAAGCCCTCGGACAAGGGCAGCAGTCCGCAAACAGTCCGCAAAAAGTTCCGCGCAGGCCAGCGCCAGTCAGTATCACCCAACGACGCCAAATCAGCGTTTGCGCAGGTCAGACGGTCTTTTCCAGTCAGAATTAGCGGTGCTCAACGACCACCAATTGACCCCGGAATCGTTCCGCTTCAGCGTGTGATCGGCGCGTTTGCGCAGGTCAGACGGGGTGTAGGTCCTCTCAGTCCGCACAGAGTCCGCAAGAACTTCCACAGGGGGCTTGATCGGGCTGTTTGCGAGCCCTCCGGGGTGGGTGTTACCAAAGCCGGCAAGGAGCACTCGCGGCACTTCGATCGAAAGGGAGGGGCGAGAATGCCCAGGGAGCGGCAATCGGAGACGGATTCGAGGAGCCGTGAAAGTCAACGATTGTCAGCGGGATGGAAGCGGTGTGAGTGGCTGACGAGGCGTGGAGAGTAGAGCAGAGAAGCCGAGAAATGGGATGAGCTCCGCCACGAGCTGGGCGCCACGAGCGGCCATGGACCGTGTCCCGTTCCAGGCGCCCTTGCGGGACACGTCACCGGGCGGGTCTTGCGGGACGCTCGTTGGGCGAGACGCCTAGCGGCCTGCGACTGTCCGCTAGCGGTTCGGCTATTGGAACAGGTCGGGATGCTGGAGGAGCCGGGAATGCGCGCCGGCGCTGACGCCTGTTCTGTCAGCTCAGGAAGCTCAGCAGTCGCGAGGTGCACTCCGACGGTTTGCTCGCGTGCACGAGGTGGCCGGCTTCGATGGTGACCATTTGGCCGTCTGGAAGGTGATGAACGAGATCCGCGATCTGCTCCTGCGGCACCGGGCTGGTCGCGCCTCCAGCGATGACGAGCGTGGGAACCTCGATCCCCGCAACCAGGTCGGCCCAGGCTGGAGCGAAGTTGTCGATCTCTGGGCGTACCTGCTCGACCACCTGCCAGTCGACGCCAGGACTCCATCGGGTTTGGCCGGCGGTTCGGCCGGCCGCGGCTTGAGCAGCCCGACATCCTCGAGTACGAGGCGACGTATCTGATCAGGACATCGAGTGGCGACCGAGCACGCCACAAGCCCACCCAGGGGATGACCGACGAGGTCGACTAGGCCACCGGGAAAGCGAGCGGCGAGCCAAGCTCCCACGTCGTCGACCATCAACTGGATCGAGTATGTCCCGGGCCAGGTGCTGGCCCCATGGCCGCGCAGGTTGACGGCAAAGACCGTCCTTGTTGCACTCATCGGCGCTGCGACCACGTCCCAGTCGTCAGCGGTCTCGCCGGTTGCGGGCAGGAGCACCAACGGCGGCTGAGCGGATTCTGGCCCTGCCCACACCCGCACTCCGAGAGTGAGCCCGCCCACGTCGAAGATCTGGTCTGTCGGCACCTCGTAAAGATTCCACGACCTGGAGTCAGGTCGTCCGGCGGGGTCGAGCCGGGGCGCAAGACGAACCAGATCCCGGCGGAGCCAGACCTTCCCGCTTGGCGATCCTCCTACGCGGTTGCGTGCGGCCGTGATCACTCCGATGATGATGCCGTGGAGCCTCGTGTATCGCTGATCACGCTCGGTGTGGCGGACTTGGAGCGGTCGTACCGCTTCTACCGCGACGGTCTCGGGTTGCCGACGACACGCGGGCCCGACCAGGGCATTGTCTTCTTCCAGACGTCCGGCGCTGTACTTGCCCTGTTCCCGTTCGGAGACCTCGCCGAGGACGTCGGCGCCGGTTGGAACGTCCCACGTTCGAAGTTCACGGGGATAACGCTGGCGCACAATGTGCGTGAGCGTTCTGAGGTCGACGAGGTGCTCGCCCTGGCCGCCGCTGCGGGAGCGCAGATTGTCAAGCCGGCCTGCGAGACGTCGTGGGGTGGGTACTCCGGGTACTTCAGCGATCCGGACGGTTATCTATGGGAAGTTGCCTGGGGTGCGTTCGACTTCAATATGGACGGCTCTCTCAAGGTGACCTGACCAATCACCGTGTCCTGTTAGCCATCCCTATGCGGCACCCGCAGTCGTGGCCCATGATCGGGCTTAGCAACTCGCCGGGCGCCTGCCGCCCCGTGGACGAGCCCCGCGCGCGTGCAATCCCCGCTGGTCACGATGACGAATATCGTTGCGGACACGGTCCCGACAGCGCACACGAAGGATCGGATGGACGACGAGACCACGTATCGCACCCCGGTGACTCACGACAACTGCTGCCACGTTAGCGGTCCGTTCTTCCACGGGACCCGGGCCGCGCTTGAGGTCGGAGACGACCTGGTCCCCGGGCACCGCTCACACTTCCGGCCCGGGCGGGCGCTGCCGCACGTCTACTTCACGGCGCTCGTGGAGACGGCCGTCTGGGGAGCCGAGCTGGCGATGGCCTTGCACCCCGGCGGCGGTGAGGGCCCCGGGGTGCCGCGTGGACGCATCTACGTCGTGGAGCCCCGGGGACCCTTCGAGGACGACCCGAACGTCACGGACAAGAAGTTCCCCGGCAACCCCACGGAGTCCTACCGCACCACCCACCCGCTGCGCGTGGTGGGGGAGCT
>JBBRYB010000087.1:0-11158 GCA_038238115.1 Propionibacteriales bacterium | reverse complement strand
CTGCACCAACCGCGACTTCCCCAACCCCGGCTCCGCCACCACCGTCACCAACTGCACCGACCCCTCCCGCACCGCCCGCGTGAACGCCCGCTGCAGCCCACTCAGCTCATCCTCACGGCCGATCATCGGCCGCGACGTGTCGCTCAACGCCTCCCCCACCGACCCGCGGCCACCAACCGCAACCCACACCGCCAACGGCTCAACCTTCCCCTTCACCGACACCGCGTCATGCGGCTCGTACTCGATCGACGCCCGCGTCAACTCCCAGGTGGACTGCCCCACCAACACACCCCCCACCGGGGCCGCCGTCTGCAACCGGGCCGCCGTGTTCACCACATCGCCGGCCAACATCCCCTCCCCACGATCCGGAGAGGCACCGGTCGAGACCACCGCCTCCCCCGTCGCCACCCCCACCCGCACCGACAAACCCAGACCCAGCTCGCCGTTCAGCTCGGTGACCGCCGCCAACAACGCCAACCCCGCCCGGACCGCCCGCTCCGGGTCATCCTCATGCACCACCGGCGCCCCGAACGCCGCCATCACCGCATCCCCGATGAACTTCTCCACCGTCCCACCGAACCGCTCAATCACCACCCTCGCCCGGGCGTGATACGGCGACAACGCAGCCTGCACATCCTCCGGATCCGCCCCATCCGACGCCGCCGTGAACCCCACCAGATCACAAAACAACACCGACACCGTCTTACGCTCCCTACCCCCCGGAGCAGCAACATCAAGCAGGGCGACACCACAATCACCACAAAACCGCTTCCCCACCGGATTCCCGGCACCACACCCAGCACACACGGTCACGCCGCCACCCTACGGCCGAGTGAACCGCCACGTCCGGTCCCTCACAAGCCCCATGTCGACGAACACATTGATGACGCCGGGGTCCGCACAAACGCGCCCCACCGCTGCTGACGGATCATCCTGGCGAACTCGGGTCGAAGCTGCTGCTCCAAACCCGATGCGACGGACCTGCGGCGACGTGCGCTCAGCCCGCAGTGCCAGCTCCCACGACGGGAGCAGCGCAGCCAGGTCCGGTGCTGTTCGGGCAGCGCTGTGCCACGCTTGTATCAGCGTGTCAAGTCCCCGAAAGCCCTTGTGACCTGCGCAAATGCCTCAGCATCAGCTAAGCCCTCAGTCGAGGTAGTCGCGCACTAGGGACGGCTGAGCGCTGTGCCGCTGGGCGTGACAAACGTGCAGGTCAGAAGCGCTGTGGGGTGAAATATCCTGGACTGACGGGAGTCACCCGCATGACCACAACCACCGACCGACCATCCGCAGAGCCAGAGGGTGTCGTTTGCCCATGGTGGTGCGCCCAGCACTACGGCCCAGAGGACGAGCAACCCGGAGTCTGGCTGCACCATGGGCAGGACTTCACGATGCAGTCGTCGTACGACGGCGAGGAGCTGGTCATTTCCTTCGCGGGCGCGTTGCAGTCTGATGGCAGTGCTCCCGCGGACGCATCCTTCCCGCTGGCGATCTGGCCGCCCACCATCAGCCTCAGCGACGCTGAGTTGACCGTTGAGGACACCCGCCGGCTGGCCATGCATCTACTGGCGCTGTGCGATCGTGTCGCGCAGGCGCCCGTGGGTGGCACCGTATGACCGCGCCAACGTCCTCCGCGCCGATCACTGAGATCGCGGACGGCGTTGACTTGCTCCGGTTTCTCTGTCCGCCCGTGGCACGGGCAGAGAAAGCTGCCGGTTACCGCTTGATCTCAAAAACGAGCAGTTCGTGATTTCTGCTCAGGCCGACTGGGGCCAGTTGGCCACCCACCGCCTGGTAGCGACCTGTACCGCCGGTGACCGCGATCTGGGTGTCGTTCTGGCTGAAGAATGCGCCGTAGACGGTGATCTTGCCCTTGCCGAGGATCTGCATGGTGGCGTCACAGATGAAGGAACGCGGACCTGCGGTGCACCGCACCGAATCCCGGCCGATCACCGCGCCTCCTGGCGTGTAACTCAGCTGCTCCTCGAACATGAAGTAGTCACCGGGACCGAAACCGTCGCCACCGACGTCGATGCTGGCGTGCCGCACTGTGTGGGCGTACAGCAGCAGCACCGTCGAACCCGTCCTGGCCGCGTCGGCCTTGACGGAAGCGATGGTCGCCGTAGCGGACCCCGTACCACCCGGCCACCCGTGAATAGCAGCTCCAGCGGTGGTGGCGGTTGCCGAGCCGATGCCCTGCCACGCCCCCCCGCCCGCTATTAGGACAGCGGCCGCGCCGGCCGCAATAACCTTGCGCTTCATGACCCCTTCTTCCTGATGCGACGCCGCAGTGGCACCGCTTACAGGTCACGCTAAACCTTGCTGCGGAGGTCTGTACGGGCATTGGATTTTTTCTTCGCGGCCATGATGCTGACCGTTCCAACGGCTCGGCTCATCCGAGCCGGGCTCCACCCGCCGAGGAGCTCCACCTAGCTGTGCAGACCAGGGTGGCGGTCATGACGCATAGTGCGCTGCTAACCGGTCAGATCAACAACGGTCGCACCGTCTGCGGCTCTCGTGACCGCTGCGACGCCCTGCTTCGCATCGGCCCTGGTGGGATACGACTCGCCGGTGGCCACGATCTCGCCGTTGCGGGACTTGAGGCGAAATCGGTACTGGCCGGACTGGTCCTTGTAGATCTCGAACTTCCCCGCCAGGGGGCCCGCACTGTCTTGTGTGTGAACGGGGCTCGGCCCTAGGGAGGACCTAAGGCGGAGACGGCCGAGGCTGTACGCGGGTCTCCCCTTGCGAGCCAATGGTGAACTGGCGTAGCGTCCACGGAACGCCCGAGGGTGACTCGAGTTGAGGTACCTCTTCTTGAAGACTCCCTGCTACGGAACTCACCTGCGAACAGGGTTTCCGGGAGCTCTCGCCCCGAAAACCCCTCCTTCTGGCGGGACTCTGCCCCCACGCTGCCTGCGGCCAGGTTTGGCACCATGTCGCTTCTTGCAGTCTCAGTGACTGTTTACAACACAACGGTGTACGCTGTAAGTCAGCACGAGGGAGGATGGCGACGTAAGACTTGGCATGGCGCGGCGCGGCAGGCTTAGGTGAAGTGGTTGGGTTCACTAAGGTCCCCGTAGCGTTCCAGCTGTGACCTTGAGTTTCTTCGTCCAAGATGGAGTCCCGACGATCCGGTCGGGGCTCCGTCGTCCGTCCAGGGAGAGTCACCATGGCATCCGTCTCTGGGGCGTCCGGGAAGCGTGTCCGCCGTCCAGCCATGCGTTGTGGACGACCTTGTGCGGGACCGCTGACAGCCAGACCCCTGGTACTTGTATCGCTTCCTGCGCCGGCTGAGCCGTCCCTCCGCGACACGGCGACGAACCGACGATGGCGTGCAGCCCAGGATCACGGCTGCCTCTTCCAACGTCACCGGGTCCAGTGGGCGCATGCGACGCATCCAGACACCGTACAAAAGGGCGGCGGGGCTCGAAAGTGCCCCCTGAGCCCCGCCGCCTACGCTGCGTCTTACTCCCCCCGCCGCAGACACAGCGGGTCCGTCGTGACAGTTCCCTGATCCAGAGGGAAGCGTCGCGACTTGCCAAGAGTTCTTCGGCACCATCGGGGCCAACGGTTTGGTCCTGGACCGCCGCGCGACCTGGAGGCTACCGATCTGTCGGGGCCTTCGGGTAGGGTCAGCGGGCAGCAGACGGGTCGATGTCCTTGAGGGAATCGCCCGTCGCCGGGCGCCCCTTCTACACCCCGAGGGAAGGGGCGCCTGTTCATGCTCCAGCGATCCGGATACCGCGCGGTGACGCCTTGCGGGCTATCGAGGTGGTCGACGCGGGCGTGTGACACCACGGCCTGCTCCGAGCGTGGCGCCGCGACGGGGTTGGCTGGAAGGCGTTCGTTGACGTCAGCATCAGTCCCGGCATGACGTTCGTCCGGTGGGTCACCGTCGATCGGGTGCGGCCGCGCAACTGATAGCCGGCACGACCCCCCGGTCAATCAGTTGCCCACCGGGGGGAATCAGCCTCGAGCTGGGCGGCGACCTCGCCAACCTCGGCGAGCATCTCTTGCAGGCGGGCGTCGTCAGGTTCTCGGATGGAGTATCGCTCGGTGTCTGAGGCGGCGGCGATAACCCGCGCGGCCCGCCGGGCGTTGGCCCAGCGTTCCGCAGTCACAAAGACCATGTCCTCAGCGCCGAGGATACGTCCCCGGCCCTGAGCGAGCGTGCGCATGTACTCGCCCACGGCCCGCTCACGTCGAGTCAGCACCGACGCAACCCGGCCGCAGTGGAGACGAGACGGTGGAGGTTTTCCTGCGCCTTCGCCCAGGCCTCGGGGTTGCGTCGGACCTCCGCTCTCAGCACTGAAGGGTCGGTGTCGCGGAGCTCGCGGAGCGCCCACATCAGTTCGCTCTGGCCTCCCAGGCGAGCCGCGCCCCCACGGACAACTGTCGAGCAGGGACGGTTCGAGAAAGCCGGGCTCACCGGTCGGGGTGCCGGCGCCTGCCCACTTTGAGGGGACGGCTCCGCGCGCATCAGGTCGACGGCTTCCGACACTCTCGCGTCGAGGGTTTGCCGGATCGACGGCTCCGAGACGGCCGCGACCCGCTCGGGCTGCATCGTCGGGCGGCGAGTCCCCAAAAGGCCGTAGTCCTCACATCTCTGCATGATCGAGCAGCCCTTCGAGGAAGGCCCGCTTGGTGGCGAGCAGCTGCTGTTGGGCGGCCTGCACGCGGCCGATGGCGTGCTCGCGGCGCTCGAAGTGGCCCGGCATGACGTTGAGGGTGCGCTTCCCGCGCTTGTCCATCGACTCGAACGCCGCCCATTGCGACGGGTCGTTGTTGAGCTTCCTGAAGTCCTCCTCGGCTGCCTCCACGGCTTCCTCGGCGGCGATGAGGTCTCTGATCTTGATCACGCTGCTGCCCCTTCCTGGTCGGTCGTACCTTCCCTTGAATCGTCGCGTTTACCGGGACCTTTCCGCTGAGGGGAGCACTCGAAGCAGAACCTCCGCGGCCGGCCGGTACGGGGCTGGACGATCGCGCCGCCACAGCTACAACGGGCGGCGTCTGCGGGCTCGTCGAAGGCGAGCTGAGCGACCTCGCGTGCGAGCTGTCGAAGCACCCCAGCCATCGCGTAGCCCCTGCCCTCGAGGTCCTCAGCGACGTGCAGCAGCACTACTACGACGTTGTGCCGTCGAGACGCCATCAGCGCGCCCCACACTCGCGACAGCGGGGCTCCCGAGGCACACGCGGTCGGCTGAACGGCGCCCGCCACCAGGTCGACGGCGCTGGTGCCGGGGGATCGAGGAGATAGGCCCTGTCGTGTCCGCACACCGGACATGGCACCGAACGCGGTGACTGCACGCGGTTATGCAAAGGCACGTCAGTCTCCTCGGAGTCGGTCACGAGTGTCCTCTCGGGTAGGGGTAGGGGGAGATCGAAACTTCCTGGCGCGCGACGCTCAGGACTCCGCTGAGTTGCCCATATCTACCCGCTGACCCCCCACCCACATCGCGCGCGCGACCCCCCCTCGGCTCAGTAGGTAGATGGGGCAGAGACATGGCAGTCCACCGACGAGCCGGCGCCAGAGATTCGATCCACCGCCCCCCCTCGCCCTCTCGGTTTTTTCCTGACGGTGGCGTGACAAGGTCAGGCGAGGGTCGCCATGGTTCGGATGCTGCCCTCCCCCTGGGGGCACTCACGACGCCCGCCCCTCGGCGATCACGCGGCCGTCCGGCGCGACCACCCGGTACCCCGCAAGTCGCAGCACGCGGCGGGCTGTCAACTCATCCAAGGGGTTGAACTCCTCCAGCCGGCAGCCACCAAGCTCGTCGAGCAGCGCCCGCAGTTCTCGCGCATGGCCGGGGGCATTCGATGGATCGGTGTCGAGGCGACGTGCGAGGTTCAAGGCGGCGGCGACCCTCGTCTCCGAGGGCGGCCCGCCGTAGAAGGCGGCGATCTCCGCCCGCGCCGCAGCCTCAACCTCGCCGACCGGCTCCCCGGTCGCGGCCTCCACGACGGCCGCCTCAAGTAGCCGCCGAATCAAGCTCGACACAGTGAGTCTGCGCCGACTCGCGACCGTTTCCGCCTCGTCTCGAAGGGTTAGCGGCACCTTGCTGGTCACGGTGGTGCTGGCTGCCATCACGATCCTTTCGGGTGGGGTCTACCTTTTGCGGCGCGGGCAGGGGGATCAGCCTGACGCTGGGCGGTCAGGACGAGCGGGTTTTTGTGGTTCGGATGGCCCCCCGGTGTCTGCGGCATCGTGATCGCAGCTGCCGCAACATCCGCGTCCTGACACCAGCGCCGACCTTCACAGGCCACGTCGGACGCACCGCACGAGCTGCAGGGCGGGCGGATAGCCGGTCGGGGCCCGACGCTCGCCTTCACGACGCGGCCTCCATCGCCGTAGCGCGGCACATCGTGCAGCGGAGCCGCTTCAGCCAGGGGTCTATCCGGTCGCCGGCTTCGATGCCGTGCTGGCAGGTGGCTGGGTGAAGGTCGGTGGCGGGTCGGCTGAGGTCGAGCAGCGACTCTGGTTCCGTAGGGAGCGTTACCTGCGTTACCTCGGTATCCGTGCTGGTCAGCGGCTCGTCGGCGGTAACGCTCGGCGTCTCGGTAACGTTGCGGTGCCGCTGAGCGTTACCCCTATCCGTTTTCCGTGTTTGTGCTGGTCAGCGTGGGAGTGGTGCCGGAGGTAACGGACGTAACGCTCGGCTGGGAATCAGGCAGATAGCGGCTCCATGCATCCCACAGCGCCTCGCGACGGTAGCCCTTGAGCGGCCTGCCGTCGACCTTGACCGTCGTCGACGTGACCTCGTAGCCGGTGAGGATCCTGGCCAGTCGACGCGCGTCGAGCGGCTTTCCCCGGAGGTCGGACCACGGCGCCTCATCAAGCTTGTGCGGTCGTCGAGGATCGTCTCGGTGTGCAGCGCGTCGACGTCACCGAAGATGGTCCGGAGATCGCCGAGCAGCCGGACACCCAGACTCGCCTCCCCGCTCGCGGCCACCTTCACAAGCTCCGCGCACGCGGCGCGTGCCCGTGTAGGCCAGGCTCCGCCGGCCGCGTCCGCGATGGCGAGCAGTGGCTCCCACACGTCGGCAGGGCGGTCCTCCACGCCGCGCGGCATGGTCGGCCAAGCGTTACCTAGGTCACCAGCGACCTGGCCTATCCATTCGGCGAGCTGGTCGCGTAGTTCGTGGCCTTCGTGTTCGTGAAGTCGCTGACGGTACGGATCGACGTGCTCGCCCGGTGCACGTCGCCTCATCCGTACGACGACCGAGCGGGTCATCAACGTCTCAGGCAGGTCACCGAGCCCGGCCAGCGCGCAGGCGGCGTACACGTTGAACAGCTTCAACTCATGATTCGGGCCGACACATCGAGGAACCTGAGCGCCACGGCGATGGCCCGCGTTGAGCAGCCCCCTCAGCTCCTCGTGTTCGTCCTTACTCCGCTTGCCGAAGATGGCGTCTACCTCGTCGAGCAGTAGCGTCGGCTGGTTCTTGTCGACGGCCCGAAAGGTGACGGCAACCGAGGCGTTGAGGACGTGCATCGGCTTGGGCACCAGCAGGTCGAGGATCTCTAGCGCTCGGGTCTTGCCGGAGGCCGGCTCCGGTGACAGCAGCGCTAGGCGTGGCGACGAGTCGAAGCTCTCGACCGCGTGCGCGTGCGCGGCCCACAACGTGACGGCGATCCGAGCCGGCTCGGACGGGAACGCCACGAACCGGGCCAGGAACACCTCCATGCCGTCGAGAAGATCCGCGCCGAGCAGCTCACCGTGCGCTTCCTCGTCCCGTAAGATCCGCTCGACCTCGCTGAGCGGTGGGTCTAAGTCGGCGGCCATCACGACGCCACCTTTAGAACCTCATGGTCGCCACCGACCAGAACCTCATGGTCGCCACCGACCAGAACCTCATGGTCGCCGCCGTCGTGGCGGTGGAGATCCACGTCGTCACGGAGACCGTGATCTACACGATCGTGAAGCAGCGCGACCTCAGCGGCCGCGTGGCAAGCAGCGGCCAGGTCGGTCAGCCGGCGCCACCGATCGCGGAGGTCGTCCAGCGGAGCACGTCCGGGCCAGTCGATGCCGGGTCGGTGACGTGCGGCCTCGAACGTCGCGCCGCGACGACGCCAATAGCCGCTCGTCGCCTCGGCGATGATGTCTTGGAGCAGGCGGTGCTGCACATGCTCGACGTGCGCCACCAGGTCGGGCACGGACACGCGGGCGGTCAGCACGGTGGCCACGTCCAGCCATAAGCCGATGGCTCAAGGGAGACCAGGACAACGTGACCGCCGTGCCCCTGATCGCATGCTCTGTGAACGGCGTTTTCGGCCGCCTCGTGCGTGAGATAGACCCGTCGGTGATGCCGGCCGCCCCGGTCCGTTTCGATCGTGACGAGGAAGGCGTCATGGTCGCCGCAGAGGTCGACCGCGTCGGCGAAGGACTGGTCGACGCACGTCGATTCCGGGTCGACCGACCAGTCGAGGCGACTCATCGCGTCACCTCCGGGCGGACCTTCCACAGCGGCTGCAGCGCGGCCAAGAACACCGTTGCTGTCTCGCCGCGCGCTTTGGCTCGCCGAGCGGCGGCCTGCGCCGCCTTCACTGTCAGGAAGCAGCGCCGCCGATAGGTGCCGCCGGTGAGCTTGACGACCAGGACGAACGCGCCGTCGATGTGAGCCGCTAGCTCGTCCAGAGCGGTAAGATCAGGGTCAGAGCTTGAGGCGTGGTGGCCGTTGAGTCTCTTGGGAGCCGGGTCCATAGTGGCCCGGCTTTCTCGCGCCCTCATGCGGCGTCGCCACCCTCGGTCTTGGCGGTCCTACGGCGAGCCTGAGCGGAGCGGAGAGCAAGACGGGCGTAGTGAGCTTTCCGAAGGTGTTGTGCACGTATCGGGTCACCGCCGGCGGCGTCGAGAAACTTCTGATCGAGGGCTGCGCGGGCGGGTGCGGTGCGAGCGCTGCGGTTGTCGGTGTTTGCCCAGCTGACGTGGGCTCCGATGGTGGCAGCGACCTTGCGGTCCTGCGGATTGGCTGCTGGCATTTGGGAACTACCCCTTCGAGGGTCGTCCCCTCGCGCCCATCTCGAGGTGGTATCCGGCTCAGCAGCACGGGCATCGGTGTTTGGTTGTCCCCTATCGTACAGCGTTCAGCCGACCTAACTCAGCATGACAACACGAGGTTGCGGCGGATTCCCGCCGGCTAGTGCGCGATCTGCACTCCACCCGTATGCGGCCGAGATCACGTCGTTGGCCGCGAGTGTTCCGAGCCCACATCGGCAAGCCCAGGTAGCGGACTGCACCCAATCTCCCCGGTCGAACTCCTCGAAGTCGTGTAGCAAGGCGCGGTGTTCTACTGTCTGCCAGCCCCCCGACCCTTCGTCTGATGGCGCCGCAGTCAGATATCCCACAAGGCTCGCGCGGTAGCGAGCCGGTCGGAGCCAGACGGCTAACTCGGCGGCTGGTCCATGACCAGGAACCGGGTGGACGCTTGCCACCAGGTGACCAAGCCGTGGACAGAGGATCTTCACGGCGGTGATCGGGTGGCGGACTCGCTGTTGACGCACCAGCCATGTCTCGGGATTCACAGGTCACCCAGGTTGAGCCTGCTGGCCTCGTCGGCGGCCCTCGCGGATGCCTGAGCGCGTGTGTACCGGAGCAGCATGTCGGGCCGCTCCCAGCCCGCCACCGCCATCAGGCCGCCCTCGGAGCCGCCCGCGGCGAGCCAGCGGTGCGCGGCGGTGTGCCTGAGCCGGTGGGGATGGAAACCGACGATGCCGGCGCGGTCTGCGCGCATCTTGAGGGTGGCGTGCAGGCCGTCGTAGACGAAAGGCTTGCCGCGGTCCCCGAGCCACAGTGCGGGGGTCGCTGCGAGGCGGTGGCCGGCGCGGGCCTGGCGTAGGTAGCGGTCGATAGCGACGGCGGTCTGAGAGCCGAAACGACGCGGCCCTTGGCGCCCTTGCCGCGGCGGATGACAACGCGACCCTCGATGGTGTTCAGGTCGTCCAGCCCGATCGCCACGACCTCCCCGGCCCGCGCGCCCGTCTCGATCATGAAACGCAGGATCCCCTCGTCGCGGCGGTTGCGGAACACGTCAGCCGGCGGCGTGGCGTTCGCCCCGGACTTCGTAACGGTGCAGGTCTTGAGCAACGCCTTCAGCTCCTCGTCACTCAGCGGCTCGACGACCTTGCGGTCGAGCTTCGGGGAGACGAGCCCGAGCAACGGGTCGACGTTGTACTCCCCCTCAGCCGTCAGCCAAGCTGAGAAGCGACGAATCCCGAGCTGACGGGCTCGAGCGGTCGCAGGTTCGGCCCCAGAGTCCAGGAGGTCGGCCACAAACCCGGTAGCGGTGGCGCGGTCGAGCACCGGGTCGACGCCCTCGCGGGCGCAGTAGGCGAGGAGGCGCCGTACTCCGTCGCCGTACGTCTTGACCGTGGCCGGCGACTTGCGCTCAGCGCGTAGTGCCAGCTCCCAGGACGGGAGCAGCGCAGCCAAGTCCGGAGGGCGAGGTTGCGTGCGTCTCATGTCGGTATCCCCCGATCCAACTCGTAGAGCCGATCGAGGTGGGTCCGAAACCAGTCTGCCCTGTGTTTCTCCTCCTCAACACTTAGCGGGAGATGAACGCACAAGAGCCGACGATCTGAGATGTGCCGCATGCGGTAGGCGTACCTGTCGCCGCGGTCCAACCGCGCCTCGCTGACTCGCCGCGGTGTGTCCTGCAGTTCGATGTCGACCTGCCCGGCCGCGGCCAGACCCTTGACGGCTCGCCGGACAGACTCCAGGTAGGCACGTCATCGGCTGCACAGGCTCGATCTCGGTGGCTAGCTCGTAGATGCTCGGCCAGTCGCTGGGACTAGGGTGCCGCGCCAGTACGTCAAGCGCCTGGCGCTGACGCACTCCGTCGCCTCGACTCACAAGACACACCATAGTGAATATCTGGACTAGAAGCGCTGTGCCACGCTACTATCAGCGTGTCAAGACCCCGAACAGGCTTCTGACCTGCACAAACATCTCTACACGAGTTGTGTGCTCAGTCGAGGTAGTCGCGCAGCACCTGGGACCGGGAGGGGTGGCGCAGCTTCGACATGGTCTTGGACTCGATCTGACGGATGCGCTCGCGCGTGACGCCGTACACCTTGCCGATCTCGTCGAGCGTCTTGGGCTGGCCGTCGGTCAGCCCGAAGCGCATGGAGACGACGCCGGCCTCGCGCTCGGACAGCGTG
>JBBRYB010000086.1:0-11239 GCA_038238115.1 Propionibacteriales bacterium | reverse complement strand
GGTCGAGGCAGCACATCCGTTGGGCGAGCCACGCATCCGCGACCATGTCCACGCCCGGCACGACGAGACCTTCGTCGTCCTCGAGGGCAGCTATCGGGTGCGACTGGGCGATGAGATCGTCGTCGCCACAGCCGGTGACTACGTCTTCGTCCCACGCGGCACGCCGCACACGTACCGCAATGACGGCTCGGCCCGCTCGCGCATGCTCGTCATCCTTGGTCCCGCCGACGGGGTGGACCTGCTCGCTGAGCTCGGCAACCTCGCGGGCGGTGAGATCGACGAGGAGTCCCTCGCCGCGCTGCACGCAAGGCACGCTGCCACCCTCGTGGATCCCCTTCCGACCTGGTAGATCGCGGCGATGCCACGTCGACCTCGCCCGCCCATGGGATGGTGATGCCATGGGCAAACCCACCATCCTGACCGTCGAGGACGATCCACAGGTCTCGGCGGCGATCTCCCGGGATCTCCGCAGCCACTACGGGGCCGACTATCGCATCGTGCGGGCAACGTCGGGGGAGCAGGCCCTGGAGGTGCTCACCAAGCTCGCCCTGCGCGTCCAGGACGTGGCGTTGATCGTCGCCGACCAGCGGATGCCGCAGATGACAGGGATCGAAATGCTCGAGCGCGCTCGGACCAACGCGCCGGGTGCGAAGTACCTGCTGCTCACGGCGTACGCCGACACCGACGTCGCCATCAAGGCGATCAACGACATCGGCCTCGACTACTACATGCTCAAGCCCTGGGATCCTCCCGAGGAACGGCTCTACCCCGTCATCGACGACCTGCTGGGTGACTGGCGGCGGGACAATCCGGACCACACCTCCGAGGTGCGCGTCGTGGGGCACCGGTGGTCGGACCGCAGCTACGAGATCAAGACGTTCCTGGCGCGGAACCACCTGCCCTACCGCTGGTACGACATCGAGCGCGACGCCGAGGCGCAGCGATTGCGGGATCTCGCCCACGCCACGGAGGCCGATCTACCCCTGGTGCTGATACCGGACGGCGACACCCTGACCTCGCCGTCGACGCTCGATCTTGCCGACGCCCTCGGCCTGCGCACCCGTGCCGAACAGCCGCTGTACGACGTGTGCATCGTGGGCGGCGGGCCTGCAGGCCTGGCCGCCGCCGTGTACGCCGCTTCGGAGGGCCTGAGCGCCGTTATCGTGGAGCGTGAGGCGCCCGGTGGACAGGCGGGGCAGAGCGCGTCGATCGAGAACTACCTCGGATTCCCCAAGGGGCTGACCGGCTCCGACCTCGCCCAGCGCGCTGTCGCTCAGGTCTCGCGCTTCGGCGCCGAGGTGGTGCTCGCGCACGCTGTCATGGGTCTCGAGACCCGGGGACCCGTGCACGCGGTGCTCCTGGACGACGAGCAGGAGATCGAGGCCCGAGCGGTCATCGTCGCGACGGGTGTGTCGTACCGACGCCTGGAAGCAGCGGGTCTCGACGAACTCACCGGCCGGGGCGTCTACTACGGCGCGAGCGCCAGTGAGGCGAACCAGTGCAAGGGCGACGAGGTCTACATCATCGGTGCTGCCAACTCCGCAGGTCAGGCCGCACTGAGTCTGGCCCGCTTCGCGAAGCGAGTGGTCCTCGTGGTCCGGGCTGCGACGCTCGAGAACACCATGTCGCAGTACCTCGTCCAGCGGATCACGTCGGCACCCAACATCGACGTGCGATACCGCAGCGAGGTGGTGGCGTGTCGGGGCGAAGGCCACCTCGAGGCGCTCACCCTCGCGGACAGGGGCTCCGGTGTCCAGGAGGAGGTCTCGTCGAGCTGGCTGTTCGTGTTCATCGGTGCGTCTCCGCGAACGCAGTGGCTCGGCGGTGGCGTCGTACGGGACGACAAGGGTTTCGTGGTCACCGGTCAGGATCTGCTCCTCCCCTCTCACGTGCAGACGTGGCCACTGTCCCGTGCGCCTTTCGGATTGGAGACGAGCGTGCCGGGCGTGTTCGCCGCTGGCGACGTGCGACTCGACTCAATGAAACGCGTTGCATCGGCCGTGGGCGAGGGCGCGATGTCGGTCTACCTCGTGCACCGCTACCTGGCCACGATCTGATGCGTGCCGAGGACCTCCGCTCGCTCAGCCTCTTCGACGGTCTTACCGAGGACCAGCTGTCGGAGCTCGTCGAGGCCGGCACCGAGGTGCGCATCGAGCCGGGCCGGGACCTGTTCCACGAAGGCGAGCACGCCGACTTCTGGTGGGTACTCGTCGACGGGGCGATCGACCTCATGCGCCGCGTCGGCCGAGAGAACAGTGTGGTCGGGAGGATGGATGTACCGGGTCGCTGGGCCGGTGGATTCAGAGCGTGGGACGAGCATGGCGTTTACCTCGCAACGGGCCGGGGAGTGACGGACGGGCGGGTGCTCCGGGTTCCGGCGGACGTGCTGCGTACGCGGTCCAGCGCCTGGTTCCCCTTCGGCGGGCACCTCATCGCGGGGCTGTTCACCACCGCGCGCACCATCGAGTCCACAGCGCGGCAGCGTGAGTCCCTGGTCACCCTCGGCACTTTGGCGGCTGGGCTCGCGCACGAGCTCAACAACCCAGCGGCAGCCGCTGTCCGTGCGGTGGACGCCCTCGAGGGCACCTGCCAGACGCTGCTCTCCTCGCTCGGCCGGCTCGCCCAGGCCGAGATCTCCGCGGCGCAGTTCACGGCGCTCGACGCGCTACGACGCGAGATCGAGCCGTCGTCGACGGTGCCAGACCCGCTGGCCATGGCCGACCAGGAGGAGGCGCTGTCGTCATGGCTTGCTCGCCACGGAGTCGAGCGTGACTGGGTGATCGCCCCGCCCCTCGCGGCCGCTGGAGTCGACGTCGCCTGGTGCGAGCGGGCGGCGACCGCGCTTGTGGGAGAGTCCTTCCAGGCAGGGCTGGAGTGGGTAGCAGGCACGTTCTCCATGGCCGCGCTTCTCTCGGAGATCAAAGAGTCGACCCGGCGGGTCTCAGACCTTGTCACCGCGGTCAGGTCGTACTCCCAGATGGATCGCGGGTCTGTCCAGCACATCGATGTGACGGACGGCCTCGAGAGCACGCTGCTCATTCTCGGCCACAAGCTCCGTGACGGTGTCAGAGTCGTGCGCTCGTACGGCGCGAACGTACCAAGGATCGATGCGTATGCCGGCGAGCTGAACCAGGTGTGGACAAATCTCATCGACAACGCTGTCGATGCAATGGACGGTTCGGGATCCCTGCGAATCGCCACGCAGCCGGACGGCGACGGCATCGTCGTCGAGATCGGTGATACCGGCCCCGGAATGCCAACGGAGGTGATGGCTCGCGCGTTTGAGGCGTTCTACACGACCAAGGACGTCGGCAAGGGCACGGGTCTAGGTCTCGACATCGCCCGGCGCATCGTCGTGGAGCGCCACGGCGGAAAGATCGACATCAAATCCCACCCGGGTGAGACGGTTCTGCGCGTCCACCTCCCGCTCCGGCCACCCGACTAGACAGGCCATCTGACGCGCTCGGCCGCAACAGGTGGACTCGGTCGAGTGCACCTGTTGCGGAAAGGCGGTCCCGCGTCGCACTACAGACAGCAGATTCGAAGCGGCGACACAGGTGGGTCCTAGGTTCGCCGACGATCCTCGAGGCATGAACACACCCTCCCTTCAGGACAGCACCGACGTCGTGTCCCGCGCCGCCAGCAACCTGGTGACCCGTCATGCGGACGCGCCGGACGTCGGTATCCCCTCCCATAGCCTCGAAGATGCTGATTCCCTCTTCCTCGGCCCGAACCGGCCCTCCCTCGGGCGGTCCGCGCTCGGCCGGAGGACCAAGACGGGCCAGCCCGAAATTACGACCCGGGTGCTGCGGTTCGCCGGCGTCGCGGTGCTCAGCACCATCGCGTACGTGGCGCTCTACCTGGGCCTGCGTACGGTCGGGTCCGCCCAGGTCGCCAATGCGCTTGCCTTGCTGGTTGCCGCAGGCAGCCACACACTCGCTGATCGTCGCCTCGTCTTCGACATCCGTGGTCGCGGGACAGACGCCTGGCAGGCTTCCCACGAAATGCTTGCCTTCGGCGTCGCACTCGTTCTCAGCGCTGGCTCGTTGTTCGCGGCCGGCGTCTACGACCCAACCCCGAGCCGACTCGTCGAGGTCGTCGCCGTGGTCATGGCCAGCCTGGTCGCCACGTTGTTGCGGGCCGTTCTGCTGACCGACTGGATCATCCGGCGATCCGCACCGGCGACAACCAGCTGACGGCTCACCCGCCGGGACGACAAGGCCTGGCCGGATCCTCAGGCGCGACCGGTCAGGAAACATGCTCAGCCGCGTGTTCGTCTTGTGGATGTCACCAGGAATGTGGCCGTTGACGGCCCGACAGGCCCAACCGAGCCGTTCTCGAACACGTGGACACCGGTGTCCACGAGGGACGCGGCAAGGGAGTCGGTGAGCCTCATCAAGGCAGCCTTGGAGACCCCATAGGACGACCCGATGCCCCACGGACGGCCGCCAGAGAGGCTGCCGATGTTGACCCCCCTCCCCGAGCCGCGGGAGAGCATCTGTGGAAGCACCGCACGGCAGGTCAGGACCGGTCCGAGAAGAGCCCGCGGCGATGCATCCACCAGCGAAACCGCGGGCGTCAACGCATTTCGTCGTACGTGCGCGCCGGCTCGCCACGAATCGTCAGAGTCGGCCACCGGTTCGGTCGCCGGAGAGCTTCTGCGAGAGGTAGATCGGGATCACCGAGAGGACGACCAGGCCCGCGGCAGCCACGTTCACGATGGGCGCCTGCTGTCGGCTCAACAGGTTCGAGTAGATCCACAACGGCAGCGTCTGGATGTCTGCCGGGGCGGTGAACGTCGTGACGACGATCTCGTCGAACGACAGCGCGAACGCCAGCAGGCCGCCGGCAAGGAGACCGGAGCCGAGGTTCGGCAAGGTCACCAGCCGGAACGTGGTGAACCGGGTCGCGCCGAGATCCATCGACGCCTCCTCGAGATCGCCACCGAGCCGGCGCAGCCGGGCGACCACGTTGTTGAACACCACGACAATGCAGAACGTCGCGTGCGCGATGACCAAGGACCAGATCGACAGCTCGACACCCAGGATCGTGGTGAACGCGTTGCTGAGCGCGAGACCGGTGACGATCCCGGGCAACGCGATCGGGAGCACGATGAGCAGCGAGACCGCCTCCCGCCCGAAGAACCGGTTGCGCTGGAGCGCGAAGGCGGCCAAGGAGCCGAGCAGCAGGGCGATGGCGGTCGCGGCCAGGCCGACGAGGATGCTGTGCTGGAGTGCGTCGATCATCCCGGTGCTCTCCCGGGCCCGTTTCCACCACTCGAGGGTGAAGCCGCGAGGTGGCCACGAGAACGTCTCGTCGGCGTTGAACGAGTTGACGACGACCACCGCCAGGGGTATGTACACGAAGGCGAGCACCACGGTGACGAGCACGCGCAGCCCCCACGTGCTGCCACGCGAGAGGCGGAATCCCGGGGAGGTCACAAGTTCTCCAGAGCGCCGGTACGTCGCACCGCAGCCAGGTAGACGACCATGATGGTCACCGAGACGGTGGCGAGGGCGGCGACGAACGGGATGTCGGTAGCCTGCCGGTCGACCATCAGGTTCCCGAGCATCTGGGTCTTGCCGCCGACGTTCTTCACGGCGATGTAGTCGCCGAGCGACAGGGAGAACGTGAAGATCGACCCCGCGACCAGTGACGGCATGACCATCGGCAGCGCCACGCTGCGCAGGGTGCGTCCCGGCCTGGCGCCCAGGTCGCTCGAGGCCTCCAGCAGGGAGTCGGGCATCTTCTCGAACCCCGCATAGATCGGCAGCACCATGAACGGTAGCCAGAGGTACGCCAACGTGATCACCACGGCGGTCAGCCCGAAGCCCGGCGTCCATCCGAGCGCCGACTCCAGCACTCCGCCCGGCGTCACCATCGCCCGCCAGGCGAACGCCTTGACCAGGTAGCTCGCCCACAGCGGCATCAGCAGGGCCACCACGAGCATCTTGGCGACCACCGGCCGGGCGATCTTGGCCATGAAGAACGCGATCGGCAGCGCGAGCACTGCGTCGATCACGGTGACGACACCGGCCACCAGGACCGTGCGCAGGACCACGGTCCGGTACACGTCCTGCTCGTAGAGCTTGCGGAAGTTGTCCAGGTTCCACTCCCGCGTCACCGATACGCCGAAGTCGACCCGCCAGAAGGCGGTCACGAACAGGGCCAGCAGTGCCGCGAGGTAGATCAGTCCGAGCCACAGGAGAGGGGCCGCGACCAACCCACCGACCCGGACGCCGCCGTGACGGTGCAGGAACGCCGCGGCTCGCCGCGGCACGGATGACCGCGGCGAGCCGAGTTCCCTCGTCGCGGTCTCCCGCACCGCCGGGGTGGTCAGCCCTTCACCTCGGTCCAGGCGTCGGTCCAGGCGTTGTAGTCGGTGCACTCGACGTCGGTCCGGCCGTCCAGGCATTGGGTGATCGGCGTGGTCCAGTAGTGGATCTTTGCCGCGTAGGCGGCGTCGATGACGTGGTAGGTGTCACAGAAGCCCTTGCTGGTGTACTCGCAGGCTTTGGGGTTTGCCGGGGCCTCCCCGAACCACTCGGCAACCTGGGCCTGCACCTGTGGGCTCGCCATCCAGTCCAGCCACAGGTAGGCACAGTCGATGTGGCCATTGTCGGAGCTGACCATCCAAGTGTCGGACCAGCCCGTCGATCCACTGTCCGGGAAAACCGTCTTGACCGGCGCATCGCCCTGCGTGAGGTTGGCGATGACCTGCCAGGTGGTCCCGATGACCGACGAACCCGTCTTGAATGCCTGCACCTCCTTGGTGTAGTCCGACCAGTACTCTCCGACATTCTTTTTCTGGTCCTTCAGCACCTGAACGGCAGCATCCAGCTGGTCCTGGTCAAGCGCGTACGGGTTCTTGATCCCGAGGTCCGGCTGGGTGTTCATCAGGTAGAGCGCCGCGTCGGCGATGTAGATCGGGGAGTCGTACGCCGTCACTTTGCCGGCGTAAGCGCCTGACCCATCGAACACGGCGTTCCAGTCGGTCGGCGCTGGGTGCACGACGTCGGTGTTGTACATCAGCAGGTTGGCGCCCCAGCCGTGGGGGATCCCCCACATCTGGCCGCCGACGCTGTTGAAGTCCTGCTCCTTGAGGAATGGCGACACGTCGGCGTAGTTCGGGACGAGGTCAGTGTTCACCGGCTGCACGTCGCCTGCCGCGATCAGGCGGAGCGTTGCGTCTCCCGAAGCCGAGACCACGTCGTACCCCCCGGTATGCATCAGACTGACCGCCTCGTCCGACGTACCGAACTCTTTGACGTTGACCTGGCAGCCGCTCTGCTGCTCGAACGGCGTTACCCAGTCGACCTTCGGGTCGTTCTTGCCCGACTCGGCGTATCCCGGCCAGGCGAGCACGTTGAGCTCGCCGGAGCCGGCGCCCACCGGGTCGGTCCGCATCGGGATGTCGGGAGCCTGGAAACCGGAGCCACCCGGCTGGTTGGAGGAACCGTCGCCGCTCGTGCCGCATCCTCCGGCCAGCAGGGCCAGAGCCGCGAGCGCGGCGATGGTGCCGGTACGGCGGGTGCGCGTGCGGCATGCGTCGAGGCGCCGCCGGTGATTTGGTGTCATGAATCCTCCATGGTCGGGTGTTGAGGGCTCTTGCTCGGGGCTGTGCCATCGACGCGGTCGTCGCACCGCCGGGTTAACCAGCTGTTCACGTCTCGATAGCGATGCAGTGGTGCGTCCGCCAGCTGAGCCGGACGCTCGCGTTGCGGTATCGGAGGACGTCCATCGACGAGGTGTTCATGTTTTGCTGAACCGCTACCAGCCGGGCGCCGGCGTCGAGATCGACGATGAAGCGGGTGGTCGCTCCCGCGTAGACCACCTCGGCGACCGTTCCCCTCGCCGTCGTCATCTCCGGGTCGTCCGGACCGTCGGGGTCGAGATCGAGCGTGATCTTCTCCGGACGAACGATGAACGTCCCAATGCGTCCGAGCAGAGCGGTCGCCGCTCCTCCTGTGATCAGGTTGCTGGTGCCGACGAAACCCGCGACAAACGCGGATGCGGGTTGTTCGTAGATCTCGGCCGCCGTGCCGACCTGCTCGATCCGTCCCTGCTTGAACACGGCTATCCGGTCGCTCATCGTCAGCGCTTCGTCCTGGTCGTGGGTGACGAACACGAAGGTGATCCCAACATCGCGTTGCAGAGCCTTCAGCTCGACCTGCATCTCCTCGCGAAGCTTGAGATCCAGCGCACCCAGCGGCTCGTCCAGGAGCAGGACCTTGGGCCTGATGACCAGGGCCCGGGCGAGTGCGACCCGCTGCCGCTGGCCGCCGGACAGCTCGCGCGCCTTGCGGTCCCCGTGCGCCTGGAGCCGCACTTGGGACAGCGCCTGCTCGGCCAGCTCGCGACGGCGCCTCCTGGCCACGCCGCGGACCCGCAGGCCGTACGCGACGTTGTCCCGCACATTCAGGTGGGGGAACAGCGCGTAGTCCTGGAAGACGGTGTTGACGTTGCGCTCGAACGGCGCCAGCCTGGTGACGTCGACCCCGTCGAGGTGAACCTCACCCGCGTCGGGGGTCTCGAATCCGGCGATCATCCTGAGCACCGTGGTCTTGCCGGATCCCGAGGGCCCCAGCATCGAGAAGAACTCGCCGTCCCGAATCGCCAGGTCGATGCCGTCCACCGCAACGACTGAGCCGAAGCGGCGGCTGAGGCCACGGAGATCGACTGCTGCGGATGTTGCCCCAGGCGGGTCAGACGCGAAGGCGGCCTCCGGCTCGACGCCGGCCTTGGCCGTAGGCGCTGCTCGCTGACCCCCGTCGGTCACGTTCCTCACATCAAAACCCTACTCATCACCGGTGCCCTCATGGAGGCAATCGGCTGGCTCCGCGATTTGTCCCGGTCCGCTATGCCTGACGGGGTTGCAGTGCGTCGAGGCGATTCCTCTATCGTGGAAGGGCCGCCCCCACATCGCCGGCTGGTTCGAGGAAGCCCAAATCCCGGCCCGAGATCTGGCCAAGGAGCTCGGCGCGATCGGTCTGCTGGGCATGCACCTCGAAGGGTACGGGTGTGCCGGCAATCCGGGCGTCGTCGGCACCGGACTGCGGCTCGGCGAGGTGTGCGCGCTTGGATGGTCGGACGTGGATCTGCTGACCGGCAGCCTCGTCGTCAGGCAGCAGGCCATTCAGATCGGTACCACGCTGCACTACGGCAAGTCGAAGACGAAATCGGGTGAAGACCGCATCGTTCCTCTGGCCGGCTGGGTGCCCAAGGCGCTCGAGTCAGAGAGGAGACGACAATCACCCAACGGCTGGCCCTCGGCCGAGGCTACGTCGACACAGGTCTTGTGTTCATCCAGCCTGATGGGTCGCCTCTTCTGCCCAGTTCGGTGTCACGCGCGTTCACACGGCTGGTCAGGGCGTCCGATCTCCCGCCCTGCCGCTTCCACGACCTACGGCATATCGCGGCTACTACGCTCCTCGCAGCCGGTGTGCCGATGCCGGTGGTCAGCAAAATCCTGGGGCACTCCAGCATCCGGATCACGGTGGATACGTACGGACATGTCACCGTGGACCTCGCCCTCCACAACCAGATTGACCAAGCGCTCAGAGGTTTCGTGCGATGAGCAGGGGAGGGTTGCAATCGCTTCCCTGGCCCAATCCCTGGCGCCGGGACACAAGCGGGGCGACGAACCAATGTCGGTCAAAGTTGTGCCAGGTCAGACAGGGTAGGGCGGGCGGGACTCGAACCCGCGACCCAAGGATTATGAGCACTTGGGGGGTAAGCGTTGTGCCGTCAGGCGGCGTGCGCGGATAATCGGTGAGCGTAGTGCGCCGAATCCTTGTCTCTAACGACGGGCGGCGTGCGGGGTGCGACGCGCATGACCGCAACAGATGACCGACCGACAGATGATCCCAGGGCATCGTCTGTCCCGCCAGGTGTGTGAAGCATTGGCCTTTGACGAGCACCGCGACAACTCTGAGGGCATCTGCCCTCACAACGGACCCGACCTCACAGTGTCCGATGACTATGACCACGGAAGCGTGACTGTGTGGCTCTAAACGATGCTCTCTGCTAGTGGCCGCGACGTCTCTGCCGGTTTCCACGAGGTCGAGCCGGTGACCATGGGCGAACTTGCACGGTCTGCACCGCCGGCGACCACGATGAGATCGATCTCGAGCTGGCAGCCGGCCGGTGTCGCCGAGCTGTAGCAGCGAAATTTCGACGCAGCGAATCGTCCCTACCGCAGCACGCGGCCACGCACTTGACTTCAGGGTTCTCACCGGCCACGGGTGCCCACGAGGGACTGCGACTGGCACTTCATGGTCGACCGGCTCGCCACGATGGCCCAGCGGGCCGATGAGACCTCGAGGAAGCACTCCAGCCCGGAGGCGATCGTCGGCTCGCCTTGGCAGCACTGAGAGAAGGCCGGGAAGACCTTGGACACTTTGTCGCGATTGGTCGAGCCTCAGTCGGTGGAGGACGAGCTATTCCTTGATGAAGCGCAGCATCTAGTGCGTGCGTTGGAGACGGTGCTGCCGGCTCACACCCAGACTGTCGCTGACTTCGCTGCGGAGCTCGATCGGTTCGGGTTAGCTGAGCTCGCTGACGCCGTACGTTCCGCCGTACCACGAAGGACTTGCACTACCGGCGAGAACCAGTCCGAGTTCGTTCCGAGCCCAACTCGCACTAGAGTCGACATCTCGCTGCGCGAGCGTCATTGTCCCGACGCTGTTGTCGGGCGATCTTCGTTGGAGGTATGACATGGAGCCCCCGTTTCTCGCCACCTACGTCCTCACCCGTGGCCTGCCTCCGGAACCGATCGCCACCGGCGCTCTGGCTCACGTACTTGTAAGGTCGCCTACCGCTCGCAAGGCCATGGGGTTGTGGCTGGAATCTCTCTGCCCCGGGCTTCCAAGTGATCTCCGGTGGGAAGCCGAAGTGACGCATGAGGGAGACAAGGCCAGACCGGATCTCGTAGCGACCGATGGCGGCGGCGCCCGCGTGGTGCTGAGGGGAAGTTCGACGCGAACTTCACTCCAGCTCAACTCGATCAGACATACCTGTCACGACTGCCTGTCGGACAACCAGGGATGTACGTCGTCCTGGCCCCTGAGGACCGACTCCAGATCTTGTTGGGAGAGCTTGTCAACGGCCAGTTCGTGGTCCCCGCTGGTGGCCATGTAGAAGTCCCCACTCTTCGTTGTTGTTCTGCTGTTCTTGGTTCGGGTGCCTCCCTTCGCTCGGGCTTGTTTCATCCGGTAGCTCTCACCGTCGGTGACGACGG
>JBBRYB010000085.1:0-11254 GCA_038238115.1 Propionibacteriales bacterium | reverse complement strand
TCGCGGGTCACCCTCCACCAGGGTCACCGCCTCACCTGCCGACTCGACAAGGGTGGCGTCGTCGGTAGCGGCGTCGGTTGCCGCAGCCGCGTGACCACAGCGCAGCGCCTCGAAGGTGAAGCCCTGCGGGGTCTGGACCAACCGGACCTGCGACCGGTCGAGCGGTGCGTTGCCCCCGGTACTCCTCACCTGGCGCAGAGAGTCAGCCGGTGCGATGGCGGGTACGACGCACACCGCGCCGCTTTCCAGGGCGTCGAGCACGCGACGTACCACCTCAGGCGGGACCAGCGCACGGGCGGCGTCGTGGACGAGCACCCACCGCACGCCGTCACCAAGCTCGGCCAGCGCGTTGGCAACCGACTGCTGACGCGTGCTGCCACCCGCTACCAGCGCGACCCGCGCCGGGCCGCCGTCCACCGGCTCGCAACGGGTCGACCGATGTGGGTCGCGGGGCTGCTGTGGCCCGACGAGCCGAGAGGCCCGATGGGCCACTCCGACGGTGACGTCGTCGCTCACGCGATCTGCGACGCGCTCTTGTCGGCCGGCGGTCTAGGTGACCTCGGCACCCAGTTCGGTACGTCCGATCCGGAGTGGTCAGGCGCGGGAGGGGTCGCGCTGGTGACCGAGACCGCTCGCAGGCTTTACCTGGCCGGAGCCGGGATCGGCAACGTGGCGGTGCAGCTGATCGGGACCGTACCCAACATGGGGCCGCGCCGGGCCGAGGCCGAGCGAGTCCTGGGTGCGGCATGCGCGAGCGTCAGTGTCTCGGCCACCACGACCGACGGTCTCGGGATCACGGGTCGAGGCGAGGGGTTGGCCGCCGTCGCGAACGCCCTGATCTGGGTCGCATCGGACTGACCTCCTCTTGTCCGTGGCAGCACCTTTCGCGACGCGTCTTTACAACGGCTTGTGATGGCCGTCATACTCTGGACTGAACTTATGTGCTCATGATTCGCACAAATGTGCAAGAGGAGTCAGAGTGACGACAGCCACCAGCCCTTCCAGTCGGCCTGGAGACATCGCCGGACAAGCCCGCCATGTGCTCGCGACAATGTGGCGAATCCGCCGCTTCGAGGAGGCCGTCGACGACCTCTTCGCCCGCGGGCTCATGCACGGCACGATGCACCTGTCGATAGGACAAGAGGGCTCTGCCACCGGCACGTGTCTGAACCTGCGGACCGACGACGTCATCACGTCGACCCACCGAGGCCACGGCCATTGCATCGCGAAGGGGGCCTCGCTGGAGCGAATGATGGCCGAGCTGCTCGGCAAGGAGACGGGGTACTGTCGCGGCCGCGGAGGTTCGATGCACATTGCCGACACCGCAACCGGCAACCTGGGGGCAAACGGCATCGTCGCGGGTGGTATCCCGATCGCCGCTGGTGCGGCCCTCGCCTTCCAGATGCAGGGGCTCGATCGAGTCGCCGTCAGCTTCTTCGGCGACGGGGCCACCAACGAGGGCGCATTCCACGAGGCACTCAACCTGGCCGCCATCTGGCGGCTCCCGGTCGTGTTCGTCTGCGAGAACAACAAGTACGGCATGTCGTTCTCGACCGAGTTCTCGATTGCCGTCAAGCACATCGCCGACCGGGCTGCCGCGTACGGGATGCCGGGAGTGACCGTCGACGGCAACGACGTTGAGGCGGTCGACGCGGCCGTGAGCACCGCCGTCCAGCGGGCGCGCGCCGGAGAAGGGCCGACTCTCGTCGAGGCCGAAACGTATCGCTGGAAAGGCCACAGCAAGAGCGACAAGAACCTGTACCGCACCCGGGAGGAGATCGCCGAGTGGCGCGGGAAGGACCCGATCGTACGATTCGAGCACCTCGTCAAGGAGCGGGGCACGCTCAGCGAGAACGACGTCCAGCAGATTCGCGACGACGCCATGCAGGCCATCAAGGACGCCGTCGTTGCCGCCAACCGCGCGCCCGACGCCCGCTCTGACGACATTCTCGATTCCGTTTTCGCCGAGGTGAGCCGGTGACCATGACAACCGACCAGAGGGCCGACGTCTCGACGGACGGCCAGCGCGTCATCACCTATTCCGCGGCTGTCCGGGAAGCCATCGGACAGGCCATGACCGAAGACGACCGCGTTTTCATGCTCGGTGAGGACGTAGGAGTCTACGGAGGCGCGTTCGGCGTGAGCGGAGACCTGTATGGCCGCTTCGGCGGAGACCGCATCCGCGACACGCCCATCTCCGAGCTCGGAATCGTCGGGGCAGCCGTGGGCGCCGCCATCGCGGGAATGCGGCCGATCGTGGAGATTCAGTTCTCCGACTTCACCTGCCAGGCCATGGATCAGATCGTCAACCAGGCGGCCAAGATCCATTTCATGCTGGGCGGCGAGCTCAACGTGCCGCTGGTGCTTCGCGCCCCTCTCGGCTCGGGCACCGGCGCGGCGGCACAGCACTCGCAGAGCCTCGAGGCGTGGTTCGCTCACGTGCCGGGCCTGAAGGTCGTGATGCCGAGCTGCCCGGCCGACGCCAAGGGGCTGCTCCTGGCGGCGATCGACGACCCCAACCCGGTCATCGTGCTCGAGCACAAACTGCTGTACCGGACGAGCGGCCACGTGCCCGAGGGTGCCGAGCGCACGCCGCTCGGCGTCACCGCCGTACGTCGTCAGGGCTCCGACCTCACCATCGTTGCGACGGGGGTCATGGTGTCGCGTGCCCTGGACGCGGCCGAGTCTCTGAGTGCAGACGGCATCGAGGCGACCGTGATCGACCCTCGCACGCTCACGCCGCTCGACGCGCAACCGATCCTCGACTCCGTTTCGCAGACGGGCCGGGCGCTGCTTGTCCAGGAAGCGCCGGGCCATGTCGGCTACATGGCCGAGATCGCTGCCCGGATCTGCGAGTCCCCAGCGCTCTACCGGCTGTTGGCTCCGGTACGGCGGCTGAGCGGCCTCGACGTCCCCATTCCCTACGCCCCGAAGCTGGAGACCGCGGTGGTGCCGCAGCTCGACGGGATCATCGCGGCCGCCACCGAGCTGGTGGGAGTTGTCTCTTGATGGCCCAGATCGCGATCCGAATGCCGAAGATGTCGATGACGATGACCGAGGGCGAGGTGTCCGAGTGGTTCGTGCGGCCCGGCGACACCGTCTCCGAGGGCGACGTCATCTGTGAGGTGCTTACCGACAAGGTCGACATGGAGGTCGAGAGCCCTGCCTCGGGCACGATCTCGAGCATCGAGGTCGAGTCCGGAAGCGTCGACGTGGGAACTCCCATCGGTTACATCGAGGGTGACGACTCAGGGGGTCTTGGCGACCTGTTGTCGAGCATCGGCGATGCCGCCTCCGTTCCCGACACAGCGACGCAGCAAGAACCCGCCGACGCCGGCTCGACACCCCTGGCGTCCGAGCAGGCGTCCGAGCCGCCCACCAGCGAGCGGGGCAGCGATCCAGTCGCCGCGGTGCCGCGCGCCCGGGGTCTCGCGACGGACCACGGCATCGACCTCGCCTCAGTCAGTGGAACTGGTCCTGACGGCCTGATCCTGGTGGCCGACGTTCAGGCCATGCTTCCTGAGACGCGCATTCCTTCCGTGGCTGAAGCAGCGCGAGGTAGTCGCGCCCAAGAGTCGGACACAACGCCGAGGCGCGCGGCTTCGCAAGCGGCTGGCAAACGAGGGGCGCAGATCCGAGCCCGCGTCGCGGCGAAGATGATCGCCAGCGCCAGCGTGCCCCAGTTCACCGTCTGGCGGGATCTCGACCTCGACGTTGCGAACAGCCGGCGAAACACCGTGTCGTGGACCACCGTGCTCCTCGGCGCATATGCCGCGGCCCTGCGGCAGGTCCCGGAGCTGCTGCAACGCTGGGACGGCAGCGCTGCCGTGGACTCAGGCCCGCCGAGCATCGGACTCGCGATCGACACCCCCCATGGGCTGATCGCACCAGTCCTGTCATCGCCGGACGTCGAGGATCCGGGCGACCTCGACAGGCGCGTCAGAAACCTCGTCTCAGCTGCTCACAGTGGACGGGTCGACGCGGCATACCTCCAGGCGGCCAACGCCACCTTGTCCAATCTCGGTGGGCTCGGGATCGACCGGTTCCAGGCGCTCGTCACTCCGCCACAGGCCACTGTGTTGTCAGTCGGCTCGGTCAAGCAGCGGCCCGTCGGGGTGCCGGGAGGACTTGGCCTCGCACTCACGGTGACCGTGGGGCTGACGGTCGACCATCGGGTCGCTGACGGCGCCTCGGGGGCACGCCTGCTGGCGGCCCTCGACCGCGCCATTTCCCAATGGTCGGGCGGAACCTGGTCGACCTGAGCTCAAGTCCGAGGCCCGAACCTCTTGCGCGTGACGTCCGTCACACGCTATCTTTCACAAACGTGCAGATGGATGGACGGAGGTGAGAATGCCGGGAGCGCGAGATCCGAAGGTGCTGCTACAGGTGGCGCGGCTGTACTACCTCGAGAACCTCTCCCAACAGCAGGTGGCGAGCAAGCTCGGCATCAGCCGCTCGAACGTCTCACGCATGCTCACCGACGCGCAGCACCAGGGAATCGTCGAGATCCGGATCAACGATCCAGCCGGCCGCGAGCGGGAGTTGGAGCGCCAGCTCGAGGAGACATTCGGATTGCGCGAGGCTCGGGTCTCCTCGCGCGCGGCCCTCGGGCCGGGCAGCGGCACCGGCCAGGTCGGCGTGCTCGCCGCTCAGGTCCTGCTTCAGAACATCAAGGACCAGATGACTGTCGGGTTGTCGTGGGGACACGCTCTGCAGGCAATGGTCTGGGCCACCACCAGCGACCGCGATTACGCGGTCCAGCTCGTTCAACTCGCCGGGGGCCTGTCGTCGATCAGCAACGAGATCAGCGGTCAGGAACTGGTGCGTGAGCTAGCCTCCCGCCTCGGCGCCTCCTACCGCTACCTGCACGCCCCTGCCGCGCTCGCCTCCGCCGAGGCCAGGACATCGCTGCTGCATGAGCAGTCGATCGCGCAGGCGCTCGAGGCGGCCCAGACGGCCGACATCGCGTTCGTCGGCATCGGGACGCCGACCCACGGATCCTCGGCCGCCATCCTGCGTTCGCTCGACCTGTCGAAGATGCAGCTGAGGGACTTCTGGCGTCAGCAGCCCGTCGGAGACATTGCCGCGCGGTACTTCGACCATTGCGGCAAGGCCGTCACCGGCCCCGTGGAGGATCAGGTCCTCGCAGTCACGCTCGAGGACCTGGTCAACATCCCGACCGTCGTGGGCGTTGCCGAGGGCCGTGCAAAGGTGCCAGGAGTCCTGGGTGCCCTGCGCGGCCGTCTGATCGATGTGCTCGTGTGCGACGAAAGCCTTGCCCGCGGCGTCCTTGCCGACGCTACTCCGGACGGAGACCTCCCATGACCGCAGTCATCCTGCTCGGCGCTGTCGTCGCCGGACTCGTCGTCCAGGCGTTCTTCACGCTGAGGCAGACCAACGCCTTCAGCGCGGCAGTGCGCGACCTCAGACGGTACGGCGCCGTCGCAGTCGGAGGCGCCGGCCGACGTTATCGAGGTGGCACCACCTTCGTCGCGATAGCGACCGATGACACCGGCCGGATCACCAAGGCGATCTCCCTGTCGGGCTGGACGACATTGGCCCGGCCGCGCGCCCTCGCACTCGCCGAAGGCGTGGATCTCCCGCGCCTCAGGAGCGACGACCCGATCGGTTCGCTCGACCCACGTGCCCGCGAGGCGCTGCGGAACGCGGCGCAGACACTCCAGTCCCATCTCGGCCGGCACCCCGAGAAGTACCGCGCACCTGACCCCCTGACCAACCGACCCAGCAGATGACGACCACCCCCAAGACTCAGTTCACACCGTGCTGGACTGGCATCACCCACCTATCTTCTCGAGGAGTTTGTCATGGCGACATCCCTGTTCATCGCGCCCTTGGGCGCACCGGATCCACCGACAGTCACCCCCCCGGGCGGCTTCTTCGGTGTCCTGGCCAGCGCAGCCGAGGCCTTCATCGGCGCCTTCCAAGCCGGCGGCGACGTCTTCCTCGGCCTCGTCACGGGCATCATCCCGTTGCTGGTCGTGCTGCTCACCGCCGTCAATGCGATCGTCCGGCTGATCGGGCCGGAACGGATCGAGCGATTCGGTGAGATGGCCGCTCGCCCCGGCCTGCAGTGGTACCCGATCCGCTACCTGGTGCTGCCCGTGCTCTCGGTGTTCTTCTTGACCAACCCGATGGCATACACCATGGGGCGCTTCCTCCCTGAGCGGTTCAAGCCGGCCTTCTACGACTCGGCGGTCAGCTTCGTGCACCCGGTGACAGGGCTGTTCCCGCATGCCAACCCAGGCGAGCTGTTCGTCTACCTCGGAGTCGCGGCCGGCCTTACGTCACTACACCTGAGCCTCGGAGACCTCGCCGTCCGATACCTCCTGGTCGGCATGGTCGTGATCTTCCTGCGCGGAATCATCACGGAGATCATCACCGCGCGGCTGATGTCACGCGCCGCCACCCAAGAAGGAGTCTCGCTATGAGCACGACCACCGCTCCCGCGCCGAAGAAGTCGGGCTTCGACTCCTTCAACACCTTGCTGGTCAGAGTTGGTCGAGCCGTCGGCGGAGTCGTCGGCATCCTCTACCAAGCCGGTCGTGACACCATCGACACCATCATCCGCAACATACTGCCGTTCATGGCGTTCATCTCCGTGCTGATCGGCATCATCACCTACACCGGTCTCGGCGACTGGCTTGCCCACCTGGTCGAGCCGCTGGCCGGAAGCCTCCCCGGACTCCTGGCTCTCTCGGTGTTCTGTGCCATCCCGATCCTGTCCCCCGTGCTCGGCCCGGGCGCAGTCATTGCGCAGATCGTCGGTACGGCGATCATCGGACCCGCCATCGCCAAGGGCTCCATTCCTCCCCAGTACTCCCTGCCCGCGCTCTTCGCGATCGACCCGCAGGTGGGCTGCGACTTCATTCCCGTCGGGCTGGCGCTCGGCGAGGCGGAGCCCGAGACTGTGGAGATAGGCGTACCAGCGGTGTTGTTCTCCAGACTGATCACGGGCCCGCTTTCCGTGGTGATCGCGTACCTCGCGAGCATCGGCCTGTACGCCGGCGCATAACCATTCGACCATCTCCTCGAGAAAGGAACGACATGCCTGAATACAAGTCGGTCACCATCGCCAAGGGCAGAGGCGGCTGGGGGGGACCCCTCAAGGTCACGCCAAGCGACGACAAGCCCTACATCTACTCGGTGACGGGAGGCGGCATTCACCCGGTGGCCCAACGGATCGCGGACTTGACCGGCGGTACGCCGTTCGACGGGTTCAAGAGCTCCAAGCCGTTCGACCAGATCGCGGTCGCCGTGATCGACTGCGGCGGCACGGCACGCGTGGGTGTCTACCCCATGAAGAAGGTGCTGACCGTCGACGTTCACGCCACGTCACCGGCTGGGCCGTTGGCGAACTTCATCACCGAGGAGCTCTTCGTCTCCGGCGTCAAACCGGAGAACGTGTCAAACGAATGACCGTCTTCCAGGGGGACGAGGCGGTGGACGTCGTCTACCAGACGACGATCACCGCCATCGGGGAGCAGGTGCCGGCATTCCTCGAGCACGGCATCCTCATCCTCTTTGCCGACGACGCGCCCGAGGAACTGCACTCGATCTCAGTCCTCCACACCGCCGACATTCGTCTCCACGGTCCCCGTGCAGGGGACGTCGTGCAGATCGGCGACGCCGAGTTCCAGGTACTGGCTGCCGGCCACGTCGTGGAGGAGAACCTCCTCAATCTCGGTCACGTCGACTTCAAGGCTGACGGGCACACCGAACCGAAGCTCCCAGGTGACGTCTGCGTCCCAAAGGGAGCACTCCCCACTACGCCTGAGGTTGGCCAGGTACTGCGCATCCTGCGGCCCGCCGAGCGCTGATCGTCCATCTCGCGCGCGGCGCCGGCGAAACCTCAGGACCACGAGCGCATCCCCATCGCATCGGAAGGCTTTGGCATGAACTACTCCGCACGGCTCGAGGCTCGCGAAGCCGAGGTGGGCCGCCCCATCCGCGTCGCGCTCGTCGGCGCCGGACAGATGGGTCGCGGCTTCGCGGCCCAGCTCCTTCGGATGCCCGGTCTCGCCGTCTCGGCAGTGCTCGACGTGCAGTTGCAACGCGCTCGGGAAGCCCTCGAGCAGACCGGCAACAAGGTCAGCGACGCCGAGACGCTCGACGAGCAGATCGCTGCCATCACCAGTGGCGAGTCCGTCGCTCTCGAGGGCATCGCGTCCCTCGCGCGGCTTCCCGTAGACGTCGTGGTGGAGGCCACGGGTGTGCCCGACGTCGGCGCGCAGGTTGCATTGCAGTCACTCCTATCGGGCAAGCACGTCGCAACTCTGAATGTCGAGGCCGACGTAACAGTGGGCCGGCTTCTCGCGGCGGTCGCGAGGTCCTCGGGCTCCGTCTACTCCATCTGCCGCGGCGACGAGCCGGTCGAGACCAAGATCCTCGTCGACTACGCCCGAGACCTCTCCTTCGAGATCATCTGCGCCGGGAAGGGCAAGAACAACCCCCTCGACATCACGGCTACACCCGACTCCCTGGCCGAGCGTGCCAGGGAGAAGCAGATGAACCCCAAGATGCTGTGCAGCTTCGTCGACGGCTCCAAGGCCATGATCGAGATGGCCTCGCTCGCCAACGCAACCGGCCTGAGCGTCTCGAAGCGAGGAATGTACGGCCCGCCGTCGTCGGTGGCCACTCTCGCCCAGACGTTTGCCCTCAAGAGCGACGGTGGCGTCCTCGACAAACCCGGCGTGGTCGACTACTGCACCGGTGACGTCGCTCCCGGAGTGTTCGTGATCGTCAAGACCGACGACCCCTACATCAACCACGAGATGAGCTACCTGCAGATGGGCGAAGGACCGTACTTCGCCTTGTACCGGCCGTTTCACCTCGCGAGCGTGGAGGCCCCCCTCACGGTATGCGAGATGGTGCTCGATGGTCGCCCAAGCCTCATCACCGAGCACTGGACCGCCGAGGTCGGCGCCGCAGCAAAGCGCGACCTCGAGTCCGGCGAGACGATCGACGGGGTGGGCGGATCGATGGTGCGCGGCCTGATCGACGACGCTGAGGACTTCAAGGCCGGCGGATTCGCTCCGCTGGGCGTGTTGGCCGGCGCTACCCTGGTCAGGAACGTGGGGCAAGGCGAGATGCTGACGTACGACGACGTGGCGCTCGACGAGCGCTCGACCATCGTGGCGCTACGGCGTCTACAGGACGCCCTCGCAGTCTGACGATGGTGTCCGACCACCCGGACCTTGGGTCTGCCGTATCGGTTCAACCGCGGGAACGGCGTACGCCGCTAGGCTCCAACGGTGTCGTCCGACTCGCCGAGCCCGTCACCGGTGCGCGCCGCCGTCATCCTGCTGGCCGCCGGGTCGGGTTCCAGAGTCGGCCATGAGACAAATAAGGTGTTCCTGCCGTTGGCGGGCCGCCGAGTCTTCACCTGGTCCTTGCGGTGGGCACTGCAGGTCCCCAGCGTCACCCGACTGGTCCTCGTCATCGCCGAGCGCGACCGCGCCCTGGCCGAGGCTGTGCTGGCTCGGGAGGCGGCCGGGGCCGACGTCCGTCTCGTGAGGGGTGGCAGCACGCGGCACGCGTCGGAATGGAACGCGCTGCAGAGTCTGGCGCCCGAGATCCGTCGCCGCGAGCTGGACATCGTGGTCATCCACGATGCCGCTCGACCGCTCGCCAGCACAGCCGTGTTCGCCGACGTGATCACGCAGGCGCTTGCCCATGGGGGCGCGCTGCCGGTTCGTCCTCAGCCTGGGCTGGTCCCCGTCGACGGCACTACTCCGCCGCCTGGCCACGACGTCGTCGCTGTGCAGACTCCCCAAGCGTTCAGAGCTCGTCCGCTGCTCGCGGCCTACGAACAAGCCGACCGTGCCGGCTTCGTCGGCACCGACACAGCGAGCTGCATCGAACGGTTCACTTCGACGCCGATCTGGTGCGTGCCCGGGTCAGCGCACAACATCAAGATCACGTTTCCCGAAGACCTGTTTCTGGCCGAGCACCTGCTCGCTCAGGCACACTGGGATCTGACGAGCGATCCAGGCGAGACACCATGACAGTCGAACATGCGGAGTTTCGGTGCAGTGCCTGCGGACAGACCGCAGAGCACGATCTCAGGTATGCCGGTCGACTGCTCGAATCGACCCGCTGTCACGCGTGCGGGCACGTCGTCGAGATGCAGCCTCGAGCGCTGCTCCCGGCATACCTCCACGACCTGGAGCAGCGCGTTGCGAGCAAGCCGGCGCGGCTACTGCAACGAGCCAGCGACGACAGAATCGGGTTTCTTCGCTCCCTGCCCGGTGCGCTCGCGCGGCAGCCCCTCAAGCTCGCCCGCGAACTCTGGACGGTCATCTGGCGCTGACCGCTACCGCTCACGCAGACGATGGCCGACTGCATCGACCGATGCCACCAACAGCATCGACGACCCGTCTTCGATACGCCGCGACGCCGATGGCGCGATCGAGAGCACGACATCGCAACGAGTCCGCAGCCACTGAACGAGCGCGCTGACGTCGCCCAGCATCGCGGTGAGGTCCGGTACGCGGTGGAACAAGGCGGCTGGCAGGACGACCGGAGAACTGACTGTGCGCAACGAGTCTCGGTCCACAGTGCCCGAGACGACGCCGTCCGCGGCGGCCTTGACCGTGTCGACGACAGGCCGCACGGCCACGACGGCCGTCCCCGCCTCCCACGTCCGCAGCGCCTGGCGCAGCGCGGCAGCGGACACGAGGGGACAGAGCGGGTCGTGCACGACGACAACGTCGACGGCCGCAGCGGCTGCGCGGAGTCGAGCCTCGTCCCGCGGGCTCTCGGCCAGGTCGACCACGACGGCGTGGCTCGCCAGGGCGTTGGCCGCGTACGCCGTCTGGACGTCATCGGTGAGCACCATGACCGGGGGGTTGGCAACCTGCGCCAGCGCATCGACGGCCGACAGGAACAACGGCCGCCCGTTGAACGACCTGCACGCAAGTGGCTCGCGTCCCACGAGGGGCACGAGCCCGAGAACGTCGGCCATTCGACTCCCAGACGACCAGACCGTCCAGACGACCAAGACCCCGCCGCGGCGGCGGGGTCAACGGGTCGTCAGGAGGCCAGGACCTCTTCGAGTATCGTGTAGGCCTTGTCCTCGTTGGTGTGCTCGGCTAGGGCGAGCTCGGAGACCAGCACCTGACGGGCCTGTCCGAGCATCCGCTTCTCCCCAGCCGACAACCCACGCTCGCGGTCGCGGCGCCACAGGTCGCGCACGACCTCGGCGACCTTCATGACGTCGCCAGAGTGCAGCTTC
>JBBRYB010000084.1:0-11305 GCA_038238115.1 Propionibacteriales bacterium | reverse complement strand
CGAGCCTCAGCGACAAGCCGCTGCGCCCGGTCCCGCAACTCCTGCGGATACTTCCTCGGTGCTGGCATGAGTCCACCCTTTCGTGGAATCAGACCCTCCACCAGACCCGGGGCGGTTCATAGTGGCCGTGTCTGAGGTTCTGCACGAACGCGTGGCCGGTGGCAACGATGCGAGTCGATCGGAAGGTCTTCAAGCCGCGCATCGGTCGTAGGCGGGCTTTGAACCGGCCGTGGTCTGCTTCGACTCTGTTGTTGGCGTATAGCTCCGTGGTGTGCAGGGCGGTCGGGACGAGCTCGTCGAGGACTCGCTGATAGGCCGGTGCCCGGTCCGTGGTCACCTCGACCGGCACGGCGCCGGTGGCGAGTGCACGGTGGAAGAACGCCCGAGCGGCAGTTAGGTCGCGCCTGGTGGACAGCCACACGTCGATGACCTGCCGGTACTGGTCGACCGCCCGGTACAGATAGGTCCACCGTCCGTTGACCTTGACGTAGGTCTCGTCGACGAACCAGCGGTCACCCGGCACGTGACGGCAGGTCCGTGCCGCCTCGACGAACGCGGGTGTGAACCGTTGAACCCACCGGTAGAGGCACTGTTGCGTTGCGGGATCGCGGGTCGCGTGAGGCATGGTTTCGGCAGTGGGTGGGCTCGGTCAGATGGCAAGAGCCAGTTCGTCGAAGGCGACACGAAGACGTTCCCGGCCCGGTTGATCGACAGCGATCTCGTAGTGGCCCCGTCGGATGTTCTGCACGAAAGCATGACCAGCGGCGAGGATCTGAGCCGACCGGAATTGCTTGAGGCCGCGCATCGGTCGGAGCCTGGCTTTCAATCGGCCATGGTCGACCTCGACCCCGTTGTTCGCGTACTGCTCCGTGGTATGGAGCGCCGACGGGATCAACTCGTCCAGAACCCGCGGGTAGGCAGGCGGCCGCTTGGTCCGTTGTCACCTCGACGGGCACCGTCCCCCAGGCGAGTGCACGGGTGAAGAACGTCCGTGCCGCCGTCAAGTCACGCTTGCGTGACAGCCAGATGTCTACGACTTGTCCGTGCTGGTCGATGGCCCGGTACAGGTAGGTCCACCGGCCGGCCACCTTGACATACGTCTCATCGACGAACCACCGGTCACCAGGGCAGTGGCGACTCGTACGCGCCGCCTCGACGAACTCGGGCGTGAACCGCTGCACCCACCGATAGACCGTGACGTGATCGACGACCACACCGCGCTCGGCGAGCAGCTCCTCGACGTCACGATAGGACAAGCCGTACCGCAGATACCACCGGACCGCAACCGCGATCACCTCGGGTGGAAACCGGAACCCCGCGAACGCCGAAGCCGAGTTGGAAGAAGTCACCGGGTCATCTTCGCCTCCCCCAGGATCTCTCAACGCAACAGTGCCCGGCGATGTTGCCCCGTCGCCTTCTCCCGTCCGACGGCCACTTCAGTCTGGGATAGGTTCGGCTTGGACGCTTCACCTTGAGTCAACCACCGACGAACGAGGACCCATGAGCAGCAAGAGGCAGAAGCGCGTGATCGAGAAGTCCAGCGCGAAGCAGAATGAACTGAAGAAGAGTCTGTCCACCGTGCGGGGCCAGCTAACCAGGAGCGAGAAGAAGCTGGCGAAGGCCAAGGATCGGGCGGAGCGTTGGAAGACGGAGGCGAAGGCGCAGAGAAGGTCGGCCTCGCGGGCTGGGGCGCGTGCCGAGAAGCTCCAGCAGAAGCTGGATCGCGGCTCAGCTGCCCTGAAGCCGGTTCGGGCCACTGAGCCGATGGAAGCGACGGCTTCGGCCCGGCCGGTGGCCGAGGCAGCGACCGCCGATGGTGTCGCGGTGCCGGACGCGACGTGGAGCGTCGTCCAGCTCAGGGCTGAGGCCCGCGCCAGGGGACTGGTCGGGCTGTCGAACAAGCCGAAGGCGGAACTGCTTGCCGCCCTGTCCTGAGTTAGCCACGGACAGCAATATTGCCGAGCCGACGGCCCACCAGATTGCGAAGAATCGGCTGTAGTCCCGTGGCAGCAGCGGCTGTCAGTCAGGGCAGCGCTTCCTCGGTGAGCGACAAGGAGCCCTACATCAGGCCCGCACGGCGGGCTTCAGCTCGCTGAAGCCCCGTTGAGCACCCCGTCCGGCCGGGCGGGCGTCGCCTGAGGGATCTGCCCGGAAGCAGCCGCGGTCTCGCGGGCCAGGAAGGTGCCCAGTTCGGCGATGGTGCTCATCAGCGGCGCCGGGAAGACCACGGTCGTGTTCTTGTCGACGCCGATCTCCACCATGCTCTGCAGGTTTCGCAGCTGGAGTGCGATCGGGTGCGCTGCCATGATGTCGGCTGCGTCGCCGAGCGCGGCCGCCGCGAGCGACTCGCCCTCCGCGTTGATGATCTTGGCGCGCTTCTCCCGCTCGGCCTCGGCCTGGCGGGCCATGGCCCGCTTCATGCTGTCGGGCAGCTGGATGTCCTTGAGCTCGACCAGCGTGACCTCGACACCCCAGTCAACCGTGCTGACGTCGAGGATCTCGCGGATGTCCAGGTTGATCCGATCGGTCTCCGACAGCGTCTCATCCAGAGTGTGCTGGCCGACGACCTTGCGCAGCGTGGTCTGGGCGATCTGGTCGATGGCGGCGTACACGTTCTCGATCGCGACGACCGACTTGGTGGCGTCGACGACCTTGAAGTAGGCGACGGCCGAGACGTCGACGCTGACGTTGTCGCGGGTGATGATCCCCTGTGACTGGATCGGCATCGTCACGATCCGGAGGGACACCCGGTGGAGCACGTCGACCACGGGGATGATCACCCGCAGTCCAGGTCCCCGGGTGCCGACCAGCCTTCCGAGCCGGAAGAGCACGCCCTCCTCATACTGCTTCACAACACGCAGCGCGAGCACGAGGGCCAACGCCAAGAGGACGGCGACCACGACGACGAGGACGATGATGTTCACGGGGCAGGCTCCTGGGACTTCACCGGCTGGCAGATCCGGCACTGCGGCAGGCAAGATGCCGGCCGTTACTTCCAACGTACGCCGATGCGCAGCCGAATCGAGTGCCGAAAGTCCCGTTCGAGCAGGGGCTCTGTTGCGTTGGGTGATCAGGCCGAGCGCCAGACTGGTGCTACGACGTCGTCTTCGACCTCGGCGTTCGCTGGTTATCGCTTCCTTCGCGAGGTGATCTCGCTGGCGGTGCGGTGGTGCCTGCGGTACGGCTTGTCCCATCGGGACATCGAAGAGCTGCTCGCCGAGCGTGGCGTCAGGGTGGACCACGTCACCATCTACCGGTGGGTCCAACAGAGCCGGCTCAATGGGCAGTGTCGGCGCGTGCGGGGACAACGCCGCCACGGAGTCGTTCTTCGCGCTCCTGCAGAAGGACGTTTTGGACAAGAAGCGCGGGGAAACCCTTGAGGAACTCCGCCTCGCCATCGTGAACTGGATCGAGAAGACCTACTACTGCCGAAGACGCCAAGCCGCCGTCGGCACAGTTACCCCGATCGAGTTTGAGACCATCAACTCAGCCGCACTCGCGGCTGGGGAACCACGCACCCAGAGTGTCAACCAGAACCTGGCAGTCCCGTTTGCGCGATTGGACTATCGGTGACGCCTGCAACACTCTTATCGTGACCGAACCGGCGTCCGCTAGCCAGGCTGATCTCGACCGCATCCGCCGAGACCAGACCGGCGTCTGCTGGTGGTGCGCCGGCGTGGCGGATAGCCGCGAACATCGGCACAAGGCAAGCGTTCTTCGCCGCATGTGGAGCGACGAAGGGTTGTACCTGGGCAGGGACGGCGAAGATCTTTACAACTTGCGGAGCTGGCGCAGTGATGCGGTGAAGTTCAGCAAGGTGCTGTGCCAACGCTGCAACAACGTCCGCAGCCAGCCCTTCGACAAGGCATACGATGTATACGCGGAGTTCCTCCAGTCCACCGCGGGCAGACTCCCCCGCGGCGAGTCGATTGACTGGCGGCAGATCTACGGCGCGGATTGGCAGGAATCGGCTCGACTGCTTGGATGCTACGCGGTGAAGAACTTCGCATGCTGGATTGCTGAGAACGGGTTTGCCCCCTCAGACGTGTTCGCTACCTTCCTGGACGGAGGCGAACTCGTGGACACGCGCCTGATGCTGGCCAGGCAACAATCGGCGTCTCTGGCATATCGGGCGGTGCGGCTCGACGGAGGGCCGACCTTCGACCGAGGCATCGGGGTGCTAGGAGCGGTTGGCTGGCTCGACTCGGAGCGCAGCCGTCTCGTCGGCTATGAGCATTACTCGTACATTGGTGACATTTGCACGCGCTTCAATTGGGCGGGCAACACTGGCGAGGGTGAACTGTTCTGGACCGCGCCGACGACGCCTTTAACGGTCATGCCAGCGTCCATGGGTCAGCGCGCGCTTGCCATCCGGATTGGCGCCCGAGCCCTGGCGCGGCGCGCGCAACGGCTCGTTGACAGATCGTGAAAGGCGTTCACGGCCTCTGCTCGCACCGGTAAGGACTCCGACACACTTTCGAAACGCGCAGAAGGTAATTACTCGATCAGCCGAGAAGCTTCGCCTACTGCGGGCGAACTCCCAGGCGTAAGGTCACCCGCGTCCCGGAGCTTGCGAGTTTGGCAACTTCATCCGCCACCGAGAAGCCCGGCTCCAACCGAGATGTGCAACGAATGGTGCGTAATCCCACTCACAGTTCGAACTGCTGTGCCGCTGCCCCCAGCGTGGCGACGTCCCCCCTGGTGAACCAAACTGTGCAGCCGGTCGAACCGTGGACTGGCAGCATGGGGCGCATGCGTACCGAGACGCGGATGTATCGCACCGGCCAAAGTGACGTCGTTCTCGACATCACCCAGGACTGTGCGGAGTTCGTCCATGACGCCGGCGACGGGCTGCTGCATGTCTTCGTTCCGCATGCGACGGCCGGCCTGGCCGTCATTGAGACGGGGGCCCGAAGCGACGACGACCTGCTGATGGCACTGCGCGATCTGCTGCCGCCCGATGACCGCTGGCGCCATCGCCATGGCAGCGCCGGGCACGGCCGCTCGCACGTGCTGCCGGCAATCGTGCCGCCCTACGCAACCGTTCCGGTGCTCGCCGGCAGGCTGGCCCTCGGTAGCTGGCAGAGCATCTGCTTGGTCGACATCAACATCGACAACCTCCAGCGCGAAGTCCGGTTGTCCTTCCTGTCCGGCTGAGACCCAATATCCCCGCGTAGCGGCCGATGTCTGTCTCAGAACGGCGCAGCCGAGGCACTCGACATGCGGAGCCTCGGTTGCGCTGGTGGTGGCAGGCGTTGTGTGCGGGCGCGCCGCGACCGGCGGGGTAGGAGCGGGCGGCCGGTGGTCGACCCGCCGGCCGGCTCCTGCGATCCTCCAGCGGTCGCCACCAAGGAAGATTGCGCCTCCTACGTGCGTAACCTGCGCAGCGGGCCCCGCGGTAGCGGATGACGACCACGCTGGAAGGCAAGGTCGGCGTATCCTTCACCTCATGAAGCGCGTACTTTTGGGCGCCGCATCGCTGTATCTCCTCTTTGCGGTGATCGGACGTTTCGTCGAAGGCATGGGTGCGGTGAGCTGTAAGTGCCAGCCAGACTGCTGGTGCAAGAAGCCGGGTCTGAGCACCTTCCGTTGGGTCTTCCCCGCCGGTCACCACTTCGACGCTGACAGCTCGTAGCCAGCCAACCCGGGGCACCACCGGCTCGTTGGGGATCGGCGAACGCACAGCTACCTGACGTGCGAACAAGCCTCAGGCGAGAATGGCGCCATGCCGAGCCGCATTGCAGTTGTCGCCATCGATCGCCGTCCAGCCGCATCTGATCGCAGGCTTCCGGTGCAGCGTGCTGGGATGGCGGGGGTCGAGGAGGACCCAGAAGTGATCAGCATCGCGCCATCCCGTGGCGCGTGGCCAGCGATCACGTGCTGGCCGTTCCTGAGCGCAAGACCGTCCTGACCGGCTGCACTTCGACCTACGCGCAGATGGGGTAGCGACGTCTCAAGAACCCGAGCGATTGCTGAGCCTTACGTCGTGTCGACGGCGGCCAGCAACCCGATGTCAGCTGGGTCGGCATGAGCGACCCTGAGGGCAACGAGTTCTGCCTGATCTTACGGTCGGTCCCGGAACTCTAGCCCTGCGTCCAATCGTGTCCGTGAACGATCGGCGAGCGGAACGGTCAGGTGCCGGGGTCGCGCAGGCCGACGGCGGCGTGGCGCCAGAAGGTCTCGGAGTAGACCAGGGTGCCAGTCATCCACGACTGGTAAGCCGGGAGCTTGATCGCTTGAAAGGCGGCGTCGGGGATGCGCAGCGACGGCCTGCGAAAGTCCTGCTCGGCGCCGGGCCGGAAGCCCAGCCTCGAGTAGTAGCCCGGGTCGCCCTCAAGGAACACCAAGGGCACGGCGCGCTCGGACATCGCGTGTGCAGGCCGTGGCGGATCAGCGCCGAGCCCGTTCTCTGACGCTGCCGCTCGCGCTGCACGGCGACGGGACTGAGTACCTGCACGTTGACGAGCCGTCGGGGAGCATCGAGCATGCTCCGGGTAAACAGCACGTGCCCGACGACCTGACCGGCATCCTCGGCGACCAGAGAGAGCCCGTCGACCGGTGTCACCGACTGCCGCAGTTCATCGACGAGGTCGGCCACCAGACGGCCGTGGTCCCCGAACGCCGCGAGGTGCAGACGCCTCACGCCAGCGTGGTGCTCGCGCTGCTCGAGACGAAGGTGCACGCTGGAAGAGTACGGCCATACCGCAGTCCGAACACCGATCGGTGAATTGGCGCGGAGGCTCGACCCCCGCCGGTTGCCGATTCAGCGATCAGGCGGGCTCGGGCACGCCACCGGTGTCGCCGCCGGGATCGTCAGGTGTTGATTCGATCGGCGCGGGGGGAAGTGGATGCGGTGCGTCGGGAAGCAGCTCAGCGGGATCGTCTGGCACCGGCTCATTCGGATCGACAAGCGAGTCCGGCTCCGGGGCTGGTGTGACCATGTCATAAGTCAACCAGCACTCCGTTTCGATTGCGGATCCGCTTGCGCGACCGAGTCGTTGCTGACACGAACGGGCTCGGCCGTCCGCGCGCTCATCCAAGGAACACAATGCACTCAGACGGCAGAGGTTCTCGCCCGCCAAGATGCGATAGGGAGAGTGCAAACTCGAGTCCGAGGACCCCGGTTGGCTCGACTACGCTGCCCACCGCAGCGCGCCTGTCAGCCACTGGCAACGCGCGCAGCCGCTCAACCCGCGAAAGCGACCGAGCGTGCGGTCATGCCGGGGTCCGAGGAAGTTTCAGACCCCCTGGTCCGGCTACGTCAGTCCGAGTGCACCGGTGGCTGGGAGGGCGACCTTGCTGGCTTCGAGGGCGTCGCTCGAGGGCTGGTGAGCGTTCAGTCGCCGGTGACCTTGTAGTGGACCAGCAGCGAGCCGGACGGGCTGCCGATGCTGTGTATCAGCTCAAGTGAGTGGGCTACGTCGTCCTCGAACAAGCGTCGACCGCTGCCGACCACGCGCGGCGCGACGAGCAGCCGCACCTCGTCGACGAGTCCTGCGGCCAGCAGTGACTGGGTCAGTGAGATGCTGCCGTGAATCCCGATATCGAAACCTTCACCCGTCTTCAGTTCGCGCACGAAGTCGTTGACTGGGCCCTTGATGGGCGCGGCGTGCGCCCACTCCCCCGTCAAGGGGGTCGACGTCGCGACGTACTTGAGCACGTTGTTGATGAAGTCGGCGAACGGCTGGTCGTCGGACTCCGGCCAGTAGCGCGACCACTCCTCGTACATCTTGCGACCGAGCAAGACGGTGTCCTGCGTCCCGATCACGTCGCCGAGGTTGGCCTCCATCACCTCGTCGAACTGGAACAGGAACTTTTCGGGATCCTCCGCTACCCCGTCGACCGACACCAGCATGTACGCCACGACCTTGCGCATGCTCCCACCCTCTCCAGTTGCCCGATCCTGATCTGCCTAAGATGCCGACCGCGATCAGCAGCGAAACCATCGGCACCGGGGCGATCAGATCGCGATTGTAGCTTCGACGTCAGGTGGTGACACCCCCGAGAGCGAACCGCAGGAGCACACCAACCGCGACCGCGTGGCTGCGGAGGCTCTTGGGTGTACGCGAGGTCTAATCTCGGCGAACAAAACCCACACGCAAGAAGGGAAGGTGTCGGAGTGATCAGGCCGCGTCCACACCTCTGCGGAACCTGAGACAGATGCTCCCTCATATGGGCCGATCACCCCTCGAGGGAACCGGAAACCAGCGGACGCGGAGGCGGAGGACGAGCTCATGACACAAGTCTCGTCCCCGGCCCGATCGAGCAACGCAACAGTGTGCCGGGGGTCTTCCCATGTCTCTGACGCTCCTTCAGCACTGACTCAATCGTCCTGCCACGAAGTCTGACGCGCTACAGCACTTACCGCCGAGAACCAACAGCGGTGCTGTGCACGTCCCCGCTCAACCCCACCAATGCCTGTGGGGTGGGTGTCACCCGCCGGCCGGGGTGCGGTACGTGGTCTCGTCGTCCATCCGATCCTTCGCATGCATTGTCGGGGCCGTGTCCGCAACGGCAATCGTCATCGTGGCCAGCGCGGACTGCACGCGCGGGCTCGTCGACGGGGCGGCAAGCGCCCGGCCGAGTTACGAAGCCCGATCATGGGCCACAGCTGCTCGTGCCGCATAGGGATCGCCTACCGAAGAGGGGACGGCGTCCGTGTAGACGATCTTGGATACTTGCTGCATGACCGCACCGTTGTCGACGATGTCGCTATCTTCTGGCGATGTCGAGCTGCGGGGCGCAGAACTCGAGGACCTCCCCGGCGATCGTGGGATTGCTGACCAACGACTCGTGGGGTAGCTCTCGTGAGACTGGGACGGGAGAGGCGGACCTGCAGCCCTACCGGGACGCGTTCCGCGCCGTCGACGACGACCCCGCCCAACTCCTTGTCGTGGTCACAGCCGTGCACGACGTCGTCGGCACGATGCAACTGTCATTCATCCTTGGACTAGCCCGTCGCGGTGCCCTGCGTGTTCAGATCGAAGCGGTCCGGGTGGGCGAGCACTACCGCAGCCAGGGCCTGGGAGGTGCGATGTTCGAGTGGGCAATCGCTGAGGCCCAGCGCCGTGGCTGCGCTCTGGTCCAGCTGACCACCGACAAGGCCCGCACCGACGCCCACCGCTGCTACGAGCGGCTCGGCTTCATCGCTTCCCTCGAAGGGATCGAGCTCGAGCTGCGACCTTCTCGCTAGCCATGGTCACGCGGAGCGTGCCGGTGCGGGATCGTGGAGAGGGCGCTCAGCGGATCATGGGCAGCTGAAAGTCGATTGCCGTCGGTCGGGAGGTTGGGATTGACTCCTTGGGTGGCTCAAGCCCTTCACTCCGACGAGATCCCGATCAATGCCGAACTGGTCCGCGCGTTGGTGCGCCGGGCGATGCCTGACCACGCCGAGGCGCCGGTACGTCGATTGCCGTCGAGCGGATCGACGAATGCGCTGTTCCGTCTCGGTGACGATCTCCTGGTGCGGTTGCCGCGCCAGCCCGGAGGATCGGCGACCATCGCCAAGGAAGGCACTTGGCTGCCACTGCTGGGACCACAACTGCCGGTTTCCGTGCCGGACATCGTTGCCATGTTCGAACCCGACGATGACTACCCAGAGCGCTGGTCGGTCGTCCGCTGGATCGAAGGGGAGCACCCTCAGGTGGTCAGTCCCGATACGCCCGTCGACCCAGGGCGGCAGAACTTAGCCAGGGATCTTGTCGCGGTTCTGCGCTCACTCGAACAGGCGGAGGTCCCAAAGGAGGCGGTCAGCAGCCCCGATCTCCACTGGTATCGAGGCGATCCACTGGCGCGGATGGACGAGACGACCAGACGCAATATCGAGCGTTGCCGGTGCCTGCGGGACTTCGGTTTCGATCTCGACGCCGCCGAACGGATCTGGGACGAGGCCATGAAGCTGCCTGGAGCAGTTGAGCGTGCGACGCCTCGGTGGTACCACGGCGACCTAGCAGCCGAAAACCTGCTACTGCGTCACGGAGCCCTGGCTGCTGTCTTGGACTTTGGAGGCTTGTCGGTGGGCGACCCAACGGTAGACCTGGTGGTCGCCTGGGAGATTCTCGATGCACCCTCGAGGGAGCTTTTCCGGCGACAGCTCGGCGTCGACGACGCGACGTGGCTGCGGGGTCGGGCCTGGGCTCTCTCCATCACGCTGATGATCTGGTACTACTGGACGACCATGCCGGGAAGACGGGCCAGCCGCATGGCAGTGGGCCGCAACGTTCTGGCCGACGAGGGGTACTCGGCGTGACGCCCGCGGGTCATGTCGGACCTGCCAGTCGTGCAGGTCCATCCCCAGCTGAGCACTGCCTTCGACCAATCCGGAAACTCAGCATGTTGCGATAGCCGAACCGCCATCGGAACGAGCTCGACCGCGTCGTGGAGGAGCTCGTTCCCGATAGCGGTTCCCCTCTTGTGGGACGCACGCCGGCTGCGCGCGGATCGCGGCTACGGAAGTCGACGGGCCATATGGGAACATGGCGGGAACGCAAACAGGCCGAGAGGGGCACGCATCGATGCAGATCAAGCTCGAACTAGTTCCGCTGCCGGTTTCGGATGTAGACCGAGCCATCGCCTTCTATGGTGACAAACTCGGCTTCAAGATCGATGTCGACGTGCAGCCCAGCGAGGACGTCCGGGTCGTCCAGTTGACCCCAGAGGGCTCGGGTTGTTCGGTAGGTTTCGGGACAGGACTTGATGTGTACGCGGGGCAGCCAGGCAGCGTCCGGGGCCTGCATCTGGTCGTAGAGGACATCGCCGAAGCGCGTGCTGAGCTTGTCCGTCGAGGTGTCGAGATCGGCGAGGTCCACGACTTCGGAGGCGGGGTCAAAGGGGCAGAGTTTTCCGATCCCGACGGCAACACGTTCGAACTGCAGGAGATGGCGTGGCGCAAGGGCTTGAACTACTAGTGACCCTGCGCCGCGCGCCCTGACGGCCAAGGCGGGAGAGATCGCCAGAGTCGGTCGCGGAGGCAGATGACACGTCAGCTGCCCGTCGCCGCGTCGAACACGGCATGACGCCGCCCCCACCCTCCGCGCTCCCACCAACATGCACGACAACGCGATCTCGGTGACACCTGGACAGGACAACGGCGTCCGCTCTGCACGGCGCAGTGTCGCGGTCGCCGATCGTCAAGCGGCCCTCGTCAGCGGCGATCGGATTCTTTCTGGCAGAACGTCTAGCGGTTCTCTGGCATGAACCGGCTGGCGGTGAAGGATGCACCCGCCGGATCGGCCAGCACGGCGAAACGCACCCACGGCGCATCCTGCGGTTCGGCGAGAACCGAGCCTCCGAGCTCGCGCGCTTG
>JBBRYB010000083.1:0-11435 GCA_038238115.1 Propionibacteriales bacterium | reverse complement strand
CTACGTGTACGGCGTGAGTACCCGCAAGGTCGATGATCTCGTCGCCGCGCTCGGCGCGACGTCCGGGATCTCCAAGAGCGAGGTGTCTCGCATCTGCGCCGGCCTGGATGAGGAGATGGCCGCGTTCCGGGCCCGTCCGCTGGGCCACGTCGAGTTCCCCTACGTGTTCGCCGATGCCACCTACCTCAAGGGCCGCGTCGACGGCCAGGTCGTGTCCCGGGCCGTGGTGGTGGCCACTGGTGTGGCCATGACTGGCGAGCGTGAGGTGCTGGGCGGCGCGGCGGGAGGACACCGAAGACGAAGCCTTCTGGACCGAGTTCTTCCGTGGTCAATACATCTAGGCCAGCGAGGGCTGTCCGGGGGCGCCTGGTGATCTCCGATGCCCATCTCGGTCTGAAGGCGGCCATCGCCAAAGTGTTCATCGGCGCGGCCATGGCAACGCTGCCGGGTGCACTTCATGCGCAACGTGCTGGCCAAGGTCAACAAGGCCAACGGCGAGATGGTCGCCGCCGCCATCCGCACCATCTTCGCCCAGCCCGACACTGGTGCCGTGGCCGAGCAGTTCGAGCGCATCATCGCGACCCTCGAGCCCCAGTTCCCGGAGGTGACCGCCATGCTCGTCGACGCCCACGACGACCTGCTGGCCTTCAGCGCCTTCCCCATTGAGCATGGCGAAAGATCTGGTCGACCAACCCGCTCGAACGGCTGCATCGCGAGATCAAGCGCCGCACCGACGTCGTCGGCGTGTTTCCCAACGACAAAGCCATCGACCGTCTCGTCACCGCCGTGATCGTCGAACAACACGACGAGTGTGCCGTCACCGACCGCCGCTACCTCTCTGAGACCTCCATGGCCAGGCGCCGTCACCGCGATCCACCGACGCTGCCGGCGCCCCGAAAGACCCGCAAGCGGCTGGTCAGCTGAAAACCGGCCCCACAATCGCCGCCTACGCCCCGCAACGACCCTCGATGATATGAGAGGTGCGGCCGATCGAAGACGTGCAGCCCGTTCGCAAAGACATCTACCATCGTGTCGCCGGAGTTCACTTCTCCACCACTCGACGGGGCGTCATCCCGGTCGACGGTGCGGCGCAGCACCGCAAGTTGGTGCCGCAACACGATGATCTCCAGCTCCTTCGCGAACGGGTCACTTCGTGTACGAGATCCGCTCCGCCAGCGTCACGAAGGGGGCTTGAGGAGTTCCTTGGCGACGAGAAGGTCTCCCCGCACTGTCCAGATCGGATGGGCGGAGGCCATCTGGAAGGCTCGGCCGACGTTGCGCTCCGGGATATGGCCGCCGATGACCAGCGCGTAGCCGGTTGCGAGGATCGCCGCGCCGCGACGGCGATGGCCGGTGATCATGGCGGCAAGTCCCAGGATCTCAAGCGTGTCGCCGAGCACGACGCACCAGCGGTTGAACGCGCTCTGGTGCTCGGCGAGATGTTCGTCGAGAAAGTCTTCGATGCGATCCATGTCACCCCTCGCGCGTGCTGAACGGTGAGAGCTTACGGCGACCCCTGTTGGATCGGACGATCATTTGGAACGAGCGGCAACTCCGGAGCCTTCTCGTCACGATCGTTGGCCACTACAACCGTCGCCGGCCCTGAAGGGCCGGTCCCGCTCGTTGAACGGTTGATTCAGAGTTCGCGCTGTGGAGGCGGGAGGGTGGTTCGGTAGGCGTCGAGTTGTTTCTTGTAGAGGGCGATTTGGTCGGTGGGGCCGTTGATATCTGGCCAGGTGGTTACTTCGGCGGCGGCCCATTCGAACCAGTCGGCGATTGTCTTGTAGACGTCGACTTCGAGTTTGACGAGCAGGGCGAATAGGTGGGCCCGTCCGGCGTACTCATAGCCGGGTTGGATCACCTCGCCGATCTCGTCGAAGTCGGCTACCGCTTGTTGATGCATCTTGTCGGCGGTGTCGTGCAGGGTGGTGAGCAGCTGTTCCTTGGTGCCGTGCTCGGCGAAGAAGACTCGGAGGATGGCGTCCCATTCGAAGGCGTACATCGTGGAGGGTTGGTCGAGCCACTCCCGGAGGGCGTTTCGTCCTGCCGGGGTGATGTCGTAGACGGTTCGGGGGCGGCGGCCGACGGTCTCGCTGGTTGCGGTCGCTAGGCCGTGCTCGACCAGGATCTTGGGTTGCTCGTAGAGCTGGCGCTCGGTGCGGGGCCACCAGGCGCTCAGGCTCTTGCGGACTTGTTGGGTGAGCTCGTAGGTCGACCAGGGCCGGATGGCGAGGAGTCCGAGGATGGCGTAGGAGGTCGTCGACAGCTTTTTCATGCAGTCTTGACCATAGTGCTAATAGCAGTGTAGGACTACTGCTATGAGCAGTATCGCGATGAATGGTGGGTTAGTCGATATCGAGGCGGACCTTCAAGGCATCCTTGATGACATCGAGGACCGGCGGCCCTTCGTCGTCGAGCTGGTGAGCGCGGGAAGGGATGCGACCCAGCCGGTTTCGGGTCTGTCGTGGACCGTTGGTGAACTGGGGGCGCACCTGGCCGCCACAGCTGACAACTACGCCAACATGGCCGAGGGCAACGTGGTGATGACCGAGGCTGTCTCGCAGCGCCGCACGGTCATCGACCGGGGTGTCGTCCTGCACCTCGGCGCAACTGCGGTGGAGCAGGCGAACCTTGTCGAGGCTGGCGTCGGCCGTCTCGTCGCTGCGCTTCGGCTCCGACTGGATCAGGACCGTTTGCCGTTCTACGGGATGGATGTCCCCCCGTCATTGGTCGCCGGGATGTGCCTCACCGAACTCGTCGTGCACGGAGTAGATCTGGCGCGGACCCACGGCCGTCCCGTCGAAGTACCTGACCACGCCGCCTATCAGTCTCTTCTCGCCACCTGCGCCCTGACGTCGTTCGCCCTTACGCCGTGGGCGCAAACCCGGTCCATGATCTTCGGCTACGACGCCCACAGTTACCCACCGATCATCATCGCTCTCGACCACGGCGAAGTGACCGTCAGCCACTACGCCGACCAAAAAATCGACGCCTGGTTCGGTGGCTCAGCCGCCGACCTTCTCCTCGCCACCTACAAGCGCCTCAGCACCCTCCGCACGCTCCGAACCCTGCGGCTCCGCGGCCGCCGGCCCTACCTCGCCCTCACCGCCGACAAGGCCTTCGAAACGGCCTGACCCTGGATCCACCGACCCGGCGTTGTATCGGGCACCCGACCGGGGGGCCGGCGCCGCGTGGTTTTCGAGCCGGTCGCTGTGGCGTCCGCCGCCTACAACGCACCGAGCGCGTAGGTCGCATCGCAGGCGCGATAGCCGGGAGATCACAGGCAGTCCAAGCTGCGTCCAGTAGACGTAGGTCCCGAATGGCATCCGATGCTCGGCCGCAGTCAGCCGTGACCTCAGCTCGTCGATCACGGCCCGAACGCTGAGTGCGAGAGCGGTGGCCACTCGCAGGCATGCGGCAATGAGCGTGGATCGAGATCGAGCTGCATGTCGATGTCCTTGGGCCACGACGGTTCGAGTGGATGCTCCACAGCGATGATCGCGGCTCGACCCATCCAGCCGGACGGTTTCACAAAGTCGAACGTGCCGTCAGGTCGCATCACGCGGCCGATCTCCGCCAGAGCCCGGTCATGAGCGAACCAGTGGAACGCTTCGGCGCTGAACACCGCGTCCACCGACAGGTCGGCGAGTGCAATGGCCTCCGCCGTGCCGGCGACAAGTGCCTCTGGACAAGCTGCGACCAACCAGCGACGCATCTCCAGGTCGGCTCAATGGCGAGCACCTCGGCGTGATCCTGTACAACGAGGCGCGTCAGCTTGCCGGTCCTTGCGCCAAGTTCAAGCACCGCTGAGCCCGGCGCATCCAGAACGCGAACCTGCCCGAAGGTGCATAGCCCGGCGACCGCGCCCGTAGTCCTCGCGCCACCGTTACGACATCTCGTTCCAATGCTTCACCGAACCACCTCCGTTGTCACCACGCCCAGGATGCCGGGTTGCGCAGGTGACCCGCACGCCGATTGCCTCGCCATGCCCCCGAAGTTCCTGATTGGAGGGCGCGTCTATACCTGTGAGATCCCGACCTCGGCCACGATCTGGCGCACGACGGCGGCGTAGGCGAAGTGTCAAACAGCTTGTCAATCGAACACGACGGGGACGTGCCCGCCGAGTTGGAAGGCTGGACGTGCGCTCTTCACCCCCAGGGTCGTTGGGATCAAATCCCGCTCCAGCCAGCGGAACTCCAACCGCCCCTCCCCGCAGCGGGGGTAAGGCGATGCGTCGCCCGTGAATAGCTTGAAGCGGGTGGGATCAAGAGTGACGTCAATCGTCGACCGAGTGGGCTGCGCTGCCGGAGGATGTCACTCTGTGCGCGCGAACGGATGACGGGTCCAAGGCGGCGCGATGTATCAACGATGTACCAAGCCATCGGTAAACAGAGGGGAGTAGCGGTGACGAGCGGGCAGTCGAAAACCGGCGCTGATCTGGCCAAACAGCTCTCACCAGGGATTACGCGAGTCGGTGACCGAGGTCTCATAACCCGAAGGACGCAGGATTGACCGGAACGCTGCTCCGTACTCAGCGCAGGGAATTGGCCTCGGCGGAAGGTCCATCGCGCGTCCCGATGTACCAAGGATGTACCAAGCTGCGTCACCGCTTCTGAAATCTGAGATTCGGGTGCGCCGGAACGAGGCGGGCCGGTGGACCCGACCGGACGCCATCGAAGGTCCATGCGAGCCCGTGGGTCGCAGGTCAAGTGAGAGAGCCGGTCGAGCGAGCACGTACAGGTCTCGTACGAGCGGCTTGCCGCGCAGTCTCGGTTCGTTCTGTGGCGACCCGTCCCGTCAGCTCAAGGTGCAGCAAGGACTCCGGTCGGTCGCCAGTAGCGCGAGGATGCTCTCGGCCGTATGCACAAGATGTGCTCAGGGCACACGTCAGATCGCGCCTCACTGCGGCGCGCCGCGAGTTCTCCCCGGTCACGGCCTCGAGCTGGGCGACGGACACCCACTCCGTGACCTGACGCCGAGATCTAGCTTTGTAGGTCGCGGGACCGAAGGGAGGTGTGGCGATCAAGCGCACCGAGTTGGAGGCGGCAATCGCTTCCCTGGAGGCACAGCGGTCGGCATTGGGCGAGGCTGCGCTCGAGCTGGCGCTGGCACCGTTGCGCGCCAGCCTCGCCGAGGTGCTGGCGACACTGCGATCGACCGGTGAGGCGCGACTCACACCGGTGACGATCCTGTTCGTCGACATCGTCGGATCCACGGCGATCGGAACCCGGCTCGATCCCGAGGACCTTCACGAACTGATGGACGGCTCGATGCGGCGGTTCACGTCGCTCGTCGAGCAGCATCGGGGACGGGTTCTGAATTACATGGGCGATGGCCTATTGGCAGCGTTCGGCGCCGGGGATGCCCACGAGGCGGCCGCTGAGAACGCGATCTGTGCCGGCTTGGCCATCATCGAGGCGGTACCTCATCTGGCGGCGGCCCACACGGGCCATCTCGACGAGCGCGAGTTCGACGTCCGCGTCGGTATCGACTCCGGACCAGTGCTGCTCGGGGGCGGTGTCGAAGGCGACCACGCGATCCGGGGCAGCACCGTGAACCTCGCGGCTCGGATGGAGCAATCGGCGCCGGAAGGTGGCCTGCGGATCAGCCACAACACCTACCGGCAGGTGCGCGGCCTGTTCGACGTGATCGAGGAGCCCGCGACCCGGGTGAAGGGAGTGGACGAGCCCCTTCGTACCTACCTCGTGAAGCGGGCGAAGCCACGGACATTCCGCACGGCCACACGTGGAATCGAGGGACTCGACACCCGCATGGTGGGCCGCGACGACGAGCTCGCCCGGCTCCAAAACGCATATCGCGTGCTGCACGACCGAGCAGGGCTGCACGTCGTCACGCTCGTCGCGGATGCCGGTGTCGGCAAGAGCCGCCTTATGTACGAGTTCGAGAGCTGGGCCGATGGCCAACCCGAATCGTCCTACATCTTCAGGGGTCGGGCCCACCCACAGTGGGTGCAGCAACCGTATGGATTGCTCCGCGACGTCCTCGCTCGTCGTTTCCAGATCGCCGACGATGCGACGGCCGACGACGCCCGCAGCGCGTGGATGGCCGGAGTCGGCCCGGTGTTCGGCGACGAAGGTGACGGCCCAGTCCATCTGCTCGGCCACCTCATCGGGCTCGACTTCTCGGGCAGCGCCCACGTCGGTGGCATCGTCGGCGACCCTCAGCAGATTCGCTCGCGTGGTTTGCATGCGGGGGCGTTGCTCCTTCGCCGCATGGCCTCGGACGGGGACGACAGGGCACCGATCGTCATGCTGCTCGAGGACCTCCACTGGGCGGACGACGGCACGTTCGCCTTCCTGGACCACCTGAGCATGGTGAGCCGGGACGTCGCCGTGCTCATCGTCGGTTCAGCCCGGCCCGTGTTGCTCGAGCGGCGGCCGCGCTGGTTCGCGGACGACGGCGTTTACCAGCGGATCGACCTGGCTCCGCTCGGGCGGCAGCAGACCGGCGAGCTGGCCCGGGTGCTGCTACAGCGGCTTCCGGCTCCGCCGAGCGAGCTGCTGACGCTCGTCACGGAGGCGGGCGACGGAAATCCGTTCTTCATGGAGGAGACGGTTCGGATGCTGCTCGACGAGGGCACGCTCGTTCCAATCGATGATGTGACGTGGCAGATTGCCCCCGAGAAGTTGTTCACTCTGCGGGTTCCGGCGACCCTGACCGGCGTCATGCAAGCTCGCCTCGATGCGCTGCCTGAGGCCCACCGGATCACGCTCCAACAGGCTTCGGTGCTTGGCTTCTCCTTCTCCGACGATGCGGTCGCGGCGCTCGGACACTCGTCGCCGAACGGCATCGACGAGCTCGTCCGGCGCGGCTTCCTGGTGATGCAACCCTCTGACGGTGTTCGCGATACCGACGTGCGGGAGTACAGCTTCCAACACCACCTGCTGCATCAGTTCACGTACGAATCGATGCTCAAGCGTGACCGCCGCGACTACCACGCACGAGCGGCAAAGTGGCTCAGTAGCTCCGCCGTCCCGCGTGGCGATGAGCACCTCGGCACGATCGGCGAGCATTACGAGCGCGCTGGTGACACGGCCAACGCCGTCGAGTTCTCCACGCGAGCCGCTGAACAGGCGGCGTCCCGTGATGCTCGCGAAGCAGCCCTGCTGTATGTGGCCCGTGCCCTGGCGCTCGCCGCCCCCGACGACCACGAGATCCAGTGGCGGCTCCTGACGACGCGTGAGCGGCTGCTCGCCTCCCAGGGAGAACGCGCAGCACATGCAGCTGATCTGGACGTGCTCGATGCCGTCGCGGACGCCTTGGACGACGACGGCAAGCGGGCCGATGCGTCTCTTCGCCGCACACGATCTCTCGTGCAGGAAGGCGATTATCAGAACGCGGCGATCGAGGGAAGGCGCACGCAGACGCTCGCCCAACGCGCCGGCAGACCAGCACTCGTGGCCCGCTCCCTGAGCGAGAGGGCCATCGCGCAACGCCGGATGGGGGACTTCACCGGTGCCCAGGCGTTGGCCGAGCAGGGCCTCAGACTGGCGCGGAGCCACGGGGATCGAGCGACCGAGGGTGCGCTCTTGTCGTCGCTCGCCGGGATCGTGACAGAGCTGGGCGACCCGATCGCAGGTGACGAGGCACGGCTCGAGGCTCTGGCGATCGCCCGCGAGAGCCGCGACCGAGCCCAGGAGGCGAGCGAGCTCGTCAGCATGGCCGATATTCAGATTCGCGTTGGCGCGTACGCCGACGGGCGAGAGTCCCTCGGCGAGAGCTTGCGGCTTGCCGTCGACAACGGTTGGGTCTTCACCGAAGCGCTCGTGCTCGTCAACCTGGCGGCCATCAGTCACCTTCTCGGCGAGGACGGCGCGGCGATCGCTGATGCTCGAGCCTCGGTTGAGCGCGCTGCGGCGAGCGGGGCGCGGGACCTCGAGGCCGCGGCCTGTCTCGTACTCGGGCTGGCCGCGACCAACCTCGAGCAGTGGGACGTCGCCCGGCACGCGCTCACGCGCTCGCGCGACCTGTTCGAGCTGAACGACGGACCCCACCTTGCTATGGAACCGACCGCCGGCCTCGCTCGTCTGCACCTCGTGGAAGGCGACCACGAGGGCGCGCTGGTAGAGGTCGACAAGATCCTCCGGCACCTGGCGTCAGGTGGGCACCTGAACGGGACGGAGGAGCCGTTGCGCATCCGGTTGAGTTGCTATGAGGTCCTCGATCAGAGCGGAGATGCTCGGGCGATTGATGTCCTGGCCGACGCACACGATGCCTTGCACTCGCAGGCCCGCCGTATCGTCGACGAACAGGCTCGGCAGCGGTTCCTCCACGACGTTCCGCATCACCAAGCGATCCTCACCGCCTGGAGTCAGTCCGCCGGTCCTCGGCTCGACACGCGCTACCCCGAGCGCTACCGCCCAGTCGAGTAGGCGACGGCCGACCTTCGTGGCGAGGAGATTGTCGTCACCGGTGTGCACAGAATGTGCACAGGACTCGCCGCGCCGGCAGCGAACGGGACCGCACTCGGCGGAAGGCACGGACGAAACCCCAGGTCACAGGGCACACGACGGACCACGGCATCCCGAACCGACCCGTTAGTCCGGTCTTAACTCCTCTGGAGCTTCGGCTCCGTGCGGGTTCGAACCCCGCCCCGCGCTGCTGAGCAGGGGAGTGTTGTCCCTCGATTGTGCTGGTCATGTTCGTCGAGCTCGCCACACCGGCTGCGTTGCGGTGCAGTGCTTGGGATGCGCTACCGACGCCCAGTGTCGTTTGCCAGCGACATGGGACCAGGTAGCTGCTGGTTTTGCCAGTGGCATGGGACCACCCCTGTTGCCAGTCATGGGACCACCCTGAGGGTCCACCTACGCCGGCTGAGGTGTCATTCGGCTGGGTCTCCGACGAGGAGGTCCATTGGCGTTCAGGGAGGTTTCGGTGGTTCAGATCAGAGAGGCGCTGCGGCGCTGGTTGAAGGGTGACGGCGAGCGGCCGATCGCGCAGGGTGTCGGCGTGGATCGCAAGACGGCACGGCGCTACATCACTGCGGCGGTCGAGCTGGGGGTCGACCGCGACGGTGGTGAGGATCAGCTCACCGATGAGCTGATCGGTCAGGTCGTCGAACGGGTGCGCCCGCATCGACTCGACGGTCACGGCGCGGCGTGGCGGTTGTTGTTGGCCGAGGAGGCGCGCATCAAGGAGGGGGTGGAGCAGGGTCTCACCGTGGTGAAGATCGGGATCCTGCTCGCCCGGCGAGGTGTGGTGGTCCCGCACCGGACGTTGGCGCGCTTTGCGGTGGAGCGGTGCGACGCGGGCCAGCGTTCGACGACGGTGCGCGTCGATGACCCACCGCCGGGGGTCGAGTTGCAGGTCGACTTCGGTCGCTTGGGACTGGTGGCCGACGGCGAGCGGCGGCGGGTGTGTTGGGCGTTGATCTTCACGGCGTGTTTCAGTCGGCATTGCTTCGTGTGGCCAACGTTCAGCCAGACCACGGCCGACGTGATCGCCGGGTTCGAGGGGGCGTGGCGCTTCTTTGATGGGGTGTTCCCGGTGGTCATTCCGGACAACATGAAGTCGATCGTCATCAAGGCCGAGAACACCGCGCCGCGTTTGAACGATGTGTTCTTGGAGTACGCGCAGTCGAGAGGCTTCGTTATCGACGCGGCCCGCGTCGCGACGCCGACCGACAAGCCGCGTGTCGAGCGGACCGTTCCCTACGTGCGGAACAACTTCTTCGCCGGTGAGACGTTCATCGATCTCGCCGACGTCGGGACACGGGCGGAGACGTGGTGCCGCGAGACGGCCGGGGTGCGTGTGCACGGCACGACGCAGTGCCGACCGATCGAGGAGTTCCGCGCCCAGGAGTTGCCGCGGTTGTTGGCCATCCCGGCCGCGGCGTTCGACGTGCCGGCATGGTCCTCACCCAAGGTGCACCGCGACTTCCACGTCGAGGTCGACAAGGCGCTCTACTCGGTCCCGCATCACCTCATCAGCCGGCGAGTGAATGCCAGGCGCGACGCGCTCACGGTGAAGCTCTACTTCCGCGGTGAGCTGGTGAAGGTCCACCCCCGCAAGGCCCCAGGGCAGCGCAGCACCGACCCGGGCGACTACCCGACAGGCAAGGAGATCTACGCGACCCGTGACCTCGACCAGCTGCGGCGCATAGCCGCCGGCCATGGCGACGCCATCGGCGTCTACGCGGCGGCGCTGCTCGACAACCCGTTGCCGTGGACCAAGATGCGACAGGTCTACCGGCTCCTCGGGCTCGTCAAGAAATGGGGCGCTGAACGTGTCGAGCTGGCGTGCCGGCGCGCCCTTGACGCCGAAGCGCTCGACGTGAACCTGGTGTCACGCATGCTCGAGCGCGCCCGTGAGGACGCCGAGCCCGACACCCGACCCGACCCCGTCATCGTCTCAGGACGCTTCGCCCGCGACCCGTCAGAGTTCGCGACCAACAAGGAGGCACGCGCATGACCACGCCAGCCCCCACCGTCGACCCCGAGCTCAAGGCCCTGATGCGACGCCTCAAGCTCGGCCGCCTGCTCGACACCCTTCCCGAACGTCTCGCCCTGGCCCGCCAGCATGACCTCACCCACACCCAGTTCCTCGAGCAGCTGTTCTCCGACGAGGTCCAACGACGCGAGAACGCGTCGGCCGGCCTGCGAGCAAGAGCCGCGAAGCTCGACCCATCGATGGTCCTCGACGCATGGGACGACACCGCCGCCATCACCTATGACCGCGCCGTGTGGGCCGAGCTCGTGTCGATGCGGTTCGTCGACCAAGCCCGCAACGCGTTCATCCTCGGACCGGTCGGCGTTGGCAAGACGTTCCTCGCTACCGCCCTCGGCCACATCGCCTGCCGCCGACGCATCAGCGTGCACTTCGAACGCGGTGACCGGCTCCACAAACGACTGAAGGCCGCACGCCTCGACGCCAGCTACGACACCGAGATGCGCAAACTCATCGGAGTCGACCTACTTCTCATCGATGACTTCGCCCTCCAGGCACTCGACGCCACCGAGACAGCCGACTTCTATGAGATCTGCGTCGAGCGTCACCACCACGCAGCCACAGTGTTGACCTCCAACCGCGACCCCAGCGAGTGGCTGGCCGTCATGGCCGATCCGATGCTCGCCCAGTCCGCCGTCGACAGACTCAAGAGCGCGGCGTGGGAACTTGTCATCGAAGGAGAGTCCTACCGCCACCACGAGAAACCCTCGCTCACCACACCAGCCGAGCCTCCCGCGCCGACGTCCCGGCGGCGCCGCACTTGACACACCGACCAGCCGCCGAGATCATCACGCCAGCCGGTCAACATGGACACGACGTGGTCCCATGCATCTGGCAACAGGGTGGCCCCATCGGACTGGCAAGCGACAAATGAGGACCCGCACCTCCGAGTAGCCGCGGACGGTGCCGGTATGTTGGCGGGTGACGTGATCGCGGTCGACCTCCCACCTGGGAAAGCGGCGCAGAGT
>JBBRYB010000082.1:0-11446 GCA_038238115.1 Propionibacteriales bacterium | reverse complement strand
TCGCGAACCCGAAGGTGGCGGCCGTCCTGGTAGCGGGTTCGGTGGCCCGCGGGTTGGCGGACGCGTACTCCGACATCGAGCTCGACGTCTACTGGTCGAGCCCTCCCACCGACGACGAGCGTGTCGAGGCGGTCGAGGGTGCCGGGTGGGAGCGCGTATACGCCGAGTCGGACGACAACGAGTGGGCCGACGGGTATGCGATCGGTGGGATCAAAGTCGACACGAGTGGATTCCTGATCTCGACGATCGACGGCTACCTCACGGCGGCTCTGGATCGGTCCAACGTCGAGCGGGAGCTCCAGGTCCGGATCACGGCGTTGCTGCACGGGCAGGCGTTGCACGGGCAACCGGTCATCGACGCCTGGCGATCTCGGTGCGCGGTCTACCCGACGTCCTTGGCCGAAGCCATGGTCGATGCAGGGCTGGACCTGAGACCGAGGGATCGACTCGAGATGTTGGCGGCCCGCGACGACGTCTTCCTCCTGCACCGTGATCTCGTCGACAACGTTCAGGGCGTTCTGGACGCCCTCTTCGGTCTCAACCGGGTCTACGTCCCGCACCCCTTCCACAAGTGGCTGGACTGGGAGGCCACCTTGCTGCCGCGCGCACCCGCCGACTTGGCCGGTCGGATCAGACGACTGCTCGTCGCGCCGCCGTCCATCGCGACCGACGAGGTGAGCTCCCTCGTCGAGGAGACCTTCGACCTCGTCGAGGAGGAACTGCCCTCGTGCGACGTCAACACACCCCGAGTCGCCTTCACCCTCCGTCGCGCCTACTAGTACGAGCGGGGCATGGGGTCGCGGGTTCGATTGCCGTCAGCCCCGACCGAAGGAACCGCAACGTCAGACGCGCTGAGATCGGCGACGAAAGTCGACGTCGGGGGCGGGCACGCACGTTGTTCTCGCTGCTTGGACGCTGGGTTCGCTAGCCGTCGACGAGTCCGTCCCATGACCACTTCGGGATGCGCAGCCCGTCGGGGACATCGTCAGCCGACCGGTGATACCGGGACATGGTGTTGGTGGTTGCCCACGCGAAGTAGTCGTGCAGCACATGGCTGAGCCGGTGGTCGTCCGCGAGGCCGACGTCGACCAGCGCCAGATCGAAACAAGCGATCGCTCGCCGGTCCATCTCCTCGTGCGCACCATTGCCGCTGTGCATCTGCACCACCGAGGTCTCGTCGCCATACGCGTTTGAATACGTGGTCGGACCACCCAGCGCCTCTGCCCAGTAGGCAGCGAGTCGCGGGGTGTGCTCCGGATGGAAACCGTGGCTGAACGCGTGGGTCACCACCTCGTCAGCCATCACCCTGACATGCCATGCGCGGGCCAGGCGCTGCATGCCGTCGGCACCACCTGCGGCCTCGTACACCGTCTGCATGCTCCAAGGGTCCCATGCCCTCCGCACGGCTTTCGTTGAGCTGCGAAGACGCGCGCCCGGCAAGTGAGACGTCTGGATACATCGACCTGACTCTGCTGCCGACTCCCGCGCCGGCTATTCGGTGACCGTGACTTTCGCCTTGTCGAAGGCGACGTAGCCGGAGTAGTCCGTGCCAACCCGGTCGAAGGAGGCCGGGTAAGGGTCGGGGTAGCTCCACGCCGCGTCGTGATGGGTAACGCCTGCCACTGAGACATGGTGATACTGGGCGGCTCCCTTCCATGGGCAGGTGTACGGCGTCGGGCTGTCACGGAACGCGTCGGCTGTAAGCGAGGCGGGCGGAAAGTAGGAGTTGCCCTCGATGGAGATGAGGTCGGAGTCTGGGGCGCTGGCAACGGTCGCGCCGTCGATGATGGCTCTCATGTGCTTTCCCTTCTGGTTGGCGTACTCGACCCTCAACACCGCAGGACCGGCAAGGCTTCCCGGATTCGGCCCATGATCGGTGGTGGCGGATGTCCGTCAACCTACGTCGCCAGTGCCCGAAGTCACCGCCGTCTTCACGAGGGCGGATCCTCGGCGGCGGTCCGCCACTCCCACCCCGGGTCGGCATCCCACTCCACGGTGTTCCAGGGGGGACCTGGGTCGTGTCCGAGCAGCCTCACGGAGAAGTAGTCGGCCTCGACCAGGGCCAGGTGCTTGAGCAGCCCGCCGAGCGTCATCATCGTGGCCGCGGTTGTCGCCCGCAGCCCGGTGGCGTCCAGGTCACTGCACTTGTAGGCGAAGGTGCGGCGCTGCCTCTCCAGAGACCCGATCAGGGTCTCGACCTCGGTGCCGGCGGCCGGGGGCCAGCTGAGCATCGGTGCGATCCGTCCCCGTCATGGTCGGCACGCTAGCGTCAGTCCCGGACGTTCTACATCCGGGAAAGGGATGCTGTGGACCCCGCCATCAGCCCGACTGCGCGGACACATCTGGCCCTCGAACTCGTCCAGGGCAGCCCGGGCATCACCGCGGGTCGCCTCGGCGACAAGCTCGGAGTGTCGGAGCGAGCCGCCCGGCGTTACGTCGGCATCCTTCGCGAGGCGGGCATTCCGATCGAGGCCGTCCGGGGGCCTTACGGTGGCTACCCCGCCGGCCGCGGCCTCCGGCTGCCGCCGCTGATGTTCAGTGCCGCCGAGGCGCTCGGCTTGGTCATGGCGGTGCTCGACGGTCACCATGATGCGAGCGACCCCATCGACCCGGTCGGCAGCGCGCTCGGCAAGATCGTGCGGGCACTCCCGGAGTCGGTTGCGGCCCAGGCCGTTGCCGTCCGTCGCACCACAGCGCCCGCCCCTGACCGCGCCGCCGCCCGGCCCGACCCCGGAACCACGGCCGTCCTCGTGCAGGCGTGTTCGAACCACCGGCGGGTGCGGCTCGACTACCGTTCGGAGGCAGGGTCGGAGTGGCTGATGGAGGTCGACCCGTGGGCGGTCGTCGTACGCCACGGCCGGTGGTACCTGCTCTGTCGGTCGCACCACAGGGACGCCCGGCGGGCATACCGGATCGATCGCGTCCGCAGAGTGGAGGTGCTCGACGACACATTCAGCCCACCGGCCGACCTCGAACCGGTCGCCATGCTCGAGGAGCATCTCGCCGTCGGATGGGAGTACGACGTCGAAGTCGTCATCGACGCGGCGGTCGAAACCGTGGCTCGTTGCCTGCCCCGTGCCATCGGGGGGCTCCAGGCTCTCGGTGCCGAGAGCACCAGCCTGGTGGGCAGCACCAGCAACCCGGCGTGGTACGTCGAGCAGCTGGCGAGGATCCCGGCGCCGTACCGGATCGTGAGGTGCCCCGAGCTCCAGGAGGCCGCGCGAACCCTCGGGCGTCGGCTGTTGGCGGCGAGTGAGGGTCCACCTTCCTGATCTGAGGTGCCGTCGGTAGGTCAGGAACGCTTTTGCCGGCGAGGATGCCGGCCGGGTAGGGGAGCGGCTCTCGGACGAACTGGGCGCGGGGTAACGCGTCATCGAGGTCCTCGAGGTGGGTGAAACCGACCGAGACCTCGGCGTACACGATCGGGTTGATGACGACTACGCCACCGTCGAACGCGTTTGCGAGCGCCGCGCTCGACCTCTCCTCCCAAGCGGGGTCAGCGGTGAGGATGTCGAGGAGGACATTGGAGTCGACGAGTGTGACGGCTTCACTCGGCACGGAGCAGGGCCATCAGCTCGTCGGTTGTCAGGTTCGTTGTCGCGCGGCCGCGGAGGCGGTTCACGCTCTTGTTGCCGCGACTGCCGGTGGGGGTCGCTGTGCATGATGCGCAGATTACTGCCGTCTTCGACGACCTGGACCTCGTCGCCTTCGGCGAACCCATGCCGACGGCGCAGGTCCGCCGGGATCGTCACCTGCCCCTTGCTGTTCACCTTCATGAGCTTCTCCTCGCGCAATATTTATCTGAGGTGATACCGATACCTCGTCGACGGCCCGGGATCATATGGGAAATGTGGGCTCTCCTAACTGATCTGTGGGTGCTTTTCGGGCTGGGAGGGTGGGGCGGTGTCCGCCCAGGCTGAGCATGGCGAGGGCGATGAGGGCGTCGCCGGATTTGAAGCCGACCCCGATCCTGGTGATCAGCCGGATCTTGGTGTTGGACGATTTCGTGCCACCTCTACCGCCTTGGCATTCGTTTCTACTGCCAGGTCGCGGTACACAGCAGCGCCTTAGCGCGAATAGCTGGGGCGCTTTTGCCGGGCGGAACCGGAATCGGTGCGACGATTGGGCACACTGACCAGCGTCGCGGGCCAGAAAGTTTGGGAGGCACTAAAATGCGAGGTCCACACATGTCGACCGGAGCCTGGATCTTCACCGGCCTGGTTACCGCCGCAATCGTGGCACCGACCGCGGTGTACGCCGCGGCCAGCTCAACCGTGGCCATCGGAAACACCACCAACGCGGCGACGGCTACCGTCACCGCCAACCATCAGCTCCTGACGACGACCGTCGCGCCGAAGGACGTCGTGAATACAGTGGGGTTTGCGAGCGAGGGCTGCGACGCCGTCTACACCCCACCAGCCGGCAAAGCTATCGTCCTCACGTCGGTGACCTATGACATGTTCGCCAATTCGGACCTCGGCGACCACTATGCCTACCTGACGGACGCGGGGTGCGTCACCGCCATTAGGTACGACCCCGCAGAAACCACCCTGGCAGTAGAGACCGAGACCCGGACCTTCCCGATCGGGCTCCCGGTGCCTTCGGTCGGGATTGCGGATGTCGGCGGAGGCGTGGAAGTCTTCATCACCGGCTACCTGATCCCCGCCACTCAGCTCCCCCCCGCAGCGCCCGCGATGAAGCTGCCCGCCCGGCCGCTCCACCCCACGCACTAGCGGGCCGTGCGCGACACAGCGCCCCTGACCGGTTGGCTGGGGGCGCTGTTGTGTGCCGGGACAGGGCAAGACCAGCGCGGTCGCGGGCGCTGGAGGAGCCGAGTCCAGCTAGCAATGAACGGCCGAGGACCCATGGGGGCTCGGCGCCCGCGAGTGAGCGCAGCTCGTCGTGTCTGCGTACGGCTCTCTGCATGAAACAGGTCAGTCGTGGCTGACGCCTGACCTCGAGATGGCTCGAAGCGCGTCGAAGTCGGTTCCGGTGGCCGTCTTCGGGATCGCCGGTAGGCGGTTCAGACGCTGCGGTCTCTTGAAGCTCTCGAGGTCCCCGGTAGCTCGATGCAACGTGTCGTCCGTGATGCTGTCCGCGCAGACCACGAATGCGGCGATCCACTGATCACCGTCAGCCCGCTCGAGTCCGATGACTGCAACGTCGTGCACTCCGTCCACCGCCCAGAACGCCCGCTCGACCTCCGCGGGATCGACCTTCTGCCCATGCACGTTCAGCTGATGCGCTCGACGGCCGACGAGGTGCAGACGGCCATGGACATCGAGCCAACCGGTGTCGCCACTCCTGAAGCCGCTGGGTGTGAAAGGGCTCGTGCAGCCGCCGGCTGGATCGCCGATGTAACCGCGCGGGCCGTACGCAGCGCTGACGACCACTTCGCCCACGTCCGCGACCGCGCCGCCGCCGTCGATGGAGACGGTGACACCCGGGTACGGCCGGCCCAGCGTCTCGGCGCCATCCAGGTCGACGGACACCGCGCCGCACTCAGTCATCCCGTACTGCTCGGCGATCAGGCTTCCCCAGGCTGCCTGGAACCTGGCCCGTACGGCTGGCGGCAGCGGTGCTCCGCCACACAACCAGAGACGCGGCAATGGTCCGTCGTACGTCCTTCGCAGGGCTGACCACGCGGCATATTGAGCGGGTACAGCCACCACGATCTCGGGCTCGTGCACCATCAACAAGTTGGCGAGCGAGGCAGCCATCCTCGGGCGCGCCACGATCGCTGTGCCACCGAACGACAGGGGGGGCGAACAACCCGGCGGTATACCCGTACCCGTGGCTCACCGGGACGGCGCAGAGAACTGAGCAGCCCGGCCCCATGCGCAGGTGAGAACCGACCGTCGACTCCTCTAGCTCCAACGACCGCTTCGTTCGGACGACACCCTTCGGTTTGCCGTCAGTCCCGGAGGTGTAGAAGTGAACCGCACCCTGACCGTGGCAGTTCGGATCGTGGTAGCCCGCAGGTGACTGCGACTGAGTCTCCACCAGTACGAGACCCGGTGCGCATACGCGGTGCATTCCGCCGACGAGTCGTGAGGCCCGTGTTGCGTCGCAGAGAACTGCGGACGCTCCCTCGATCGCACAGAGCTCCTTGGCTCGAGCCGGTGAGGCGCCGGGGAGGATGATGAACGCTTCGGCACGCACAGCCAGAGCGCCGATGACGCAGGCTGCGAAGTCCACTGGCTCGTCAATCCAGATGCCAAGGGGCTTCCCCGGGCGAATGGTTCTCGCCAACCCGGTTTGAACGGTCTTGGCGAGCCCAGCCAGCGATCGGCCGTCGACCGTGCGGGCGGATGTCACGATTGCTGGTGCAGCGGCGCCGGACGTCATCGCCGGGTTGTCTCGGCTCCGGCCATCCAGCCTTCCACAGCGGCGACTACATCTCCGACCGTGCGAACCGAGCCCGCGAAGAAGTGTTCGTCCTCGGCCTCCAGCCCGAGAACCTCCTCCAGATGAGTGACCATGGCTATCGACTCCAGAGAGTCGAGGCAGATCGGCGGCTCGTCGAGAAGGCTGATCATGACGACCTGACCGAGGGCCAATGCCACCACTTCGGCCTTCGCCCAGATGACAGCCTCGCGGACTGACTCGAAGACTTCCTCATCGTTCATCGTGCTTCCGATCTCATCGATCGCCTCTCGGACTAGAAGGCCCATCATGCCAGCGTCGGCGTGCCCTCGGCCGGGTTTGCTCACCAGCATCTCGGGGAGGTCTCGCGGTATGCTGCCGACGTTCCTGGGCTCCGGGGGAGGACGCCGAGAATCTGGAGGTGGTCGTGGCTAGCGCGGGCGTGTCCGTCTCGCACAGGCGGCCCGGCCATGCGCTCGCACGGACCATTCTCGATAGCGCTGAGCCGGTCGATTCGGCAGCGCGCCAAGCGCTCAACGAGGCCCTTCGCCGCGGGTCGACCGATCCGGTGTTGCATGCCGCTGCACTCTGGTTGGCGTTCGACGCGGGCGCCGACCTTCGCCTGAGCCGGTCGCACGCACGCAGCTGGATCCCTGGTCTGCACGAGCTCATCCATAGCGGGCACATCGACGCGGCGGCCTATGCCTTGCCGAGGCTCAAGGCTGTGTTTCCGCAGATGCGCTACCTGGAGAACATGGATTTCGTCTTCCGGCATCTGCCTCCCGCTGTCGGCAACGGTCGTGAGCCGTTCGTGGACGACCGCAGCAGCGACGTCCAAATCCTGGAGACGCCAGGCGCGGACACGGTGATCATCGCCTTCTGCGGCGGGAGCCATCAGCTCGGAATGCCAAACAATCTCCTCGACCGGTGGTTCGCTCAGCTCGGCAGCCACCTCATCTACCTGCGAGACCGAAAAAAGGTCGGATATACCGGCGGCATTGCGGCGCTCGGCCGTGACATGGCGACGACGATCAAGAGCCTGAAGAGGCTCATGACCGGCATGGGCGCTCGTCGCGTCGTCTGCTTGGGACATTCGGTTGGAGCCACCGGCGCTCTTCGCTATGGGAGCGCTCTCGAGGTGGAACGCGTACTTGCCCTGTCACCGATAACCGGTGGTCCGGGGTACGTCAAGAACGTGGCGCCACACCTTCCGCGGGGCGGCGTGATGCCGTGGGGTGACCTGGTGCCCCTCTACCGCGACGGCGCCGGCGTCCGCGCACACATCCTGTACGGCGAAAAGCACGCGGGCGATCGACAGCAGTGCGTCCGAATGGCCGGTTTACCCGGCATCACTGTGGAAGCCCTGCCGGGTTGGGAGTCGCACCACATCATGGGCGAGCTCATCCGCACCGGTCGGTTTGAGCAGCTCCTTGGCTGGCTGATGTCCGGCGATGATGTTGCCGAGCTCGATGGGGTCACCTCCTCGCGCTAGAGGTCGCTGTGACGTCGCCGGCAGCCGCACACGAAGTGGCCACCGGAGTCCAGCCAGAGGCCAGCACTGACCTGTACATGGATGGCCGGGCGGTGCAAGCCACCGACCGACTGGAGATCCGGGATCCGGGGCGGCCGGACGAGGTGGTTGGTCACGCGGCAGCGGCGACCCGCGACCAGGCGTTGAGTGCGGTCGAGGCAGCGAAGCGGGCATTCCCCACCTGGTCGGCCCGCACGCCCCAGGAGCGCGCGGAGCTGGTGCTCGCGAGCCTGCGTGAGCTCGCCGTCCACCACGAGGCCGACGCCGAGATCCTGACCCGGGAGAACGGCAAGATCCGCATCGAGTCCAAGATCGACTTGTGGGTCTTCAACCACCGGTTCGAGCTGGCTCGCGGTCTGGCCGACCAGGTCGATACGGTGACGAGGCTCGACGGCCCGCCGTACCGGACCGAGGTCACCTACACGCCCCTCGGGGTCGTGACGATCATCATCCCGTTCAACTGGCCGCTGGCCATCCTGGCCGCGTCGCTCCCGTATGCCCTGGTGGCCGGCAACACCGTGATCGTCAAGCCACCGCCGTCCGCGCCGCTCGCTACCGCGCGCGTCGTCCGTCGGGTTGCCGAGGCCCTCCCGCCCGGTGTGCTCAACGTGGTTACCGGCCGCGACGCTGAGATCGGTGAGGCGCTGGTCCGCAACGACGACGTAGCGAAGGTCTGCTTCACGGGCAGTCCGACCGGCGGCCGCCGGATCATGGAGATGGCATCAGGCACGCTCACCCGCGTCGCACTCGAGCTGGGCGGCAACGACCCGGCGGTCATTCTGGACGATGCGTTGCTCGACGAGGACGCGCTCGGCCGGTTGTTCTCTGGAATCTTCGACTCGACCGGCCAGATCTGCATGGCTGCCAAGCGCATCTACGTGCACCGATCTCGGTACGACGAGGTAGTCCAGGGCTTGTCCGCCGTTCTCGAGCGCACCGTGGTGGGGCACGGGCTTGATGAGCGAACGACCATGGGCCCGTTGCACAGCCGGCAGCAGCGCGACTACGTCGGCCAGCTGGTCGAAGAGGCCAAGGCCAGCGGCGCCGAGGTCAAGGCGTTCGGCGAGATGCCTGCGGGGCAGGAGACTGTGGATCCATCAATCCAGGGCAACTTCCTCCGGCCGACCCTCATCCTGGATCCCGATCCCGATCAGCGGGTGGTCACCGAGGAGCAGTTCGGCCCTACCGTTCCGATCCTTCCCTTCGACGACGTCGAGCACGCGATCGCCGCTGCGAACGACACGTGGGCCGGCCTCTGCTCGTCGGTCTGGACCGAGAACCCGGCGCGGGCTGCCGAGGTGGGTGCCCGGCTGTCCAGCGGCTACACCTGGGTGAACAACCACGGAGCGGCTTTCCTCGATGAGCGAGCGCCGTTCGGCGGCTTGCGCAGCAGCGGGCTCGGTCGCGAGATGGGCATCCTGGGGCTGCGCGAGTTCATGGACACTCATAGCGTGTCGTTCCCCGCTCCGGCGTGACCACTATCCATGCCTGGATCGAGAGCGCCAGCGGCGCGGTAGACCGGACTATGTCGCGGCCCGCCCCAGGCCTGGTGGCGTCAACGTCACCTTCCTCGACGCTCAGCGGGGAGGCAAAGAGCGTCATCACCGGCGCGGTATTCAAGGAAATTCAGCACCTTGCGGAGCAGGCTCAGCTGCAATAGATCTCCGCGCGCGCGTTGCATCGCCGGGTGTCGAGGGCGCCTCGGCCGCTGTCGCGGCGGCGGGTCGTCATCACGATCTGCGCTGCCTTCGGCTATTCGGCAACCGTGACTTGGCGCTTGTCGAAGGCGACGTAGCCGGAATAATCCGTGCCGACCCGGTCGAAGGAGGCCGGGTAGGGGTCGGGGTAGCTCCAGGCCGCGTCGTGATAGGTAGAATCGCCCACTGAGACATCGTGGTACTGGGCAGCTCCCTTCCACGGGCAGGTGTACGGCGTCCGGCTCTCACTGAACGCGTCGGCTCCAAGCGAGGAGGGCGGGAAGTAGTAGTTGCCCTCGATGGAGATCAGATCGGGCTCTGGGGCGTCGGCAACGATCGTGCCGTCAATGGTGGCTTTCATGAGCTTTCCCTTCTGGCTGGCGTGTGTCATGCCCAACACCGCAGAGCTCCGCCCAATTCCGGACGCCAACGTCCGCAATCGGGTTTACCGTGGCGCCATGACGGGTAGCGAAAGCCAGTGGAAACCTCCCCCGTGGGAGCCCCCGGTCGCCGGCACGGAGGCCGAGCACCTGGTGGGTGCGCTCGATCGCCTGCGCATGACGTTCCGCTGGAAGGCCGACGCGCTCAACGCAGCCGGGCTGCAGACCCACATCGGGGCCTCCTCGTTGACCCTCGGCGGTCTGCTCAAACACCTCGCTGCCCAAGAGGACTACCTGACCGCCACCAAGCTGAGCGGAAAGCCCCTCGGCGCACCGTGGGACGGCAACGGCTGGGACAGCGATAACGACTGGGAGTTCAACTCCGCCGCCGACGACACCCCTGAGGAGCTTTACGCGCTCTGGGACGGCGCCGTCGAACGGTCCCGGGCGAGGCTCGACGCAGCCTTGGCCGACGGGGGACTCGACCAGCTCGTCCACGTCTCCTGGCCTGACGGTCGACATGCCAGCCTGCGCCGGCTGCTGTGCGACCAGATCGAGGAGTACGGCCGGCACACTGGGCACGCCGACCTGCTCCGCGAGGCTGTTGATGGCCGGGTTGGTGAAGACCCACCGGCTGGATGGCGCGCATGAGGGAGCCGTCGAGGAGGACGTATGGTCGCCGGCTCGCACGACTACGCCACTGTCGAACGCGTTCGCGAGCGCCGCGCGCGGAAGAACAATGGGCCGGCCGGTGTTGGCCAGCCATGACCTCTCTTGCCGATCGCACCATCGCCGCCCTCCGCAGCATCCATGACGACCTAGCGGCTTTGGTGCCGGGTCTCTCAGACGACCAGCTGTCCGGCAGCTCAGGAGCCTCCCAGTGGACGGTTGCCCAGGTTCTTTCCCACCTTGGCAGTGGCGCCGAGATCGCCCTCGCCGGCTACCGCGCCGCCCTGGATGACACCGCGGCGCCCGAACAAGACTTCAACGAAGCAGTCTGGGACCGCTGGAACCTGCTGAGCCCGCAGGATCAGGCTGCGGGATTCCTCGAGCACAACGCAGCTCTCGTCGACACGCTGGAGGCGTTGACGTCCCACCAGCGAGAGAACCTCCACATCAAGCTCGGTTTCCTCCCGACACCGCTCCCGCTGGCATCGGTGGCAGGCATGCGCCTCAACGAGACGGCGCAGCACGCCTGGGACGTCCGGGTCGCTCTGGACCCGGCTGCCACTGTAGACGCGTCCTCCGCCGAGGTACTCGTCGATCATTTCACGGGTGACCTGGGGTTTCTGCTGGGTTTCATCGGGAAGGCCGACCAGCTGGCGAAGCCCGCCCTTGTGAAAATCCAGCACTTCGACGTAACCATCGAGATCGATGACCACGTCAGCCTCTCCACGGCGGCCACCGAACCCACGGCGACCTTCAACGGCGAGCTGGAGGCAGCGATCCGGCTGATAGGGGGCCGGCTTTCG
>JBBRYB010000081.1:0-11484 GCA_038238115.1 Propionibacteriales bacterium | reverse complement strand
TCTCGCTGGGGTGTGGCCAAGCGGTAAGGCGCCTGACTCTGGATCAGGAGATCGAAGGTTCGAATCCTTCCGCCCCAGCCAATCCCACAACATGTGGGATTCGTGCTCTCGACCATACCACCGCTAGTGGTATTGGGCCCCTGTCTCGTCCTCGGCAAGGAGGACGAGACATGGCTAGGGCACCTGACTCCCCTGATTCTTGGGCACCTGACTCTTGGCTGCGCGGCGCGTGGGCACCTGATTCTGCAGTCGGCCGGCTGACAGTCGGCCGAGCGATCGAGCTGTTTCTGACTGCCAAGGGTGCCGAGGGCGCCTCGCCCAAGACGATCGAGTGGTACCAGATGGTGCTGGGCCGTGCGCGGCGCGATCTCGGCGCCGATCGGCCGCTCGATGCTTTGGCGCCGCCCGAGCTGCGCGACTGGCTGCTGGCCCTGCGTGCGACCCTGTCGCCGGTCTCGGTGGCCGGCTACGTCCGCGGCGTGAAGGCCTTTGGCAACTGGTGTGCGGCCGAGGAGTTGGCTGAGGCGCGCGCGCTGCGGGTGCTGCGTCGGCCGCGGGTGCCGCACAAGCTGGTCGAGCCGCTGAGCGACGAGGCGCTGCGCCGCCTGCTGGATGGCGCCTCGACCCGCGACCGCGCCATCCTGCTGCTGTTCTTCGACACCGGCCTGCGCCTCTCTGAGCTGGCCGGGCTGCGCAGCGCCGACCTGCGCCCCGACGGCAGCGTCAAGGTCATGGGCAAGGGCGCCCGCGAGCGAATCGTGCCGGTCGGCAGCACCGCCCGGCAGGCGCTGGCGCGTTATCTGCGCCAAGGTGATGGCGCACCCGACGGCGTGATCTTCCGCTCGCGCCGCGGCGGCGCCCTGGGCTGGCGCGGCATCCAGCAGGTCTTTCGGCGGCTCAAGCTGCGCGCCGGCATTCCCGGCCGCTGCAGTCCGCACACGCTGCGTCACACGTTCGCGCATGCCTACCTCGTCAACGGCGGCGACGCGTTCAGCTTGCAGCGCATCCTGGGCCACGCCACGCTGGACATGGTCAAGCGCTACGTCGCGCTCGCCGACACGGACTTGGCGGCCCGCCACCGTGCTGCCTCGCCCGCCGATCGGCTGCTAGGAGACACTCGTCGAGTGTGAGCGGGGTATAACCCCGTTCCGGCCATTTTCTCAATTGATCACAATAGACGTGTAATAGACTACGACCATGAAGCTTCCCGCCGCCGGCAAGCTGACAGACGCTCGATTCAGACAGCTCATCGCGAAGGGCGAGACGGAGAACGTCGAGCTCAAGGGGCGAGGTGCGAGCACTGAGGACATCGTGGCTACCGTCGTCTGTATGGCGAACGGCCGCGGAGGCATCATCCTGTGGGGCGTCGAGGACGACGGCACGGTTCAGCGCGGTGTTCGTCTCAAGGATCCGGCCAGTTTCCGAAAGACGGCCTATCACTCGACATCTCCATCGCAGCTGGTCGAAGTACAGCCGATCACTCTGGACGAGTCACGTGTGTTGGCTATTTGGGTTCGACATTCCCCGGTTCTGGTCTCGACAACAGGTGGCGCTTACCTCCAGCGAGTCGGGACGGAATGCGTGCCGATGACGCCCGACAGGCTGATCGTCCGGCAGATCGATACACGTGCTTTGGACTTCAGCGCGGCCCTAACGCCAGTGGGCATTCAGAACATCGACGACGTGGAGCTCACGCGGTACCGGCTTCAGTTGCCTCCCGCCGATGGTGCCGGCCCGCAGCTACGCGATCTTCCGCCGGCTGAACTTCTGGCAGCGATCGGAGCGACAGCCCTAGCCGATACTGGCGCGCCGCTGCTAACAGTGGCGGGCATCCTTGTGTTCGGCGGCGAGGACGTCATCCGTCAGACCTTGCCGCAACACCAGGTCGTATATCTCCGTACCCTGTCGGGCACGACCGACTACGAGCGCCGCGTAGTGTCCTCGGCTCCGCTCCTCCGGCTGGTCGATGTCCTCATGACCGAGATCACGGCAGCCAGTCGAGTTCGGACTCTCAGACTGGGTCGGCAGGATATCGAAGTGCCCGACTATCCCGAGCGTGTTCTCCGCGAGGCGATCGTCAACGCAATCGCTCACCGCCATTACACGGTCCCCGGAGATACGGTCATACGCCAGAGCGCCGTTGCTCTAGAGATCGAGAGTCCTGGGGGCTTTCCGGAGGGCGTAACCGCGGACACGATCATCCAGCATGCCCCAGTTCACCGCAATCGGCTCTTGTGCGAGATCCTGGACAGGGTCCGATACATGGAGAGGTCGGGTCTAGGGGTCGACCGCATCTATGAGGATCAGCTCCGCTTTGGCAAGCTGCCGCCCACCTACGATGACGGCGGACGGACCCGGGTGCGATTGCGCCTTGATGCGTCTAAGTTCGATGAATCCTTCGCCCGGTTCGTGATATCTGAGGAGCAAGCAGGCCGACGGTGGCGGGTGGAGGAACTGCTGACTCTGTCTCACCTGCGGCAGATGGGACCCAGCGACAGATCATCGCTCGCTCGTGTGATGCAGCGGTCCGAGGATGAGTCGCAAGAGGTCCTTTCCGCACTGCTTGGCGATACGGTCGACCGATTCGGTTCCGGCTTGGGCCTCAGATACGCCTTGAGCGCTCGCGTTCAGGCCGCACTTGGAGCAGAGGCGGCCTACACGCGCGAGAGGGGCCTTGCTCGCAAGTACCAGCGAGGGATCGTCTTGCAGCATGCTCGTCAGTTTGGTCGGGTGGACAACAAGACGGTTCGCGAGCTGCTCCAAGTCTCAATCGGGCGCGCCGCTTCGTTGCTGAACTCGATGGAGGCCCGTGGCGAACTAGAGCAGCGGGGTCAGCGACGCTGGGCCTATTACGTGCCTGGCGCGGCGCTTTCCGACGAACAGCTATAGGCGCGTAATAGCCGTAAGAACACCGGATTCCTCCTATGGCTGGCCAGCGTCCTGACGCCTGATCAGGTCGTCGAATTTGCGCTGCGACCTCAGGCGCCCGAACTGCAATTGGACGTCGAGCTTCGGGGCGCGGCAGGCCTCCTCGCTGAACCTGTTCCGTGGCTCAGCTCCTGGGTGCTCGACGGCTTTCCTCAGGGGCCTCTTAAGGTGGCACAAGTACTACTTGACTGGCTGTCGCAGACTGCCATACTCCCGATAGCTCGGCCAAGCACCGCACAACGCCGGACGGAGGCGAGCCAGTGGCACCGCGGAGCATGGTCGCATGGCGGCGTCCCATGGTCCTTGCGACGACGATTAGCTTCATTCTTCTTCAAGCCGGACCGCTCGCTCCGGCTTCTTCATTGATCAAAGCCCATACGGCTTACGGCAGCGCCCAACCAGGCATGAGCCGTGCGGCGGAGCCCAACCCGCCAGTCGTGCAATCGACGCCTGCCGAGCCGGTGGAACTCCCGGAGGAGCGTACGGTCGATTCGCGCACCTTTCAGAACGCGGACGGCACCTTCACCACCGAGACGTTCGCGCGACCCATCAACTTCGACGATGGATCGGGCGACCTCGTGCCGATCGACATGACTGCGGTATCTAGCGCTCGCGCCGGCGTCGCCTTCGAAACGAAGCAGGCAGAGGTCCGGAGCGAACTCGGGACCAACAGCGCCAGCGGGACGCTGCTGAAAGTCGTCGCCGGTCAGCAATCGATCGCCCTGCAGCCGATTGTCCCACCTGCGGTGACCGGCGTCGTCGCAGCTGCGGATAGAACGCCAGTCCTCGACAAGGGCCGGGTTCTGTACCGCGATGTCTATCCGAACACCGACCTGCGCTACAACCTCCTGCCCAACGGAGCCAAGGAAGACATCGTCCTCAAGAGCGCAGCAGCGCCGAGCGTCTTCGCCTTCGTGATCGATGCGCCCGGTCTGTCCGCCCGTCTTGAGTCTGACGGCTCGGTCGCCATCGGAACCGCGAAGGCCGACGTCTTCACGTTCCCTGCCCCCTTCATGGTCGACTCCGCCCCGCAGGCCGATGGCGATGGTGCACGCAGCACCAAGGTGGCCTACAGCCTCATCACCGTTGGCAGCCAGAGCGTCGTCGTGGTCCGTGCCGACCCAACCTGGCTGGCGAGCCCGAACCGCGTATATCCGGTCTACCTCGACCCGACGACCACGACGTTTTCGGTCACCCTCGATACCTTCATCAGCTCGGCCTCTCCAACGACCTCCCATGATGCCTTGTGGAACCCGAACGAGGGCGGCTACTACGAGTTGTGGAACGGCTACTACGACGCCACCTCGGGCACGAATTACGCGTATGTCAAGACCGCCACCCCGACCAATGAAACCATCCTGTCCGCGACGTTCAACGTCTACGCCCAGCACACGTTCATGGGTTCCACGCCGAGCGGCATCTATGTCGGCAAGCTGAACAGCGCTTTCACCTCCGGCCAGACGTGGAACATGACCCAGCCGTCCTGGACGTATCTGACCTCGACCACCGTGGTCGACAATGGCTGGGCGAGCTTCAATGTGACCTCCACCGTCCAGGCCTGGTCATACGGCACGGCCACCAATTACGGCCTGCGGATCTACGAGGCTTCTGCCAGTCAGACCCTCTGGAAGCGCCTGCGCACCAGCGAGAACGCCACCCTCACCCCCTACATCTCCAGCACCTGGGTCCATCCCGGCGTCACACCCACCAGCCCAATCGGCAGCGCCTGGGGCAAGGGCACCTTTAACTGGACGTACTCGAACAATGGCTCCGGGCTGGGCCAAGCGCGGTTTTGGGTCCAGATCGGGACCACCTCGGCGTTCACGACCCTGAAGGCGGATTCGACCGCCAGCTCGGGTTCCACGCCAAGCTGGACCTACACCCCACCCACCGGCTTGGTGTCCGGGACGACCTACTACTGGCACGTCTCGGTGGGTGACGGGCACTCATGGAGCGGCTTCAGCGCAGCTCAGGCCTGGAAGTTCGACGGGGTCAATCCGGCCTTCACATCGGCCACGGTCACCGGCGCCGTCACCGCGGCGGATCCGAACTACTACTTCCTTGGCAACGGCACGGCCACCGTCAAACTGCGCGGCTCGGATGCCAACTCGGGGATCAAGCTCACTTACCAGCGCTTGAACAACGCCACCGACGAGGATCGTGCGTACCACGATTGGAGCGTGGGTGGCACGAACTGTACCGAGTTCAACACCTCGACCCTGGTCGACGTCACCGCCTGCAGCGAGACCTACAACTCCGGCGGCACCCGTGAGGTGCAGTTCACTACCGTCGGTAAGAACGTCAGCGCCAGCATCGACCTGGAGTACTACTTCGCCGACTCCGCCGGCAATACCGTGGGCTACGTCGACACCGGCAAGAACCTGATCTTCGACGCGTTGGCGCCGACGGGAGCGATCACTTCTCCGGCCGCCAGCGCCACGGTCTCCGGATCGGTTCCCATCGTGGGCACCGCATCCGACGCCAACTTCACCCAGTACATCCTCGACTATGGCTCGGGAGGCGCGCCGAGCAGTTGGACGGCCATCGGCACCTTCACCAGCGCCGTGACCAACGCGACGCTGGGCACCTGGAACGCGAGCTCCCTGGCGACCGGCACCTGGACGGTGCGCCTGCGCGTCTACGACAAGGCGCGGATCAGCTCCGGCTACACAACAGTGACGCGCACCGTGACCGTCGACAACAACCTGCCCACCGCCATTATTAGCGCGCCGGTGGCCAGTGACCTGCTCGATGGCAGCTATCGCATCTTGGGCAGCGCCTCGGCGGCCACGAACTTCGCGAACTACACACTGCTCTACGGAAGCGGCTGCGCACCCGGCTCGTGGCTCGACGTGGGAACCAACCCGCGAACCAGTCAGGTCACCAACGGACAGCTCGGCAGCTGGGATACGACCGGCCTGTCGGGCAGCTACGCGCTGAAGCTGACGGTAAGCCGCACCGGTGGCCAGACGAGTACCACGACCGTCTGCATCACGGTCGGCGCCGGGCTCGGCCACCAACCGCAGCACACCTTCGAGAGTTGGGACCTGGGCACGGGCGATCACCTCGCGGCCAACGTGGTCACCGGCAACCCAGTTCTCAGCCATCCACTCGCCAGCCTGCCTTATCGAGGTGGCAGTCTCGGTCTGACGCTTACCTACAACGGCCAGGATGCGACCAGCGTGGGTATGGGACCTGGCTGGCAGCTCTCGGTGCAGCGCCGGCTGGTCCTGAACGCGGACGGCTCAGTGACCTTCATCGACGCCGATGGCTCACGCCATACCTTCGCGAGCCCGCTCACGGTTGGTACGGTGACGACCTATAGCCGGCCCCCGACCGTTTACGCCACGCTGGTCAAGGACACGGCCCAAGCCGACGAGTTCACGCTGACCTCCCGCGATCTGACACTGGATCGCTTCGACATCTCCGGGACCACGGCGCGCCTGACTCGCAGTCAGGACCGCCACGCCAACGGGATCAGCTACGGCTACACGGGCAGCACGCTGACCAGCGCCACCGACCCGAACGGACGGGTCGTCAGCTTCGGCTGGACCGGCGGAAACCTGACCAGCATCACCGACTGGGCCTACATCAACGCCTCCGGCGTGGTCCAGACCGGCGCCTCTGGCAGTCTGCGCCTCTACCGCTTCTTCTACGACGGCTCGAACAACTTGATCGGCTGGTCCGATCCACTCAACACGACCGGCACCTGTCCGACCGGTGGCAGCCACATCACGTGCCTGACCAATACTGCGAACCAGCTCACCGCGATTGCCAAGACCCAGACGGTGACCACCTTCAGCAGCGGGACGCTGGGAACCGCCACGCGGACGATCACCACACCGCTGACCTACAGCGGCAACCGCCTGGCCAGCGTCGAGGATGCCGAACAGCAGTACCAGCCGGGCGGCATTGCAACAGCGTTCACGGTCGAATCGAGCACCCGGGTGCGGGTCGATCGGCCGACGAGCACCACCGCCTACGGTCTCATCGCCGCAGGCGACGCATACGGAAGGGTGACCAGCGTCTGGCGCTACCTCGATGTCTCGACGCCGATCGAGCGCCGCACCGCGTGGGACGGCACGTATCCGATTGAACCCGCCTCGGTCACCGCCAACTTCGGCGCCCTGTACGGCACCCCGGCCCGGACGGTGAATTACAGTTACCAAGCCGCCAGCCTCGGGCTGCTTAGCCGTCTCATAGAGCCGCTGACGCCATCCACCAACCGCTGGACGGACTACGTCTATAACGCCAATAACGATGCCACCCAGCGTACGATCAGCCAAGATGGCTCGACCTCGCTGCAGACGATCACTCGTTACTGCTATGACGCTGGCTGCACCCTAACAGCGGGCGGCCTTGACGTCTTGGGCCAGATTGAGAACTTTGTCTCAGGGGGCCCTCACAGCGCCGATACGAATGTCACCACGGATTACGGGTATGACGCCTATGGCCAGCGCACTGGGGCCACCCGTCACAATAAGGATGCCTCGGGTGCGACGCGCGACGATCGAGTGGATGGATTCACTTACGACCCCAACGGCAACCAGACGGCGAGCATCACGAATTACGTTGACGGCGTCGTGAGTGCGGGCGGCGATGACGTCGCCCCCAACGCGACCAGCCTAGCCCGCACTGACCTCACGACAAGCTATGGATATGACACGGCGGACAATCGGGTCAGCACGACAGATCCGCGGCGCGCGATCGAAGCAACGGGAGGGGCACCAGGAGCAGATGATTACGTCACACGCTGGACGTTCGATGCGGTCAACGAGCAGCTCACCGAATCGAGCCCCGCGACGCCCGGAGGTGCAGGAGCACTGCAGAGCACGACCATTCACGATGAGTTGGGGGCCTTGCGTTCGGCGAGCGACTACAACGGCCAGCTACTCACGGCGACGGCCTATGACCGCGTCGCTCGGGCCCTCCAAGTCTTCCAGCAACCTTCCGGGGAGAGCGCGCGCCAGACAACCGCCTCGAGCTTCGACGCGGACGGGCACCTGCTGACCACCAAAGACGAGCGCCAGCTTGGCGACGCCAACCTCGGGTTTACCGAGGACCTCTATGACGCACTGGGGCGCCAGACCTCGACGATCCAAGCGGCTGGAAGCGCCGACGAGGCCGAGAACATCAACGCCTACGATGTGCTCGATCGGCGCACTAGCTACGAAGCCGGAGCACCTGGCGGGCTAGTGTCCGTCTACACGCACGATCTTGGTGGCCGCGTACTGACCACCGATGACGGATTCGCTTGCACCGCAGCCGCCTACGACTATCGCGACAAGACACTCACGACGATCGGCGGCCTAGCGCCCGGGTGCGGCGCGGGCGCGAATCAGCGGACGGTCACGCACACGTACGATGGCCTTGGACGCCTGCAGCGTGATGAGGTGACGTCTGGTTCGGACGCTGGGGACCGAACCATCGATGACACCCTCGACGGAGCAGGCAATCGCCTCACGTCTTCGAGAACAAAGAGCGGAAACTCGACTACCACCGTTTTCGGCGTCAACCCGCTCGATCAAATAACCACTGAGGTTCGTGGCGACGGGTCGACGGCCAAGACTGCGTACGATGCGGCAAGCAACGGGACAGATCGTTGCCTGTGGCGGACCAATCCGACAGACGTTTGCTTGCCAGCCGGCAGCACCGGCTGGACGTACCCGCCGCAGCAAGTTACTTCGACCACCTATGACGCTCGCAACAAGCGCATCAAGCTCAACGATGGGACCACAAACGCGATCACGACCTACGACGCGAACACCAACTACCAGGTGGCAGCCGTCTATCAACCGACGGCGAACGGCCGCGAACTCCAGAACCTCTACAGCTACGACGGGCGTCTTCGGCTCTTGGGCATCGTGTTCCAAGTTTGCACAGCAAACGTCGACCATCTGTGCACGGACAGCGTTGTGGCGATGGGTTCGGATACTTATGCCTACGACAACGCAGACAACCGCATCCAAGTCACTGAAAGCAACGGCGCCGCAACATCCGACTACCGCTACTGCTACGACGCGCGCAATCAAGTTACCGGACGCAATAGCGGTTCTCCCTGCAGCCCGGCTGCTCGCGACGAGAGCTACACCTACGACGACTCTGGGAACCAAACACAGGCCTTCGCGGGCGGCGCCACCACCGATTACGCCTACTACGCCAACGGGCAACTCTGTGCCATCGCAGCAACGAGCTGCGCCAACCCCAACGTGAGCTACGACTCAGCGGGCCGCGTCACTCAGGACAACCGCTGGGTCTACACCTATGACAGCGAAGGCCGGCTCACCGAGGTTTGCGAGCCCACTTGCGGTGGGCAGTCGACGAAGCTCGACTTCACCTACGACGGCGAAGGGCACCGGACTCAGATCGTCTCGTCCGTCCTCGGGGTGGTGTCAATTACTAACTTCCGTTATGTGGGGGATGCGATCGTAGATGAAAACGATGGTACGTCCGTGACACGCAGCTACGTGGTCGATGAGTCCGGGGCGATCGTCAAGGTAATCGTTCCAAGTGGGACGGACGCAGGTACATATTTGGTGGCGTGGAACGGCCACGGTGACGCGCTTAACCTTCAGCGGGTCAACGGCGACGGAACCACGACCCTCGCCAACAGCTTCGCCTACGGCACTTGGGGCTTGCCTACCACCACGACTTACAACGGAATCGGGGATCTCGGGTTCCGGTTCCTCTATCTCGGCAATCAGGACGTGCAATGGGACGCTGCGATCGGTCTGTACTACATGCACGCTCGACATTACTCACCAGGTACGGGGCGATTCGTTCAACCAGACCCGGCAGCAGCTGAGCAGAATCACTACGTATACGGAGGCAACGCGCCCACAAGCAAGGCGGACCCCAGCGGTCAATGCATCGGGTGTCCTCAAATGCGCGAGGGCTATAGGAAGGTTGCCCGTAGCTGCTCAGATTGGTGGTGGAACGCTAGGCAATATTGGGCCTGCTTGGGCAATTTGCGCGCCGTGGAGCGTGCGTACCGGTATGACCGGTGCTTCGGCGACTTGGTTGCCGGGCTGGCGCTCGCTGGCTATGGAATCGCCTTCACTTACGTGGCTGTACGCGGCTGGAGTGCCATGCAGGTGGTGGTTGGTTTGAATCTCTTCCGCTCTGGGCGGCTGCTCGTCGTGGGGTATTGGATAAGGCCGTGTGGCGGTTAGGCCCTAACGCGATCGCGGTGGAGAAAGGCCTGCGAATGATCGCCGTCGCTTCGTACCTCGGTGCGGCGAGTTTTTGGCTTGTTGGCAGCCTGAGCGGCGAGGTTCTAAAAACGTCGGTCGCGACAATCGAGGCGCCAGCCGTCGCACTGCTTGGTCTAGTGATCGTGCTAAACCTTGCCGCCGCAATCGGTTGGCGGGCATCGGCCAGTCTCGCTCGTTGGATTGGTGGAGCGGCCTCAATTCTGAACACGGCGTTTTTGCATCCGCAGGCGCCCTACCTCGGTTTGCGGTTTGGCCCGTCTCTCGTCCTGGTCGCGCTAGTGGTTGGCCAAACGAGCTGGTGGATCTTTAACGGGCGGGGACCAGGCAGTGGGAGCCTGCGGGACGTAGAGCAACCAGATCCGCGCGGCGCACGCCGGGGCCTGTTTGATCCTGTGTCCCTCGTGACGCGGTTCCGACCGCTGTGGATGGCAGCCTTCGCCGCTGCGGCCGTGTTTTGGCCGATCGTGGCGGTCCGTCGTGAACTCTTCGAACTGACCGCGCCGTCCTCCGTGTTTGGGCTTGGCTTCGTTGGTCTGGCCATAATTCTGAACCTGGTCGCCGTGGTGATCGTGGCAATGAGCCCGTCCCGCGCCCGTCAAGCCTATGGCGTTCTGGCCATTGTGTGTAACGTGGTTCCGTTCAGTCCAGAGTCGCCCCTCGGGACTCTGCTCATCGGGCCCACCATTACAGTAGGAGGGCTCGTGGTTCTCCAGATCGCATGGGCATTTCTTTACGATCGTGTATTGCGCGGGCGCTAGCGGTCTTCGAGAATGCGCCGAGCCTGTTGTGGGCATCGGCAAAAACGTCGGACCGAGAGCGGATGCTTCACGGGGGGTCTCTTGACGATTGAACAGAGTCCTAACGGTGCGAGCCTTGGAAGACTCGCTCGGCCAACTGGGCTACTCACGCGGGTCCCCGACGATGTACCGGAGAATCGGGGCAGTCTGGTGGTCCCGGGGCTACCACTGGGCACTTGATGCGCCCGCCGCTGTCGTGCTGGGCGATCCGCGGTCTGGAGGGTTCGGAGGCGTTTTGGCGAGCGCTGGCACCGGGGGGATGACCGGTCAGCTCATCTCGTTTGGCACGCGGTGGATGTGGCTGCCCGGATCGGCGCTGCACTTCGCGGCAGCCCGCGTCCCTCTCTCCCATGCTGGCTGAGGCCCTGGGCGGCACCAAGAAGAGCGGGGCGACGGTGATCCAACCTGGCTGACGTTGTGGCGTACCCACCCCACCGCGGCGACCTACTCGTCGATCCTGGTCAGGGAAATGGGAGACCAGGTTTCGATGCTCTGGCGGCGTTTAGCGCTGTTCGATCTTGGTCATGACGTCCTGATTCCTTCTC
>JBBRYB010000080.1:0-11517 GCA_038238115.1 Propionibacteriales bacterium | reverse complement strand
CCGCCAGCGGCGGGCGAACTCGATCTGCGCCGGTGTGGCGCCAGGCTGCTGGTCGGCGGTCGGCCAGTGGGAGCTCATCGTCTCCCACAGTTTGCGCCCGTACAGCGCCAGGCCCGTCGCCCCCACCCGGTCGGACCACCATTGGAACAGCTCGTCGCTCGGTACGCTCCAGCCGAGGTCGTCGCCGGGCGCGGCGATGTAGCCGTCCAGGCTCAGGTTCATGCCGAAGGTCAGTTTGCGCATGGCGTCAGCCTCCCGTGAGTCGGTATTTGGCGTACAGACCAGTTCGGTTCGTAAAATCATCGGTTGGGCCACACCGAGGGCCAGTTGACCACCACGCCAAGCAGATGCTCCGTACGGAAAGGAACCCCTTCGGGACACCCCGCGATGATCCCGGCGATTTCCCGAGACGATCGAGCTTATTCCGGTAGCGGTTCCCTCATCGGTCACGACCCCGATGACAAGAGGTCACTTCAGAAGTCGTTGCCGGGACGTCAGGCTGTGTGCAGGCCGAACTTGTTGCCGTCCACGTCGGTGAGCTCGATACCGTCAGCCAGGGCGCCAAGGCCGGTGGCGCCGAGCGAGATGAGCCGGTCAGTCTCGCCGCTGAGGTCATCAGTGACCAGGTCGAAGCGCTGCCGGTTCGGTGTGTGCTGGGGCTCGACTGGCGGGCCGCCCCACGAGACCTTCGTGCCGCCGAGCGGCGACTGTACCGCGGTCTCCTCGTTCTCGTCCCACACCAGCGGCCAACTCAGTGCGTCGCGCCAGAACAGGCCGACATCCCTGGTTCCGCTACAGGTGACCTCGCCCAGATGACCGGTGCCGGCCAGAAAGGTGTTGCCCGGCTCGATCACACATAGCTCGTTCCCACCCGGGTCGGCGAGCACGATGAAGTCGTCATCAGGCTCCTGACCCACGTCGATATGCCTACCTCCAAGGTGCAGCACCGTCTCGGCGGTCCGCTGCTGGTCCACCGGGCTGCTACTGGTCAGGTGGAGGTGCAGTAGTCGCGGTCCGATCTGTTCAGTGTCGGAGGACACGAACCTGAGCCCCACCTGCATCTCGTCACCCCGCACCAGTGCGCCTTGGGACTCTACGAGGACATCCCGATCGAGCAGCCCGGCCCAGAACGCCGCAACCGCCGACGCCTCGGCCACGTCGAAGGTCACCGCTTGGAGTCCCAACGCCACCTCAACATGCTAGGACGCTCTCGGTGCCCGGCGCGATCGATTTCCACGGCATCGCCCGACGACTCTGCCAAGACCGGAAAGCGACTCGGCGACTCATCCCGGTCTGGATCGCGCCGGTGACCGATCCCCTTGCGCGCGTCCCGCGCGACGATCCTCGCACCGGCCCCGGCTGAGGGCACGTTCCGTGTGCCGAGCTCAGGCGGTCACAGAGTCTGGGGTGCGCGCGTTCCAGTCGGACCACGGCCTTTTGTGGACGGGTCCGTAGGTCCAGTCACATGGAAGTCTCTCTTCGGCTAGCTCATGCCAACGCACGTCGCGGGGATGCCCGGCCCCGGCGCAACCGCGTAGCAGACGAATCCGAGCCACCCTTCGTCGTCTCTGCGCCACGCGCGTATCTGCCTTCGTGCCAACGACCTCCGCGCCGGGCGACTACGGCCTTCGGCGGGTCAACGAGGGGCATGGGTCAGCGTAAGTCTGTCACAGACAAGCTGGCGAACGTCCTGACAACGGCGGGCGCCACCGGCGATCTTGAGGCTCGCCGCCTTAGCAGGCAACCGTCCCTGATCCGCCACCCCGGCTGCACCGATCAACCACTCCGCGGCCTGGGTTTCAGCTAGGCGGGCTGGAATCGGCGCTACATCAGAGCCTCCATCAGACCCGGGGCGATCCATCGAGCTGATGGACACCACCCGTGTTTGCCAGCCACCCGCCGGACTCGCGTAAGTGTGGGTTTACGACCTGCGCACCAACCAGCACTTCACCCTCAAGCAGAAGCCGCTGCGCCGTCAACACCTCGACGGGTTCGTCGCCTCCTACCGGCCGGGCAGGGCGCGGGATGCGCGGGTCGAATCCGAGCGTCGGAAGTCGTTCACATACGACGAGGTCATCGCCCGCGACGAGGCCAACCTCGACATCACCTGGCTACGCGACGAGTCGCTGGACATGGACAACCTCACGGCCCCGAAGTGATCGCCCGCGAGATCGTCGAGGACCTCACCGCTGCGCTAGTCGAGTTCGAGGCGGTTGCCTCCGTACTCGAGGCCAACGCCGCCCAGCCGTAAATCCGCAGGACAGCCTTGATTGAGACTCCGGCGCACCGTGGCTGCCGGCATCTTCGAGCCTTCGAGGGGGTTGGCGTACTGGCGGCGGGGCCGATGTGACGGTAGATGGTGGCACGAGACACGCCGAGTACTTTGGCGATCTCGGCGACGGTGTGCTCCCTGTCGTCGTACAACCGGCGGGCCACGGCAGCTTTCTGCGGGGCCAGTATGGGCTTGCGGCCACCGACCCCGCCACGGGCGCGTGCAGCCGTGAGACCGGCGGTCGTCTTCTCCTTTATGAGGTCGCGTTCGATTATGTGGACAGTCCTGGTCCGTCAAGCCGCTGATGAGAGGACGAATGAAGCCACTGCCGTTGGTGGAACTGTGGCCGTTCGCGGTCAGAGTGCACAGACTCGACTGAGCGCCCGCTACACGGCAGATCCGGTTGGCCGCAGCGCACGCTATCTGCGGCCGATCAGTGCGTGGTGTAGCAGCCGACTGGCCGGGCCAACCTGAGGAACGAACACGGCGGCAATCGGAATGACGCACCCTTTCGGCGGCCGGGTCGCAGCAGATCTGTTCGCTTCCGCTGGGCGCGGGTCCTGGGCCAAGATAGTGCCATGGCCCTTCTTCTCCAGCTCACCGTGGCTCCCGCGACCCAGGACCAGTTCAACGAACTCGACGCCAAGGTAGGGCAGTCCATGATGCAGGCCGGAGGTCCGCCTGCGGGTCTCATGTCACACGCGGTCTACCCCGAGGGCGACGGATTCGTCATCGCCGAGGTGTGGCGCGCGGAGGCCGAGGGGCAACGGTACATCGACGACGTGCTCAGGCCCCTGCTCGCTGAGTCAGGATTGACTGGCCAGGACATCGTAGTCCGTCCAGTCTGGTCCTTCGCGCGGCCGTGAAGTACCCACTCCCGGCTCACACGCTGAGGCAATACCTGTCCCCTTGAACGACCGGCAGCGTCCGCAGATCGGCATGTCGTGCACGCGGACTGGCTCCGGGAATCGCGGGCGTACGGACACGGTTAGGCGTCAGGCCAGGTCGCCAGCTGCGGGCGGTGGCCCGGAAGACCTCGACAAAGCCAGGCCTCAAAGCGAAAGTATGAAGCGTGTGGCAGTCGTCAACGTTGACATTTGGCAAGAGCATCAATCACCCCCGAGGTGTCGGATCCCACTCAGAGGTCACCGCGGTGCGCCCCACCTCACTGGCTCGACGCCGCTTGCGCAGCCTTCGCCTCTGCGGGATGCTGGGCACGACAAGAGGGGTCTGCCACTATTACGTTTAGCTCGGTGCTACGAATGCACGAGCACAGTGTTGATGCCACCGCTATTTCCTCCGAATCAGCTGACCTGCTACGGATCAATCGCGATATAAGGAAACATCCCGGATAGTTATCCAAATAACTACTCCACGTAGCGAGAGTATCACCGCTCGTGCAATCTGGCGCAGAACCGTGCCCCACGGGCAACCGTTTCGTTCTCCCAGCGCTGACCGCGCCATACCTGGGTGTTTGGGTTTGCGGAACTTGGGACACGGGTATCTCGTGGTAGCACTGCCCACCTCGCCGTCCCGGTTGATACGAGCACAGGCGGGAGCAGGACTTGGAGGACGTCGTCATCGGGGTCGATCCCCACAAGTTGTCGGCGACGATCGAGGTCGTCGACCACCACGAGCGGTTGCTCGGCTCGGGTCGGTTCACCACCGAACAGGCCGGCTACTCCGCGATGCGCAGATATGTGAGGGCGTGGCCGGGCCGGGTGTGGGCGGTCGAGGCCGCCAGCGGGGTCGGACGGCCGCTGGCTCAGCGGCTGCTGGAGGCCGGCTAGCGGGTCGTCGATGTCCCAGCGAAGCTCGCCTCCCGGGTCCGGCTGTTTGACACTGGCCACAACCGCAAGACCGACGCACGCGACGCGCACTCGATAGCGATGGTCGTCGTGCGCACCAGGACGTTGCGGGGGCTTCGGGTCGACGGGGAATGGCTGACCAAGGTGAACAAGTAGTGGTGTCTGTCAGACGCCTTGTGTGCGACCCGAACGTGCTGGCTGAGCGGTCTGACGACCAAGCAGGCGTTTCCACGCGACCGACTCCGTGGCCTCCGCTGGGGCCGCCGGTGGCGTACTCTTTGGTCATGGTGAATCCCGCTCTGCAGACAGCCATCGAGGCTATGAGCCTCGATGAGCGCTTCGAGTTGGTCGAATACATCGAGAGCACCGTGGATCAGTCCGAGATCGGGGTGACCGAAGGCCAGAAGGCAGTGATCCGGTCGCGGGCCGCCGAGCTTCAAGCGGATTCATCGATCGGACTGACCTGGGGCGAGTTAAAAGCTCGGCTGGCTACGCGCCGGGCGTGACTCAACTGCGTTTGGTCTTTCACCCTGGTGTGGAAGATGATCTGGCATCGATCTATGACCGCTACGAGCAGTTCGATTCGGCGTTGCCGAGCCGTTTCGAGGCGCGGCTGGGATGAGCAGGTCGAGCGCATCGAGATGTTCCCTGACTCAGGGGCCTTCCTGTTCGAGTCGTACCGTCGAGCGCTGGTCAAGCGGTTCCCGTACATGGTCGTGTATCTCGTCGGCGGGGACCGGATCGATGTGCTCGCCGTCGTCGGTGTTCGTCGCGACCCTGCCTGGATCGAGGCGAAGGTCTCTGAGCGGGCCGACGACTAGCGCTGCAGTCCGCAAACGGTCCGCAAACGTTCCGCGATGGCCAGAGTCGACCAGCACCGCCCAACAGCGTCGAGGCAGTGTTTGCCCAGGTCAGCCGATCTTTTCCAACCAAAATCAGCGGTGGTCAGCAACCACCAATTGACCCCATTGTCGTTCCGCTTCAACGTGTGAATCGGTTGAGGTGCAGGTGAACGACCTGGCGGCGTGCGCTGCGGAGACCGACCCCTACAGCGTCGTGCAGCGCTACGCCTCGATTTCCCGCGACCTGGTCTCGCGAATGGAGCCGCTGGCAGCGGTCCTGCTGGCCGCCGGGCACAGCGGCGACGGCGATTTCGCGGCCCTTGCCGAGACGCCAAGACGGAAGCGATTCGCTAGTGCGACCGCCTTCAGCGACCACCTCGCGGATCTAGGCGCCCTCCCCTTGGAGTGACCACCGAGACAGCCCCGTGACGTTGTTTGGACGCTCATCTCACCTGAGGTGTACCGGATGTTGGTCCACGAACGCAGTTGGGGCGTGCCCAGCTATGCGCGGTTGCTCACGCTGGCCCTTGTTGCTCTCGGGCGAGGGTCGCGCAGTGGGCGTTCTCGAACTCCACGGGGTGATCATGCCAAGGATGCCGTGGAGCCGTCTCTGGTTTACCAGTCGACACAGACCACCATCAGTTTCCGCGGTGGCTCCGAGACGTCCGCTAGTCTCTGTAGCCCTGGGAGCTGTCGCTGGGCGGAGCAGATCTGCTGCGCGACTTGCGCGCACCGCCGGGCTGATGTCAGGCGCGGACATGCATCCGTTCGCCTTGTGGCCCGTAGATTGCCAGTGCCTCGACCGGTTCTGGGCCGGGGTTGCCGATCCAGTGTGGTGTGCGGGTGTCGAACTCGACCACCTCGCCGGGGGAGAGCAGCAGGTCGCGACCGCCCAGGACCAGGCGTAGGCGCCCGGAGAGGACGTAGAGCCACTCGTAGCCCTCATGCGTCTGCGGGTTCGGGCGCTCGTCGGGCGTGGCGGCAGGATCTGCTTGAACGCCTGCAAGCCACCTGGGCGACGGGTCAGCGGCAGGAAGGTCATCCCGTGCCGTTGCACGGGTCGCGCCCGGATCCGCGGATCGCCGGTCTCGGGTGCGTCGACGAGCTCGTCGAGCGCGACGCGGTGGGCCTTGGCCAGCGCGAGCAGCAGCTCCAGCGTCGGCTTGCGTCCGCCGGACTCCAGCCGCGACAGGGTGCTCACCGAGATCCCGGTCTCGGCGGCGAGGTCGGCCAGGGTCGCGTCTCGCTCGAGCCGCAACTGGCGCAGGCGGGGGCCTACGCGTTGCAGGGCCAGGGTGAGGGCGGCATTGTCGACCATGGCCTCTATTTGCTGATACGGCAAGCAGGTTTGTCAAACGACCCCGCGCCTCTCACACTCGTGGACATGGGTGCGATGAAGTCATCACAGCGAGCGACGCAGAGCTACGACGTGGTGGTCGTCGGTGGCGGTGCGGCAGGGCTCAGTGCGGCGCTGGCGCTGGGCAGATCACGCCGCCCGGTGCTGCTCCTCGACACCGGCACTCCGCGCAACGCCCCGGCAGGCCACGTGCACAACTACCTTGGTCGCGAAGGCATGCCCCCGCTGGAGCTGCTGAAGATCGGCCGCGACGAGGTGGCGCAGTACGGCGTCCAGGTGTCCCACGGCCGGGTCGCCGCCGTACGACGGTGGGACCTGCCGGGCACGGGCTTCGTCATCTCCACCGACGACGGTCGCGAGTTCATCGGGCGCCGGCTGCTGGTCGCCTCCGGGGTCACCGACGTGCTGCCCGACGTGGCGGGACTGGCCGACCGTTGGGGGCGAGACGTGCTGCACTGCCCGTACTGCCACGGCTGGGAGGTCCGTGACCGCGCGATCGCCGTGCTGGCCACCAACCCCATGGCCGCGCACCAGGCCCTGCTCTTCCGCCAGCTCACCGACGACGTGGTGGTGGTCCTTGGCGAGAACGCTGCGCGACCGGCCGACGACGACCTCGAGCGACTGCACGCCCGAGGTGTTCGCGTCATCGCCGACCCGCCGGTGGCGGTACTGGTCGAGGACGACGTACTGCGCGGGCTCCGGCTCTCCTCCGGCGATGAGCTCGGATGCGATGCCGTCGTTGTCTCGTCGGGTTTCCAGCCCCGGGCGGAGTTCCTGGCGCCCCTCGGCCTCAAGCCGGAACCGTTCACGATCGGTGGCACCGTGCTCGGCACCCTCATCCCGTCCGAGGCCACCGGGGCCACCGCAGTGCCAGGAGTCTGGGTAGCAGGCAACGTCGGCGACGCGATGGCCCAGGTCGTCTCCTCGGCCGCCGCCGGGCTCCGCGTGGGCGCGATGGTCAACGCCGACCTGATCGAGGAGGAGACGCAGGCGGCCGTCGCGGCCCAGCGCGCCGAACTGGCCGGCTTCTTCGAACGGCCGGCCTGGGAGGACAGGTACGGCGCCCGCGACGCGATCTGGAGTGGTCGCGTCAACCCGCAGCTCGAAACCGAGGCAGCCGACCTCGAACCCCGGCGGGCCCTCGACGTCGGGAGCGGCGAAGGCGCGGACGCCATCTGGCTGGCCGAACGTGGCTGGTCGGTCACCGGCATCGACTTCAGTACGGTCGCACTGGAGCGGGCGGCGTCCCACGCAGCCGCCGCCGGTGTGGACGAGCGCACCGAGTGGCGCCACCTCGACGTCCGAGCGTTCGACCCGGAAAGTGACGGTATGGATGAGCGCTGGGATCTGGTGACATCGCAGTTCATGCACCTGCCTGACGGCGGCATGGTCGACCTCACCCGGCGGCTCGCCGGTGCAGTCGCCCTCGGCGGCACCCTGCTCGTCGTGGGACACCACCCCGACGACCTCTCGACCGGGCTGCGACACGGCCGCCACGACTTCATGTTCACCCCCCAAGACCTGGTGTCCGCGCTCGACCCGCAGACCTGGGACGTCGAGGTCGTCGAGGTCCGCCAGCGTGAGCTCACCGGTCCCGACGGGGAGCTGCTGACGGTCGGCGACTCCGTCCTGCGTGCCCGGCGGCGTGCCTGAGCCGACGACCACCGGGCTCAGCGACCACCTTCAAACCGCGGCACCGATGGCTGAGGTCGGCAGGGAACGGCCACTTGCGGCCAGGTACATCCGCGGCGATGGTGCCGGATTCCGGCCAATCGAACCGACGCCACGAACGTAGGCGATCCCTTCTCACCACGGACTTGGGCGAGTTGGGTGAGACTGGACCCGTGCTTTTGATGAAGCCCTCGTGCGAGTGTTGCGACGCCGACCTGCCGCCGGACTCACGATCGGCGTGGATGTGCAGCTTCGAGTGCACGTGGTGTGCGGAGTGCGCAGAGCGCTGCCTCGCCGGACGCTGCCCGAACTGTGCAGGCCAGCTCACCCCTCGACCGACGCGGGCTGCGAACCACCTCGGCGAGCATCCGGCGTCCTCACAACGAGTCCACCAGCCAGGCCTTCACGAGGTGTGGTAGGCCGCTCCAGGCAACAGCGCCCAATCGACAAGCATGCCAAGGCGTACGCGTCCTCGTCGAAGCCTGTCTCGAGCCGTGCCCAAGCACCAGTCGGAGGCCCGTTCGAGCCAGCAGTTGGTGCCGCCCATCGGATGGAGCGTTGGTGACGCGGCGCTCGATGAGCCGTCCTCACGGTCCAGCAGCGCTGTATGCCCCACCTTCTAGGAACTGCGCGCCTCCAGGGCATCCAGGTCTCGCTCGGCGAAGAGCCGGTGATGCCACTCTTCGTCAAGGATGATCAGCAGGCACTCGCGCACCGGGTAGCTGCGTGGCTCCGGCCAGCCGGGCCCTTCGACCGGGTCGGTGGCCTCGTTGAGGGACTCGTCGGTCAGGGCCGCGATGAGCTGGTGCACGGTGGACATCCGGTCGCGGCGCAACTCGAGCACCGTGTCGAGGGAGGGCCGTACGTCGCGGTCGCGGGGGACGCCCGGCGTGTCCGGCATCTCGTCCCACGGCAGGTCCAGCGGATCCCAGGGCGACGGATCGCCGAGGAACGCCCGCCTGATCCAGGCGTCGCTGGCGAACACCAGATGCCGCAGCGTCTCGATGAACGACCACTCGCCGTCGACCGAGTCGTGCAACAGCTCTGGGTCCTGCCGGCGGCCCCGTTGGATGGTTTCACTTCAGAGCCGTTCGACGACGTCCCATGCCTCGCGGAAGCCCGCCGGATCGGTGGGGCGCATCTTGGCTCGGTCGGGATACCGCTCGTCGAGCTCGGCGTTGATCAGGGGCGCGATGTCGACGCCATTGATCGTCAGGTTGTCGATCTCGCCGTCGATCTGGACGTCGACCAGCTCGACGCCTCGCATCACGACCCCGCTCAGGTCGACGCCGAAGAACCGGCCGTTGGTCAGGTCGACCGTGCGGAGCTGCGCGCCGCTGAGGTCGACCCGCTCGAACTGGGAGCCACGCAGATCGGCATGGATGAACTCAGCCATGCGAAGACATTAACCACCCGTGCTCGATAGCCATCGTGTGCTGGACGACCGAACCGGGCATCCAGTCGGCGGCAGGAGCGTGCAAGGTGACTCCTCCACGCGGTACCGGACTGTCGGTGCCCGCCAATAGCATCGGAGTGTTCACAACCGATCGCCCGAGGAGACAGCCATGACGACCCTGCCCGACCGCCCCAATACCGCGCTGCTCGTCATCGACGTTCAGAAGGACGTGGTGGCTCACGCACACAACCGCGACGACGTCATTGCGAACATCGCCGTTCTCGTGGACAAGGCTAGGACGGAGCATGTGCCCGTCGTCTGGGTTCAACACAACGCAGACAACCTGCCCGTCGGCAGTGACGGCTGGAACTACGTTCCCGAGCTCAAGCAGGACGAGTCTGAGCCGACAGTCCACAAACAGTACGGCGACGCCTTCGAGGACACCGAGCTCGAGATCGTCCTTGCTCAGCGCAAGGTGGGGCACCTGGTCGTCGCCGGGGCGCAGACCGACGAGTGCATCCGATCCACCCTTCACGGGGCGATCGTCAGGGGTTACGACGCGACACTCGTCGGTGACGCTCATACCACCGAGGACCTCAGCCAATGGGGAGCCCCGACGCCCGACAAGGTCATTGACCACACAAACCTCTACTGGCAGCACCACACCGCTCCCGGACGGCAGGCACAGACGGTGACCACCGATTCGATCAACCTCGGCGGAGACCGCTGACACCGTCCGGCGTCGGGGTCATCGGGAGGGCAGCCCGCGGTCGCCGCACATTCTGTCGGAGGTGGCCGTGCATCAGCTGTCGCGAACCGATGCGGGTCGGATCGCCGTTCGCGCGCAGCTCCTCGACATGCCACGGCCGACCGAGCTCCTTGACGTGGTGCGCCACCTGACCCTGCTCCAGAACGCCACGACCGCCGCCATCGCGCCGAGTGCCGATCTGGTGGCTTGGTCACGCCTGGGGTCGTCGTACTCGCCTGGCGAGCTCGAGGACTCCCTTGAGCGTCAGATCCTGCTCGACCTTCGGGGGTTCATCAGGCCGGCCGAGGACGTCGTTTTGTTCCGTGCGGAGATGGGCCGCTGGCCGGGCCCCGAGCCGCTGCGCGAGTGGCAGGAGGACACCCGTGACTGGGTACGGGCCAACGACGCCTGTCGCCTCGACATCCTCGACCAGCTGCGTCGCGACGGCCCCCTCGCGGGGAGTGAACTGCCCGACACGTGCGCCGTCCCGTGGCGCTCGAGCGGGTGGAGCAACAACCGCAGCGTGCGGATGCTGCTCTCGTTGATGGTGCAGCGCGGTGAGGTGGCGGCGGCCGGCGTCAGCGGCCGCGACCGGCTGTGGGACCTTGCCTCGCGGGTCTACCCCGACGACCCGGTGGTCCCCGCCGACGAGGCGCGACGCATTCGCGACGAGCGGGGGCTCGGCGCTCTCGGCATCGCTCGCGGACGGGGACCCAAATGCCCGGTGGAACCCGTTGACGTTGCGGAAGCCGGTGAGCCGGCCGTGGTCGAGGGTGTCAACGGTGAATGGCGGGTGGATCCGTCGTTGTTGGGCCAGCCGTTCTCGGGGCGTGCGGCGTTGCCTTCCCCGCTCGACCAGCTGGTGTATGACCGCAAGCGAGTCGTCGAGCTCTTCGAATTCGACTACCAGCTGGAGATGTATAAGCCCGCTACCAAGCGCCGCTGGGGATACTTCGCGCTGCCGATCCTGTACGGCGACCAGCTGGTCGGGAAGCTCGACGCCACCGCTGACGGCGAGGCCGGAATTCTCCGAGTCGACGCGATCCACCAGGACTCGGACTTCACCGGGGCCATGACGGTTGCTGTGGACCGCGAGATCCAGGACCTGGCGCACTGGCTGCAGTTGGAACTCACACTGCCCGGTCGAGCAAGCACGAAGCTTCGAGTGCGCTCGAAGACAAGCATCTGATCAGGTCGCGGGCGTGCTGTCACCGCGACGACGCGGCAGATCATGAGGTCTGCGGGCCGCCGCGTGGGAGCCGTCGAACTCGACCCTGCCTCGCTGGCGTGACCCCTTGAGATTGGTCCGCTCGTGTTGAGACTCGATGGCCCACGATGGTGGGTTAAGGAGGATCACCACGATGACTCGACGACGACATACTCCGGAGCAGATTGTCCGCAAGCTCCGCGAGGCCGACCGGCT
>JBBRYB010000079.1:0-11518 GCA_038238115.1 Propionibacteriales bacterium | reverse complement strand
CGCGACTCGCCACGACCGTCGCAGCCGGTGGCCGGCTCCTTGACGAGTCGGAGGATCGCTGGCGGGTCGCCGACCCCGAAGGCAACGAAATGGTGATCGTCAGTGGGGCATGAGCTCGCGTTCGGCTGAGCTCCACGCTTGGCGGTTTCCCGTCAACGAGCGCTGGATCTCCGCCGCAATCAGCATCGAACACGCACCCCACGCTTGAACGCCAGGGACGACGCGCCGTATAACGACGTTGATGGTGCCTGCCGACGGCTCGGCCTCGGGCAGCGCTTGACGCGACCTAACGCCCGATCTGGTGCCGCCCACCCATGGCCCAACTCAACCCGACCAGCGATACTGACACCACCGCCGCGATCGACAGCGGCGCGTAGACATCGAAGATCAACCCTCAAACCCCACCACTCCGCGGGGCACTGCCCCGGGTCCCGCACCGATAGAAGACCGCATGCTCGGGCTTGGACTTGCTCATCCACGTTCCACTGCAGGTGCGGCTGTTCTTGTACGTTCCGCAAACGACCAACGTCTTGGGGTGGCGAGCCGCGTCATCTGCATCCTCAACGGGCGGGACCTGAGCTACTCGGTCGACGAGGCCGAGGCCCTCATGCTGGCCGCTGCCGGCGACAGCGACGTACCCAAACTGGCCGTCTGCATCCGCGAGCACCTTCGCTGACCATTCCGAAGTAGGCAACGCGCTAACGCCATCCAGGTGCGTCATAACGCCGCGTGCAGATCGGCCGAAACGACACCTTGGCTACCGGATCAGCCGACTTGTGGTCGCTGCGCGTCCTCAGCCGTTGACGGCGAGGAGGAGTCGGTCGACCGTCTCCACGGTGACCGGCTCGTTGAGGTACTCGGCCACCCAGCCGGCGTTGAGTGCGCGGTCCTGGTCGGTCGAGGAGGTCAGCCAGCGTTCGCAGCCGAACTGGGCGATGTGGCCCATTTGGGCCACCAGCATGGTCAGATCTCCGCGGTCGGCCAGGCGGCCGGGTCCGCCGGCGTCGAGATAGGCGGCGTGCAAGGTGCGCATCCGGTCGGGCTCTCCCAGTCCGTACTCGAAGAGCGCGCAGCCAAGTTCGCCGTTCACGTCGCCGGGGCCGCTGTTTTCCCAGTCCAGCACGACCAGGCCGCCGCCCGGCGTGCGCCGGAGGTTATCCGCCCACAGGTCCCGGTGACAGACCTGAACACGGTGCTGCGAGGTGAGGATGCCCTCTGCCTCGAGGACGGCGGGCAGCAGGGCCGCGAGCCGGTCGACGAAGGGGGCGTCGGCCGTCCGTAGACGCACTAGCAGCTCTTGCCACGCCTCGGCGCCGACCGGGTCGACGTACCACCCGTCAACAGGCTTGTCGGTGGGCACCGCGACCGCGTGAATCGCCGCCAGCAGCAGTCCCAACGGGCCAGGATCCAGCCGCCTGTTAGCTGGCAGTACGTCGATCCACTCGTAGATCCGCACGTGGCCGCCGCCGATGTCGGCGACCACCGTGCCGTCCTTGGTGTGGACGACGGCTGGCATGGGCACCCCCGCCAGACGCACCAAATCCTGGTAGGCCGCGTCGAACTCTGCGTCCTCGGCCGCAACCGCGAACCCGGCATGCTTCACTGCGAAGCGGCCGCGCTCGGTGACCAGCTGCCAAATCTCACCGAGATGCCCGAAGGCGACCGGGCCGTCCAGCCACACGTGCTTACCCAGGGCGAATCGCTCGGCGACTAGACCGGCATGCGTCGCATTAAGCACGAACCGACCCTAGCGAACGGGATATGTCCAGGCCCGAGGACAGCGCGAAGTGGCTACTCTCTCTCTCCTGAACGGTTTGATCAGCGGCCAAAGCCTCGCCCGCTCATCGGCATAACAAGCAGAAGCGGATGCTCGCGTAGCGTGGCATTGGTACCGAACGCGGTTCTTCGTGAGGTACTGCTGGGGTAGTTCCGTGAACACGTACTAGCGACGGGGTCCAGATATTGGCATCGCCTGGCTCAGCCCTCCGTTGACGAGTCGCGACCTCATCACTGGGTCCCGGGTTGCGGCCCGAATCGGCGAACCTCCTGGGGCCAGCCGCACGCCTCTGCGATCTTGCCGGCCCACATCCTGGCGGCATCCTCGTCGGCCACGTCCACCACGGTGAGCCCGCCCAGCCACTCCTTGGTCTCGGCGAAGGGCCCGTCGGTGAACGTCAACGCGCCGCTGGTCGCGTCGGCGCTGAAGGCCGTGTCGGTTTCCTCCTCCAGCCCTCCGGCGAACACGTACACGCCAGCAGCCTTCATCTCGTCCACAACCGCCATGGCGAGGGGCCCGCGCCCGCGGAACCACTCCTCGGTGTGGTCGCCCACCCACTGCTGGTTGAAGTAGATGAGGTACTCGGTCATCTCTCCTCCTTTGCTGGGGTGGCCCCTGCGGCCACCCTCCACCTTCTCTACGAACGGTGGCGGCCCGATTCGACACCGCGTCAGGATCTTTCGGCCCTGTGGCCGCCCACCTGGTGGTCCGGGACCTCTACCGTAGGCACATGCGGCGCTGAGGGCGGCGACGCTCGCCCGATCTGCCGCATCCGCGCGCACCTGAAGGTGAGTCTCTCCGCTGGCAGCCGGCGCATGCGGAGGCAGTCGGCGTAGATGTGGTGGTCGGACGGTCAGTCGCGCTTGTCATGGTGGCGACGGGCCCGGCTCCGTGGACGATTCGGCGTGCACCTTGCGCCGCCAGCCCAAGGCCGCGCCGAGATCCGGTCTGCTCCTGGCTGCGGCAGGTGAGCTTCCCCCGCGCTCGGCGTTCCGACGGCCGACGGGTCTCCGGACGGCAATCGTCCGGAATGCGCTCTACCCTGTCCTCATGCCTGCCGTGACCTCATTGGACAACCTCACCATCCGGCCCCTCTCGGCCGACACCTGGCCGGCCTTCGCCGACCTGGTCGCGCGGCACAACGGAGTGTTCGGCGGGTGCTGGTGCACCTGGTTCCACACGCTGTCGCGCGACAAGGATCGCACCTACGAGAGCAACCGCACCCTCAAGTGTGGGCTGGTCGAACAGGGGCGTGCACACGCCGCGCTGGTCTTCGACGGCGACGAGGCGGTGGCCTGGGCCGAGTACGGGCCGCCACAGGAGCTGCCGAACATCCACCACCGCCAGGAGTACGAAGCGGGACTCGTCAGGCCGCCCGACTACCGGATCACCTGCATCTTCGTGGACCGACGCTACCGGCGGCAGGGGGTCGCTGCGCTGGCCCTACAAGGAGCCCTCGACCTCATCGCCGACGCAGGCGGCGGGCTGGTCGAGGGCTACCCACACGACATGTCGAAGCAGCCGGAGGGAAAGAAGATGTCGTCCTCCTTCCTCTACAACGGCACCCGCAGGATGTACGAGGAGGCCGGTTTCAGCTACGAGCGGTCCAAGGGACAGAAGAACTGCGTCATGACCCGGACGATAGCTCCCACCTGACCGCGTCCCTCGCGGCAACGATCTTGCGACGGCACACGCCGACCGCAACCAACCGAACCCGATACCCCACGACACTATGCCTCGGCCCGCCCAGCGCAGACCGCGCGTGGGATATGGCCCAGTCACCCAGGGATGCGTCACTCCGTCGCCTCTGACAGTCAAGCGATGGCCTGGAGTGAGGATGAGGGTCCACCAAGGCTTCCGCTGGCATTCCGCCGAGAACCAACAGCGGTGATGTGCACTCCCCCGCTCAACGCCGACAGGGCCGTCAGGGGTAGGTCTCGCCCGCCAACACGTGAAAGGGAGGGTGCAAGTCTGCGAGGTATTGATAGATGCGGTCCCGGCTTTCGGCCTCGGCGGCCATCGCGAGGAGAGCACCGGTCAGCGAACGCCACGTCGCCCGCGGCGTGATATGCGATTGCTTTCTATCTCGCGATGCCGCTGACAGTTGCCTGGGTGATGACCCTTGCTGTCCGGGTCGCGCTTGCGATCGCTTCGTTGGGGGTCAGCCCGCAGAGGTCGGTGAGCACGAACAGCGCCTCGGCGCTCACGATGATCGCCAGGTCTTGCTTGAGCTGATCCAGCACGCCTGCTGCGGCCGTGGCCGGGTGTTGATCGAGCGGGGCCAGGGCGTGCTCGATGAGTGCAAATCGGTGTCCCGGACGGGCTTGGCTGGCGACCTCTGGCTGCAGAACCGAGGCAGAGATCATGGGGTCAGTCGGTCATCCGTGTCCCCGAGCCCCAGTTGGCCGTATTGATTGCTTACCCAGCACCATAGGCTGCGCGAGATGCGGATGGCGCACGTTTGGGTCCAGCCGGCACTCGGCTGACGCCAGTTCGTCTTTGCGCCGACCTCGGTTGGTGTCAATCGGTTCGTCGTGTCACCGAGGCCAAGCTCGCCGTCGGCGTTGTTCCCCCAGCACCAGAGGGTTCGGGTCACCGTGACGGCGCAGGAGTGCATGCCGCCAGTGTCGACCTTCGCCCAATCGGTTTCGGCGCCGACCTGGGTGGGACTAGTCCGTTCGACATTGTCGCCCAGGCCGAGCTGGCCGTCGCCGTTCGCTCCCCAGCACCATAGGGTTTGGTCGATGCGCGTTGCGCAAGTGTGGCTGTCGATGTCGCCTCCCGCGGAGAATCGGGCCCAATCCGTCGCGACGCCGACCTGCGCGGGTTGGTATCGAGTGTTGAGTCGCCAAGACCGAGTTGGCCCGTGCCGTTGTACCCCCAGCACCAGAGCGTGTGGTCGGTGCGGGTGGCGCAGGTGTGGAGCTCGCCGCCGCTCGGGTCTGCCCAGTCGGTGTCCACGCCGACCTGGGTCGGGCTGGCCCGCTCGGTCCGGTCCCCGAGGCCAAGCTCGCCGTAGTTGTTGTATCCCCAGCACCACAGGGTGTCATCGGTGCGGGTGGCGCAAGTGTTGCTTCCGCCCGCGGTGACGCGCAGCCAGACGGCTCCGCCCTTGACCTGGGTCGGGTCGTGCCGGTCGAAGAACTGTCCGTACCCGAGGGCTCCCGAGTGACCGTACCCCCAGCACCAGAGCGTGTGGTTGGTTCGGGTGGCGCAGGTGTGGAGGCCGCCGGCGCCGACGGAGGACCAGTTCTGGTCGGTCCCGACTTGAGCCGGGAGGATGCGTCGATGGGTGTCGCCGGTGCCGAGCTGCCCGTTGATGTTGTAACCCCAGCACCAGAGCGTGTGGTCTCGGCGAATCGCACAGGTGTGCCGAGACCCAGCACTGATCTGCGACCACACCTGCCCCGTGGAAGTGGGGGGCGGCGAGGTGGTGCTCGCCGTCGCCGGGTTGGCAAGACCGAGCACGGACCCTGGGAGCACCGTCAGACCGAAGATGACAGCCATGACAGGACTACGAGACACTCTGTACCCCCTTTCCGAGCTCCACGAGTGTGGAGGACCTCCGCGCAGTTTAGCCCTGTGACAAGGACGCGTTCACCATCAGCCGACCGACCGGCCGAGGTCGCCGACCGGGCGTCCAGCCGCGGATGACAGCGGCCAGGGCGGTCCACCAGTCAGCGATGGTTTCGGTCATCCGCCCCGGTTCCTGCCCCCTGACGATCAACATCTTCAATGGCTGGCGGGAGCTCGCCCGGTAACCGATTGAGTTACTTGGCCGACCCATAAGGTCCCCACACGGCTCTGTTGCATTGGGTGGTCCGGCCGGCTTCAGACTGGTCTCATGACCTCGACCTCGGCTTCCGCGTTTGCTGGTTTCCGGTTCCCTCGCGAGGTGATCTCGATCGCGGTGCGGTGGTACCTGCGGTATGGGTTGTCCTACCGAGATGTCGAGGAGTTGCTGGCCGAGCGTGGAGTCGAGGTCGACCATGTCACCGTCTACCGGTGGGTCCAGCGGTTCACGCCGGAGTTCGTCGAAGCCGCGCGTCCTCGCCGGCATGTGCCAGGTGATCGGTGGTTCGTCGACGAGACCTACGTCAAGGTGACCGGACGGTGGACGTACCTGTACCGGGCGGTCGACCAGTTCGGGCAGGTCATCGACGTGTGGCTGTCCGTCAGGCGCGATCTGTCCGCCGCTTGGGCGTTCTTAAGCCGGGCGCTGGCCGCTGGGGTGGTGCCGGTGGAGGTGACGACGGACCGGGCGCCGGCCTACCCGCGCATTCTTGACGAGTTCATCCCAGGTGCCCTGCATAACACTGAGCAGTATGCGAACAACCGAGTCGAAGCCGACCATGGTCGGCTCAAAGCGAGGCTCCGACCCATGCGTGGACTCAAGACCTTCCGCTCAGCTCGGATCCTTGCCACAGGTCATGCCTTGGTTCAGAATTTCAGGCGCGGACACTACGACATCGCCACCGACACGCCAGCCCACCACCGGCTGCCGGCGGTGTTCGATGAACTGGTGCTCGCCATCTGACCAGCGCCAGAACGGCTCAACCCTGCCGCCCGATCAGACAACGCAACAGAGCCCCGCGGACTCCTCCGCGGCTGGCGGCGCAGCCCGGCGGGTTGGGAGGCGTTCGTCGACGGCACCGTCCGGCCGGGCATCAACTTCGTCTGGTGGGTGCCGGACAACCAGGGCGAGTACCCCGTGGAGAGGTGCGGCCAGTTGCGCCTATCGCCGTGTGAGAGTCGCCGAGTTCGCCAGCATTCCAGATGGGCGCAGTGTCACCCCGTAGATCACCTGATGGTACTTCGATGTCGAGTTCGCCGGCGGCTTCGACGAGACCGCCCACACCATGTAGACGCGTCCGGGTGCGATCGCCGCGCCGATGTAGTCGCCACGGAAGTGGCCTCGAGACTGTGCGGAGTACTTGAGTACCGACCGCGGACCGATCGACGTTGGTGGCCCGAAGCTGCGTCCATGATCGCTCGAGACCGACACCTGCTGCTGCACGACTCCGCCGTCTTGCTTGGGGTGTGTCCGGGTGCCGTAGCCGACGTAGACGTTGCCTCCGCGGGCAACCACATCGGCGTTCACCCGCTGCACTCCTTTGACGTCACCGCGCGACACTCGCACTGGCGAGGACCAGGTCCTGCCGTCGCGGGAGAACGACTCGTAGACGCGGTCTGAGTTGCCGACGCCGCCTTCCCATACTGCGTACATCGCATGTGTTACGGAGTCGATGTTTGCGGCGAACAGACAGCAGCGCACCCCGGGTGCGTAACCGGCGGCGTTCGCGGCAACCTCGCTCTTGCGGGACCAGGTCTTGCCACCGTCGCTCGAGGTTGACGCATAGATCGTCCCCGAGGCGTCGATCGCGGCCGGCGCGGCATTGCTGAGCAGGAGTCGAGCTCGCGGTGACTCTGGCTGCGCGCCAGGAACGACGTCCGGCGCCAGGCCGGCAGCCCCGAAGTCGTAGTAGGTGTCCACGATCGTGCCATCGGGGCGGATCATCGGCTGCGAGTTCTGGGTAGAGCAGTGGATCGGCGTGACGTAGTGCGTGCGGCTCCAGGAACGGCCCTTGTCGTCAGACCAGCGCACCGCCTGGGGGGAACCGAGGTAGGCGCCTCCACCGAACAGGAAAGGAGTCCAGAACTGGTAGATCCGTCCATGGTGCGGGCTCGTTGTCGAGTTGTCGACGACGATCCAATTCTTGTCATCGATGTATTTGCACGAGGAGCTCTTGTGTGCGTAGAAGGGCTTGCTCCAGGTTTGGCCCCCGTCGGTCGAGCGCAGCACAGCCACGGCCGAGGGGCAGGTCCTGAGGTCGAACGCAAGAACCGAGAGATACGCCGTGCCGTCCGGACCGAAGGCAAGCGACGGATCGGACGCGCGGGCGTAATGGCCGCCCGTCGCGCGGGTGATGCCTTGCAACAGCATGTGCTGCCACGACGCACCCGCGTCGACCATCCAGGCGACGGAGATGTCCACTGCTCCGCCGTCTTCGAAGCGTGAGTCATGCGCGGCAGCGATGGCGACGTCGGAGTTCGTCGGCGATACGGCGACATCGGGCTCCACCACGGTGTCCGGCTCGGAGCCGTGCTCGCTGGGGATGTCTTGTCGAGTCACCTGACCCTGATGGACCACAACCGGCGAGTGAGCGCGGGCTGCGACCGCGGGAACCCCCGCCCAGCCCAATGCGACGACGCACGGAAGCAGTAGCAATGCCCGACCTACCCGCTTCTGCATGAGGACCCCCACGAAACGCGCACGAAATGTTGCGACCGAACTATTCCACTCGCGTCTCGACGCGTCAACAGCCGCAGCACTGTCACCCAGTCTCCGTCAGACAGTTCGAGAGCACGGATGGCTCAGCCACATGCCGCCACCCTCTCCGCGCCCCATATCTGGAGAGTGCGCGCTGTGCCAAGGCGTGATCGACTTCAGTGATTTGGTCGCCTACAACGTTGACCACCGGCTCGTTAACGCTCCCCACCACGACGACGAAAGCTTTAGTTCAGCTGGCGCGATCTGGCCCAGCAGCCCTCAGACGCGCCTTCACCGAGCCCGCAGACATCAGCGCGTCCCGCTTCGGAGCGACCTCGTCCGCCGAAATCTTCCAGCGGTGACGAGCCATACCCTTCAGCGAGATACCCAAGTCCTTGGCGCCTTGACGAACGATGGTCCCGCGGTTCGCCGGCGCCTTCTTGCACTCGAACTCGGTCAGACGACGCGCATAGACGGCGACCTCATGCTCCAAACCCATCCGAACCCACATATTCGTCTGCGGTTTCGTCTGCGGTTTCGTCTGCGGTTTCACCTGCGGTTTCGCCCAAAGCTGCGTTTCCCGCGCCGTCGGGCTTCCAGGAAGCGGCCACGACGGGATTTGGCCCTCGAAAGTGGCCGGAAGGCGTCCAACCCGCCTGGTCGTTCGGCGCCGGTCCCGTCGAAGGGCGTCTGGGTCGGGCGCAGGACCGCGTAACCCCACTTTTGGCCTCCGTTTGGACGATTCGGGTTTTTCGACCCAGAACGTGATTTTACTTGACGAACGTGAGGGGGGAGGGGAAACGGTCGCGGCGAAGGCCGGCCGCAGACAGTCGGTGATGATGTTCTCGGTTGTCCATGACGGCCAGCACGACCTTCTGATCTCAACGCGGCTCTCGACGCGATGCCCGAGTTCGGGAGCTGATCGGCCACACGACCCAAATGCACTCGGCGTCCCCATGTTGTCGCCCGCCAACATGCGATTGGGGGGTTGCAAGGGCAGAGTCCCTCGGGTTCCTGATCGCTCCTGACCCACCCCTGTATCCGAGCCGCGCTACTCGTGAACGACTACGACGACGCCATTCGGTTGTTCGTCGACGTTCTCGGCTTCGAGCTCGCCATCCTTAACTAACGACGGCCGGCCACAGCGCTGGGTCGTCGTGAGGTCGCCTGGTGCGACCACCGCACTGCTCCTCGCCCAGGCCGACGGTGAGCATGAAGCCGGTTCGGTCGTACGCGGGCCACGTTGGGATGTTCCTAATGTGGACGACTTCGAGAACGCCTTCGTGCGGATGCGCACGGCGGCGTGGAGTTCGTCACCGAACCACGGGACGAGCTGTGCGGACGCGTGGCTGTCTTCGTTGATGTCGCTGGCAACCGATGGGACCTGCTCGGGCCGAGACCGTCCCCCTGACCGATTGGCAACTGGAACCCGCAATCCGCCAAGACGGCGCGCGGTCCACACCGTGCGGGGAAGAGCCGGCGTCGGTCAGGCGAAGGCACCAGTGAAGACGATGCGATTGCCATCTGGGTCGACCAGCGACAGGATCCTCGACGATGTCACGTCCTGCGGTCCGTCGTGCGAGATGCCGGCCGCGTCCAAGCGAGCGGCGAGGGCGTCAAGATCGGACTCGTCGAGCACCATCGCCGAGTGTCCGGCGCGCTCTGCCTCGGCCCAGACCTGGACTCCAAACGTGTCGGAAAGGTGCCATTCGAGCAGACCCTCCATTGGCCGCGCGTCCGGATGCCGGCCGAATAGGCGCGTGTACCAATCCTCCGCGACCGCTAGGTCACCGACGGTCGACTGAGCGAGAACCCGCTTGATCGTCATGCCGCTGATCATGTCACGCGCCGCCGCAGCGCAAACACCGGCAAGCGTCTGCGGCCGCATTCACGCCGACCCCCGGCCGCTCATCGGGGAGATTTCGGCCGGGCCTCCTTGTGCCCAAAATCTCGATTACGCCATTTTCGGGTAGGCGATCTCCATACGGGCGACCCGTTCCGTACCCGCATGGTGTGTGCCAATGGCCACCGCTGTGACCGCTGGGTTCGGCTTGCGAGACATGCGTAGTCGACTCAGCTAACCGCCCGCCTCGTACGATGCGCTCATGCGTAAACTCGTGGTGACCGAGAACGTCACGGTCGACGGAGTCATCGACTCCTCCGGCGGATGGTTCGCGCCCGGTGATGACACCGCGGACCTCGCCGCAGTCACTGCAGTCCTCCAGGAACAGTCCGCCGCATCGGACGCGCTGCTGCTGGGCCGGACATCGTTCGAAGAGATGCGAGCTTTCTGGGCGCAGCAGACCAACGACACGACGGGCATCGCCGCGCACCTTGACCAGGTGCAGAAATTTGTCGTCTCCTCCACTTTGACCGAGCCGGGGCGGGAGAACACGACGATTCTTCGTGGCTCGGTCGTCGACGAGGTCACAGCACTCAAAGAGCAGCAGGGCAAGGACATCGTGACGACGGGCAGCATCACCCTCGTCCACGAGCTGATCGTGCTCGGTCTCGTCGACGAGTACCGCCTATTCACTTATCCGGTCGTGCTCGGCCATGGTCGACGACTGTTTCAAGACGAGCACAACGTGCCTGAGCTGGTTTTGCAGGATGTTCGGCGTTTCGGCTCGACAATCGTCCTCACGACCTACGGCATAGCCAGGTAGCGCGAACCACAACCGACACGAACACTCAGGCCTCTAAGGCCCAGCTCCGACAAGGGGCGGGATCGTGATCTCGTTCGTCATCTTGCTGGGCAATCCTCACACCGGCCGCAGCGCTCGGCGACCGCTTCGATCGCCGAGGATCTCTTCGTGTCCGGTCTCGCGCAACAACACCAATAGGAGGATGACAGTGCTGCTGGCAGACAAGAATGCCGTGATCTACGGGGCGGCTGGATCGATGGAAAGCGCTGTCGCTGCAGACCACCACCTCCATCGTGCAGTCGACCGCCGTCGCCCCTCGCAACCCCGGACTCCCAAACCGAACTGACCGGTAGCGATCGTCTACCGGTACAGGATCGGTCTCTCGGACTCGAATTTTTCGTGGCCGCTCACCGCGCTAGGTGCGTCTCTCCACCGCCTATGACCCGTCAAGTCGTCGGCGCAGCACGACCCCCTGATCTCAACGCGGTCTCTCGACGCGATGCCCGAGTTCGGGAGCTGAGCGGCCACACGACCTAAAATGCACTCAGCGTCCCCATGTTGTCGCCCCCCAACATGCGAAAGGGAGAGTGCAAACATCGGAATCTGCCGAGCGGCGGCGGACGTTCTGTTCTCACCGTACGACGCCCCAGTCCCGGGAACGTCAGCGGACGGGTGAACGGGACGACCGCGGCAGACATGTGAGCCACCTGCGCCGGCGCCGCATGGGGTCGGGCATCTGGGACCGCGTGCCGGACGTTCGAAGTGGGTTGACCGAGGGTCGGGCGCCGCTGCGCGGACCGGCTTAGGGCTCGACTTCGGCAACGT
>JBBRYB010000078.1:0-11585 GCA_038238115.1 Propionibacteriales bacterium | reverse complement strand
CTGCACTTATCCTTGTAGCGGGGGCAGGATTTGAACCTGCGACCTCTGGGTTATGAGTGAAACGGTCACCTGAACTACCAGCCGCGAAGCGTACGCTCAAGTGTGAGGCTGTGTGAGGTATAGTCGCAGGCCAGACCCGCTTTTGAGTCTCCGTTGACCTTCGCCACTCGTCGCTGGGTCCCAGCAAGGGTTGCTGACATCTCGCTGACATCGATCAGGACGGAGGGAGAATCGCGATGGCATACGTGGTCGAGCGCAAGAAGCAGGACGGGGCCACCCGCTACCTGGCCTGCTACCGCGACCCCGAGGGACGGATCCGGTCCGCCGGCACCCACTCCACCCGCCGCGCGGCCGAGCGGGCCGCGAACCGGGAGGAGCAGAAGGTCTTCGCCGGGTCCTGGCGCGACGCCAGCCTGGGTTCGGTGTCGTTCCGGGACTATGTCGAGACCGACTGGCTGCCCAGCAAGCACATCGAGCCCACCACCCGGGCCGGCTACGTCTCGAACCTGACCAAGCACTTCTACCCGTTCTTCGGCAGAAAGCTGATGTACCAGATCACCGGATCCCTGGTCCAGGACTGGGTCACCCAGGCGACCGCCGGGGGTCTCTCGGCGGTCTCGATCCGCAAGTACCACACGATGCTGCACTCGGTCTTCAAGCGAGCCGTCCGCGACCAGCTCATCGTGGCCAACCCCTGTGAGCACACCGAGCTGCCGAAGGTGATCATCCGCCGGTCCCGCACCCTCACCCCCGCCGAGTACGACACACTCCTCGGCGCCACCCCGGACCGCTACCGGCTCCTGGTGGAGACCGCCATCGAGACCGGCATGCGCTGGGGTGAGCTCATCGCCCTACGTCCCCGCCACATCGACTTCCTCGCCAAGTCGGTGACCGTGGAGGAGACCATCATCGAGGTCTCCAGGCAGCACTCCCCCACCGGCGAGCGCTACGTGAGCAAGCCCTACCCCAAGAGCAACGAACCCAGGACGTTCGGCGTCGACGACGCCTGGCTCGAAGCCGTCGCCCTCCACATCCAGACCCACGAAATCGGGCGGGACCAGCCGTTGTTCACCACCGCCGCTGGCACCCCGATCTCCCGCAACACCTTCCGCACCCGCATCTGGCAGCCCGCCGTGAAAGCAAGCGGCGTCGACTTCGGCGTCCGGATGCACGACCTGCGCCACGCCCACGCGTCCTGGCTGCTCGCCGAAGGATCCGACCTGCGCAGCGTCATGGAGCGGATGGGCCACGCCCAGATCCAAACCACCCAGAAATACCTCCACGCGCTCCCCGAAGCAGACCGCAAGAACCTCGACGCCCTCGCCCGAGCACGCCAACGCCGCCAACGGCCTCAATGAACCCATCGAATCGCAGGGTCGCTCCCCAGGAGGCTCACATGCACGACCCGGACGATGAGGCGCTGATCCAAGAGATCCAGCCGGTCCTGGAACTCGACCACCAATACACCCGCCATGTCGAAGCATGGAACAAGGACCTGGTCGCGCAGATCCGCCGCTGCGGCCGAGCCGCAAGCAGACGGCTGGGTTACACGGTTCGCATCTTCGCCAGCGACCCGCACGACCGCGACGACCGCCGCATCGTCGTCTGGGTCGTCGTCACCGACTCAACCCGCGACGACGAAGACCGCATCCGCGAACGCGGCGAGCTCCTGATCCAAGAGACACTCCACCAACTCCTGGACTGACTGTGGGCCTCACCAAGCCGCCGCTCACACCGTCAGTCGGACAAGCTCGCGCCTCAGCCACCGAACAGGATGGCCCGGAGCCGACAGCTGCAAACGCGCCGGCTCGGAGTGAGGCAGCTGCCAGCAACCGATTCGAAGCTGCGACCCCTGAACACCGACCAGGCACTGCGCCGTGTTGTGCCGTTCCGACCGGAAACCGGGGCTGACCTGCGAGAACGTCGCCCGGCTGCCTTGCCAAGCTTTACTCGGAGCGGCCCCCATCGGTCAGCTCATGACGGGGTTTCGATAGGAAACAGCCACTCCCCCGGGCCTTGGGCGGCCGAGTTCGAGCTCGCGCCTGCGCACCTAACAGCTCTCCATCGCGGATCTCACCAGGAAGCGAGCCGGTTCATGCCAGGGAGAGGAAGAGCTTCTCCATCTTCTTGACGTCGACGCTGTCGATGCCGTCCCCGTCGGTGAGGCAGTGCTGGAGCCCGGTGGCGACGATCGCGAAGCCGGCCCGATCCAGAGCCCGGGAGACCGCTGCGAGCTGGGTGACGACCTCCTCGCACTCACGACCCTCCTCCAGCATCCGGAGCACGCCGGCCAGTTGGCCCTGGGCACGCTTGATGCGGTTGATGACGGGGGTCATCTCGGCAGGGACGAGCTCCATCAGTTCTCCTGGTTCAGGGCGGCGAATGCCGCGTTCAAGCGCTGCTTGGCGTCCGCTGCGACCCGGTGCAGGGCCGGGTTGTCGGCGAGTCCCATCATCGCGTCGGGGTCGAACGCCTCCACCATCGTGGTGTTCTCATCCATGGACCGGACGACGACGTTGCAGGGCAGCACCGCGGCGATCGACGGCTCGGCCTGGATCGCCTCGTAGGCCAGCGGCGGACGGCAGGCGCCGAGGATAATCTGGGGTTCGATGTCGACGTCGAGCTTGTCGTTCAGCGTTGCTTTGAGGTCGATCTCGGTGAGTACCCCGAACCCCTGGTCCCCGAGCGCGGCACGTACGGCCTCGACAGCGGCGGCGTAGGGCTGGTTCAGGGTCGTGGTGATGGTGTAGGTGCTCATCAGGCGCTCCTCGAATGGCTTGTTCTAGCGGCGGATCTGCTTGATGTCGAGACTCGCCGGCTGCCTTCATTCCTGGTGAAGTTGACTATACCCCAGGGGGTGTTATGGTCGTCGTGTTCATACCCCCACCGGTATTCATCACATCACCGGTTGTCTGCGGAAGGACCTCATCGCATGCGCGAGCCCACCACACCGGAGATCGACGTTGAGGAGTTAGCCGCCGGACGTAGGAGCGGCCCCCTCGTGGACGTACGCGAGCCCGACGAGTACGTCGCCGGCCACGTGCCCGGCGCGGTGCTGATCCCTATCGGCCAGCTCGCGAACCGGATGCGCGAGCTCGACAAAACCTCGCCGGTGTTCGTCATCTGCGCCTCAGGGAACCGGAGCAGCGCCATGACCGACCTGCTGCGCGAAGCCGGCTTCGACGCCGTGTCCGTGGCCGGCGGCACCAGCGCCTGGGCCCGATCCGGCCGCCGCCTGGAAGGAGGACTGGCATGACCACGACCGACCTGACCATCATCCCCGTCGAGACCCCGACCCTAGGCGACCGGAGCTACGTCGTCCACGACGGCGAGGTCGCCTTCGTCGTCGACCCCCAGCGCGACATCGACCGGGTCCTGGCGATCCTGGGCGAGCACGCCGTCCGGTTGACCGACGTCTTCGAGACCCACCTCCACAACGACTACCTCACCGGCGGGCTGGCGCTCGCCCGGCGCACCGGCGCGGCCTATCACGTGAACGCCGACGACGAGGTGTCCTTCGACCGGACTCCGATCCGCGACGGGGACACCGCGGAGATCGGACCCCGGATGCGGGTCACCGCGATCTCAACCCCGGGACACACCTTCACCCACCTCTCCTACGCACTCAGCGACGCTTCCCGTGATGCTGGCAACACAGTGGCCGACGCCGGGGTGGAGGCCTCTGTGGGGGTGTTCTCGGGCGGGTTGCTGTTGTTCGGTGCCACCGGGCGGCCCGATCTGCTCGGTGAGGAGCACACGGACGCTTTGGCCCGCCGGCAGCACGCCTCCGCGCACCGGCTGGCGGACCTGCTCCCCGGCACCGCAGACGTCTTCCCCACCCACGGCTTCGGGTCGTTCTGTGCGGCGACGCAGTCGGATGCGACCGAGTCGACCATCGGTGAGGAGAAGGAGTCCAACCCGGTGCTGACCCAGGATGAGGAGACCTATGTCCGCGAGCTGCTGGAGGGCCTGGGGGCGTGGCCCGCGTACTACGCGCACATGATGCCCGCGAACGCCGAGGGGCCGTCCGAGCCCGACCTGTCCCCGCCGGCGACCGCCGATGCCGGCGAGCTGCGGCGCCGAATCGAGGCCGGCGAGTGGGTGGTCGACCTGCGCAACCGGACCGCCTTCGCGGCCGGGCACGCACCGGGCACCCTCAACTTCGGGATCAACGGGGCCTTCGCCACCTACCTCGGCTGGTTGATCACCTGGGGCACCTTTGTGACCCTGCTCGGCGAGACCCCCGCCGATGTCGCCGAAGCCCAGCGGGAGCTGGTCCGGATCGGCATCGACCGCCCGGCCGCCCACGCCACCGGTAGGCCGCAGGACTGGGCCGACGGTCAGCTGGCCAGCTTCTCCACCGCCACCTTCGCCGACCTCGAGCAGGTCCGCCACCATCGCGACGTGGTGGTCCTCGACGTCCGCCGCGCCGACGAGTACCGCTCGACCCGCATCAAGGGCGCCCACAACATCCCCATCCACGAGCTGCCCGGCCGCGTCGCCGAGGTTCCGCCCGGCGAGGTCTGGGTGCACTGCGCGTCGGGCTACCGCGCCTCGATCGCGGCGTCACTGATCGACGCCGCAGGTCGCACCCCCATCGCCATCGACGACTCCTTCGAGGACGCCGAGAAGGTCGGACTGCACCTGGTCGGCCCCGACGCCTGATGCTCGATCTCCTCCTCGCGGTCGCCGCCGGCGCCCTGATCGGGCTCAGCCTCGGGGCACTCGGCGGCGGCGGCTCGATCCTCGCCGTCCCGGTGCTGGTCTACGGCCTGGGGCAGAGCCCGGCCCAGGCGACCACCGGGTCACTGGTCGTCGTGGGCGTCACCGCGCTGATCGGCGCGGTCACCGCCTACCGGGCCGGCAACGTCTTGCTCGCCCGCGGTGCCAGCTTCGGGCTGGTGGCGATCGGAGGCGCAGCGGCCGGCGCCAAAGCCTCCGCGCTGGTCTCCGAACCGGTGCTGTTGGCCGCGTTCGCCGGCCTGATGCTGGTGGTCGGAGGAGTCATGGCCACCCGCGAGGTGCGCGCCCACCGCGCCATGGACGACCAGGTGCACGATGCGCACACGAGGGTCCGCCACGCCAGACGCCACCAGTTGGACGACCCGATCATCACCATCAGCCCGACCTTCGCCTGCCAATGCCCCCGCGCCCTGAAAGTCCTGGTCACCGCCACCGTTGTGGGGCTGCTCACCGGGTTCCTCGGGGTCGGGGGCGGGTTCCTCGTCGTCCCGGCCCTACTGCTCGCCCTCGCGATTCCCATGGAGCACGCAGCCGGCACCTCCCTGGTCGTCATCACCCTGACCAGCACCGCCGCACTTACCGTCCGCACCGGAGTCGGCCCCAGCCCCTGACTGGGGTCTGGTAGTCGTGCTCACCGCGGTCTCTGCCATCAGTGGGTTCCTCGGCGCCAAGACGGCCGACCGGATTGACACCCACCGCCTCACGACCGCTTTCACCGTCCTCGTCCTCGCCGTCGCCCTCTACACCGCAGCCCGGGCCCTGCCCGCCCTCGTCTGACCCCACCCCAACCCCACACAGCTGAACCATCACCAGAAGGAGCACCGGCATGTGCAGACAGGTCACCTGTCGAAAATGTGGCAAGCCCACCTGGGCCGGATGCGGCCAGCACGTCGACCAAGTCCTCGCCGGAGTACCTCGCGCCGACCGTTGCCCCGGCCACCCAAAGGAAACCGGCAGCGGCTTTCTCGCCAAGCTCTTCGGGCGCCGTTGGCGCCAGCCACCACCAGTGCCGAGCCCAGGACCGTCTTGGCCAGCGGGATGACCGGTCTATCGCACCCACAGGGTGCCGGTCATCACGTCGCAAGACAGTCGTGAAACGTGTTGCTCGCGACGTCAACCAGCAGCGGGTGTCATGCCCCCACCTTCGCCAGTTGTCTAGGCGCGGTGGGCGAGTACGTCGTGGTGGTCGGTGTTGTCGGCCGGTTCGGGGCTGACGTGGATCGTGACGTCTGAGAGTTTGGGGACGTCGTGCAGCAGTCGGTGGTGTGCCGCGTTGGCAATGTCGTGGGCTGCGACGACACCCAGGGTCGCATCAACGGTGATGCCGGCGTCGGCCAAGATCCTGTGGCCGATCCAGCGCAACCGGACCCGCTCGACCCCGGCAACCCCAAGGGTGGCGAGGAGCGTGCGTTCAGCCGCATCGGTGATCTCGGGATCGATCGCATCCATCAGACGCCGGTAGATGTCCCGGACAGCGCCTCGCAACACGACGAGGATGGCCACGGTGATCAGGAGGCCCACGATGGGGTCCGCCAACGGAAAGCCGAGAAGGACGCCCGCAGCACCCGCTACCACCGCCAGCGAGGTGAATCCGTCAGTGCGCGCGTGCACGCCGTCGGCGACCAGGGCTGCAGAGCCGATCCGCCGACCGACCCTGATCTGGTAGACGGCCACGAGCTCGTTGCCGATGAAGCCCAACACGCCGGCTGCGACCACGGCCCACGGGTAGGAGACGGTGGCGCCGTTGATCAACTTGTCAATCGACTCCCACCCGGCCAGGAACCCTGAAAGCGCGATCATCAACACGATGAAGATGCCGGCCAGATCCTCCGCCCGGCCGAACCCGTAGGTGTAGCGCTGGGTGGCGACGCGGCGGCTCAACACGAAGGCCACCCACAGGGCAGAGCGGTCAACGCGTCGGAGAAGTTGTGGATCGTGTCAGCCAGCAGCGCCGTCGAGTCCGTCAGAAAGACGACGACAAGCTGGGCGAGCGCCGTCACGCCGAGCACGATGAGACTGATCTTCACGGCTCGGATGCCCTCGACGCTGCCCTCCAGCTCGGTGTCGACGGAGTCCGCGGCGTCGTGGCTGTGCGGCTTGACGAGATGCTTCAGCTTTCCGAGCAGGCCGTCGGCGTGGTCGTGGTCATGCGCCTGGGCGTCCCCACGCCCGTGATCATGCTGGCGGAGGTGGTCGTGATCGGACATGCATCCAGTATCCGCGTGCCCGCGCATATACGCAAACGCTATGGTTGGCGCATGCACAATGAGCTCCCTGATTTCGCCATGCCCGACGAGCGCCAGGTCACCCTCGCCGCCGACGCCTTTCGTCTCCTTGCCGACCCGACCCGGATCCGCATCCTTTGGGCGCTGCTCCAGGGCGAAACCTCGGTCAACTGTCTCGCCGAACTGGTCGACGCGTCACCCTCAGGGGTGAGCCAGCATCTGGCCAAGCTGCGAATGGCAGGGTTGGTACACGGACGACGTAAAGGCACCTTCATGTACTACACGGCCGGTAGCAACCACCTGTCCGCGCTGCTCGAGGAGGCCCTCTTCCACTCCGACCACACCGAGCGAGGCCTGGGCAGTGATGCCCCCCACAACCACGCCGCACCCCGCCAGGCGAAGCATCCAGCGACGTTCTAACACGCCTCACAAGGAGAACGCTCCGGCTCCCGGCAGCCTTGGGCTTCTCCTCGTGGCCCTCAGCGCTCCGGCTCCCGGCACAGGCCCACGGCATCATTCGCGAGGCGACCGATGCGTCCCGTTCAGCGTCATCGAGCCCCGCATCACGACATGCTCACCGGATAAGGCAACCTCGCTTCATCGCGGGCGTGCTGCTCGTCGCCCCTACCGGGGGATTCCATCTGAGGCCTCTAGATCCGGGCCACCCGTCGACGCACGCCGGACCATGTGGCGACCGAGGCATGCCGACCTGGGATCGTTGGGAAAACGGTCAGCGAGCGCTGCACACGGACCCGGATCCCAAGACACGATGGATCGGCCGACCCTCTACGATCCGGCTCTACGACCTGCCGTCTTGCTACAGCGGCGGAGCATTGCTCATCGTTGCGATGTTGGCCGGACTCATGCTTCGCCCCACACGGGACGGCGTCTGACGCTGGCAACAGGCCTCCCGGTCGCTAGCAACAGACCGCTGCTGTGGTCTCGCTCCCTGCGGTGTTGCCACAGCAGCCCGCCTCGGAGTTGTCTTCGGCCCGGAAGGTTCGGCTGTCGTGGAGAACGGTGTAGATCTCCCATGGTTCGCCATTGGGTGCGCCCTGGACCCAGAACTTGTCCTGTTTGGCGTAGCAACAGGTGGTACCTCGCTCGTCGATTGACGCCAACCCCTCTGCTGCGAGGCGCGCCTGCTCCGAGTCCACGGTGTCGGTGTCAGCGACTTCTACGCCCAGGTGGTTGAGTGAGCCGCCCTTGCCCGGGCTCTCCAGCAACACAAGTTTGAGCGGCGGCTCGGCGATGGCGAAGTTGGCGTAGCCGGGACGCCGCTTGGCTGGCTCGGCGCTGAACAACTTGGAGTAGAACGCGACCGCCTCGTCGACATCGTTGACGTTGAGTGCGAGCTGGACTCGTGACATAACTGCGCTCCTATATCGATAGGTATCAATGTCCTAGCCCCGAGGTTTCCACAGAGATAGATAGATGTCAACATAGACTCGTGTCTAAGTCATTGCTCGAGCTCACACCGGTCCAGACCGTGGCCTGTTGCTCACCGTTGCTTCACGAACCGCTCAGCGTCGACCAGGCCGAACGGGTAGCGCCGCTACTGAAGGCCCTGGCTGAGCCGGTGCGTTTGCGGCTGTTGTCGCTGGTGGCGTCGCACGTCGGCGGGGAGGCGTGTGTCTGCGACCTGGCCGACACCTTCGATCTGACGCAGCCGACCATCAGCCACCACTTGAAGGTGCTGCACGACATCGGCCTGCTCGACCGCTCCAAACGTGGCGTGTGGGTGTACTACAAGGTCCGCACCGAGGCGCTCGCCGATGTTGCTGCCCTCCTCGGCGGAGCCGCCAGGTGACCAACACGCTGGCTCGCCGGGCTTTGGCTGAACTGGTGGGGACGGCTTTCTTGGTGGCGGCCGTGATCGGCTCCGGGATCGCCGCCGTATGGCTCTCGCCCAACGACGTCGGCCTGCAGCTGCTCGAAAACAGTCTGATCACCGGTGCCGCGCTGGTTGCCCTGATTCTGGCGCTACAGCCTGTCTCCGCTGCCTTCAACCCCGTGGTGACCCTCGTCGAGCGAGCCCTCGGAGCAGTCACCAACCGAGAGGCCGGGGCGTTGATCGGTGCCCAGATTCTTGGCGGCTTTGTCGGTGCGGTCGTCGCCAACGTGATGTTCGGGCTCGACGCCGTCTCGATTGCTGCCCATGTCCGCTCGTCGAGCGGTCTGTGGCTAGGCGAGGTCGTCGCCACCCTTGGTTTGCTGCTGGTCATCTTCGGCACCATCCGCTCCGGGCGGAACAACACTGTTGCCTTCGCCGTCGGCGGCTACATCACGGCGGCTTACTGGTTCACCAGCTCGACCAGCTTCGCCAACCCTGCAGTCACCTTGGCCCGGATGTTCTCCGACACCTTTGCCGGCATCGCACCGTCGTCGGTGCCGATGTTCGTCGTCATGCAACTCGTCGGCGGTCTGGTCGCCTACGTCCTGATCAAGATCCTGTATCCCCATCCCGAGGCGCTCGCTGGCGACCTCGCCGACTCCCCGCTGCTGCACACCAGTCCGTCAAGGAGTTCTCGCCATGACTATCCCGACCTTGGACCCACAATCAGTCGAGCACCTACTCACGAGCCCAGTCCTCGACCTGTCCCGCCGCTTCACCGGCACCTTCAGCACCGAGACCGTTGACCGCTACGTACACGAGTCCTACCAAACCCTCTACCGCACGGCCCACTTCAAGAACCATCTGCCCGTGCTCGCCGACCGATTCGGCGCCGAACGTCTCACTGCCCTCGCCCAGGCCACCGGGAAGATCGACAAACCCGTGCCCGAAATCCTGTTCGTCTGTGTTCACAACGCCGGGCGCTCTCAGATGGCTGCGGCCCTGCTGCACCACGCTGCCGGGGGTCGAGTCCACGTGCGTTCGGCCGGCTCACTGCTGGCCAGCAAGATCAACCCGGCCGTGACTGAGGCCATGGCCGAGGTCGGCCTGGACCTGACCCAAGAGTTCCCCAAGCCCCTCACCGATGATTTTGTGCAAGCCGCTGATGTGGTGATCACTATGGGATGCGGCGATGCATGCCCGATCTACCCGGGCAAGCGCTATCTCGACTGGGACCTCCCCGATCCCGACGGCCAGCCACTCGAGGTCGTGCGCACCATCCGGGACCAGATCGACGGCAATGTCCGCCATCTCCTTGACCAGCTGGTCCCAACCGCATAACCACTGAAAGGCAAACCTCGTGACCGACAAGCCCACCGTCTTGTTCGTCTGTGTCCACAACGCGGGCCGCTCGCAGATGGCCGGCGGCTACCTGACTGCACTTGCCGGTGACCGTGTTCAGGTCCTCTCGGCAGGCTCGGAACCTGCCGAGAAGATCAACCCCACTGCAGTACAAGCCATGGCCGAAGACGGCATCGACATCACCGGCGCCACCCCAAAGATCCTCACTACTGATGCAGTCAAGGGCTCCGACGTCGTCATCACCATGGGCTGCGGCGACACCTGCCCAATCTTCCCGGGCAAGCGCTATGAGGACTGGGAGCTCGACGACCCGGCCGGCAAAGGGATCGACGCCGTTCGCCCCATCCGAGACGACATCAAGAACCGCATCCAAAAGCTCCTTGACGAGCTCCTACCCGCCCAAGCCTGATTATCACTGCGTCACCGGATGGAAAGAAGGCAGCAGCCATGACGACAGACCACGAGCTTCGTGAACATGTGCGGGAGCGCTACGCAGCAGCCGCCACGACAGTCCGAGACGGCGGCACCAACAACGACGCCTTGTTGGCCGAACTCAATGGCCTGCCAGGCGACGCTGGCTCGTGCTGCGGGCCAACACTGGAAGTCAATGACTCCTTCGGCTCGACCCTCTACACGACCCAGGAGCAAGGCGAACTACCCGCCGAGGCCGTTGCAGCCAGCCTCGGCTGCGGCAACCCCACCGCAGTCGCCGACCTGCGACCAGGCGAGCGGGTCCTCGACCTTGGCTCGGGCGGCGGGATCGACGTCCTGCTGTCGGCCCGAAGAGTCGGTGAGCACGGGTTCGCCTACGGCGTTGACATGACCGACGAAATGCTCGCCCTCGCGAAGGACAATGTCGACAAAGCCGGCGTCACCAACGTCGAGTTCCTCAAGGGCACCATCGAAGATGTGCCCCTCCCCGACGCCTCCGTGAACGTCGTGATCTCCAACTGCGTCATCAACCTCTCCACCGACAAGCCATCAGTCCTCAAAGAGATGTTTCGTGTCCTCACCCCTGGGGGTCGAATCGGGATCTCCGACGTTGTGGCCGACGACGACCTCAGCCCGGGCGACCGGGCCGAACGAGGAACGTACGTGGGCTGCATCGCCGGCGCCCTAACACGAGCCGAGTACCTCGAAGGCTTGGCAGGAGTTGGGTTCATCGACGCCGAAGTGACCTACACGCACCAAGCGGTGCCCGGCATGCACTCGGCGATCATCCGAGCGGTCAAGCCTGACTAAGCAAAGAATTGCCTTTCTTCCGATGACCTCTGGGTCGCTGGCCAAGAGGTCGCCCGATCCGGCTTCCGTCGACCTTCGCCAGCGTTCGCTGATCTTCGCGATCATGCCCGTCTCGGCCTCTCTCGCGTCAATGTCAGCAGACGTCATGCTGACATTGAACGCCAGAGCCGGGCCCGTGG
>JBBRYB010000077.1:0-11996 GCA_038238115.1 Propionibacteriales bacterium | reverse complement strand
GATGGTCACCGACGTCCGGCAACGCGTCACCCGCGAGCAGCTCGGCCGACGAGGCACCACCCGCGAACAGGTCTGGGTCAACCGGCGGATGCTGCTCACCGGCGCCGACCACCTCAGCCAGAGACAGTGGACGCGGCTCGAAAGAACCTTCCAGACCGAAGACCCGACCAAGGAGATCGCCGCCGCGTGGGCCGTCAAGGAACCGCTCCGGATGCTGCCCGGCGAGTCCGAAGCACACTGGATCCGCCGCCGGCTCTACGACTTCTACAACGCCGCCGCCGACGCCCACCTGCCCGAGGCGACCCGGCTCGCCCGCACCATCGACACCTGGTGGCCAGCCATCCTGGTCGCCCTGACCGAGCAGGTGCCAACGCCCGCACCGAAGGGTTCAACCGAATCATCAAACAGACAAGACGCGTTGCCTGCGGGTTCACCAACATGGACAACTACCAAAGGCGCATCATGGTCCACGTCGCCGTCACCCGACAGCGACAGACCGCGGCATGACGAGGTCACCCCGCCGAAAGTCGGAGAGCCCCATACGGAGTAGAACGGTCGCATGCAACTGCCCGATGGCGATGGCTCGGCGAGGCTCCCTGCGAACAGATTGGAGAGCTACCTCGCGTCGTTTGTTCATAACGTGCGATCGCCGCAGATGAGTTACTACCCAGGGCTGACCTCAAAGCCCTGGCACGACTCGCGGCCGCTCGGGATCGTGGCGGAACTGGAGGGGGCGTACGATGCCATCCGAACCGAGGTTGACGCCCTGCCCGGATCTGCCTTCCATCGTGAGAGCGAACCTATCTCGCGCAGCGGCAGCTGGGACGTCGCCATGTTTTACGAGCTCGGCTTCAAGAACCTAAGCGTCTGCGACAGGTGTCCGACCGCGACGCGAGTGATCAGGAGCCACCCCACTGTGCGAAGCCTGTGCGGGGCGATCTACGTCTCGCGGATGCGGCCCGGGACCCGAATCGCTGCCCATCGCGGCCCGACCAACATGCGATTGCGTTGTCATTTGCCCCTTCACGTCCCACAGGGGGACTGTGCGATTCGAGTCGACGGCGTCGAACGGCCCTGGGTGGAGGGTCGGTGCCTGGTGTTCGACGACTCGTTCGAGCACGAGGCCTGGAATCAGACGGCCGAAGACCGGGTCGTCTTCGTCGTGGACATGTGGCATCCGGAGCTGATGCCGCACGAAGTGGAGATGCTTGCAGGGCTTCAGCGGTACGCAGTCCGTCATGCCCAGAGCCTCGGCCGTTATTGGGCTCTGAGCGAGCAAGCGCGGGTCGATTCGTACCGCTAGTTCGTCGCGACTCGGTGAAAGAACTCGACATATTGCTTGGCCACCAGGTCCGGCTGAAAGTAGTTCCCGGCGGAAAGTGCTGCGCCACACGCTTCTTCATATCTTGAGCTGGGGGTGAACAGGCCAACGACCGCCTCGACCCACGGACGCACCTCCTCTTGCGTGGGTGGTCGTCTGCTGTCCACGGTAAGGCCGGAGGGAAGCGGCAGCACGGTGCCACCTGACCCCACGTTCTCTGGCAAACCTCCCACGTCGCTCGCTATGACGGGGATGCCGTTGAGAAGCGCCTCAGCCACCACGCGCGCTGACGCTTCCTGAGCGACGGACGGCACCAAGAGCACTCGCGTATACCTGTATACGTCGCGCGGCATGGACACGATTCTCCGAAAGAAGAGGTTTCGGTGAACACGCAGATCGACTCCCGCGGCGAAGCCGGCCTGCACCAACAGGGAGCCCGTCGCACGGGAGGCGACGACCTCAAGCGGTATCTCCGGATGCTCGTCGTGCAGCATCGCGGCCAGCCTGGCCATGAGAACCACCCCTTTGCCGACCGAAGGGTTCACCATGGTCACGCGTTCGGGTTGGCGCGATGGGTGCAGCACGTCCTCGAGCTGAATTGGAGTTGGCAGAGGCGTTCCGTCCAACCCCCAGCGATCCCGGAAAAGCGAGGCGATGAACACGCTCGGCGTCATCACCGCGTCGATGTGAGGGCCCACCCCGCGCGACAGGTAGCCGGTCGTGAACAACCCGAAGACGACCCGCGCCCCCACCGCCTGAGCAGCCCGACGGCGGTCGATGTCGTATGGCTCGGCGCCGAACGTCAGCAGGATGTCGGGCGGGAACCGATCGAGCTCGTTTTGGAACAGCATCCGGTACGCGCGTCCATGGTGCGTATCCCATGCGGCCGCGTGGCAATCTCCGACGTCTTGCAGGACGTAGTCGACCCCTCGGCGTCGGCAACGTATGACTATGGCATCCGAGCCAGGGTGGACGGCGCGGTCCACCTGTTCGTACGCGGCCATCGACCTTTCCTGGTCGACTGATGCGGCGGCCTCGGACAGAGTCGTGGCGAGACCACGGACGGGGAACCCGGCATTAGCCAGCATCTCGGCAATGCTGGACATAGTGCGTGCTCCACCGCTGGCCGGGTCGTGCGGGAGCTGCAGCAATGAGAGCAAGACTCGTGGCTTGACACTCATCCGGGGCGCCAGGACTCGCCTTCCACCAGGGGGAAGGCTGCGAAGTCGTGCTGTCCGATGTCGGCCGTCATGAGAGCTATGCCGAGCTGACCCGAGAACAGGCCGACCTGGCTCCGCACGCGCGGCGCGGCGTTGACTGCGCGCTCCCCCAGGCCCTCAGCGCGGGCGAGCCAGCGACTCTGACCGGTCCGGCGTAGCTGCGCCAGCATCGCGTAGACCTGCCCGGCGTAGCCGCAGCACAAACTGCCGCCGACCCCGGCGGCATCACGGTCGCGCCACAATCGCTCCGCAGACGCGTCGGCCAGCGCGTCGAAGGAATTGCCGGGAAAACATCGAGCGGCCAGATTCCACAGGAGCACCTGGCCGGCCAGGCCGCGACACCAGCTGTTGTGGGCGGCCGCGGCTCCCAAGCCGCCCAGCGGATCATTGACGGAGCGCCGCGATCGGCGGCCGTCCCCCGGACGAACCGCCCCTGAGAGGATATCGAGCTCCTCCTGTAACCAAATGGGCTCGTGGCCGCTTGACTCAAACCACCGCAAGGCGGCATAAGCCAACCCAGCGCGGCCGTGCCCGAGGCCGTGACCTTCAACTTGGCCACCAGGGGATGTGACGCCGACACCAACGGCGATGCGATCGCCGGTCGCGGCAAGGCCAACGGTACCCACCGGCGTCCAGTCCAGCCCGGCCGCCTGTGCATCCAGGATCGCGGCATACCCGAGCAACAGGCCCGCACGACCTGTGAGGAGGTCCTCCGGGCTTTCGGAAGGCCCGTCGCTGGCACTCTCTAGCGTTGCGGCGTCGACGGCGGCCCGATCACCCGCGGCCAGCCTGATCAGAGCATCGACGGTGTTCACTCCAGCCTGCCCGTGGAAGAGCGACGCACCACTCGTCGTCATGTGAGCACGAGCGTACGACGACCACAGGTCTGCGGTCGCAAGTAGTGCAGGGGCGTCGTTCAGGCAGGCCAAGTGGTAGAAGAAGTACGCGACTCCGGCCGCACCTGAATGAACAGCTGAGCCGGACTCCCGGACAATATGTGTCGGCAGCCCTCGTCGGTTTGGCGTCAACCGCCGCATCATTTGATCAACGAAACGCCCCAACTCGGCCGGATTTCCATGTCGATTACCGGTTGACTTCGCCGCCTGCCCGAGTTGCCGGGCGAACTCGCGCGTCGTCGGGAACCGTTCCCTCGACTGCTTGCTCAAAGCTCGACCCAAGACCTTCTCGACTTTTGGCCACGCAGGGGTGCCGCAACTAGCGAAAGAGCGGGGCGGCTCAGTCAGCACCTGGCTGAGCCACACCTCGTGCTGAAGGCCGAATCGCACGTGGTGGGCTCCCGTGAGAAGTTGGAAGCACAACGCAGCGAGTGCGAACTGCTCGGAAGCTTGGGTGACGGGTGGCGACGCCGCACCCAGGGCAAGCGCCCGGCAGTATTCCGGTTCGACGTACTGGGCCAAGCCGCCACGCCCAAAACTAGGGAGCATTGGCCCGGGCAACGACGACGATCCGAACCCAAAGTCCAGCAAGTTGACCTCGCCGGCGGGCCCGATAATGATGTTGCCCGGATGGACGTCACCGTGCAAGATCGAGGCCTCGTGGAGATCGGCGTACGCCTGCAGAACGCTGATACACAAGGCCGCCGCCGCGTTCTGGCTCGTCGACGACATTCCACCCCGAACCACCTGTGCGTGGGTGCTCAGATCACGGCCAGCGCACCACGAGGTCACCAGGAACCCAGGTTGCGCCTCCGCGTCGTAGGCCAACACGTTGGGCACATGCAAGCCGTCGAGGTAGTTGAGGATGGACACCTCCTGGGCGAGTCTTCGGCGGCTTGGGGTGCCGCGCTCGACCATCGACGTCTGCCGCAGGATTTTCAGGGCCGCGGAACGCCCAGCGGCGTTCACCACGTGGTAAACCTCTACGTCCTGGAAGATGTGAACGCACTCAATGACCAGGTACCCATGGAAGGACTGGGCTTTCGTCAATGTCGGTCTGATCTCGCGAGCATCCGGTGAGTCGGCCACAACGAGCAAACCGCGATTAACTAGGTGGCTGACGAGCGGGAGGATCTCGGCGAGCACGGTGTCGGGCTCCGCCCCACTCGTGCGGCACACGTCGATCAGGCCCTCAGCCAGGGTGCACGGCCGCTGGAACCCAAGCAGGAAGCGCGCAGCTTCCGCGTCGATAAGAATCGTCCGGTTCCGTGAGCCCGGTCGGGTCAGCACATAGTCGCCCTGGTTGTGGCCGAGGCGCACTTTGGTCCGCGGGTCGAGCGAGTCCGCCGGCTTCAGAACCGCGTCCGTGGGCAGCGTCAGTCGATCGGTCACCCTCATGGACCCGGTACCCACGACACTCCTGTCGGCAGCCAGGTGCGTGCGTCGACTCCGTCCAAGGCTAGGCGGGCTAAGGCGAAGCGCCAGGGCTCGGGGGCCTCTGGCGAGGTCCGTGAACGCCGGGCCACGAGCAAGGCGACTGCCAAGCGCTCGGTGAGCCAGCGCCGCCAACTGGTCCGCTGAGAGAGCAACAGGCTTTCCGATTCGGGAGGGTCGATACCCCAGGAGACGAGCCCGGCTTGGTCAATCGGCGCTGTGAACGGCACGCCGTGTGCCTCCAACCCTGCGAGCGCGGGAGTCAGTGCGGTGCACGTGTCTTGCAGCTGGCGGCGCGACGCGGCGTAGATGACGAACTTGTCCGGCCGCAAGATGCCGGAAAGGTCACGGCCGACTTTGAACGCTGGCACTTCCAGCTCGGTGAGGATCGGTAGGGCCGCACGCACGGCCACGCCAAGGTGTTCCAGCCGGGGGCTCACGTAGAGCTTGAAGCGCGACCCTCCTGTCGGCCCGGGCCGGAGCCGCAAGATCAGCCACGATGGTGCTTCAGGGGCAACGCCCGCCAGCCAGCCTTGGTGAAAGGCTCGTCGACTGACTCCCGTGCCGTCTAAACCGAGGTGCGCCTCGATGTCGGAGTAGGAACCGAGCCTTCGCGTCCAACGGGGCGAGATGGGCGCTCGGTGGTACCCATACAGTCGGTGGGCCAGGGTTGGTCCGTCGGAACAGTTCAGGGTCTGACCGTAACGCAAAGCCTCGATAGAGAGGACAATCGGCCGGCTCCTTGGCCGTACCTGAGGAAGGTGAACGCCCATGAGGTCGATGGCGGCTGCCCCGGAAACGAACATGCCGTCCGCTTCGATTTCTAAGACACTGTCGAGCACTAGCCTAAGCAGCGTCGCCGGGTGATGCCGGAACTCGGTTTGGGCAGCTTTGGGAAGGAGCCCACCCGCGCGTAGTCCCCAAAGCAACGCCGCGGTAGCAGACGGGACGACCTTGAGAGACAGGCCCACATCACGAGGCAGCACGGCGCTGTCGTAGGAGGCGTCGAAACGGATCCCGCCCAGCCGCATTCTCTCGTCCGGCCCAAGCTCGGCCAGGCGCCGGACGTCGTAGGACGGGTTGAGCCGAAACTGGCGGAGGACGAGCGGTGTGACCCCATCGGCCGACAGTGACGCGCTGAAGCGGGTCAACGCGCCGCTGCAAAGGCAGACCGAGTGAGCTTGAAGCGAGGGCAAGGGTGCGGAGCGCCAAGGCGCTTGCTGGCAGCAAGGCAGCGCTTCTGAGGCATGGCGTGGGATCCCTAGGTCAGCGTCTGTTTGTACGCCGCCAGTTCAGCGAGAGCGCTCGAGAGACGCTCTTCGAGCCCCTCTACCTCTTCGAGAGTGGTGGGTCGCATCTGGCTGCCCAGAACCTCCAGACGGACGGGCTCGGCCACGGGTGCAGTGTTCGCGGCCAAACCGTAGACGATGAGCTGCCGGAGCTCCATCTGGAACTCGGGGTCGATCGCGGCGTATGGGCCAAACTCGATGATCTCTCCACTGTCACCGCACTCGAAGTCATCCATGCCAGGACACGACGTCGTGCACCCGCCGCCGGCTGTGCCGCCGCCGTCAGCCGCCTCCAGCGGCCCCAGCCCTCCCTGAGGAGTAAGCGTGACGATCAGATCCTTGAACACGTAAGCCACGGCGAGCCTCCGCTCGATCCTGTCTAGTTGAGGAGTGGAAAGTCCTGACACCTTGGCGTTAGACCCCAAGGAGCTGGGAGGTACCCATCTGCTCTTAGCAGAGCAGATCCACTATGGGCTGTCAAGGTTCTTCAGCAGGGCTTGAAGGATCGGTGTGGGACAGGCTGCTCGCGCCTGATCGACTGATGTAGAGGAGACAAGGGTGGTCTTTCCCCAGGGGCGCGACACGTCGTGGCGACCCCTGCTTACCGGCGTTCAAGCTGATCTCGTAAGTCCGGTTGTGGCAGCGGCGGCGTTGGACCTTGCTATGGATGTAGTGGCCGGTGATGCGTTCGACCTGGCGACGGGCGCGATCGGCGCTGCCCTGCTCCTGAACGAGCTGGAACGGTCCGGGTTGGCCAGCGACTTGCACTCCTGCGACGCCATGCCCCAGTTGGCCAGCGCCCGGCTGCATGTCGGGGCAACGACCCGCGGGCTGTGGCAAGGCGCTGCCGGCTTCGACTGGGCCCGAACGAAATGACGAGCATGCACCCATCCACTACCGATCGTGTGACCTTGACCGGGCCGGCCGGAGCCAGCCGGATTGTCGTCGGCGGGGTGGACACTCACAAGGACCTTCATGTGGCGGCGGTGATCAACACGACCGAGCGGGTGCTCGGCACCGCCAGCTTCTCCACCACTCGGGCCGGATATCGGGCGATGGTCCGCTGGATGCGGACCTTCGGCGACGTCGCGAAGGCCGGTGTCGAAGGAACCGGCAGCTACGGCGCCGGACTGACCCGGCACCTGGCCGACGCTGATGTCGAGGTCCTCGAGGTTGACCGACCCGACCGGTCGGAGCGGCGACGCAGAGGCAAGGACGACGACCTCGACGCGATCAGCGCTCCCCGGGCCGCACTGCACGGCCGCAGGTTGAGCGTCCCCAAAAGCAAGGACGGTGCCGTGGAGTCCCTGCGGCTGCTGCGGGTGAGCCGCACCACCGCTTGACCCGCACCTGCGCCGGCTGGCCAACGAGCCGGACGTTCTGCCCCGGTACATCGACTCGCCCAAGTGCCCGAGCACGTCGGTCGACGATGAGATGGCACCTGTGCCGCTGCCCCTCGAACAGCACCCCCCGTGATTGCGGGTGGTGCCGAAAATAGCCCGATCGGGCCATTGCTCCTTCGAGTAGGACGGGAGCAAGATCCTAGGGGTATCAGTGGCCCGGTCGCCACCGCAGAGGCGCCGACCCGGCTGTTCGGTACGCGTTCCCCATCGACGGAGGCCGCTGTGGTCGCACGCCGCTTCGACTTCGACGGGACGCGTCGAGCGCTGATCCCGCTTGCCAGCCCCTGGGGCATCGGTGTCCTCGCCTATGCGAGCAACACACTGACAAGTCCCGCACTCAAACCCAACGGCACAAGGTTCGGCGGATGGCTGCTGAACTCCGGTGACAACATCTTTCGCGAGACCGGCGACTTCGACGGTGATGGACGCGCAGAGATCCTGGTGTCGAGCCCGTGGGGCATCGGCATCCTCGAGAAGACGGGCGACACTTTCGGGTGCCCGGCGCTGCAACCCAATGGGTCGCGCTTCGACGGCTGGCTGCTCAACACGGCCGACAACCGACTCGGTCCGGTCGGCGACTTCGATGGCGACGGCGCCGACGAGTGGCTGGCGATCAGCCCGTGGGGCATTGGAGTCCTCGAGCAGAAGGGCAGCACGTTCGCCTGCCTCGCGCTGCAGCCGAATGGGACTAACCTGGGCGGGTGGGTGCTCGACACCACCGTCGACAGGTTCGGCCCGGTGGGCGACCTCGACGGCGACGGGCGCGACGAGTTCCTCGTGATCGGACCGTCGGGCATCGCCGTGCTAAAGCTGAGTGGCACCACGTTCACGACGATCGCGCGGGCGTTGACCGGATCCCGGATCGGCGACTGGCTGCTCAACCCCGACGACAACTTCTTCTGGCCGGCCGCCGACTACCTCGGCGAGGGCCGCGACGACCTTCTGGTGACGAGCCCCTGGGGCATGGGGATCCTCACGATGTCGAAGGGCGCGCTGACATCGCGGGCGATGGTGGCCAACGGCACCCGGATCGGCGAGTGGCTGCTCAACACGCTGGACAACCGATTCGCCCCGGTGGGCGACCTCGACGGTGACGGGCGCCCGGAGCTGCTGGCGGTGAGCCCGTGGGGCATCGGAGTCCTCGACGCTGCCGGCGGCACCTGGCAGAACCCGTGGCTCGCGCCGAACGGCACCCGGTTCGGCGGCTGGCTGCTCAACACCGCCGACAACTACTTCGACGTAGTCGCCGACGTGGACGGCGACGGGCGTGACGAGATCGTGGTGACCAGCCCGTGGGGCATCGGCGTGCTGCAGTTCAACGGGTCGATGCAGGGTCTGATGCTCGCCCCGAGCGGCACCCGGTTCGCAGGCGGCTGGCTCCTCAACACCGCCGACAACGACGTCGGCTTCGGCCCGCAGCTGATGCGCCTGCACGTGAAGATCCTCACTGCGCCGACGTCAACGCCGCTGTCGACGATGATCTCGTCGATGCGGCAGGTGTACGGGATGCAGGGAATCCTCGTCCAGGTCGTGAGCACGGAGAACCTCAACCTCCCCACGCTCAATGCCGTGGATGTGGGCTCCTGCAGCGGCACGACCACGACCGAGCAGACCCAGTTGTTCGGAAATCGGAACTTCGCCGGACCTAACGACATGGTCGCCTACTTCGTGCAGGCTACGACCCCCAACGCGCTCAACGGCTGCGCGACGCACCCCGCCGGCCAGCCAGGCGCAGTCATCACTCAGGTCGCCTCGCCGTGGACCCTGGCGCACGAGACCGGTCATGTGCTCGGTCTTCCCCACGTAGACGACCCGGCGCCGCCGGACCCGGCCGCACCGCCTGCGCTGCTCGACCGGTTGATGACCGGCCGCGGCACCTGGAACGTCCAGCACCCACCCGCCGACATCGTCGCCACCGAGGCTGGCCGGATGCGGCACGACCGACTCACCCACAACCTGTAGGGGGCTGCCGTGGTCACACGAGAAGAGCTCGTCGCCGCGCTCGAGCCGGACGAGGTGAACTACGCGCGCCTCGTGCAGTACTTCGGGCGCGACGCGCTTCCCCTGCTACCCGAGCTGATCACCGGCGTGCGACCCGACATCGCCGCTAAGGCCACCTCCCTGGCCGGCCTAATCGAGGGCCCCGACCGGGTCGCGGTGCTCCAGCTGGCATCACGCTCCCCGCACGACGTCGTCCGTGTCGCCGCAGCCTCCGCCGCTGGCTCGGTCTCAGCCGCGGAGGCCGAGCGACTCGTTCCCGACCTCCTTGAGGACGACGACGCGTCGGTGCGCAAGCTGGCCATCCGCGCCGCGGGGCCGGTGGCCACGCACCCGCGCGTGCAGGCGGCACTTGACCGCATCAGCCGGGAGGACCCGATCGATGCGCTGCGCGCATCCGCCGGGGACGTCCACCACCGCGAGAGCTGAGGAGGACGCCGTGCCGTCCGACGACGAGATCATTGAGCACGCGATCGCCCGATTCGGGTCGTCATCGACCTGCGCACAAACCCTCAGGGGCTCTGTTGCGTTGGGCGATCGGGTGACATGGTTGAACGATGGCCGGCGGGGAGTCAGATGGCGAGGGCCAGCTCATTGAACGCCGCCAGTAGCCGGTGGTGTGCCGGTGCGTCGGTGGCGATGTCGTAGTGGCCGCGTCTGAGGTTCTGCACGAAGGCATGGCCCGTGGCAAGGATCCGCGCTGATCGGAAGGTCTTCAGTCCACGCATCGGTCGGAGCCTTGCTTTGAGCCGACCATGGTCTGCCTCTACCCGGTTGTTCGAGTACTGCTCGGTGCCATGCAGGGCGGGTCGGGATGAGCTCGTCAAGGATCTGCGGTAGGCCGGCGCCCGGGCCGTCACCTCGACCGGCATAGCCCCGAGGGCGAGTGCCCAAGTGAAGAACGCCCGTGCAGCGGTCAGATCGCGCCGGGCGGACAGCCACACGTCGACGACCTGCCCATACTGGTCGACCGCCCGGTACAGGTACGTCCACCGACCGTTGATCTTGACGTACGTCTCGTCGACGAACCAGCGGTCACCAGGCACGTGACGGCATGTCCGTGCCGCTTCGACGAACTCCGGGGTGAAGCGTTGGACCCACCGGTAGATCGTGACGTGGTCGACGTCTACTCCTCGCTCGGCGAGCAGCTCCTCGACGTCACGGTAGGACAGGCCGTACGCAGGTACCAGCGCACAGCGACCGAGATCACCTCCCGGGGAAACCGGAAACCAGCGAACGCGGAGGCCGAAGAGGACGTCACAACACCAGTCCCATGCCAGTCCGATCGCTCAACGCAACAGAGCCGTTCATCGGCCTGCCCCGTAGCACCGACTGGGGATATCCCGACGCCCGGGCCTGGGTGCCCGTGATCTGCACGAAGCTGAATCCAACCACCTTGACCTGGGGTGCGGATGTGGGCTCCGGCGCGACCGACTTGACCTACCCTGACGCTCTCACCTGAAGCAACCGCCAGTGGCGACGCTACGCCGGGACGTCAAATGCGTGCTCCTGGAGCCGCGAGAGGCACGACCGTCAGCGCTGCCTCTCGTTGGTAACGCCAACACGACCGGCGCCGCCACGCCGTCGTTGTGACTCGCGCCCCACTCGTCCTGGTTATGACCCAGCGTTCGCTTCACAGTTCGTCGCGCTGACACGTGGCGGTGGATACGGTCACTCATACGGTTGACTGTGTTTGGGGAAGCCAAGGGAACCCGCAATTCCTTCGACATCTCGGTCATCGATCGAGTCAATGCCCGACCCGTGCGCCTCGCCACGGTGGACCGTGCTGATATCGACCCCGAAGCCGTCCAACTCGGCCAGCAGCCAGTTACCGTCCGGTCGTTCCCGACGGCGCCCAGCATGCGGCATCGGCCGATGAGCTGCGCGGCGGCGTCCGCCTGATTGGCCCCTTGCCCCCGGGGCCACGGACGCTCTGCCCACCCAGCACCGCTTGTCCCGGGCGCGGCAGCTCGTCCACCTCGACTGTGAAGTCGAGGTTGATGCTCCCGAGGACGGCGACGACCGGACCGACACCAGCCGGCACGGCTCAACCCCGCCCCGCCGGAGTCCCGGACGCTACTAGGGGAAGAGTTCGCAGCAGCGACCGCAGTGCGATCGCCTCCCGCGGCACGAACTCGGCCACGGTGAGCCCGACGAGATCGAATTCCTCCGCGACCGCCGCGATGGTCCCGAGCGCGGTCGCCTTGGATATGCCGTCCTTCTCCCAGGCCATCCCGAAGGCGTGCTCGTCGCTGTTGATCACGTCGAGATCGAAGTGGATCGCCACATGACGCGCCCCGGTGCCGCGAACCCACGCCAGCACATCGCCCACGAACGACTCCCCGCCCGCCGGCGGGATCAGGCGCAGCCCCCACGACTCGTGGGTGTGACTGTCCTGGTCGTCCCAGGCGTGCACGCCGGCCAGCAACACACGG
>JBBRYB010000076.1:0-12103 GCA_038238115.1 Propionibacteriales bacterium | reverse complement strand
TCGAAGGACTCCGCCCAAGCCGCCATCCTGCCTGTCTACTACCTCGACCACGAAGGCCCGGGCGCCGACAGTGTGGAGCTGCTGCGGATCAACAGCGACGTCGGCAAGCACGGCGACACGGGGCGTAGCGAGCTGGACGCGCTGCGTGCGGTGCTCGACGACCGGGCCGACGCCGCGGCCATCGGCATCAACACCTGGGAAGCCATCGGCCGCGAGCAGCTGATGCCCGGTGCTTTCGAGGTCTTCTGGGAGTCGCCCCGGTACAGTCACTGCAACTTCACCGCCCTCCCGGATCTGCCCGAGGAGCGAACCGGGCCGTGGGTCGAGCGGTTGATGGCGATGGACTGGGACAACCCCGATCACCGCACGATCCTGGAGATGGAGGGCCTGCGCCAGTGGGTCCCGCCCCGGCTCGAGGGCTACGACTCGCTATTCGCCGCAGTGACTGAGCAGGACATCGCGCCGCGATGGTGAGCCACGGTCTCGTCCTCGACCTGGTCGAGCGGGTCGGTGCCGTGGCTCGGCACGACACGGTGTCGGTGCCGATACCCGAGATCGATACCGAGACCGCCCGGTGCGCGGTGGCAGCCTGGTGCGCGCACACCGGCAACGAGCTCGTGGAGATCACCGACGGGTCCGTCGTGGTGCGCCGCGGTCCGAGCGTGGACCACCTGGGCGAGCTCGATCCGACCCAGGTCCCCGGCACCCGGCTGTGGATCTACACCAATTTCGACTGCAATCTGGCCTGTGACTACTGCTGTGCACGCTCTTCGCCGCAGGCCGACCGGAACGGCCTTGGCCTGGACCGCGTACGCCGTCTCGCCGCCGAGGCGGTCGACGCGGGCGTGTCCGAGCTCATCCTCACCGGCGGCGAGCCCCTTCTGCTGCCCGACATCGACGAGGTCGTGCACGCCTGCACCGTCCACCTCCCGACGACGCTGCTGACCAACGGGATGCTCTTCCGCGGGCGTCGGCTCGAGGCGCTGCGCCGGATGGATCGAGCCCGGCTCGCCTTGCAGATCAGCCTGGACTCTGCGACCGCCGACCTGCACGACCGACACCGCGGCAAGGGGTCGTGGGCCAAGGCTGTGTCTGGCATCCGGGTCGCACGGGCTGAAGGGTTCCGGGTCCGAGTGGCCGCAACCCTGCCACCCGAGAGGACCCGCGAGCTGGAGCCTTTCCACGAGCTCCTGGACGGCATGGGCATCGAACCAGGCGATCAGGTGATCCGAGCGCTGGCACACCGTGGCTTCGCCACGGGGGGGATCGAACTGACCCGGGAATCCCTGATCCCGGAAGTGACGGTGACCGCCGACGGTGTCTACTGGCACCCGGTCAGCGCGGGCCATGACGACCAGCTCGTGACAACCGAAATCTTCCCGTTGAGCGGGGCCATAGAAGAGGTACGCCGGCAGTTCGTCCGCCTCCGTGCCGACGCCGACTCAGCCGCACAGTGGTTCCCGTGCGCCTGATGCGAGCTGCCTCTCAACCCTTGCCTAAGGGGGAGCTTCGAAGTGCCTGACGAGACCACACTGCGCTCATTGGAGTCGCGATGGCCCGGGATGGCGTGGACGCTGGGCGCCTGCGCTATCTGGGCCGGGCTCGCGATGCTGAATCCGACAACCACCTACCACCTGGCCCCGCTCGTGGCGCTTCTGGCCTGGCCCCTGGTCGGCCGCACCCGGCGGATGCGGGTCGGGTGGCGCCCGGGGCTGATCGCCGCCGCTGGTGCGACCGCGATGGTGGCTGCGACCACACTGGTGCTGCTCGGTCGCGACGCCCTCGCCGGCCCGGCGCTGATCGGCCCGGATGCCGCCGTCGAAACCGTCAGCCTCGCGGCACTCGCCGTGGGGGTCGCGATCGTGCTGGCCCGGCCCCGACCGCGCTCTTCCGCCCCGCTTGTGGCTCACCCGAGATCAAGCGATCAGGAAGGTGTCGTGGCCGGGTCCGGTGGCAGTTGCTGCACCCGCGAACTCAGCGACAGCGGGGACGCCGACCAGTGCAACAGGTCGCCGGGACAGGTGCACGACTGAGGCTTCCACGGCCGGATTCGGCTCCAGCCGCGGTCGCTCAGTCCAGCTGTGAAACGACGGAGAGAACCTCGTCCAGGGGCGGGTAGTGGCCGATCGCGGTGCCGATGTGGCGCCCCGCACCATCCCCGCCTGGTCGAGGACGAGCACCCTGGGCTGCGCACGGCGTCGCAGGTGACGTGCTGGGGCCGGTCGCCGTTAGCCAGCGATCATGCGTAGGACGCGGCGCCGCGGGGATCGGCCAACCGGCAGCCCAGCGGCTTCGCCGCGCCGACATGGTCACGGCAGCGATGAACGGGGTCCAGGAGCGGCATCCCCTCCCTTCTCCTCCCGCAGCCATACCGCCTGGTAGTCCGCAGAGCCGCCGATCGTCATCACTCCCACCTCCCGTAGGGCCAGCTCGCCGGCAGCGGCCCGGTCGAGTTGATCAACCACTCCTGGCACCGCAGGCAGCCGAAGTAGCGCACTAGCTGCACCACGGTCAGCCGTCGGGAGAGCACGTCGGCCAGGACGACTGGCGCGCCTGCGGGGGGACAGGGACAGGTCGAGCGGGACAGCACAGGTGGTCGCTACGGCGGACATGGATCCCCTCGCGGGTAGCGAGGGGTTGGGATCGACGCCCTCCGGCGGCGGGTTCGGGGTGGCTCAGGTGAAGGTGCCCAGCCAGGTGGTGACGGCGCACAGGACCAGATAGGTGCCCACCGCGATGCCCAAGGCAAGCACAAGTCGCGGCGAGGTCTTGCGGGCCCCGCCCACGTTGCACTGGTTGCGGCGGCGCAAACGCCCACGCGACGAGCCCGACCAGGAGGGCGAGGCCGGCCAGCCGGAACAGCCAGGAGTAGCCGTTGTAGAGGTCGTTGGCCCACACGAAAGCGGTGCCGGCGCTCACCACACCGAGCAGGGCGAGCACGGTCGGACCGACGCAACACAACAGCCCGGTGATGCCGGCCGCGATACCGAAGCGGATCGCAGGCAGGCCGCCCTGCGTGGTCGGGGGCTTCCTGGTTCGTCTGGTTCACGGACACCAGCCTCCCCCGAAAGCGAGGCCGGCTTGTGTAAGCCTGCACACGTTGCCCGCGCTCCCTCGGTGGGCGACGGAGCCTGACGGCGGTCAGGTCGAGACCGGCCTGGCGGCGACGGGTTCTGCATCCACAACCATCTCCGACGACATCACGGTGGCTGGCGCCGTACCGGCCGGAGTTCCGGCTGCCCTACGAGTGTGCCGCGTGCAGACCTGGGACGGACCCCTCTGCTGGAGGCAGATAGGCAGCGCGTGCTCGAGCACACCTCTCCGCACGCATCTCCTCGACCCAGCGCCTGGCACGCCGCTGGTCCCCCTGCACCTGGGAGACTCGTTGTCGTGCTGCTGGAGATCCACGGACACCACTTCCCGGGCCGGTTCTGGCATGTCGATGCCGAGCCCTGCGACAACCTGCACGTCGGCCTTCAGGTTCGCCGGGACCCAACGGACCTGGTCCGTGGGGACACCGAGACGGCGGTCTGGTCGACCGACATCGAAGTCGTCGAGCGCCCGAAGGGGTTCGACTTCCGTGGACCCGCGGTCCAGGGGCGACCAGGGAACCGGTTCGTGTATCTGACCTGGGGCAACGTAGGATCGGACGACAGTTTCACAATGGTTCGCCGCGCCAAGCTCATGCTGGACGATCTAACCGGCATCACAGCACTGACCGACCCCGGCCTGCGGGTGATGGCACACGTCGACCTCACCGACGAGTACGGCGGTCCGCGCTGCGCCCGGCTGCGACCTCCGGCGGTGCAGGTGTCGGCCAGGCAGGTCAGTTGACGGGCACGTTGCCCCGGGTTAGCGCGCCCGAGCCGCAGCACACAGCGCGGGCTGTGGCGCCTCCGACGGCACGCACGCGCAGCCCGTGGCCAGAGCACCGAGCTCCTGCCGCCGGCCAGGACCAGGGCCACGCTCATGGCACGCGGATCGATCGGTCTACGCATCAAACCCGGCCAGAAATGCGTCGTAAACGAGGTCGGCTTCTGTAAGCGCCGACACCGAAGCCGGGCCGATACGCGACCTACGGTTACGGCATGACGACTCGTGATCGCGATGAGGTGTTCCTCGAGCTGACCCGATCCATCTGCCCGGTGTGCAAGCAGACCATCAACGCCGAGGTCAACGCCCGCGATGACCAGGTCTTCCTGCGCAAACGGTGCCCGGAACACGGCGAGTTCGAGGCCAGGGTGTACGGCGATGCGGACATGTACGTCGCCGCGCAACGGTTCAACAAGCCCGGCACCCGGCCGCTGCAAACCCAGACCGAGGTCAAGGACGGCTGCCCCTCAGACTGTGGGCTGTGCCCCGAGCACAAGCAACACGCCTGCCTGGGCATCATCGAGGTCAACACCGCGTGCAACCTGGACTGCCCGATCTGCTTCGCGGACTCCGGTTCGCTGCGCGAGAAGGGACCGGACGGCTACAGCATCACCCTCGAGCAGTGCGCGACCATGCTGGATACGTTCGTGGCCGCCGAAGGCGAACCCGAGGTCGTGATGTTCTCAGGCGGCGAACCGACCATCCACAAGGACATCCTCGCGATGATCGACCTGGTGCAGCAGCGACCGATCAACGCGGTCAACCTCAACACCAACGGCCTCCGGCTCGCCTCCGACAAGACTTTCGTCGCCGAGCTCGGCCGGCGCAACCGCCCCGGCCGCCCGGTGAACGTCTACCTGCAGTTCGACGGACTCGAGAAGGACACCCACCTGGCCATCCGGGGGCGCGACATGCGCGAGATCAAGCAACGGGCACTGGACAACTGCGCCGAGGTCGGTCTCACCGTCACCCTGGTAGCCGCCATCGAGAAGGACATCAACGAACACGAGATCGGCGCGGTGATCCGCCACGGGCTCGCCCATCCCGCAGCACGCTCGGTCGTCTTCCAGCCGGTCACCCACTCCGGCCGGCACGTCGAGTTCGACCCCCTCACCCGACTCACCAACTCCGACGTCCTGCACGCCATCGGCAAGCAGGTCCCGGAGTGGCTCACTGTCGACGACTTCTTCCCCGTCCCCTGCTGCGCCCCGACCTGCCGCTCGGTCACCTACCTGCTCACCCAAGGGACCCCCGGCGATCCCGACTTCGGGCTCGTTCCGATCCCCCGACTGCTTCAGGTCGAGGACTACCTCGACTACGTCGCCAACCGGGTTGTGCCCGACTACGAAATCCGCGAGGCCCTGGAGAAGCTGTGGAGCGCCTCGGCGTTCATCGGCACCGACACCAACGATGCTCGCCTCACCAAGATCGCCGAAGCGCTCGACTGCGCCGACGCGTGCGGCGTCAACCTCCCCGAAGCGCTCACGACGATCACCGAGAACACCTTCATGATCGTGGTCCAGGACTTCCTCGATCCCTACACCCTCAACGTGCGCCAGCTGATGAAGTGCTGCGTGGAGGAGATCACCCCCGACGGAAGGCTGATCCCGTTCTGCGCCTACAACTCCGTCGGCTACCGCGAACAGGTCCGCGCCCAGATGAGCGGCGTCGAGGTCGCCGACGTGGTACCCAACGCCATCCAGCTCCAACCGCTGCTCGTCGAGACCCGCTACGGGAGCAAGCAGGTGCCGCGATGACGGCACATGAGCTCGCCCACGGCCTGGACGCGGCCCAAGTCAAGGCCTGCTGTGCGAGCGGCTACTCCTCCGATCTCGTCAGCCTTCTGCTCGGTTCGTCGTACCACCCCGGCGGAACGACGCTCACCCGTCGACTGCTCGACGCGATGGGCCTCCAGCCCGGTGAACGGCTAGTTGATGTCGCCTGCGGCACCGGCACAACCGGTCTACTCGCCGCTCAGGAGTACGACGCGATCGTGGACGGCGTCGACCTGTCGGCTTCGAACGTCGCGCTCGCCGTCGGAGCTGCCGACGCCGCCGGGATCGGTGACCGAACCCGGTTCCACCATGGCGACGCCGAGGCGCTCCCACTCCCCGACGGCGTCTGGGACGTCGTGGTGTGTGAGTGCGCGCTGTGCACCTTCCCCGATAAGCCCACCGCCATCGCCGAGATCGCCCGGGTGTTGCGACCCGGCGGCCGGGTCGGCATCAGCGACGTCACCGCCGAACGCGACCTTCTCCCGGCCGAGCTGACCGGACTTGGAGCCTGGATCGCGTGCGTGGCCGACGCCCGACCCCCGAAAGAGTACGAGGCACTACTCACCGCTCATGGGCTACGGGTGAAACTGGTCGAGCAGCACCGAGAGGCGTTGGACCGGATGGTGCTGCAGATCGCCGCCCGCGTCGAACTGCTGCGGATGACCCGGCAGCAACAGGCGGAAAAACTCGGCCTGGACTTCGACCGGGTCCGCCCTATCCTTTCAGCCACCCAGGACGCCATCGAGAACGGTGCGCTGGGATACGCGCTCATCGTCGCGGAGAAGCCGTGCGCGTAACCACACTGCTAGCGACCGTCGCCGCCATCGGTGGCGCCGGCGCCGCGGCCTACGTCGGCGTCGTGACCGGCCGTTTGAGTCTGGACCTCGACATCGGCCGGCGAACCCGCCCTCTCGGCCCGATCACCGTCGACATCGCCGCACCCCGCGAGACGGCGTGGCGGGTTTGGCGGCGCCGTTGGCTGGTAGTCGATGACCGGGTTGGGAGGCGGGAGTAGCTCCGCCTCCGCTCTCAGCGTTGCTGTTGGAAGATGACGAAGAGCACTCGCAGAGCGAGGATGCAGCTGACGACCAGCAGGTTGTAACCGAACACCTGGAACAGGCTCACCGTTGGAGTCACCTGCGGGCCACCTGAGGCGCTGATGAGGAACACGGCCATGATCCCGGCTGTGGCACTGAGAAAGGCAAGGAGCACCTGGTGCAACAGGTCGGTGGCGAACCGCCGGTCGTGTTCGTCGGCGAAGACGCGCACGTTGATGTTCAGGCGTCCCTGTTCGAGGGCGCCGGTGATTCGGTCGATCCGGCGTGGTAGCCGGCGCAGCACCGGCAATAACGCCGTGATTTCGTCGGTCAGGGTCTGCGCTACGGAGCTCGGGTCGAGGGCTGCCGCAATCTCGGCGCGGGCGAAACGCCGTGACTCAGCGACGAGCTGGAAGCCAGGTAGGAGCCGCAGCAGGGTCCCCTCCACCGTCGCCAGTGCACGAAAGACCGCGGCGACCTCACCGAGCACGACCAGCTCATGATCGGCGACCAGGCGAAACAGGTCGGTGAACATGGCCATGTCCGGTGCCGCCGCCGGGCCTAGATGACGGGCCATAAACAAGCCCAGTGCGCGTTCGAGCCGTAGTTCGTCGAGGTCGTCTGTGCGGGTCACCAGCTCCAAGAACGCGTCGCGGGCTGCGGCCGAGTCACCCTTGTCCACCGCCACAAGCAGCTGCTGGACTGCCTGGCGGGTTGATGCGCCGAGCCGACCGACCGAGCCGAAGTCCATCAAGGCCAGGCGGCCGTCGGTGAGCAGCAACACGTTGCCTGGATGCGGGTCTGCGTGGAATACCCCGTCTACGACGACCTGTCGCAGTAGGCACTCCAGAAGGGCTCGTCCCAGGGCCTGGCGGTCCAGCTCCTCATCCGCATCGTCGACCGCCCCGATGGGGGTGCCGTCTAGCCACTCCATCACTAGCACTCGTTGAGTACAGAACTGTGCGTGCAAGGCAGGGAGTACGACGTTGCAGTCCCGGTTCCGGTCCCGGCTGGCAGAGCCTGCCCTGACCGCTGCTACGTTGCGGGCTTCGATCCGAAAGTCCAGTTCCTCCATCAGTGCCGTCGCGAATCCAGCGGCCAGTTCGACCAGGCCGACAGCACGTCCCCACCTGGTTCGAGACTGCACGGTGCGCGCAAGTCGACCTACGATGTCGAGGTCGCGTTCGACGACCGGCCCGATACCGGGTCGCTGTACCTTCACCGCCACCTCAGCGCCGCCGTACAATTTTGCCCTGTGCACCTGAGCGATCGACGCGGCAGCTACCGGCTTCTGATCGAATTCCTCGAAGACTTCTAGGTAGGGCGCGCCCAGCTCCTGCTCAAGCAGGACGCGTACGTCGTCCCATGGCGCCGGCGACACTTGGTCCTGCAACGTGCAGAATTCGTCGATAACCTCCGCCGGCAGCAGGTCGGGCCGGGTTGAGGCAAGCTGACCGAGCTTGACGAAGGTGACTCCGCCGTCTTCCATCGCCTGCCGCATAGACTTGGCCAGCCGGCGGCGCCGCTGCGGCTCTTCCGCCGGGCTCTGAGATCCGAAGCGCAGGTAGGGCCCGAGCCCGTGCTTCACAGCTATAGCGAGGATCCGCGCGTACCGCCGCGACCGTCCAGACCGTCGGCGCACCGAACGTCGCCACTCCAGGGGGCTGGGCCAACTCCCAGTGGGCACCAGGACTTCGGCCACCACCAGGAATGTCAGCGCCGCGACCAGCGAGATCCCCACTTGCAGGCTGCCCTCGGCCACGCCTGAGCCCACCGCCACCAAGGGGTCGGAGACCGCGAGGCCGACGCCCACAGCAAGCAATGCGGACAATGCTGCGCGAACTGCGCCGAGCGGAACATCGAGAACCCGCCGAGCTACCGCAGCAAAGACAACCACGGTTGCGACCCACAAGAAGACGAGCAGCAAGAAACTCAACGACCCCCCTAGCGAACGACCCCCCTGGCGCTCATCGGCGCAACGGTGCAGCAGCGTAGTCGGTGCGCCGCGAGCCTGACAAGCGGCCAATGTGGAGTTGACCCGGTTCGGTGGACACCTTCATGTTGGGCGTAAGCCCATGGAAGGTGGCCCTTATGGCCCGACCGAGCAAGTACCCACCTGAGTTCCGTGAGCAGGCTGTCGAGCTGGTCCGTGCCAGCGACAAGACGGTCGCGGCGGTGGCTCGTGATCTGGGGATCAATAACACCACGTTGGGTAACTGGGTCAAGGCTGACCAGGCCGAGCGGGGGGTGCCCGACGCGACCGGTCTGTTGCCGTTGACAGCGGCGGAGCGCGCGGAGCTGACGAAGCTGCGGCGCGAGAACGCGAAGCTGGGGGTGGAGCGAGAGATCTTGAAAACCGGCGGCCTTCAACGTGTGAGGAGTCGACGAGGTGACACGGTTCCGCGTTCGTCGATCAGGAGAAGGCGCTCTACGCCGTTGTCGTGCTGTGCGGGCTGCTCAAGGTGAGCACGTCGGGCTACTACGCCTGGGTCGCTCGTCCGCCGTCGAAGCGCGAGATCGCCGACGGTGTCTTGACGGCTCAGATCCTGGACGCCTTCGACTCGAACCAGAAGGTCTACGGCGCTCCACGTATCCACGCCGAGCTCGCTGACGCCGACGTGCACGTCGGCCGCAAACGGATCGCGCGGTTGATGCGGCAGGCAGGGATCGTGGGCTGCCACCGCCGCAAGCACAAGCTGGGGACGACCAGACAGAACCCCAACGTGACCGCGGCCCCGGACCTGGTGGACCGCAAGTTCACCGCGACCGCCCCGAACCAGCTGTCGCTGGCCGACGTGACCTACGTCCCGACGGTGCAGGGCTGGCTCTACTTGGCCTGCGCCACCGACGTGTTCTCCCGGATGAAGGCCGTCGGCGCGCGATGGTTCCGGCAAGGTGGCGGCATGCCGCCGTTCGATCTGAAGCCCTTGTCGGGCCGGTATCTGTCGTTCCGCGAACGCGAGGAGATCGCGCTGATGAAAGCTCAGGGTGCTGGCGTCAGACGGATGGCACGGGAGCTGGGTCGAGATCCATCGACGAGCTCACGCGAGCTGCGCCGCAATGCTGCCACCCGCGGCGGCAAACTCGACTACCGCGCGTCGGTCGCCCAGTGGAAGGCCGACCTCGTCGCTCGACGCCCGAAGACAGCGAAGCTGGTCGCGAACCAGGAGCTGCGTCAGTACGTGCAGGAACGACTGTCGGGTCAGGTCGATCGTCTCGACGGGGCACCGGTGGCAGGGCCGGCGGCGGAGCCGTGGACGGGCCGGAACAAGCCGCATCGCAAGGACCGGGAGTGGGTGCGGGCGTGGAGCCCTGAACAGATCGCAAACCGAATTAAGGTGGACTTCCCCGATGATGAGTCCATGAGGATCAGCCACGAGGCGATCTACCAGGCCCTGTATATCCAGGGCCGTGGCGCGCTCAAACGTGAGCTCATCTTGTGCCTTCGCACCGGCCGGGCGCTGCGGGCACCCCGAGCGAGATCGCGACGCAAGACCTGGGCGCACGTCACTCCCGAAGCGCTCATCAGTGAGCGTCCCGCCGAAGCAGAAGACCGTGCCGTCCCTGGCCACTGGGAAGGGGATCTGCTGATCGGGCTGGAGCGCTCAGCCATCGGTACGGTCGTCGAACGCAACACCAGGTTTTCAGGATGCTGGTCCACCTACCCCGCGAAGAGGGCTACCACCACAAGCACACGCCCAAGAACGGACCTGCGCTTGGCCGGCTACGGCGCGATCACGATGAAGAACGCCCTCGCGAACACGATGACTACGCTGCCCGAGCTGCAGGCCCGCTCAATCACCTGGGACCGCGGTAAGGAGATGTCCGCGCACGCGGCGTTCAAGGTCGAGAACGGCATCCCGCTGTTCTTCGCCGACCCCCAATCCCCGTGGCAGCGCCGCACCAATGAGAACACTGTGAGTGTTGAGCGTGGCTCGGTTGGGCTGGAATCGGTCAGGCTGGTGCTGGCAGCTCGAGGTGACTCTCGAGAATACTGACCGCCTCGCGTGTGTCTTTCGTTTGACCTGTCGCTGGGGTTGCCGGCACCGACCTGGCCCACTCGTCTTGGCTTGATTAGGAGCTTGCCCGCCGTTACCGACGTGACCCCTCACAGTGCTGCCGCGACCAGTGACCTTCACCCAGGCCGATGCCTTCCGCGTCATCCATCGATGAAAGGACAACCGCAATGGTCATACTGGCAGAGCACTACGACTTCGTCATCGGAGGCGATCCAGACCGCGACACCGTCGACCTGGCGGTGCTCGATACCGGGGCCGCACGAGTCCACGCTCACGTGGCTGACACCGCCGACGGCCCTGGTTATCGACGGATGCTTACCTGGGCCGACGAGCATTCGCCCGGACGCCGGATCTGGGCGTTGGAGGGAACCGGCAGCTTCGCCGCCGGCCTGGTGGTGTTCCTCCTCGATGCCGGAGAGACGGTCGTCGAGGTCGGCGCACTCAAGCGAGCACGCGGCGCGAAGAGCGATCGGATCGACGCGATCCGCGCAGCACGCCAAGCGCTCTCCCGCGACGAACAGGGCGCTCCTCGAGCTGGTGGCCTCCGCGAGGCGCTGCGGATGGTTTTCGCTTGCAGAGAAGGGGTCCTCGTCAGCCGAACCAAGGCCATCAACGAGTTGAAGAGCCTGATCGCGGTCGCCCCAGAGCAGCTGCGCGCCCAACTTCGTGGCCGATCCCTGACCGCTCAACTCAGACAGATTGAGGAACTGCAGATCCCGGCAGAAGCACCCACCGAGCACCGGCTCTCCGTGTTCACGCTGCAGTCAATCTCGGCACGGATCCGGTTCCTGTCTGCCCAGCTTGCCGAACTCGATCCCCAACTGCTCGAGCTGATCAAGCAGCACCCCGAAGGGCCTGCTCTGCTCGCCGAGCCCGGCGTCGGCCCCGTGGTCGCCGCGCAACTATTGATCAGCTGGTCCCACCACGGCCGGGTCCGCAACGAGGCAGCGTTCGCATCGCTGGCCGGTGCCGCTCCCCTGGAAACAAGCAGCGGCCAACACTCCCGGCACCGCCTCAACCGCGGCGGAGACCGCGCGCTGAACCGGGCACTACACACCGTCGCCGTCACCCGGATGAGATGCCACCCAGAGACCCGCGCCTACGAGCTCCGACGCAGCGCCCAAGGCAAGACACACCGCGACATCCGACGCTCACTCAAGCGTGCACTGGCCCGACGCCTCTACCCAAAAATCGAGACCGCGGCCGGACTCCATGACGCCCCTACAGCCGGTTGACAAACATAAAAGCGTCCAACGGACTGCTGCGCCAGTACTTCCCGACTTGTATGGGGGTGAGCGGTGTCGTGGTCGGGCTGGCCGCCCGTAGCGTGCCGTAGGACACCGGTTGGGCTGACTCGAGTACTTCCTGCCGCCCCTCGTGGGCTGGCTCACTTTGGGTG
>JBBRYB010000075.1:0-12614 GCA_038238115.1 Propionibacteriales bacterium | reverse complement strand
GGGGACGGGCGCACCGAGGACGGGCGAAATTTGGTGCGCACCGTGAGGACGATTGTGTGTGGCCACTTCGTGTACGGCGGTGACGCTCGCACACCTGGTGGAGGAAGAACGAAATCCGCCGACCAACGATGGCCGGCCCACACCAAGGAGAACCCCATGACGAACCCTGCCGAGAACCCCAACCTGCCCCACGCGAACGACGAGATGATGACCATGAAGGAAGTCGCCGCGTACCTGCGCGTGCCCGAGGCGACGCTGCGCTACTGGCGCCACCTCGGTATCGGGCCCCGCAGCTTCCGTGTCGGCCGCTCGGTGCGCTACTGGCGCACCGACGTCATCCTCTGGCTCGCCGAGCAGTCCGAGCGATCCACAGGTGAGCGATGACGACCGCGGTGGTGTCGGGGGCGAGTGGTAGGACGGAACCATGAGCGACGAGTCCAAGACGAGGCTGCGTCCCCGCAGCCAGCGCGGTGCCGTCGAGGACCGTTGGCGCAAGAAGGCCAAGGACGAGCACGGCAACGCCGTCGAGGTGCCGTCGGCGAATGCCGGCAAGGTCACGCGCTGGCGAGCCCGCTACGTCGACAACGCGGGGCGTGAGCACACCAAGCACTTCGACCGGAAGGTCGACGCGCAGAACTGGCTCAAGCAGTCGATGGCCTCGGTCGTGCGCGGCGACCACGTTGCCCCCAAGACCGCTCGCCTCACCGTGGGGGAGTGGTGCGACACCTGGCTCGACGGCTATCGCACCCGACGCAAGTCGACGGTTCGGCAGGCCGAGGTCATTAAGGAACACTTCGGTGCGGTGCCGCTCGTGGCCGTGAAGCCGTCCGACGTGCGCGGCTGGACCTCACGCCTGAAGGAGGAGAGGCGGGCCGACTCCTACGTCTACGCCCTCCACGCCCGACTCTCGCAGCTCTTCAGCGATGCGGTTCATGACGGGATCGTTCCCCGCAACCCCTGCTCACGACGCACGTCGCCCGGGGCAGGCAGGCCGCGCCCGCACGTCGCGACGACCGAGCAGGTGTGGGCGCTCAGGCCCTTGGGTGATCGAGCGAGCGGTCCGCGACTGCCGCGAGAAGGTCGAGGGGATGACTGCCGACTTCCGGTTTCACGACCTGCGGCACTACTTCGCCTCGCTGCTCATCGCCTCGGGCCTCGAGGTCGAGGTTGTGCAGGCGCGGCTCCGCCACGCCTCGGCCAAGACCACCCTCGACACCTACGGCCACCTCTGGCCCGACCGCGACGACACCAGCAGGGCGGCGGTGGCCGCCGTGTACGCCGAGCGGCAATTGGCCCAAGCATCGGCTAAGTGATCTCGTCGGAGCCGATTCGCTCGAACACGGCGTCAGCCGCGAGTTCGTTCACGAAGATCACGATGTTGGAGCCGTCAGCTCGGGCGCTGGGCACGATGATCGCGTCGTAGTCGAGGAACGCAGCATGCGCCCCCACGCGCTGGCAGGCCGCGAAGTCCGGAGACTCCAGGTCAGACGGCTCAAGCCCGAGGGCGGGGAGGTCCTCAAGGCTGATGCGCAGCACCTTTTGCGCGCTGACGCGAAGCTGGTACACGAATCTCCGCGCCTTGGGCCGAAGCGGCTGCACGTCGATCGCGTGCTGGCCCTCGGCTATGGCTATCGCTCGTTCCTCGGATGTGTAGATCGCGGCGAGGCCCGCCGGGTTCCAGCGTGCACCTCTCGTGTTCGAGAGCTCCGGCGGGTTGTCGTTGAACATGTGGCGCCAAACGGTAGCGCCGTCCAGTGCCTCGCTGCCGAGACGCTCGATCGCATCGAGGAGGTTCGGATCATGAATCGCCATGACGTCAGACGTAGGCTCCGTCGCGCAGTTGGTCGATCAGGGCCAAGACGGAATCGATGTCACCTTCTGCGATCAACTCGGCAGGGCGCCGACCTCCGAGCAGTTTGTGCGGGCTGTAGAGCCATAGCCGGGCGTCGTCGGGCTCGTAGAATTCGGCTAGCTGGGTGGTTAGCCACTCCAAAGCAAGCAGTTGGTGCAGCTTCGCTGGCTGAGGGTCGACCCGCCCCTGCTGCCAGCGCGACACGGTCTGCGGTGTGGTGTCCAGCAGTTCCGCGATCTCGCGCGAGCGAACCCCCGCTCGGGTCTTGATGGAATCCAAGCGGCTCGCAATTGCGCTCGTCATTTTCGCCTCCTTGTAGGTCGTGAAGTGGGTCAAGCGGTCTTGCGGTGGAGTTTGCCGGCCGCGGGTGGACTGAAGCTGTGAGCGGGATTCGCGGTCAGGTCGTTGCCGAACGTGCCTCGCCATGACTCAAGACGCTGTCTCGTCGACATGAGGGACGGCTCGGCATCGGCCGCACGAATCGCCTTGTCGGTTGCTGGCCGCAGAAAGTTCTCCAGATAGGACCCAGCGCGTAGGGGCTCAGGGACATTGGAGATGGCCGACACCTCTCGCGACCGCTGGTTCACGAAGTGCTCGCGGTAGTGCACTTGGGTGTCCTTCCAGCCGCGCGGGCAGCAACTTGTGTCGCGGCAGGCATGGGCGGCCTTCATTCCCGGGAGCTTCAGAAGCGCTTCGGCCTTGCTCCGGTCAAGGAAGGTGCCCAACTCGGGCAAGTAGATGCGTGCCTCGTTGCCTCCGCCCCGCTTCCGGGTGGGCATTCGCAGCCAGTCGGCGAGGTCGGTGTGATCGAGAACGGTGACGCCCGACTCGACGCCGCCAAGGGCCCCGAATGCCATCAGTCCGACCCCGACAGCTCCGGTGTGCTCGCCGACGAGCGGCTTGTTGAGCTGGTGCAGGTCCCGACAAGCGGCGAGGTATCGCTTGAGCGCCAGCGGCCCGGACTTGGCGGTACCGAACGGGTGGATGCGGAGCCAGACAGCATCGATTGGCAGGCTACGCAGATATCCGACGACCGTCGCTCGCCAGGGTGGGTCGTAGAAGAAGTCCGTCTTGGTAATGAGCGGGTAGTAGATCGGCACATCACTGTGGCCGGCCTTGTTCAGGCTCGCCCGAAGCGCATGCGTGAGGTCAGCGTCGACATCGAGCCACGAATCGCGACCAGCTCCGATGAAGTGGGTCGGGGCAAGGACGGCTGAGTGTTTGGCCTGCGCGACCATGTCGATCAGGTGGTCACACAGATCCTCGCCGGCTTTGCCGTACAACGAGTCCGGGGTGTGAATCGTCTGCGGCGACCAAGGCAGGTCCCGTGCTCCGCCCCGAAGGAAGCCTCCTGGTGTGGAGAGTTCCAAGGAACGAGGATCGAGGACCGTTTCGACATCGTGCTGCCGAGCCTCGATCCAGAGATCCTTGTGCTTGTCGAACTGAGCAGGGTCAGCAATCAGCCCGCTGCCGACAGACTTGCCGTCCACGAGCATCTGAGCGAGGAACGTGTGGTCTTGCCTGCCCACTCGCAGATAGGAGCCGAGCAGGTCGCTCACTGGTCGCAGTAGTCGCACCATGTCCAGCCTCCTCAGGCGTGCACATTCACATTAACACATCAATGAACATACCAGTGCACATAGCTGTTTCTGTCGGCGTGCGAGGTGCTAGGCGTGTCTGATGAGTCCTTCCTGCGGAATCCCTGCGGAATGGAGCAGTTACCGAACAATGGAAAAGGCCCCCGACGCCGCGTTTCCGCAGGTCAAGGGCCTTTCGGCGTTGCGACGTCTGTCAAATATCGTAGTAGAGCTCGAACTCTCCCTACGTGAACGGCAACGGTTGGCAACCGTTGAAAGGTGCCGCTGACCTGGGGGTATGCGGTTTGGTGTTGTTGGCTGGTGTTGGCCGCCGCTGACTCTCTCGTGTACCCGATGTGTACCCAGACCTCAACCTCCTGAGGTCGGCAGCGCTGCGACTGATGGCCGGCTATGGACAGGCGGGGCAGAAGGGGTAACAATGTCCAGCAAGCGGCCCCACCACGGTGTCAGCAGCACCGGGCAGGGCCTAGGAGACAACCTCGCTCAGGAGGTCGACCCCATGCGCTCATCCTTGCAGGACCCTGTTGGCGGCCGTTCACCTGAGCCGAACCGACAGGAGTTGACCGCATGACCGCAACAACCGACCGACCGACCACCGACTCAGGCAACATCGTGTGCCCAGCGTGGTGCCACGACCACACGTCAGATGATGACGGCGCCGTCCTGCACACGTCGTGGCCTCAGACGTTCGAGAGTATCGACGGCCAACCGTGCTACCTGTACCTGAGCCTGATGGACCAGGCCAACGGTGAGGGTCTGGAGGGCGAACCGGTGTGTCTGAGCATCGGTGACCGACTCGTTCCCGTCGACGAAGGCAAGATGCTCATCGAGAGCCTGAAATGGCTTCTTCGCCGGGCTGAGGCGCCCGCGACCGACACGGAGAGCTACGCCGTGGCCCGGCGAGTCCGTCGAGCGACCCAGGAGGCTGGAATGTCGATGCTGCGGCTCGAAGACATGACCGGCATGTCCGGCAACAAGCTGATGCACCGTCTCGACGGGGCGTCATCCTTCACGGTCGACGTGCTGAGCCGCATCGCGTGGGCCATCGACGCGAGCGTGGCTGACTTCTTCAAGAAGGATGAGGGGTAACCCAAATCCCAGCAAACGCTGGCTAATGGCAGGCTAGACGGCCATGAACGCCACACTTTGGGCCGCTGTCGCGGGTGCCGTGGGAGTCACAGTCGGGGCCGTGGGAAGTTCTTGGTTCGCCTACCGGACGGAGGAACGACGGGCGCGGCACGAGCAGCAGCGCCGAGACGGCGACGTGCTCGGCGCGCTGACCCTGTATCTCGTCGACACTCAGGTCGAGAGGCTTGGATTCAACGCGCCGTTGACAACGGAGGACTGTCAAGGCTTATTCAAGGCTCTGCGCGCCCGGCGCGACGCACTGCGGTTGGCCCTACAAGTTATGGCGGCCAGTCATCCAGACCCGCGCATTGACGAGCTTGCTACCAATCTTGAGATCACGCTCTTTACGGCGTTGCACTGGACTGAGATGCACCTGTCAGGCACCCGCGGCGCCGGCATCGGGTTGGACCGAGTGATGATGCTGGAAAGGGCTCAGTCTGAGCATCGGCGTGCGGAGGAGCAACGGCAAGCGCTGCTCGCCGAGGTCAGGCGCTACGGGCGTGGAAAGCCGTGGAAACAGCGCCCGCCGGCATAAGGCGGACTTGCGTGGCTAGCTTGTCTGAACGTTGCTTCGGGGCAGCGACGGGCGGGGAAAGGTGACCGCTCACCGTGACGCGGGATCCCGACCGCGCCACGGTGTGCCGCTGCCCCGAAGGTTCGTGGGCTGTCAGCTCTTGGTGCTGACGGCCTTGGCCTTCCGGTCAACCAGCTCGACCCAGCCGGACTCGGCCCACCGTACGGCGACGTCGGCCGGCACGGTGACCCGAGAGCCACCCGCGACCTGCCGCTTGCCGTCGAACACCGCGAACCCGTCGACCACCTTCACGGTGACACTGCCGGAGCCGCTCACGCGATCGAAACCTTGACGACGGAGGCCGCGTGGACGAAACCGAACCCGACGCGCATGACCGCCTTGACGGCTACCCGGTCCGAGGTGAAGAACACCGACCGGTCGGCCTCGACGGTGGCATCCTCGCGGACCACCAGCCAACAGCGCGAACTGTCGATGGCCCACAGCGTGTTCGCGGCGACGGCCGGGGAGACGAACAACGGCACGCCGAGAACCTGCCTCGATGTGGCGTTGGTGGCGTCGGCGCCGAGTAGTGGCGCGTTGCTTCCGGTGGCCGCCTTCACCTTCGCCAGGGCGAGCGCCGTGGCCGGGTTGGTGACGAACGCCGTAACCGTGCCGCCGACCGTCTCGGCCTTGCTGATGGCTTCCGCTGCGAAGTCGAGGTTTCCGTACGCGCTGGCGTTGACGTACGTCTGAACGCCGGACAGGGCGCCGAGACCAGACGGGGCCGGCGCCGCCAGGGCACCGAAGTAAGCCTCGTCGACCCGTCTGGCGATGTCTCGGGAGAGACCCTCACCGACCACCCGCGCGGCCGCGGGGGATGAGTCGTCGGCCATCTCGCGGCTGATGATGGTCAGCCCGGCGACCTTGCTGGGCGTGACCGCCAGCTCTTGCAGAGTGGGGTCGCTGACCGGAATCTCGGCGCCCTCAGCTACGAAGGCGGCGGTCGGGTCCGCAACTACCAGCGGGATGCGGTAGCGGTTGGCGTTCGTGGTCACGGTGCGGGAGACCTGAGCCGCGACTGAGGCGGCTATGAAGGGTTGGACTACCAGCGGGCCGGTGTCGTCGGGCAGTAACCCGCGGGCGCCGCTATTTGAGGTGTAGAGAGACATCGAGAAAACTCCTAAGGAAGACGGTTTATCAAGGCGGTCACTGACCTACCGAGTCGCTCCTCAGGAGCTTGCTGGCGGCGATGGGCGGCACCTGGCCGTACGCACTTCCGCTACCACCAGTCTACCCAAGGTCTTCGTCAGGTTTGCCCCCGAAGAACCTTCGACCAGTCCGCGCCGGTCGGCACCGAGCCGCCGCGACTCCCACCACCCATGTCGGGAAAGCCGCGCCCGAGCTGCGGCCGCCCTTCGAGGACTTTCTCCACCGCCGCTTTGACCTTCACTTCGGACACCAAACCGCTGTCGTCGTCCTCGAGTAAGTCGAGAGTCTCCACGCCACTGAGCCAGACGTCGTCCGCCCGGGATAGTGAATGGCCGGCCAGCCGCTCCACGTCACGACGTTGGTACATCGTCAGCCGGTCAACAGACGCCGCCAAGGCGGCCTCAGACTCCCGCAGGCGCACTCTCCACTTCGCGGCTTCATGGTTCCCCGAGTCGGTCGCAGCATCGCCACTATCGCCGGCTGCATCCGCCTCAAACTGCGCAGATACTGCCGCGTAATCGGCGGGAGTCGGCGCGGCGTCGTCGGTGGTCAAGCTTGCATCATCAGTCATTCGTGTTTCCTCTTCTCGGGGCGAGCAGCCCTCGTAGGCGCCCAGGGTGGGGAGGGGGAGACGGCCATAACCGCCTCACGGAACGTACGGCGGCTGCGGCCATGCGTGCTCATTCCCCAGACATCCAGCGCCAGGCCGCGCATACCAAAAAGTCCCAGAGTCGTAGACAACCCGAGCCGCAGGACCTTCTGTGAGGGCCAAATGCGTGCGGGGAGAGGTGGGTGGCCTACTCATTGCTCGTCCTCTTCGCCGGGGAGCGACGGCACGAGGAACACCGCGGGCGGCAAGCCGTCGGGCTCGACGGCGATACCCCAAGGAACGCCATCGGCGTCTTCGGTGTAGCTGATTGTCGCGGTGGTGACGAGCTGGCCGTCGAGGTGGCGGACGCCCGCCCAGGGGTCGCGGTCGGTCATGATGATGACTTCCTCTCGGTTGGGGTGTGGGTACAGCTCGGGCAGCACGGTCGCCCGCCAAGGCCGGCCTTGAGTGTGCAGCCGAACGAGTCGGCGCCGCAGGACGTGCAGATGACGGGCTCGGTGGTGTCGCCGCTGGCTCTCACGACGCGGCCTGCCTTTCGCAGTTGCTGGCGTGGCCTTGTGCAGCGACGTGGTGAGCGCACGCCGGGCAGCGGCCGGGGAGGTGGACGAGGTACTCGGCCAGCGGCTCAGATGTGTCCTGTAGGGACGGAACCTCCGGAACCGGTGGAACTTCGCAGGTCAGCGGCTCGGTTGCAGGTTCCGTCCGCGAGGACGGTTCCGGAACCTGCCCGACATGGGGAACCCAAGACATAGGCTCTGACCTGGCCCGTTCCGGCGGTTCCGCAGGTTCCGCTTGTATGGAGGTCGGTGCGGGAAGGTAGCGGGACCAGGCGTCCCAGAGGTGCTCGCGGCGGTAACCCTGTAGTGCGCGCGCCTCGACCTTGACCTTGGTGGAGGTGACCTCGTACAGCCGTATCCTGCGGGCCAGACCGCGAGCGTCGAGTGGCCTGCCGCGCAGGTCGGCCCACGGCGCCTCGTCGAGTTTGTGTAGTTCATCAAGGATGGACTCGGTGCTCATCACCTCCGGGTTCCCGGCGTTGCTGAACACGTCGCGCAGGTCCGCTAGAAGACGCACTCCGAGGCTGGCCTCCCGGCTCTCGGCGACCTTGCACAGCTCGATACAAGCTGCCCGAGCCGTCTCGGGCCAGTGACCGCCTGCGACATCTGCGACCGCGAGCAACGGCTCCCACACGTCGGCTGGTCGGTCGACGATGCCGTCAGGCATGTCCGGCCAGGCGCCGGCGATGTCGGCGCGCACCTCATTTGCCCATTCGGCGAGAGTCACGTGGAGCTGCTCACCTAAGTCGGCGTGCAGGCGACGGCGGAACGGCTCGACGTGCTCACCGGGTGCGCGGCGACGCATCCGGACGATGACGCTTCGGCTCATTAGGGTGTCTGGCAGGTCTCCGAGCCCGGCGAGCGCGCATGCCGCGAAGACCGGGAACTCCTGCACCTCATGCTTTGGGCCGACGCAGCGGTCTACCGTCGCGCCCCTGCGGTGGCCCTCGTTCAGCAGCGCCCGCAAATCCGCGCGAGGGTCGTCAGTGGAGAGCCTGGACCCGAAGATGGCGTCGCATTCGTCGAGCAGCAGGGTTCGCGGGCCTTGGTGCAGCCGCCGGAATACTGGCGCCGGGTTGGCATTGACCATCGGCATAGGCGCGTAACACAGCAGCGCTAGCACCTCAAGCGTCCTCGTCTTACCCGAGCCTGGCTCGGGGGACAGCAGTGCGAGCCGGCCGGTGGACTCGAACTCGTCAATGAGGTGCGTGTGCGCGGCCCACAACGCCACAGCAACTCTGGCCGCATCGGACGGGAACGCCACGAACCTGCTCAGGAACGCGGCCACGTCGTCGAGCAGCTCGGCCCCGGCCAGCGGGTCGGGAACCCACGGGTCAGCCGGCATCAAGGTCACCACCACGGCGGCGGGGTTGGAAGTCGCCTGGCCGCGGGAGACGCGCCTTGGCGACTCGGGTCTCGACGTCTTCCCGCTCTGGCACAAGCGCTAGGTGGCCCCAACGGTGCCGATGGTCCGCGGCGTCGGTGGAGTAGCGGGCATCCTCTTGAGCCTTGTCGAGGCGCCTGCGCTGGTCCAGCTCGCGAGCGAGGTTAGCCGGCGCGTTTACGCAGTCACTCAGCCACGCAACGGCTGCGATGGTCGTCGAGGCGACCTTCGCAGGTGTGCCCTCAGCCAATGCCAGCCATTCGGGCGACCCGAACCGGGGCACGGGTGTCGAGCACTTGCGCACGAACCGGTACGACCACTCGCGGCACGCGATGGCAGCGGCGTTCGTGAGGGCGCCCTCGGGTATGGTGGCGCTAGTCGTCGTGGCCGTCGACTCAGGAGCCGCCTTCGGGCGGCTTCTGTCGTCAGGCGGCATCGCCGCTGACTCCATCGGCCTTGAGCTGGCCGCTGGCCTGCTCGAATCGCTGGTCAATCCACGCGAGCACGTCGGACTCTCGCCAGACTCGCCGGCGGCCGAGCTTTGCCGAGGGTGGCGCGTAACCGGTGTGCACCCAGTACCGAACCGTTGCGGGCGTACTGCGCGCCAGCTCGGCAAAATCCTCAGTGTGGATTATGCGGTCCATCGCGGGTTACCCCTTCCTGTGTTGACTCTCAACACTTAGGAGCATAACACGTTAGGGCATAGACGGTTAGCGCGTGACGTGTTAGCGTGTCGCCATGACCAATCAACACCAGCCAACGCCAGGCCACTACTCGATGGCCGACTTCCGAACGCAAGCGGCGCAAGAGCGCAAGGCGACGCGTGGGCAGCCGGACAGCGACGCCGCCATCCTCGGCCGCAACATCAAGGCCGGGAGGGAACGACTCGGAATGTCCCAGACCGCGCTTGCCGAGTGGATGGCGGCAAAGGGTCACTCGGCGTGGCGGCAGACCACGGTCAGCCGCAGCGAGCGGGGCGACCGGGTACTGACTGCGGGAGAGGTGTTCGCGCTCGAAGAGCTGCTCGGCGGGCTCTGGCTAGGCACCACTTGGGGGCGCGAGATGAAGACCCTCGGGGGACGGCTCATCCTGACAGCCGTTGAGCAGCAGATGGCTCGCGTCGAGGGAGAACTCGCCGAGCTTCGCCGGGTTTGGAACAGGGCCAAGAAGGCGCTCAGGGAAAGGGAACCCGACGATGGCGAGCATTGAGAAGCGGACCCGCAACGGCCGGGTTCGCTGGTACGCCAGATACCGGGACGCCGACGACAAGCAGCGCACCAAGACTTTCGACCGCAAGGTTGACGCCGACCGCTTTATGACCACGGTCGGGGTCGACCTGCTCCGGGGTACCTACATTGCGCCCGAGACGGCGCAGACGACGGTGGGGGCGTGGTGCGATACATGGCTCGTCGGGTACGGGACGCGGCGAGCCTCGACGGTGCGACAGGCAGAGGTGCACCTAGCCAAGATTCGCCAGGCATTCGGGACTATGCGGCTCGGCGAGGTCCGGCCGTCCCAAGTCCGGGCGTGGACGGCGCGGCTCAAGGCTGAGGGAACGGCCGACTCCTACGTCTACGCGCTGCACGGCAGGCTGGCGCAGGTGTTTGCGGATGCCGTCCATGACGGTCTGGTGCCCCGTTCTCCGTGCTCGCGGCGTACGTCACCGGGCCAGGGGAGCCAGCGGGCCTACGTGGCGACGACGGGGCAGGTGTGGGCGCTGCACGACGGGTTCCCCGAGCATCTACGGGCAGCGGTGCTGCTGGGCGCGTTCGCCGGCCTGAGGCTCGCGGAGACGTGCGGGCTCAGAGTGTCTGACGTGGACTTCATGCGCGGCATCGTCCACCCGGCGGTGCAGTACCCGGAGCAGCCTCTCAAGAGTGAGACCTCGCGCACTGCCGTTCCGGTACCGGCATCGATGGCGCTGTCGCTAGCGGCCCATGTGCGGGACTACGGAGCCGAGACGGTGCTCACCAACGAGTGGGGCAGGCAGCTCGCGCCGTGGACGCTGGAAAGGGCGATGAGGTCGGCCAGGACCAAAGTGCCGGGTCTCCCCGAGGGCTTCCGCTACCACGACCTACGCCACTACTTCGCCTCGCTGCTCATCGCCAGCGGGTCCGACGTGAAGGTCGTTCAGGCCCGGCTGAGACACGCCAGCGCCAAGACGACACTCGACACGTACTCGCACCTATGGCCGGACTCCGACGACAGCACCAGAGCAGCCGTGGCGGTCGTGCTGAACGCTCGCGCGGCCTCGCGGGATGTCGCAGCCCGATGACCACTGTGCCGTACGTCTTCACGATTGAGGAGATGCTCGACTACTTCCTCGACCGCGGCGACTACCCGAGCGCCGAGGACGTCGAGATTGCGGGCGGCCGGCTCGGGCGCAACTCCTACCCGGCGCTGGTGGCTGACCTCAACCTCGAGGGGCTGCTCGACGCGGCGGCAGCGGCGGTCGTCGTGCCGTCGGCATGGTCGGACGTGGAGTTCCCCAACCGTGCTCTCGACGAGGACACGTGGGGGAGGCTGTTCGAACTCGCCGGTTACACCGGCGATGGCGTGCCTGCCGCCCGACCATCCGAGCCGCTGAAACTGTGGCGCGGTGCAGTCCCGGCTCATCGCGCCGGCTGGTCGTGGACCGACCTTCCGGCCGTTGCGGAGTGGTTCGCGGCGAGACCGCACAACTTCGGCGAGGGACGGATATGGACGGCGCGCGTGGAGCCGGGCCGGCTGTTGGCCCGAATCACCCACCAGCGGCCGGGCGAGTCAGAGTACGTCGTGGACGCTCGAGGGCTGCCGATTCGTGCGGGCGACCGAGCGCAACGGCCGTCGTGAGCCCGTGCGCTTGTGTACCCGATGTGTACCCGCGGTCAACCCCGTCACGGCATAACAGGAGGTCAGAGCCACCTTGCGGGCCTAGATGTCGTAGTAGAGCTCGAACTCATGGGGATGCGGCCGCAGCGCGATCGGCTGGACCTCGTTGACGCGCTTGTAGTCGATCCACGTCTCCAGCAGGTCGGGCGTGAAGACGTCGCCCTCCAGCAGGTACTCCTGGTCGGCCTCGAGGGCGTCGAGGACCTCCGTCAGGCTGGCCGGGACCGTCGCGAGGCCCTCGTGCTCGTCCGGCGGCAGCTCGTAGAGGTCCTTGTCGATCGGGTCCGGCGGCTCGATCTTGTTCTTGATGCCGTCGATGCCGGCGAGCAGCATCGCCGAGAAAGCGAGGTACGGGTTGGCCGACGGGTCCGGGCAGCGGAACTCGATGCGCTTCGCTGCCGGGTTGGAGCCGGTGATCGGGATCCGGATGCAGGCCGAGCGGTTGCGCTGCGAGTAGACGAGATTGACCGGGGCCTCGTATCCGGGCACCAGCCGCCGGTACGAGTTCGTCGTCGGAGCGCAGAAGGCGAGCAGAGCCGGTGCGTGGGCCAGCAGCCCGCCGACGTAGGAGCGCGCCAGCTGCGAGAGCCCCGCGTAGCCGGACTTGTCGGCCATCAGCGGCGTTCCCTCCTTCCAGAGCGACTGGTGACAGTGCATCCCCGAGCCGTTGTCGCCGAAGAGCGGCTTCGGCATGAAGGTGACGGTCTTGCCCGCGGCCCGGGCCACGTTCTTGACCACGTACTTGTAGGTCATCACCTGATCGCCCATCCGCGTGAGCGGCTGGTAGCGCAGGTCGATCTCGCACTGACCTCCCGAGGCGACCTCGTGGTGGTGGAACTCGCACGGGATCCCGAGCCGCTCGAGGGTCAGCACCATCGCCGTGCGCAGGTC
>JBBRYB010000074.1:0-12748 GCA_038238115.1 Propionibacteriales bacterium | reverse complement strand
CTCGTCCGGTGACCGGCGAGCTGCAGACCGATAGAGAGCCACACCCACGAACCGGTGGGCAACCGCATAGAGAGCCGTCCCGCCGGACACCTGGACCGAGTCTGGCCTGACACCGGTCCTACAGGGAATCTTTGTCTAGTAACCGCGAATGACACGGCGGTGGCCTATCCACGCTGCAATCCGTCATCGGCGCGACCTTCTCCTTTCCCCGTTTGAGGCTGGACCTGAGTCCCCTGAAGCAAGGCCCAAGCCGGAGCTCAAGCCGGAGCTCAAGCCGGCCTCATGTACCCCGTATGTGCCCCAGAGAGGTAGCGCCGCGGCGCCAGTCCGCCTCCCTATGCAGCGGTTCAGGAAACCGTGGCGTGCTTGGGACCGTCACTTCTATGACCTGCGGCGATGAGCGGGCAACGGCTCCGGCGAGCCCGAGGAGCACGAGAAGTTGCGCGAATTGCATGGCGTGTCACCATCGGAGGTGCTACGCAAGGCTTTCCTCCGACCACGAGAGAGTCCACCCTGATGGGAAGGGATACCTGAGGGGGGGCCGAAGCCGCGCGAGCGTCTTTCCGCCGGAATCCGCTGTGTGCCCGCGGAGCTCGAACGTCCGGACATGGCGATGAGCGGACTACCGACGGTGGCGATTCGCCGCGAGTCGAAGAGCTTCACGCCACTCAGGTTCACCCGTCCGATGGAAATGGCGGAGTCTCCGAAGGGCAAGTCCCGGGAGCGAGGCGCCGCCTGCGCCAGGCGTGGGATGGATCACTAGAGTCGGCACGACCGCTGGCAAGTCCAAATCACTCAGGAGGTTCGTGGTGCTGGACACCACCTGCCACATGTCGATCTCGCTGGACGGCTTCGTCGCCGGACCGGACCAGACCCGCGAGGACCCTCTGGGCAAGCGAGGGCGTGAGCTGCACAATTGGCACATCGGCGACCGGCGGGCCAATGAGGCCGACAAGATCGCGAACGAGTGGCTCATGCGCCCGCGAGGCGCCTACGTGATGGGTCGGAACATGTTCGGCCCGATCCGTGGGGATTGGGACGAGGAATGGACCGGCTGGTGGGGCCCCGAACCGCCCTATCACGCACCAGTTTTCGTGCTGACCCATCACGGCCATGATCCGATCCAGCTGGACGGGGGGACGACTTTCCACTTCGTCACTGAGGGCTTCGACGCGGCCTACTCCGCAGCGTGTGATGCTGCCGGTGAGAGCGGTGTGGACATCGCCGGTGGGGCCTCGACCGTGCGACAGGCGTTGATCGCCGGCGTGATCGACGAGCTCACCCTCGACATCGCGCCGGTCCTGCTCGGTTCGGGCGAACGCATCTTCGACGGTGTTGACTCCTTCGGCTTCGAGCCCGCCGAGGTCCTCCACTCGCCGCTGACCACCCACATCCGTTATCGCCGCGTCGTCTGACGCTGCGGCCCCCATCAGCCCGAAACGCGGCGTTGACCGACCATGACGATCGTGACGGTGCGATGACTTCGGTTTGCTTCACTCGTCTCTACAGGTAGCCCGATCTTGGACTGAAGGAGGACACCATGGGGCGGGTCATCGCCAATGCGTCGATGTCGCTGGATGGTTACATCGCCAAACACGACAACACGATCGGTCGGCTGTTCGAGTGGTTGCAGAACGGCGAGGTCGAGGTCCGCACCGTCGATGACCGCATCACCTTGCACATGAGCCAGTCCAGCGCCGAGTACTGGCGCACGTGGGTTGACGGGCTGGGTGCGTTGGTGTGTGGGCGCACCCTGTTTGACTTCACAGGCGGATGGGACGGGATGCACACAATCGGAGTGCCTGTGGTGGTGGTGTGCCACCAGATCCCGACAGACTGGGTTGAGGCTCACCCGGACGCTCCGTTTCACTTCGTGACCGACGGCGTTGAGGCTGGGGTTGCGAAGGCACAGGAAATCGCCGGCGAACGCACCGTAGCGGTGACGGCCGGCACCATTGCGCGGCAGTGCCTCGAGCTCGGCCTGCTTGACGAAGTCACCGTTGACCTGGTGCCCGTGGTCATGGGCCAGGGTCGTCCCTTCTTCGGGGAGTTGGCGATAGACGATGCTCTTCTGGGCGACCCGATCAAGTGCGTCCAAGGTGATCGCGTTACCCACCTCGTCTTCCCCGTGGCGGAGTCATTGACGCAGTCGTTAGAGGAGCGGGGATGAGGACGCTGCACGTCGGGCTCCGCGTGGAGGACCTCGATCGTTCGCTCGAGTTCTACGAGAACCTCGGGTACGACGTCGTCGGTGCGGTGCCCGAGACAGAGTTCGGCGGTCTGACGATGCTGAAGCTGCCAAGGGATCCGTTCGTCAGCCTCGAGCTCGTCCACGATCCCGGTGTGGGGACCATCACCCCGGGTGGCCTCAACCACCTCGTCATCCAGGTGGAGGCCCTGCACCATACAGTAGCTGGCCTCGCTGCGCTCGGCATCCAAGCGGAGGAGCCCAGCTCGCTGAGCGGCTCCGAGGACTTCTGGACGACCTGGCTAACTGATCCCGACGGCTACCGGATCGAGCTCGTCCAGTGGCCTCCGGCTCATTCCGACGGCCTGACATCTGCTGACTTTCCAGAACAGTCGCCGCCAGCGGCGGGAGGCCGACAAGCGCACTCTCAAACCGATACGAGTGCGCACGCCGCGGGCCGGCTGGCTCGCAGGATGTTCGACCTCGTCGAGCCGATTGGGGTCATTCCCTACTCGGCTAACGAACCCAACGAGGCGATGTTCGCCCTGGGGTTCACCAACTACTGGGACACCTACTTCGCCGGCCGGGCGGCCCCGCTCGGCAGCTCCGTGCCCGCCGGCGTCGTCCACGCGCTCTTCTACAACTTCGGCCCGGGTGAGGTGGCCCGTCACATCCCGAAGGTCTGGAGCACGACCACACCGGAGGCGGCGATCGCCGCCCGCCAGCAGGGCTGTGTCAATGCGCTGCGCCGGATCCTCGGCGACCTCATCGACACGCCAGACTTCACGCGAGCCGTGGAGCTGCTCACCAGGGCAGCGACCAGCGCGCCCCTCGAAGGGCGCCCCATGTACGCGGCGCTGCGGGCACTCCCACTTCCAGAGGAGCCGGTGGCCCGCCTCTTCCACGCCGCCTCACTGCTGCGCGAGCACCGAGGCGACGGGCACATCGCCGCCCTCATGGCTGAGGGCATCGGCGGCCTCGAGGCCCACGTCCTGCTCGCCCTCGACCTGGGGATCCCGGCTCCGACGTTCGGCCGGATCCACCACCTCCCCTCCGCGCTGCTGACCGACCTGATCGACGGGTTGAAGGCTCAGGGACTCATCAGAGACGAGAAGACGTTCACCCCCGCCGGCCGGCAGGTCAAGAACCGCGTCGAGACGCTGACCGACGACCTCGCCGTCGTACCGTACGAGGTCCTCGAAACAGCCGAGCTCGACGAGCTGATCGCTGCTCTCGAACCCCTCGCGCAGAAGCTCCTCGCCGCTCAGGACTGGGGCTAAGCCTCCCACCGGAAGGTGGTGGCGGTGTCGACCCCTCACATCTCCTCGCCGTGGGCCAGGTAACCCGCCCGGACACTCACCCGGACTGCGGAACACGGGGTCACCCGAGCGTGCCGCGATGACGGCGTGATCGCACCGCCAATCGGCGCGCCGGCGAGCGTCACGCTCAAAGCGTCAGCCCTTGTACGGGCGAGGCGCCCCGGCACTCGGCTGCGTGGGCGAATGCTAAGGCGCCTCGAAAAGCGTCTAACAACCAGCGCCCCTGGTGCCGCAAACGCAACGTTGGGTCAACGATCAACCTGCTCGGCTCACTGCACGAACCCGCCTGCTCCAATGTCTTGACCGCTGCCTTTGCGACATCCGTCTTTCCACCGCGACAGCGTCCGCATCATTCCGCGGGGTCGCCGGAGGAAATCTGGTCGGATGTGTCGGATCCGGGTGGGGCCGTTCGTGGGAAGGTGGGCGGGCCGCCACGGTTGCCGTCGCCTATCGACCACCTTTCCTTCCAGGAGACACCTTGAAGCTTCTTCTCACCTCTGGGGGTGTGACGAACGCGAGCATCCAAACCGCGCTCGTCGAGCTCCTTGGCAAGCCGATCGCTGAGTCCACCGCGCTGTGCATCCCTACTGCGCTATACGGGCATCCGATGGTCGGACCGGGAGAGAGGGCTTGGCAGTTCATCAGCGGCAACTCCCAAAACCCCATGGTCGACCTGGGCTGGAAGTCAGTCGGCGTGCTGGAGCTGACAGCTCTGCCCAGCATCGACAAGCAACGTTGGATGCCGCTGGTCCGGGAAGCGGATGCCCTGCTCGTCGCGGGCGGTGACGTCCTCTACCTGTGCCACTGGATGCGCGAGTCCGGGCTGGCGGACCTGCTGCCCTCGTTGAGCGAGACCGTCTGGGTTGGGCTCAGCGCGGGAAGCATGGTGATGACCCCCAATGTCGGGGACGACTTCATCCAGTGGCGACCACCCACCGGCGACGAGACCACGTTGGGTGTCGTCGACTTCTCGATCTGCCCTCACCTGGCTGCCGACGGCATGCCGGGCAACTCCATGGCCGAGGCGCAGCGGTGGGCGGCCGGCATCCCGAACACGGCGTACGCGGTGGACGACCAGACGGCGATCACGGTGGTCAACAGCAACGTCGACTTCGTTTCCGAAGGGCACTGGGAGCAACTCCAGACCCTGAGCTTTGAACCCGATCAGGTGTGACGCTCAGGAGACCCGTAACGTCGGGCTTTCACGATGCAGACGCGCGCTTGCGAAACGCTCCGGAGCGAGGACGGGCAGTCCTCGGAGTTAAACCGGAGGCCCTTGCCCTGTGCATCCTGAACATGAGAGCCCAGTGGCGGCGGCGCTGCGCCTCCTCGTGCGAGCAGACTCCGCCTGCTACACGCCGCCGTCGGGCCCACCTAACTAACCTGCCCGCATGCGACGCTTCGACGACGAGGATCTCACCGGCGCGGAGTTCCGCGAGTGCGACCTGAGCAGGGCGCGGCTGGTCGGCGTGGTCATGCAGAACGCCGAGATAGACGGCCTGGTCACCAACCTCGTGGTCAACGGGGTTTAGGTGATGCGGTACGTCGAGGCCGAGCTCGACCGCCGGCACCCCGTGCGGCTGCTGATCCGGTCTGACGAGCCGTCCGACCTGCGGGAAGCCTGGGGCAGTTGCGGGTCGACTGGGCCACGACCGCCGCGCGGGTCCGGTTCATGCCGAGGGCAGTGAGCATCACGGCGTCGACGGCGAGTGGTCGATGGTCGAGACCCTGCGTCACCTCGTCTTCGTGCACGACTCGTGGTTCCGGCGTTGCGTGCTTGGGTTGACCGAGCCCTTCACCCCCATGGGCCTGGCATCGCCTTTAGTGCCCGACCAGGAAGAGCAGGGGGCTCGACCCGTCCGGTAAGCCGAGCCTGGACGAGGTGCTTGAGGTGCGCGACCGACAGGGCTCGGAGATCGAGACGTGGCTGGCCGAGGTCACGCGCGAGCAGCTCGCGCAGACCGCACCGGTGCCCTCCGACGACGGGTGGCCACCGTACGCCGGAGGGCGGTCGGTGCGGCAGTGTCTCGGCACCGTCCTCAACGAGGAGTGGGCCCACCACGGTTTTCTGCGTACGCGACCTCGACAAATCGTCCCTTCACGGCACACAGCAGGGAGCTCGAACCGGTAACCCAGACGCCGAGTCCGGAGGACCGGTCAGCTCTCGAGCCAAACCAGAGGTAGAGCGAGAATCGCGGCTGGACTCTGCGAAATGGTCCCTCGCCCGGCCGAGCCGGAACAGGCATCCATCTGACTCAAGCAATCGCGCTTGACTCGATAGCGTGCAACGCATGCCCATCAAACTCGAGAACGTCGGAATCGCCGTACGCGACCTCGAAGCGACCATCGCCTTCTTCACCGACCTGGGACTTACCGTCCTCGGCCGTGACACGGTCAGCGGACAGTGGACCGACACCGCCGTCGGCCTCGACGGCAACCACGCCAACATCGCCATGCTCCAGACGCCAGACGGCAACGGTCGCCTCGAGCTCTTCGAGTACATCCACCCCGACGCGATCGAGACGCAGCCCACCCGGCCTAACGAGATCGGCATGCACCGCGTCGCCTTCTCGGTCGACGACATCGACGAGGCCCTCGACATCGCCGCGAGGCACGGCTGCCACCCGCTGCGCGGCGTGGCGACCTACGGGGACGTGTACAAGCTCACCTACGTCCGCGGCCCCAGCGGCATCATCGTCATGCTCGCGGAGGAGCTGAATAAGAGCTGACCCGTTCGGCACAGCTCCCCAGGCTGCGAACTACTCCGAGGTGATGAGGCGTCATACCGGCTCCCCTCTGTCGTCAACCTGGTCTGTTGAGGGCCTCTGTGGCGGCGGCCTTCCGGGCTCGTCTGGCGGTTTGTAGCGTCCGGTTCGCGGGTCCGGGAAGTGGCTGATCCGAAGTGTCGATGTGCGGGGGCAGGTCGACCGCGCTGGACCTTGAGTCGCCCCGCAGTGCCCTCCTGGGCCCGTGCCAACCTCGGTCGCTGTCTGAACCGCCTCCTCGATCTCGGCGGCGATGGCCGCTCGGGCGTCCGGCGGGCAGGGAGACCGATAGAGAGCCACACCCAGTCCGGGTAGGCAGCCGCGAGGAGAGCGCCCCGCCGAACGCCTGGACCAAGCTGGCCAGACACCGATCCTGAGGGGAAGTGTCTAGTAGCCGCGTGCGAGTCTGTTCTGCCCGGGGGTGGATGAGCGCCCGGATCGGCTAACTCGGGGCGCGGCGACGATGAGAGGCTTCCTGGGCCGAGGTCAGAGGTGCTTGACGAACTCGGCCGCGACCTCGATCGGCCGGAACCCCATCCGCTCGTTGATGGAGACCATGTAGTTGTTGGTCTCGGCGTTTTGGGTCGTGACGAGTGTCAGGTCGCCGCGCACGGTCTGGACGGCGCGGAGGTTGACCGCCTTCGTGGCCAGGCCGAGCTTGTGGCCGCGGTGCTCGCGGTGCACGAAGGTGGCCCACTGGTAGACCTTTGTGCTCTGCTCCAGCGGCATGGCGAGCGTCGACTGCGCCACCACCTGCCGGTCAGGGGTGAGGGCGACCGTCTCGTATCGGGCACGGCCCATGGCGGCCGTGGTCGCCACCATCTCGGCGTACCGCTGCGGGGTGACCGCCTCTTCCTCGAAGTCGACGGCGCCGGTCGGCGCATCGACCGCGAGCTGGCCGAAAAGCACGCACAGCGACTCGACGAGATCGTCGGGCACCGCGCCGACGAACGTCTCGACCGTGTAGCCCGAGTGGCGCGGCGCGGCCTCATCGATCCACTCCTGGATCTGCTCGTCGGGGACCGGAAGCGGGAGGTGGCGGACTACCTCGTAGTTGGAGAGCTCGTAGCCGCACGCCGCGGCGAAACGCTGGTGGGCGTGGCCCTCGCGGTCGTCGAACGGAAGTATGGCATCGGCCAGGATCAGCGACCGGTCGTCGTTCTTGGCGGTCTGCTCGAGCCGCTGGGCTAGCTCCCGGCCGATGCCGCGACGCCGCTCGGGCACGTCCACGCTGAGGTGGCAGCAGGCCTTGTCGGTGTTGTCAAGCAGGAACGACCACAGCACTGCGTTGCCGACCATCCGGTCGCCGTCGTAGGCCGCGAACAGCTCCTGCCGCGCGCCGCTGTCGGTCGAGCGGAACGCACCCAGGAACTCCCCGAACTTCCAGAACGGCGCGTGTGGCCGGCCAAGGAGCTCAGCGCGTCGGTTGACGTCGTAGAAGTCGCGCATCACCACGTCGTCGGCCAGGGCCGTCTCGTCGAGCGCGCGGATGTCCACGAGGTACAACGCTAAGGCGCCCACCGAATCGGCGAAACAGGTTTTCGATGAAGTCGCCCCGACCGTCTCCAACCGAACGCAGGAAGCCGCCCCGCCATCACCCGCAACCACCGACCCGGAAGACCCAAAGAGCCTGTGTGACACGGCTTGGACGAGCCCCGACAGCTGGTCGCCGACGCCGGATGCGGCACGCCGCGATCATCAACGCCCCTCGACGCTCATAGCCTCGCCTGGCACGCCGACCCATCACCACCGAGGACTACGACCGACCCCGCGGCAACCTCGACCGCCACGGCGTCCACTTCCTCACCGCTTACGTCGCTGATGTGTGATCAGGGGAGGTCCCCCCAAAGCCGCCGCCTCAACTCCGTCAACTCCGCCCAGAAAGACGCTGCACATCGGAGTTACGCGATCCGCAAAGACGACCTCGCTCCGCGTCTGCCCAGGTTGGTGTCGGTTGCATTCAACGGTGGACGGCGGGGCGGTGGAGCTAGGCGCTGAACAACGCCTCGCCGCTGAGGATCTTCGCCGTGCCGTCGATGATGGTGACGAACGTTCGCGGCCGGCGGTCGCGCAGGCACTACGCCCGCCTGACGGTTCGACTCAGTTCTCTAGGACTGCCTTCATGTGGAAGAGGGTGGTCTGTATGCCCTCAGTCAGTTCCCGTAGACGAGCGGCGACGAGGGTCTCAGCATTGTGGAGGTCGCTGTCGGCCAGGAGCCGCAGGCCGCTTAGACCGTCAGGAAGGTGTCGGAATGTGACGGTGACGCGGCAGGTGCCGGGAGTTGTCGAGGCGAATTCGTACAGCCAGTGGGTCGCCGGAGTGCCGTCAAAACGGTCTCCGACGACGAAACCGAACGAACGGCCAGGTTCAGTGACCACGATGGTGCATGGCCGGACCCAGATGAGCTCGCCGGTCGCGGTCCGGGCGCGGTTGGTCCCTTCGAAGCGGCCGCCGACGTGCGCTCCGCGGTCTGGGCCGATCCATCGGGCTCCGACGCACTCAGGGCTGAGGTCCCCGATGCGGGTGACGTCGGCCACCAGCGCCCATGCGTCCTCTGCCAAGCAAAAAATCTCGGTCGTCGCGCACCCGACGGTGCGGGCGAAGAGGCCCCGGTTGCTGGCATGCGGCACCGGACGTCGGCCGTGTTCACCCCAACGCGACACCTCGGTGCCCACGGGCTCAGGAAACTGGAGCCGGTGAAGGCAACACGCCAAGCTGCTGCAGCTGGCTGAGCTGGTCGACCACGTGCCAGTGCTCGGCCATTCGCCCATCAGTGAGCCGGTGGATGTCGATCCCGGAGATCGTGTAAGAACGGTTGGTAGGCGGCATGCCCATGAACGAACCGGAGTGGGTGCCGCTGCTGCTCCACCGCACGACGACGCGATCGCCCTCAGCGACGACATCCGCGATCGTGAAGGTGCACGGTGAGAACGCCTCGAGCAGCGCTGCCACGCGCGCTTTGAGGTCTGCGCGCCCGTTGCCCTGCCCGGGGAACGGGTCGTTCTCGATGTAGGCGTCGACCGCCAGCTCGTCAATGGCGGCGAGGTTGCCCGCGTTGAGCACCTCGTCGTAGTAGCGGCGGACGACCGTCTTGTTGCTCTCGGTGCTCATCATGACCTGCTTCCAAGGTGGATAGTGGGGACAGAAGGGAGCGTGCCATTGAGAGCCGGTAGGCACCATGACGTCTCCCACCGTCTGACCCACCGACCTCCAAGCCTGCCCGACGAGCGGCCGGCGGCTGCTGGGGCACCTCGATGAGCGGCGCGACGTTCGCCGAACAGGTCCGCGCGCATCGCGCCGCCGCCAGGCTCACGCAGGCAGAGCTCGCGGAGCGTGCCGGGATCAGTGAACGGGCTGTCAGCGACATCGAGCGCGGCCTGCGCCGACACGTTTATGCCGTCACCGCTCGGTCCCTCGCAGATGCACTGGGACTCGACCCGGCCGACGCTGCTGTGTTCGAGGCCGCAGCCAGACCTGCACGCTCCACGTCCGTGACCTCCAACGGACCAGCGTGGGGCACCGACTGGCGCAACCTTCGACGTACCTCGATGCTCGGGCGCGAAACCGAGCTCGACCAAGTTCTGCGTGCCCTGATTGACGAGAGCAGCCGTCTGCTGACGATCACGGGAACGGGTGGCGTAGGGAAGTCGCGGCTGGCAGCCGAGGTCTGCTGGCGCGTCGAGAGCGACGAACCGGGACGGCTGGCCTGGGTGCCTCTGGCCGGGCTGCTCCAGCCAGACCTGCTACTGGTGAGCGTGGCCACGGCGCTGGGTGTCAGCACCGCAGCCGGGGAGGATCTTCCGGCGGCGCTGGCACGCGTGCTCGACCAGCGCAGGACGCTTCTGGTGCTCGACACATTCGAGCGGCTGCTCGATGCCGCCCCCGCCCTGGGTGTTGTGCTCGACAGGACTACGCACCTGCGACTCCTCGTCACCAGCCGGGCGCCACTACGCGTCCGCGGTGAACGTGAGCTGCCACTTCACGCGCTGCCGGAGCCAGTGGCGGCTGAGCTCTTCAAAGTGCGGGTAAGGTCCGCACGGCCCGGGCTCAGCCTCGAGGATGGTGACGCCGCCGGGCTGGTCGCCGACATCTGCCGCCCCCTCGCCGGTGTGCCACTGGCATTGGAGCTCGCCGCTTCACGGGTCCGGTACATGCCGCTCCACCTCCTCAGAGTCGAGCTCGAGCAGCCACTGCAGGTGCTGACCGACGGTGAGCGCGACCTCCCCGAGCGGCAACGCACGATGCGCAGCACAATCAGCTGGAGCCACGATCTTCTTGGCGCAGGCGACAAGGCGGTGCTCCGCCGGCTGGCGGCGTTCGCGGGGGGATGGACGCTCAACGCCGCTGAACAGGTCTGTGTCGACGACCGCGTGCTCGCGGCGATCAGCCGGCTGTGCGAACACGGGTTGGTCGAACCCGACCCCGGCACGAGGCCGGCGCGTTGGCATCTCCTCGACCCGATCCGCGAGTACGCCGCCGAGCAACTCGCCGCATCCCCCGAGGCTGAGATGGTCACGCGGCGGCACGCGCATTTCTATGCCGAGCTTGCCGCGACAGCAGCCCCGCTGCTGCTCGGCAGCGAACAGGCCAAAACCCGGATGCTGATACGGGACGACGTCGCAAACTTGCGCGTCGCCCTGGGATCGGCAACCCAGGCGCGTGGCGACCCTGAAGTGGCGCTGCGGGCCGTCGGCGCGTTGTGGATGTTCTGGAGGCTTGAAGGCGCCTTCGAAGAAGGCCGGATTTGGATTCAGCGAGCACTTGACCTACCGGGCGCCGACCACTCGCCGTCCCGGGCGAATGCGCTCTGGGGCGCAGCCTGGCTCAGCTACCAGCGGGGTGACGTGCAGACTGCTACCGCCTACGCGGAGGAGTTGCTCAAACGGTCGACTGCGCCTGAGGCCGCACTCGACCGTCGCAACGCGCTCACCATCCTCGGGCACGTCGCAATCGCTCTGCGACGGTTCGACGATGCCCTGCCACTGCTCGAGGAGGCGCTCGAACTCGCGCGAGCGAGCAACGCGAGCTGGCACATCGCCACCTCGCTGCTCAACCTGGGCACCCTGCTGCTCCGGCAAGGTGACCCACGGCATGCTGTGGAGGTGTTGGAGGAGGCGGTCGCGGCTCATAACGCCGCTGGCGACCGGCACTTCGTCGCCCACTCCCTGATTGAACTCGGTTACGCATTCCTGATCTGGGGCAAGGCCGAGGAGGCTGCCGCTCGCTTCGCCGCAGCAACCCACACATTCCTGGACCTGGAGGAGCAGTGGGGCGCAGCCGAGGCAGTCGCGGCGGTCGCCGTCCTCGCCTCCGTCTGCGGTGACACGGAGACCGCGGCGGTGCTATCCGGCGCCAGCGAGGCGGCGTACGCAAAGATGGCCACGCGGGTATTGGTCCCCGACGCAGAACTCGGCGCGCCGTTCCTGGCCCATGCCCGCGCGGTCCTCGGTGAGACGGAGTGGCGCCGTGGTGTCCAGAACGGCCGAGGCCTGTCGCTGGAGAAGGCTGCACAGCTCGCCCTGCGGACGCTCGACCCTGCTGGCGGCTAGTGGCTCATGCGGTCCACAAACGACGAAGTCGAACTCCTGTTGTCTGCGGCCACCGGGTTCTAGAAACGGGCGAAGCGGCACGCTGGCAGTGCTCGCTCACGGTCATCCAGGGGGGGTGATGTGGTCATACGCAGGCGATTTCCCGCATACCCTTGCCAAGCGCGGTGTTGACTGCAAGGAAGCCGCGGCTGATGCCCCGAACGCAGGACACGCAGTGCGTCCTAACACCGCGTTGCGGCACATGCTCTTGTGCCCCCTCGTGTCCTGCTCATAAGCGATAGCCCGGAGACAGAGTGATGATGCGGCGGCCGGGGCCCTTGCGGTTCGGCGATCATCGCCAACCCCAAGGCGTCAACTGCCGAACAGCGCATCGACGTTCGGTAACTGCTCGAATCGAGGGAACGTTCCCTCGTCTGCGCCAGATATCTCTTTCGCCCAAGGGCCTTCCTGTCGTGCTGCTCCCGTTCGCTTGACAGATGTTGGCATGGATCGAACAGCCGCGGGTGTTCCGCTTCTCGGGGAACTGCCGCGCCTAGGATGGGGCGAGGGAGATGATGCCGATGTCCGCACAGATCCTCACAGAAGTTAGCGCGACAGTCGACGCCGATCGTGAAGCCTTTCTCGTCACCGAGTTTCGGGCAATGACAGCCGGCGGTGTTCCCGACGGGCTTGTCCGCACCGAGCTCCTTCGTGGGCCGAACGGGCAATGGTGTATTCATACTCTTTGGCGCGACCGCGGCGCTCTGGACGCCATGCGAGCACGTCCTGAGCCTCCGCCGGCTCTTAGCCTCGATCCACCGATGGGCTGGGTGACGGTGGTGTGATGGGCATGTGGCTGGGGTGAGGGATCGAGGACATGCTGGTTTCCCGGGCCTCGCTGTCCGGGTGTTCCACTGTGGTTCCTGGTCGTGCCGCTTTCGCCGCTG
>JBBRYB010000073.1:0-12760 GCA_038238115.1 Propionibacteriales bacterium | reverse complement strand
TTGCCATCGCGGGTCTCCAGGATGTAGTCGACCTCGAGCCGGCCTTCGGCCTCGCGGTAGTGCAGACAGGTCGCTCCGGCTGCTTCGGCGTAGATGCGCAGGTCATGGGCGACCAGGCTTTCGAACAGGAACCCGGTGGTTTCCAGGTCGGTGAGCATCCGTTCGGGGGACATCTGCAGCAGTGCGGCCGCCAGCGATGGGTCGCCGAGGTGTCTCTTGGGGGTGATGGTCAGGCGCTTGGACGACCGCACTGAGGGGTCCCAGGCGGGGACCTCGTCGATGATCATCATTCGGCGCAGCGCGTCGAGGTAGGCCTCGGCGGTGTGCCGGGACGGCACCGAAGTGCTCCCCGGATGCGCGGCGGGTGCGCTGCCCGCATCGTGCTCGTCACGGGCTCGCCGCATGATCGCGTTGAGGCTGGCGGGGTGGGAAACCATTTGGGAGTAGGCGTACAGGAACCGGCGGACCAGCCGGGGGTTGCGCGGGCCTCCGGATACCTCGTCGATGTCGCGGTCGACGATGACGTCGAGGTAGCCGTCGAGAAAGGTGCGTGCGGTGGTCTCGTCGGCGCCGGCCAGCAGCGGCCACCCGCCCACGGTGATGTGATGCAGGTAATCACGTACCTGCAGGGGGCTCTTCGCCGGTGCCGGCGAGTCACCGTCGAGAAGCTCGGCCACTGACACCGCAGGGCTGGTGGCCTGTTTCTCCGACAGGGTCATGGTCCGCATCCGCACGATCTCGAACCGCCCAGCCCCGGAGTGGCGTTGGGTGTCGAGGCGGATCTGGGTGACGGCGGCGATGTGGATCATAAGGTTCATCCGCCGGTTCCCGGCACGCGACAGCCGGTGTCGGTTCTGCTCACCGGAGGAGGCGTCCAGGGGGTGCGGTCCCAGTCCAGGACGCGAACCGGTTCCGGTCGGCGAACCGGGTGACGTCGCCGACGTCGGCCAGGATCCGGGCGGCCACCACGGGCCCAACACCGTGCAGGTCCATCAGCCTCGAGCCGCGCGCGAGAACCATAGCTTTCAGCTCGGCGGTCGCCGTTTTGATCTTCGCTTCGACCGCGATGAGGTCGGCGAGCTCCTCGGCGGCAATGCGGCGCCGGGTCTTGCCGGCGATGTCCCGCGGGCGGATACTGGCGAGCATCGCCTTGGCCTGCGGTGGTGATATCGCGTTTCGCTTGCCCAGGCAGCAGTTCGGCAAGCAGCGCCTGGAGCCGGTTCACGGTCTGGACCCGGCGTCGGGTGAGCGTTTCGCGGCGGTCGCAGAGCATCCGCATGGCCTCCAGCTCACCGTCGACCTGCAACACCCGCAGGCTCTGCGTGCGGACCGCCACGATCGCGATCGAATGCGCGTCTAAGGCGTCGGTCTTGCGGTTGTGGCCGGTGTCGAACAGCCGGACCCTAGCGGCGAGCTTGGCCGGCACATCGACCACATGCTCGCCGGCCTCCAGCAGCCGCTGCGCCAGCGGCCGGTCGGCGCCGTTGCTACCTTCGACGGCCCAGACCCGATCCGGCCAGGTCTTCGCATAGGCCCGCATCGCGGTGTACCCGGCCTGATCGGTCGTGAACCGACCCGACCCCAGCAGCCTCTCGTGGACGTCGACCACCTCGATCGTGGCCGACAGCTTGTGGGGATCAATCCCGACGACGACCTGCTCCATAAGTGCTCCCGTCTACCGTGCACTTCTAGGACGGCGAGGTGGGCAGTGCTACTACGAGCAGGGCAGTCCCTTTGGAGCCACGCCTCGTCACGGCGCCCCGACGGGCTGCAGACCGAAAGAGAGCCCCACCCGCGAGCGGGTGGGCAGCCCAAATGAGAGCCTCCCGCCGGACACCTAGATCGAGTCTGGCCAGACTCCGATCCTGCTGCCAAGTGTCTAGTAGCCCAGATTGACGCGGGCGTGCCGAGGATCAGGTGACGCCTGATCGTGACGAGATGTTCGCGTCGCACGACCTGGAGTCCGCAGTCGCCCAGGACCTCGTTGCTGTATTCAGGCGCTGATGGGCGGGCCCGGCACATGGAAGGTCCACGTCTCTACGGTCCGGAAGCCGAGGCGTTCGTAGATGCGGTAGCCCATCGGGGTGGCGCCGAGGAATGCCGAACGCGCACCAGGGCAGTGCCGCAGCCGAACACCGGAACGGGTTCGCGCCCTGATGGCACGCTCGAACCATGAGCTCGCTCATCCGGAGGGCGTGAATTGATAACAGGTGGCCCGGTAGGGGGCGAGATCCCCGACGGTGTCTGCCCATTCCTCCTTAGTCAGGTTCCGCCCGGCCAAGCTGCAGGCCGCCGCCATCCACGACTCGGGCAGGAGGTCCACGACCTTGATAGGGGCGTCGGGGCCGCCGCCGTATGCGAGCACCGTGCCGTCCAGGCTCAGTCCGGCCTGCTTGACCTCGGTCTCGGCCAGCTGGATCGGCGTCCCGATCGGCAGGCCGCTGGCCAGGTCGGTGAGTGCCAGCTCCCGGTTGGCGCCCATTGTGACGAGGAACGAGTCGTCGGTGGGGCTCAGTACGAGCGGGATGTAGCCGCTGCCGCCGGGGAGGGTGCGGATGAGGTCCAGGGTGTCGAGCTCGAAGACGCGCATCTCGCCGGCGAGGTTCGATGTCACCAGGCGTCCGCCTCGGGTGATGGAGGCGACCACACCCAGGCTGGGATCCAGTGTCTTCAGCAGGTCGCCGCTGGCGGCGTCGTAGACGCGGACCCCGGAGAACGTGCCCTGCACGAACCTGGTCCCGTCAGGGGAGGACGTGGTGGAGGTGTAGTCGGCCGCGGTCATCGGCTTGCCCGACACCGTCGCGCCATGCATCGGCAGCGCCTCGTTGCCCTTCGGGAGGTAGGTGACCGCGAAGTAGTCCGACTTGCCCGGATCGAGCTGACGCAAGCCACCCTGCGGTCGGACCCGGTACTCGGGCGGGTCTTCCGGCCGGCCGGCAGGGAAGGTGTACGACGTGCCCGCGCCGCTGAGGGTCAGGTCGACGACGCGGCCGCGACCCCCGTCGAGCCGCAGGCCGACCAGCACGTCCCCGTCGGTCCATCCGGCTCGCACGATCCCGGGCAGCTTCCGCAGTGTCTGACCGGTCGACAGGTCGACGACGCGCAGGTCGCTGGCATCGGTGAGCAGGACGGGTTCGGGCGGCGTCCGGGCGACCACCGCTTGCGTGCCGTCGGCGTTGAGGGCCATGAGCGACCAGCCGGGCAGCACTGTCCGGGTGATGGCGTCGCCACCATCGATGCGCCAGCGGGAGACCACCGGTCGGTCGCTGGAGATCGCCACCAGCTCGGTGCCGCCCGCCGCGAGCCACAGCGCCTGCACCGTGCCGTTCTGGGCCGCGAGAGTGCGCCGCGAGACACCCGTCGTCAGGTCGAGATCGTGCAGCAGACCGGCGGCGTCGCCGCAGAAGAAGCTGTCGGTGGGTGCGGCGACGAGCGCACCGAGGCAGACCGGTCCCGCGACGTGCCAGAGGAGCTCGCCCGTGCGCAGGTCGACCCGGATCGTGCCCTGGTCGCCGTTCCCGACCACCGTCTCGCCGTCTGCCACGAACAACGTCAGCGTCGTGCCCTCTGGGACCGGGATGTCGTCGGTCTGCCGGAGCGTCCGCGCATCCAGGACCCGGACCGAGTCGGAGCCACCGATGGCCAACCGGTCTCCGACCAGCGCGAGTCCGCCGATGGGGCCGGACGTGTCACCGGGCGCTCGTCCGGCCCGTCCGAGCCGGGCGCCGGTGTCGGCGTCATGGGCGAGAACGGTTCCGTCGAAGTACGACGTGTACACGCGCTTTCCGTCCGGGGACAGTGCGATCGCCGCGGCGTTGCCTCCGCGGTGCACGACCGGCGCGAATCGGGGCCGGCCAGTGGTCAGGTCGTAGACCGTGAAGTACGTCGTGCTGCCGTGCTCCGGCACTGCCTGGATCACTGCCAGGGATCTGCCGTCGTCACTGGCGGAGTAGAGCCCGATCGGGTCCAGCCCGTCCCGCATGGGGGACAGCGCATCACCGAAGGTCCCGGTGGTCAGGTCGTACCGCCTCAATCGGCCGACCTCGTCGGTGACGAATGAGGTCTCGCCATCGGGCAGGACGACCCCGGTGTGGGGCTGGTCTGCGGGCCCTGGCAGCACCCTGCTGTCCAGGTATCCCTGCGAGGCGGTGAAGGTGGCGAGCAGCGCGGAGCGCGTCGCAGGTGTGTCGGCGAGGCGGAACGCCTCGATCGCCAGGAGCGCGGCCTCGTCGCGATGGGTGACCCGGAGTCGTTCCGCCCGCCCGACCAGTGCCTCCACCCGTGCTGCCCGAGTCGATGTCGCTGCGGCCTGCGCGGCCGCATCGGCCTGCCGCCACTGGGTTCGGGCCACCACGCCGGCCACCAGGGCCAGGACGAGGGCAGCAGTCATCGCGGCGAGCAGTCGCCGCATCCGGTTCGATCGGCGTACCTCGGCGCGTCGCACCGCGTCTCGCTCGTCGCGGCTGGCGCGCAGGTAGTCGTGCTCCAGGGCGCTCAAGCCCCGATCACCCGAGTCGACGCCCTCCAGCGCGAGCTCGAGGCGGGACCCGCGGTAGAGGTCCGCAGCGGCTCGTCCGGACGACTCCCACGCCCGGGCGGCATTGCTCAGGTGCTGCAACAACACCAGCCAGTCGCGATCATCGTCGACCCAAGCCACCAACCTGTCCCAGCGCTCCAGCAACGCCTCGTGGGCCAGCTCGACGGTGGGCTCGCGCGTGGTCGGCTCACGATCGGTCACCAGGAGCCGGGCGTCGACGAAGGCGTCGACCACCGGCTGTGCACCCGCGGGCAGCTCGGAGATCCGGACTCGGCGGCGGGTGTCGGGTTCCCCGTCGCCGGGGATGACCAGCCGGGAGAACAGGGCCCTCGCGGTCGTGCGAGCGTCCGGGTCCAGCGCCCCGAAGACCTGTTCGGCTCGCCGCCCCAGGGCCCCTGTCAACGAGCCCAGGTCGGTCAGGGACTCTTCGCTGATCCGGCCGTCGACACGTGCATCGAACAGCTCGGCGAGTGTGAACTGCAGCAGCGGGAGGATGCCCGGGCGGCCGGCGGTCTCGACCACCAGCGAGGTCGCCACCGCGTCCTCGATGAACACGCCGGCCCGTTGTGCGGGGCGCCGCACGGCGTCGTCGAGCTCGGTGGCGGTCAGAGCGGGGAGCGGATAGGTCCCCGGGCCGATGAGGGCCGAGAGGGTCGGCTCGCTCAGCGGACGGTCGAAGAGGTCGGCTCGCACGGTGACCAGGACGTGGAGGCCGCCGGGGCCGGGCTCGCGCGCCAGCATAGCGCCAAGACGACCCAAGAACGCCGTGCGCCCCTCCTCGTCACACCGCGTCCACAGCTCCTCGAGCTGGTCGACCACGAGCACCAGACCTTGGACGGACAGCGTCGCCAGCAGGTCGCCCTCGGCAGAGCCGGCCACCTCCAGCAGCGCCGCCTCGAGTGACGCCGATGGTCGTGGGCCAGGGGTCATGACGGTGGTGACGGTCCCTCGGGCGCGCAGTGCGGGGACGACCCCTGCGCGTGCCAGCGAGCTCTTGCCCGACCCGGACGAGCCGACGATCGTGACCAACCTCAGGTGTTCGACCTTCGCCAGCAGGTCGGTCGTCGCTGCCTCGCGGCCGAAAAACGAACGCGCCTCCGACTCGTCGAAGGCCCGTAAGCCGCAGTAGGGGTTGGAGCCCGCGCCCCGGGCCAGGGTCAGGGCCTCGTTGCGCCGAGCCGAGTCGATCGTCCGGTGCGCGTCGCTCGAGACGTCGCTCAAGGCTCCGTCGCGATTGCCGGTGGCGGCCCGCCAAGAGACGATGAACTCGGCCACGGATTGGTACGAGCCGTCGTGGGCGCGTCTGAGGACCCGATCGAGGCCGGGCGGCCCGCCGGGCAGCGGCGTCAGCCCAGTGTCGCGGGGCCTGGTGCGGGATCCCCGGCGCCTGGCGCTGCCCGTCACGAGCTCGTGGACACACTCCGCCAGCGCCCTGAGGTCGTTGACAGGATCGTCGACGCCGCCGGCCAGCGCGATCCCGAAGTCCGCCAGGTAGCTCGCTCCATGCTCGTCGAGCAAGATGTTGGCCAGGCACACGTCGCGGTGCACGATGCCGGCCGCGTGGGCCGCGAGCAGCGCCCCGCCGACCTCCTCGACCAAGCGGGACACGCGAGGCAGCGACCACGGCCCTCCGGCGACGAGGTTCTCGCGCGCGGTGCCGCCGGACAGGTAGCGGAAGATCAGGTAGGCGCCGCCGGGTTCGCGCCAGAAGTCGTAGAGCGGGAGCACGTGCGGATGCTCGAGGTGGGCGATCGTGCGTGCTTCAGTCTCGAACCGGTGGATGTAGTCGGCGGACCCGGCGACGTCGGGCGGGATGACCTTGACCGCGACCGGTCGCTGCGTAGCGGGCTGGGTGGCCCGGTAGACCAGACCGAACTCGCCTCGACCGATCTGTTCGTGCAGCACGTAGCCGCGCAACGCCTGTCCCGGACCCATGGCGGCGACATCGCCGGCCGCGATCTGGGCGACTAGGTCGGTCACTGCTCGGCTCGGGTCGAGCCCGGTCTCCTCGACGAGCCGACGGCGGAAGGCGGTGAAGGCCGCGAGCGCCTCCGGGGCCCTTCCCGCTGCGTTCAGCCCCTGGATGAGCAGGCTGACCGGCCGCTCCCGGAGTGGTTCGTCCGCCACGAGGCGCTCCAGGTCAGCGACGACGCCCGGCCTTCCCAGCGCGAGCAGCGACGCCGCCCGGGACTCACGCGCCACCGTCCGCAGCTCGGCGAGCCGGGCACCCTCCGGGAGCGCCCACCACTCGCGCGCGAACTCGCCGTACGGCTCTCCATCCCACAGCGCGAGCGCCTCGTCATACGCCGTCACCGCGCGGTCGGGCGGCAACGTCTCGGCCGCGGCCAGTCGACCCTCGAAGTCGGTGGAGTCCAGTGACTCTGCCGCCAGGCGGTATCCGGTGGGGAAGGTCTCCAGCCGGTCGTCGCCGAGGGCCGCGCGGAGACGCGACACGTAGGTCAGGATCGAGCGGTCCGCGCTGCGTGGCTCACTCCCGTCCGCCCACAGCGCCTCGACCAGGGTGCTGACCGGCACCACCTGTGCGCGTCGGCTCAGCAGGACGCCGAGGAGCCGACGTTGCTGGGGCCCACCCAGGGGGATGCGAACGCCGTTGCGCTCGGCTGCTACCGGACCCAGCACCCTGTAGTGCACGCGACTCCTTCGGAGGTCGTCAACAAGTGAGAGCAATGTTGACGGCCTGCAATCGCAATTCGTCAACATCTTCTACACGAGGCGAGTGCAACCGAGCCACCCGCACCGAGGCAGATAGGAAGAATCATGAAACCACACAACTTCGCCGGCCCGTTGACGGTCGGCATCCTCGCCCTCGGGGCGCTCACCCAGCCGGCGGACGCGGCGGAGCCGCCCATGCAGCACAATCACGACGTCGTTTCGTACGTCGACTCGCTCACGGTGTGCGGGATCGACGTGGACGTCCAGTTCCACTGGATCTCGAACGAGTTCCTGCGTCGAGGTGCTGATGGGGCCGAATACCACTCGCTCAACGTGCGTGAGACCAACGTCTACACCAATCCGGCGACCGGGAAGTCCTTCACGCAGTTCTCCACCTACCGCAACCAGGACCAGCGGTACCGCGACAACGGTGACGGCACCACGACCGTCACCGTCAAGGCCGTCGGTCCCACGCGGCTGTCGGGCGAGAACGGTGTCTTCTTCATGGACACCAGCGCAGTGGTCTTCACCTACCTGATCGACACCGCCACTCGTGAATGGATCGCCGACGGCGACTTGGTCCGGTACGTCGGGCTGCACGAGGAGAGGGACGTGTGTGCCGGCGTCGAGGCCGCCCTCCTCTGAACCACCGACGAGGGCCGGCCGGGCTCGGATTGCGACCGGCCAGCCCGAGTCGTGGGTTCAGACTGATCGGTGACCCGGGTCTTGATCCACGCCATGGTGCTTCCCGGAAGGCTTGAAATGTTGATGTCCGCACAGTGTCCGTAAACCTTGCCCCGAATGCCAGCGAACCGCAGCGAAGGTCAACGGAAAGTGAATGTGGGTCTGACCTGCGATTTTACGCTCACATCGGGCCTGGGTCGAGCGGAATGTGAGCCAACATGTGAGGGTGATACGGCACTCTAACCCAGAGGTCGCAGGTTCAAATCCTGCCCCCGCTACTCACAAAGCCGCAGGTCAGGGGCAACTTTCGAAAGATGCGGAAGTGGCCTCTGCTGTGTCTCTTGGCGGTGTCCGCAGAATGTCCGCTGACGCGTCAGCAGGAGCCTGGGAAGAACCACCGACGGCTGAGAGGCACGCCAATGCGTGATGATGACCCAACGCAACAGCGCCCACCGGTGCCCTCCTTGCGGGGGAAGACCAGAGTCATCCACAGAGCCGTGAGCGCGACCGCAGCCCATGAACGTCCGGAACGGCCCGACCTCCTGCCACGGTCCCTCGCAGATGACGGAGTAGGAGACCCCTTCCTCGTTGAGGTAGGTGGCCCCCTGGAAGTTCCATGGTCGGCGAGCCTCCAGTGGGTGATCTCGCGGCTGCGCCCCACAACTAGTCATTGGTCCCGGTGCGAGAGGTCATCAGGCCCTAGCCGTCTCCCCTCGGCACGCTGAATCCTTGTGGTGAGACCCGGGGCAATCCCAGGTACGCACTTCAAAGGGGGTACTCATGAGGGTGCTCGTCGTGTACGAGTCGAAGTTCGGGAACACCGAGGCGGTCGCTCGCGCCGTGGCCGAGGGGCTCAGCGGACGCATGGACGTGGAGTTGCACGAGGTCTCGAAGGCGACGGTCAGCGAACGGGTGGCCCTGATCGTGGCCGGTGAACCGACTCACGCGTTCTCGCTGAGCAGGCCGTCCACGCGCGAAGACGCCATCGCCCAGGGCGCGACTGGCGGCAGCGAGACCATCGGACTCCGCGAATGGTTGGGCGTCCTGCCGCGGGCTACCCAAGTGGTGTCCTTCGCGGCCTTCGACACGAGGGTCGACAAGGTGCGCCGCCTGCCGGGGTCGGCGGCGGCAAAGGCGGCCAGGATCGCGCGCCGCCTCGGATACGCACCCGCGGGACAGGAGAGCTTCTACGTGACGGGCACCATGGGACCGCTGGTTCACGGCGAGCTCGAACGCGCGAAAACATGGGGGCTGCAGCTGGGCGCCCAGGTGTCCGACCGGGCGACCGAGCAGACCCGTGGCTGAGCAGTCCCATCTCGTTGACGCGCGCCAGGCGACTGGCCCGCTCCCAGCGCAACGGCCGGCATGGTCGTCTCTTGCGGTGTCGGTGCTCCTTGCAGTGATCCTCCTGCCAGCCGTCGCGTACGGCCTGTTCTCGTCCACGGCCTACCGCGGCTATGGGCAGGACCTGGTTCTGGTCTCGCGCGCCCAGGACGCGCTCACCGTGCTCGTCCTGCCGCTCCTGGTCTGGCTCAGTCTCCGCAGCCGCCGTGGCTCGCTGGCTGCCCACATCCTGCGGCTGGGCCTGCCCTTCTATCTCGCCTATTCCTACGCGATCTACCTGATCGGCTGGCAGGAGAACCGCTTCTTCTTGGTTTACGTACTCGTAGTCCTGGTATCCGCGGCCGCACTCCTCGATGGCTTGATCAGGGTGGACAGCGCCGCGGTCCAGCCGGCCGTGGAAGGCTTCCGAACCCGCGGACTGGGATGGTTCCTGGTCATCATCGGGGTCGCATTCATCGGCCTGTGGCTCAGCGACGTGGGGCCTTCAGCGCTCGGCGGGCGGCCGCCGAGCCACGTCGGGCCTGGCGGTACGCCGTATTCCGTCTACGTCCTGGACCTCACCGTCGCCTTGCCCGTGGTGATCGTGACCGGGGTGATGCTCATCCGCCGGCACCCGATGGCGGTTGTGCTCGGAGGCGTCGTCCTGGTCAAGATCACGACGCTGTTCGCTGCGTTGTGGCTCGGGGTCCTCGCCCAGGTACTGGCGGGTGTGCACGTCGCGTTGACTCCGGACATGGTGCCTAGCGCCGTGCTTCCACTCGTCACCGTGGTCGTGTTGGCGCGAGCGGCCCGGCGCCTGGGACGTCCCGCGAGCGGCTGGCTGCACGTGCAACTCTGGCCATCCTCACGGATGAGTCTCCCGCCCGCGCCGCATACGGCCGCGAACCGACACTAGAGCCGAACGCATGGAGGCGGGGGCCCCGACCCACGGGCTCTAGCCCTACCTGCGCCAAGGCTCACCAGTTGTCATCGCGTACTGCGTGAACACATAGCGCCACGGAATGACGACGATCACGATCACCCCCACAGGACTGCCCCAGCTTTGATCTCGGGTGGCACCCTATGAGCCCGATGACCAGGGGATGACCAGCCAGGTCACCGCGGTGACCCCGAGGTGTGCCCATTTCTGGCTGGTCAGGGTGCCGTCGATCAGAATGCCCACGGGGTACTTGAAGTGGCGCTGTTGCGTTGCTCGATCAGACCGGGCAGGAGACTGGTCGCAGGACCTCGCCATCGGCCCTTGCGTTCGCTGGTTTCCGCTTCCCTCGTGAGGTGATCTCGGTCGCTGTGCGGTGGTACCTGAGGTACGGCCTGTCTTTCCGGGACGTCGAGGAACTGCTCGGAGAGCGTGGCGTGGTGGTCGATCACGTCACGATCTATCGGTGGGTCCAGCGGTTCCCGCCGCAGTTCGTCGAGGCGGCCCGGCCTCGTCGTCACGTGCCGGGCGACCGATGGTTCGTCGACGAGACCTACGTCAAGGTCAACGGCCGGTGGACGTACCTGTACCAGGCGATCGACCAGTACGGGCAGGTCATCGACGTGTGGCTGTCTGACAGTCGAGATCTGACCGCAGCGGGCCTTCTTCACCCGGGCACTGTTGTTGGCGTACTTCTCCGTGTTGTGCAGTGCCGCCCGATCGTCGGCTGCATGCCGCCTTCGATGAACTGACGCTCGCCATCTGAACCCCGGCGGGCGATCACTCGACCATGCCACCCGATCGGCCGACGCAACAGAGCCCCACGAACGTGGATCGGGCTCGTCGCGGCCAGATCAATGATGACGAGCTGTGGAGGTGCAAGGTCACGCATGCTTCCACCTGGCCCGAGCGAGCGATCACTCGTCTGGGCCGCGCCGACAGGGAGCGTGGTGGTGTGACGGGGGCGGCGTGTGTCCACCGGATCTCGCTGTCCGGGGTGCCTAGCCCAACATTCGCAGCCACAGGTTCGGCCAGCGGACCGACTCGCGTCATGGCGCCGGGTGTCGGCTCACTGAGCGTCGGTGCCTGTCCTTCGTTGCACGAGCGGCTCTTGCGATCAGGGGTGAGCGGCAATTGTGTGGAGTCGTAGGCTAGGCAGTTGTAGCGAATCTGTGCGTCGATGGTGTCGGACTGGTGAAGGAGCGCCGGTGACGAAGTCAGTTGTCGTTCGTGATGCTGGGGTGCCCGAGACGCTCGTGGTGTTGCGGATGGGCTCGAACACCTTGAGCGACAACGCGCTGGGGCAGGCGTGTGAGCGTGCGTACGCCGCGATGGGCTTGCATGCGTTCTCTGTCTTCGAGATCCCGCACCACGACTACGCCGAGCTCGCCCGACTCGAGCCGATCCTGATCACGCGCCCGAAGGTGCTCGAAGCCTCGGGGCCCGAGCTCGTGGCCGCCGGCTTCGCGTTGCTGCCGACGGGGCGGTTTCCGCACTGGTCTGTGGTGGTCTCGGAGCCGACCGCGGATCAGTTCGCCCGGGTGCGGTCGCACTTCCATGGTCCGATCGACAACCCGACCTGGACCGGACGCAGCGTCTAGCATGGTGTTCGTGAGCACGCCCGCAGATTTGGTTTTCGACCCGAACGATGTCGGGCCGGACTGTGTGGTGGAGTGCTGGATCTCCCAGGGGCCTCGCGCGGCGGACCCCACCTTCGATCCCCAGCCGGGTGACCGCCTGACCGTGATCGACGAGGACGCCGAGACTCTGAACGGTCGGGTGGTTACTCGCGACGGCAACCGGGTGTGGGTGCAGGTCGAGATTGCCGGGGTGCTGTCTCAGTCCGCCTGACCCGTCTCGTCCGCTGCTCCCGGATGGGCGCGGCTGGAGTCTCGGGAGTTCTGTCCGCGGATGCGGTTGAGGGCGTCGAGGTTCTTCTGGTCGGCGTCGGGGAGGGTGTGGAGGTATTTCTGGGTGGTGGTGATCTGGGCGTGGCCCATCCGGTCCATCACGGACTTCAGGTCGGAGCCGCCGGCGAGGAGCCAGGAGGCGTGGGCGTGGCGGAGGTCGTGGACGCGGACGTCGAAGGCGATACCGGAGGCTTTGATGGCGGGCAGCCAGACGCGGGTGCGGAACGTGTTCCGCGAGATCGGTGTGCCCTCGCGGGTCGCAAACAATAGGTCGTCGGGACCGACGCGCCGGGTGGTGATCGCGTCTTCGAGCTGGCTGACCAGGTCGGGCAGCAGTGCCATGGTGCGGGCTTCGTTGTCTTTGGGGTAGGGCTTGGTGAGCATCCGGGCGCCGGTCGGGGAGTTCTTGATCGAGACCTCCACGACTGTCTCTTCGACCGTCAGCGTGCGCTTGATGAGGTCGAGATGGCGGGGTTTGAGGGCGATGAACTCACCCCACCGCAGGCCGGTGTGGGCGCAGGGGTTGAAGGTGACGACCTGGTCGCGCTGGGCGCCTTCGAAGACCGACTGCAGCATCGTGGTACTTGCGCACCGACGCTGGTGAGAGCCCGTTCTCGGTGGCGGTGGTGACCCAGCGTTGCATCTCGGAGGGGAGGGTCTTGCCCATCGGCCGGCGTCCGAAGGTGGGGATGAAGT
>JBBRYB010000072.1:0-12810 GCA_038238115.1 Propionibacteriales bacterium | reverse complement strand
TAATGGTCAAGTGCTCACCGACAACAGCATCCGGGGCACGACATCCCAGCAGCGGTTACGCCTCCTCGCGACCAGCGGGCGCACGGTCTGTTGCAAGACCTCCACCGAGGATCAGTGCCGTTGAGTGCTGACCCGCCAGCCACCACCAGAACCGAGCCTGCCAAACAGCCCCGGCAAAAGCCATTAGAGCCGTTCTGCCAGCGAAGGCGCGGCGACTGGTGCGCAGCTGCGCACCAGTCGATCGCCGCCAGCGGCGTGGGCACACAATTCACCGTAAAGTGAGCAAATCGGAATATTGCCGTAATCTGGAATCTAGCAAGCCGCACATCAGACGCGGGTTGCTACTTGCCACTGGACCTGTGCGCGCCTAACTCTTCAGAATCTCAGGAGAACCTTGTCTATCCACGTCATATTCGGCCGTGTCCTTGCCTCGATGTTGACTGTGCTGGGCGCACTCTGCCCCATGTCTACATGGGCTGCGGCGGCGGACGCCGATGCGTCCGCTCCAGCGCTGGGTGCAAGTGACGTCACTGCCCCGGTCGTTCAGAGCGTCACGCTGTCCTCACCGGCGGTGGACGTGAGCTTCTCCAGTCAGACCGTGGTGCTCGAGGCTCATCTCACCGACGACCTCTCCGGCGTCAATCGGCCCCTGTTCGGCCTGGACAGCGCCACCACCACCCAGGAGGAGGACGGCACCTTCATGACGCTGGTGTCCGGCACGCGGCAGGACGGCATCCGGCGCGTCACCCTCACCCTCCCCAAGGGAGCCGCCGCAGGCACATGGACTGCCAGGAACTCGGCATCTTCGATGACCTCGTGGGAAACCGGGTGGCCTCCCCGACTGCCGTCGGCGGCTGGCCGTCGCTCACCGTCGTCAACGACACCGCCGCCGGCGTACCGGACCGCCCCGCGGCGCCGAGCGCGGTCCGTGGCGACCAGTCCGCGGCCGTGTCCTGGACCCCGGCCTCGGGCAACGGCTCCCCGGTCACCGGCTACACGATCACCAGCTCCCCCGGCGGCATCACCAAGACCGTCCCCGGCGACCAGACCACCACAACGATCGGCGGCCTGACCAACGGCACCGCCTACACCTTCACCGTGACCGCCACCAACACCGTCGGCGACTCCCCGCCCTCCGCGGCATCGAACATGGTCACCCCCGCCGGCGTCCCGGACCGCCCACGGATAGGAGCCGCGAGGTCGGGTGCCGGGGGAGGCAGGGTCACGGCTATCGCCGTATGGCGGCCCGAGACGAGCAACGGCGGGACCAGGGTCACTGGGTATCGGGTGACGGCGTACCGCTACCGCTCCAACGGAACGATCGCTTCCAAGTCCACCTCCAAGCTACTGAGCCCCTCAAGTCGGAGCTTCAACATGACCCTGCCGGTCATGGGGAAATACCGATTCACCGTGACCGCGTTCAACGCGGTCGGTGGTAGCCGTGCCTCCGCCCGATCCAATCTCGTGACCGGGCGCTAGGGAGAAGACGCTAGCGGCAGTTCGAAGACCTCCTCGACGGAGATGACAGGGGTCACGGCCGTGATCACGGCACGGGATGGCGGCGGCCAAGCAGTTGAGCAGCGTCGTCTTGTGGGTTGTGTGCGAACCTGAATGCCGTCGTAGTTCCCTGGCGTCGGTTCTATTGGGCGCTCGTTGCTGACTCGCGTCATTTCACCGCGATTGACCGAGCGCCCGATCGGCGCAAGCACGGTGACTCTGGGGGGCTCTGTTGCATTGGGCGATCGTGTGGCATGGCTGAACGCTCGCCCGCCGCGGGGAATCAGATCGCGAGCGCCATCTCATCGATCGCCGCCGGAAGCCGGTGATGGACGGGTGCTTCGGTGGCGATGTCGTAGTGGCCGCGTTTGATGTTCTGGATGAACGCGTGCCCGGTAGCAAGGATCCTTGCGGATCGGATCGTCTTGAGGCCACGCATCGGTCGAAGCCGGGCTTTGAGCCGACCATGGTCTGCCTCGACCCTGTTGTTGGCGTACTGCTCCGTGTTGTGCAGGGCGGCCGGGATGAGCTCGTCGAGGACTCTCGGGTAGGCAGGTGCCCGATCCGTGGTCACCTCCACGGGCACCACGCCGGTGGCAAGGGCTCGGTTGAAGAAGGTCCGCGCGGCGGTCAGATCTCGTCTGGGGGACAGCCACACGTCGATGACCTGCCCGTACTGGTCGACCGCCCGGTACAGGTAGGTCCACCGGCCGTTGACCTTGACGTAGGTCTCGTCGACGAACCATCCATCACCAGGCACCTGACGACGGGTACGTGCGGCTTCGACGAACTCGGGTGTGAACCGTTGCACCCACCGGTAGATCGTGACGTGATCGACCGTGACACCGCGCTCGGCGAGCAGCTCCTCGACATCGCGGTAGGACACGCTGTACCGCAGGTACCACCGCACCGCCACCGAGATCACCTCACGAGGGAACCGGAAACCAGCGAACGCGGAGGCCGACGAGAATGTCATGACACCAGTCTCTCGCCCGGCCCGATGGCTGAACGCAACAGTGCCGCATCGGGTCATGGACGCGGTGAGCGGTCAAACGAAGCTGGTTGCCGCTCCGGTGTGGGTCCACCCGGGAAGTCGTCTGCCCACCGTGTGCCAACCGCAATCGGCGGCTCCGGATGCAGCAATGCCGCGAAGGCTGGCACCTCGACCCCGAGCCCGAAGCGGCGAACTGCGCCGAGGGGTGAGAGCGGTGACGATGTCGAGTTCGACCACGGTGGCGACCTGGGTGATACGTCGCGGCGGGTGCGGTCGACCAGGCGGCGTCAGGAGGCACCGGATCTACCTCGGATGTCGGTGGATTCGAGGACGATCGGTAAGGTGTTCGAGGCTCCGGACGGCCGTCGATTCCGGCCGAGCATGTTCGCCACGTTTGCGCGGCCGTCGTACGGACGGGTGCGCCCGGACGGGACCCCGGTGGATGCGAATCGCTACGACTATCGGCGGGCGGCGTTGGACGCGATGCACTTTCCGAAGCTCGTCGACCGGCTGTGGCAGAACCTTCGCCGGGCCACCGGCTACCGGGTCCAGTACTTCGCCGCCGTAGAGCCGCAGCGCCGACTCGCGCCGCATCTGCATGCCGCGATCCGAGGTGCGATCCGCGGCAGATTTTCCGCCAGGTGGTGGCCGCGACGTACCACCAGGTCTGGTGGCCGTCGTTCGACGAGTCGGTGTTCACCGACAAGTTGCCGGAGTGGGCCGGAGACGAGCACGGGTATGTCGACCCCGGCACGGGGGAGCCGTTGCCGACGTGGGTGGATGCGCTGGACCGCCTCGACGACCAGCTCGAGCACGATCCCGCGGCGCGTCCGGCGCATGTGGTGCGGTTGGGCGCCCAGCTGGACCTGCAGGGCATCATGGCCACCTCGAGCGAGGCTGACCGCCGGGTGGGGTATCTAACGAAGTACCTCACCAAGTCGGTGGCCGAGTGGACCGGCGAGAGCTGAGGTACGAGAAAGCCAGCGAGCAGGCGCGGCCACCATCGCTGCAGCGGACCCGGGGGAAATGCTTATTGGTGTGGCCGCTGGACAAGCCCTGGACGTTGCCCGAGCCGCTCAATGACGTTGGATCCAATCCTGAACTTCAGACCGCAACCAAAGTTTGGCTCGACGAGGTCCGTGCTCTAGGACAGGACGCGGCATGTCTGCGTACCGTCGCTGATACAGGTACACCGAGTTGGCGTGCGAGACCCCAAGCAACTCTGCAACCTCGTGTGCGTCCACGAGGTCATCCAGATCCACCTGGCGACCCATAGCGTCGACTCTATGAGTCACGTACCTCATTTTGCACTCAACGCGCTAAGGGGCGATTTGATTCGCGCTCGTTCATTGGCTACAGTTGTAGACAAGGAACGAGCTGGATTCCCCCCATTCCACTGGCGGCTTTGCTGCACCCGACGCGGCCTACGTGCCTACACACGTCGACCCGGCCAGATGGGCCCAGGTCGCCCGGGCAGTGAGTGCGGCGGTGCATGCCGCAACTGCCTCTGAGTCAACGCGGCAGAGATACCGCACCCACGCAGCCGCCTTCGCGGCCTGGACCAATCGGGAAGTCGGAGCCGTCACCGTCAGTGAGCTCTTTCGGCTCGAGGTCATTGAGCGGTACATCGAGATCGGCATGCCGGAGGCGAAGGAGAGCACGCGGGCGACGCGTCGCTCCATCCTCCGGCGTATTGCACGGCACGCGCATCCGATACTTTCCGTGGCCCCATCACCGGAGCCGATCGCCTACCGGCGTGTGCGTGTCCCTTATGCGGCGCACGAGGTCGCCTCGTACTTCCGGCTGGCGGACGCGCAGCCGACTGATGGGCGGCGCACCTCGCTGATGGCCGTATTGTCGCTCGGGCTGGGTTGCGGGCTCGACTGCTCCGACCTCGGGTGGGTCCGTGGGTCGACGTCCGGACCAGCGATGACGGCGTCCAGGTGAAGGTTGGTGGGCGGCGCGCGCGGCAGGTTGTCTGCCTGTCTCGCTACGAGGGCCGGTTAACTGACCTGGCCACCGCGGCGGGCGAGGACCTGTTGGTCGGCGGTTCGGTCCTGGGGCGTCACAACATCACAAGTGTGACGCTGGGCAGGCTGCTGCTGGACAAGTCGATACCACCACTGGTGGTCGGCCGGCTCCGGTCGACGTGGCTGACGTCGCATCTGGTGGCTAACACCCCGCTTCCACTGATCATGCAGGCGGCCGGGTTGAAGACGGTGCGGCCGCTGGAGGACCTCCTCGAGTTCGCGCCCGGCTACTCCACTGCGGAGGCGTCCCGACTGTTGCGGACGGCGGGCTAGCTTTGGTGCGCCCGCGCGATCTGCGCGAGGCGGTCGCCTGGGTCGACCGCAGCGGCATCGCGCCGCTGATCGAGGACATTCTGCGGCCGACTCGTCGAGGACGGCCCCGGCAACTGACAGTGCGGACCCTGTTCGTCGGGATGAAGCTCGCGGTCGACACAGCTAAGACCGCCTGCCTGACCGACGTGTACGCACTGCTAACCGACGGCCTCGCCCCGTCCGCGCAGCGTGACCTCGGCGTCATCGACGGCCGGACCGGCGCAGTGGTCACCTTGCACCAGGTCCGCCGTCTGCTCTCGGCGATTCAGGCCAAGCTCGACCCGTCGCCCGCCACGGCGCGCGGATTGAGCCGCGACGAGCTCGTGGAGCGGGCGGCGTCCCTGAAGGAGGTCCTCGACCTGATGCTGGCCGCGACCATGCCTGCGGATACTACGCACACCGGGGGCTACGCCGTCGACGGGACCGGCACCTGGTCGTGGGCCAAAGGGCGGAAACGGGAGGACCGCTCCCCCGACCCCGACGCCGCCTGGGGCGTCAAGACCCACAAGTCCGGCCGCACCGAGTCCTACTTCGGCTACGAACTTCACGCCGTCGTTCGCATTGGCCGCACCGGTGCCGACGGGTCCGACACGCCTTGTCTGGCCGAGCGGATCTCCGTGGTCCCCGCCTCCACCAGCCCCACCCGGCCCGTCCTCGACACCCTGACCCGGATGATCCACACCGGCCACCGGATCCGCGAGGTCGTCGCCGACCGCGGCTACACCTACAAAAACGACTGGGCACCCGGCCTGCACGCCCTCGGCATCGACCCCGTCGCCGACCTCCACGCCAACCAGTACGGCCCCCGCGGCACCCACGCCGGCGCCCGCATCGTCGCCGGCACACCGCACTGCCCCGCCATGCCCGCCGCCTTCGACACCATTCACCGACCCGATCGCCTCGTGCCCACCCCCGCCCTCGACACCTTCACCGCCGACATCGAGCGTCGCGAGCAATGGGCACTTCGCCGCGTCGCCGGACCCGAACGCGACGGCAAGGAGCGCTACGAGTGCCCCGCCCGCGCCGGCAAGCTCCGCTGCCCGCTCCAACCCGGCTCCCTCGCCCTGTCCTTCGCCACCCCTACAGTCCTTACCCCGCCGGACCCCGACATCGCCCCCACCTGCTGCACCCAACGCACCATCACCGTTCCCGGCGACGTCGACGCCAAAGCACGCCAACGCCACTACTGGGGCAGCTCCAACTGGATCAGAGCATTCAACCGTCGCTCCAGGGTCGAGGGCTGGTTCGGCAACCTCAAGAACGACAACACCGAAGCACTCGGCCGCGGCGCCTTCCGCGTCATGGGCATCTGCAAAACCTCCATCATGGTCGCCGTCTTCGCCGCCGCCACCAACCTCCGCCTCCTCCGAGCCTGGGCCAGGCGAACCCTCGGAAACGACGACCTCATGCCCCTGCTCACCACCGGCGCGCAACTGCCGATCACGGCCGAAGCGGTCACAAGCAACTGGGACACCGGCCCACCGCACCAACAGTAGAAGCCGACACCCCACCCAAGCGACATCCACCGGCTGACGGCTGCCCAGGCACGCCCCTACGGTCGCGCTCGAGCGCCAAGCGCTATCGCCCAACCTGACACAGCGATACAGACGCCGATGACGGCCACCCCTCGCCGGCCGACCAGGCGTCAGCACACGCGAAAACGCGCCCGAACGAGCTGAGAAGCCCGTAAGGCGCGAATTTCGTGAGCATGCACGGCCGAAAACCGTGAACACCCCGTGGGAGGTGGTGGGGTGTTCACGGAAATGCATCCAGGCACGCCGGGGCGGACTTCTGGTGTGAAAAGTGTGGCTCTGCACGCGCGCATCGGGATTCTTGCACACCGTCACTCCGACCTGGCTTTGCTGACCTAATGTGACCAGATTTGGCTATCACACACTCCTTCGGGCGGTCTCAGAGACCTTGCCATGTCGAAGTAAGACACCAGGCGCTTCGATCGATTGCCACCCCGGCCACCCCGAGTGTCCAAGAGTTCGACTTGGCCGTCGTCGATGCGTTCTTGGAAGTAACCGACGGGGACACCCATGAAGGCATCGGCCCCCTCGGCTGGTAACCCTGTCTGTTGGGACGCCATGGCCAGGTCTCTGGCGAGGCGCCAGGCACCGGTTTGGTAGGACCAGACTCGACGACGCAGCCGATGCCCCGTTTCGTCGCCAAGTAGCAGCAAAGTGAAGGCACAATCCGAGCGGGCGCGAGCCTGGTCGGGTAACAATCCCGGAGGGGGCGGGACCGTCAGCGCTCTGTCGACGGCCTCCTCGAGAGTGCGTGCCACATCGTCGGGGACGGGGCATCCGAGTGGGTACGCGGCTAGACGATTTAACATGATGCTCTGCCAGTCGTCTGGCCACCGTGGAAGCAATCCCGCCCTTTCTCTCGCCTCGGCCGCCATCATTTCTGGTAGATACAGTCTGCGGGCCGTCACCAACCACGGCTGTGCCACGCGGGCATACTGGGCCAGCGTCGCCGTCCCACTGATAACTGCCGCTTCTGCGACCCTTCCAGGATCCCGAAGAGTCGCAGCCACCAAAGCGGCGCGGGCGGCGCCGCCAAAGTCACTCCGCGTCTGCATCGGCGCCCTCCGACGGTGGGATCGACGCCTGAGTCGGGTCGATATCCCACGCCCGGTCGGACATCTGCTCCGAGAGCAAAAGCTCGGCTCCGGGATCGGCACCCGAACTGTGTTCTAGGCCAGGATCTTCCAGACCCGACTGTTCGTATCGAAGGCATTGGCTGAGCACGACCGTCACCGCCCGCAGGCGGACCATTGGGTCCTGGTCATGAAGCAGTTCCGCAAGCTCCTCCAACGCCTGATACCGGATTTCACCGAGTCTACCCAACACCTGCCGGCGCCGATCCAGCATCGCGGCCGCGATCGCCTGCCTCACATAGGGATCGCGACGACGGCGTTGCACTGTCGACACACTTAGCCCCGTCTGCGTTGCGATCGCCTGTAGAGACTGCCCGGACACGAACCCGGCGATCAACGCGACAACGTCGCCCTTGCCCGGCTCTGGCCACCGTGCGGACCGATCTTCTGCGGACATGCAAGTACCCCTCGTCTCCGGGAACGTCAGACGTCGCTCCTCATTCATTCGAGAAGGTGCCAGCGGCGCAGGACAGGTCAGCCACACGTCGATGAACTGCCCGAACTGATCGACCGCCCGATACAGGGAGGTCCACCGGTCATTGACCTTGACGTACGTCACATCGACGAACCAGCGATCACCCAGCACATGGCGGCACGTCCGCGCCGCCTCAACGAACTACGGCGTGAACCGCTGGACCCACCGGTAGACCGTGACCTTATCGACGACCGCTCTGCCAGCATCTCCTCGACGTCGCGGTAGGACAAGCCTTACCGCAGGTACCACTGCACCGCCATCGCGATCACCTCCCGAGGAAACCGGAAACCAGCAAACGCCGAGGCCGAAGACGAGGGGATGGGACAGTCTGAAGCCGGCCGGATCACCCAACGCGCAACAGAGCCATTTGAGATCACGCTGACGTTAGGGTCACTGCCACCCAAGGACGCCATGCAGGTCGGGATCTTCTCTAACCCGTCAACCGGGGTGAGCGTCCACCTACGGCCGAGTCTGGTCCGGCCTATCGCCTCGAAGCGGCTCGCTCTTCACCGTCAGGTAAAGGACATGACCGCTGGCGATGTCACCGCCGTCCAGCCGGTGTTGCTCGAGGTGCCTACGGTGGTCTTGTCCAGCCAGGATGTGTACCAGGCATACACCGGGCTGCGCACCAACCGCTTCGAGTCGCCGGTGCCCCTCACCGCGGACTCCGAACCACGTCGCGACCGCTACCCCTACCGCGGTTCCGGGCTCGAAGGCGTCCCGGACGACTACGAGAAGCTCGACGTCGAGGAACGCTGGCTCGCCCGCGGCGCCGTCGTCCTGCGACTGCCCATGGTCTACGGCCCGCACGACCAGCAGCGGCGAGAAGACCTCGTGCTCCGCCGGATCCGCGGAGGACGGCAGCGGATGCCCATCGGCGCGGGCAACCTGCTGTGACCCGCGCCCACGTCGACGACGTCGCGACCGGCGTCACTCGCGGCGCTGGACACCCGGGCCGCCGACGGGGCTGGCCATCAACCTCGGCGAACCACAAACCGCGTCCATCGTCGAGTGGCTCGCCTGAATCGTGCGCGCCGCCGACGCCGACCTGGAACTGGTACATATCCCCGACGGGGCACTACCTGCGGACTTGGCACTGACCGGAGCTCCGCCGCAGCACATCCTCGCCTCCGTGCAACCGGCCGAGCAGCTCCTGGCCTGGTCACCTGCCGACCCGGCTCTACCCGTCGCTGAGTCCGTGCGTTGGCACCTGGACAACCCGCCAGACAGTGCATGGACAAACGAAGACTCCCGCACCGACGACGCTGCCCTCGCCGCCGCCTGACTCGACGACTCCATATGCCGTCCCGGTCGGCCATTCCTCATGCGGGACGACCGCACGGCCCTCCGTCGATATCCTGCATGCCATGCCCAACGTCCAGTCCAGCGGCCTCGCACCCGATGGGAGCGGGTTCAGCTGCACGTTCTGCGGCCTCTCCAAACGAGACGGCGTCGCCGGCGAGACGCCGGACATTTTCGCCTGCGACGACTGCATCGCCTTGATGGTCGACATCCGACGTACCGAGCTCGGGGACGACGCCTGGCCGCACCTGGGGTAACCGACGGCTTACACAGGTATCCCAGCGGCCCTCCCCGCCATCGAGACGGTCGGGCGCTTGACTGTCGCAGTAGCGGATCCCCGCCTGCGGGAAAGCGGCGCCTCGGCGCAAGTCGAGTGGCGGTAGCTACGAGCAGTCAGCGCCAAGGCGGTGACCGGCCGGGAACACCCAGCGGAAGGTGCTCAGGGCTGGCTTCTTGCACCAGCAGTCCGGTCGGCATTCGCACCTGGCGGCGCCCATGCCCTCCACGAAGCGTCCGATCACGGCAAAGAGCAGATAGATTGACGTGACACCCAGGAGAAGACGCTTCATATCTGCAACCGTAGCGCGGGCAGCGGCTCCTGTCCCTGCCGACATGGCGGTTGCTTCCTGGTCTCCACTGGCGACCCAGCACGTCTGTCCGGAATGCAGTCGTCGGACGAGGCGATTGGGCCGCCAGCGATCGTGTCAAGGGGATCGCTGAGCGGTCAGCTCTGCGGTGCGGCGAGTTGGATTCGACTCAGGATCGAGGGAATCCAGTGGGAGCTATACCGATTCTGGAGGTCGCGGCGTTGCCAGTCGCTGCCGGTGACCGTCATGCGGCACAGGGCTGTTCGGCAGCGGCAGGCCATGACGAAGTCGTCGGTGTCCGTGCTGGTGGCGTAGTCGTTCGTCAGCTCTTCGCCGACCAGGATCGGCCACCGTGCGACGAGGGTGTAGTGGCCGGACCACCAGGTGTTCGGGTCGCAGCTGTGGTTGCCCCGCCCGTTCGGCTTCCCCTCGGGCATGAGCAGGTGAAGGTCGCCACCAACGGTGATGGTGTCGACGTATCCGCGCGCACCACGCGCGGCGAGCGCGATCTGATGCTGGATTTCGGCGGTGTCCGCGAGCGTGCCGCCCAGCCGCGACACGACGTCACCTTGAGCCAACGCAGTGTCAGCGAACAGGCCGAGGCCGTGCGTCGACGACGGGCGCACCTTCACGCGCGGATCAAGCCAACACTGCGGGTCGGGCGAGTCAACCATGTAGAAACCCGTTTCGTGCCGCTGGGTCGAGCTGGTTGAGGTGAACGAGCCGTTGGTGAGATTCCGGTGGACGTGGAAGTTCGCATCCGACGGCCAGGAGCACACGCCGCTGTCGCGGAGTAGTCCCCAGGCCGCATGGAGCATCAAGCCGACTACGACGAGCGAGGCGATGGAGTCGGCGCGGGTGAACCCAGTGGTCAGGATGATGATGCCCGCGATGACGGTGCCGATGAACCCGTACAGGTCGGTGAGGATGTGCTGGTGGGCGCCTTCGACGTTCAGGCTGCATCGGTTGGCCTTCGCCAGGATTCAGGCAGCGAGGATGTTGACTGCCACCCCGACCAAGGCGACCACCAGGACCGGGCCGCCGTCGACCGACGGTGGGTCGAAGAGTCTCGGATGGCCTCGTACCCGACGATCCCGGACACGACGAGCAGGGTGATGCCGTTGCCAGCTGCGGAGAGGATCTCAGCGCGTTTCCAGCCGAACGTCCATGCACCTGTCGCGGGCCGGGCGGCGAGGCTGATGGCCCACAGCGAGGCGCCGATCGCGCCGACGTCGGAGAGCATGTGCCCGGCATCGGACAGCAGCGCGAGGGAACCGGACACGAACGCGACGACCACTTCTCCGAGCATGAACGCGGCCATCAGAAGCAGCGCAGCCCACAGGTAGCGTCGATCCCCGTTCGGGCTCATCGCGTGAGCGTGACCGCCGTGTCCGGTGCCACCGGGGTCGTGTTCAGCCGATGACTCACCCGACAGCGGTTCGCCGTGACCGACGCCGCCATCGCAAACAGCCTCGGCGGCTGGTTGCGTCTCCGGGTGGGTCATTTGCTCTCCAAGCCGAGCATTGGCCCGGCAAGGTCGGTCTGGCAGCAGGCGTCGGCGCATCCGGCTTCGGTAGAGGTCCCTGCGTCCACGAGTTGGCTACTCGGCAGCGGCGGGCAGCAGTTGTCGCCTTTCCAGGCGTCGATGCCTTCCTTGACTGCGACCGCGGCGATGACCAGCGCAGCGATCGGGTCTGCCCAGTGCCAGCCGAGTGTGGCGTTGAGTACCAGGCCGCCGAGAAGCACGGCCGACAGGTAGGTGCACAGCAAGGTCTGCTTCGAGTCCGCGACGACGCTTCCCGAGCCGAGCTCGCGGCCCGTACGGCGTTGTGCCCACGACAGGGCCGGCATGATGAGGAGCGATGCACTGGCGATTGCGATGCCGAGGTTTGAGGGGCGCGCCTCACCTGATCCGAGCAGAGTCCGCACGGACTCGAAGGTGACGTAGGCGGCCAGAGCGAAGAACGAGAGGGCGATCAGCCGGAGCGCCCGGCGCTCCCGCGATTCGGGCATCGGGTGCCTGAACTGCCACAAGATGACCAGGCCGCTGGAGACCTCGACGATGGAGTCGAGCCCGAACCCGACCAGTGCAACCGACCCTGCGATGGCGCCGGCGGTGATCGCGACAGCAGCTTCGACCAGGTTGTAGGCGACGCTGGCGCCGGCCAACTGTTGGGCCCGCCGGCGCAGGCTGCGGCGGCGATCCACTGAAGGAGGGCTTTGAACTTGGGACGTGCTCACGACGAAGTCTCCTCGCCGTACACCGGACACAACACGACCGCGTCACCGGTAGCCGCCAACAGGGTCTCCGCCGCAGCCAACAGCGCCAGCAGTTCTGGACGGGCAAGCGAGAAGACCGAGGCCCGGCCCACCGGGCGGGACTCGACCAGGCCGCAGTCCTTCAAGCACGCCAGGTGCGCCGACACCGTTGACTGCGCCAGCCCCAGATGCGCCGTCAGATCGACGACCCGGTGCTCCCCCAGCGCGAGGTGCTGGACGATCGCCAGGCGGGTCGGGTCCCCCAGGCTGCGGAACATGCACGCGGCCGCCGTGAGCGCTCCACGTTCAGTGGGCTCCGCCGTTCCAGCCGCCACGAACGTCGTCATCGTCATACGGCGATGCTATCGGCCTTAGGCAGCACCCGGCTACTCACGCCTACTGGGGGTAGTCATGGACCACGGCGCGTGAGGTCAGCTGGGACGGGTTTCCGTCATGGCCGAACTGCACAGCGACCGCCGCCGGAGCCCGCGTGTCAGTCCGGGTGAGGTCATGCCGTCGGGCGCTTGCCGCAGAGTTGAGTCCAGCAAAGTGGTGTACGGATCTTGGTGAGCGTGTCGCTGTAGATGCAGCGACGGCCACCGGGTGATCCTTCGAGTGATCTCTCACAACCGACTCGAAGAAGGACACTGCGATGACCGTCATGACCAGTATTGACCCTGCCCGTCTGC
>JBBRYB010000071.1:0-12870 GCA_038238115.1 Propionibacteriales bacterium | reverse complement strand
GAAATCTTCCACAACCGCCGTCGACGCCACTCAGCGCTCGGCTACCGCACCCCCATCGAGTTCGAACTACTCTCCGAGAACACCACCATCACCGCAGTCAGTTAGTCAGCGGCTATGGAACCCAAAAGGTGGGGCAGGTCATGACTGGAACCTCGAGCTGCAGCGGTTCGCAAACCGTGTCTGCGCCTACCTGGCCCTGATGGACGACCGGTATCCGTCCACCGACGAGCACCAGTCCGTGCATCTCGACTACCCCTATCCCGATGCGAAGCGTGATCTGAACCGGTGGCTGCCGCTCGTGAAGTGGCTGCTGGCCATCCCGCACTTCATCCTGCTGTTCTTCCTGGACATCGCGGCATTCGTGGTCGTCGTCGTCGCCTGGTTCGCCATCGTGTTCACTGGCAGGTACCCGCCAGGAATGTTCAACTTCGTGCAGGGCGTCATCCGGTGGCACAACCGGGTCACCGCGTACGCGTTGGTCCTGGTCACTGACCGGTATCCGCCGTTCAGCATGTCGGCCTAACTCGACAGCCAGGTGAGGTGGGCGGCAGCTCGGCCAAGGCAGACGCTGAACGAGCCAACTCTGACCACTCCGTCAGCCACGGCATCCGGAGAGCAGACGCCGGCCTGGTGTGGAGCGCGAGAGTGCTCGGCGAGGTGCTCCGAACCTGTTAATTTCGGTCGATGGACGCTTTCGCGATTGATCGCGCGGACGGCCGAGGCGATGGAGAGGTCTGGACCGATAACTACGACGAACTACCAGGTGGCGCGGGAATCTCGATTATTCTTGAGTCCTCGACGCACGGTGGTGTCGGACCGCGGCTTCATCAGCATCCATACGCCGAGACCTTCATCATCCGGCGGGGATGGGCGACCTTCACTATCGGATCCGAACAGCTACAGGGCCATGCCGGCCAGATCCTGGTGGTCCCCGCAAACACGCCGCACAAGTTCTCCACCGGCGCTGAAGGATACGAGGCCGTACACATCCACGCCAGCCCCCGGTTCAACACCATGTGGCTGGAAGATTAGCGGCGAAGCCCGCGCCGGCTGACCAGGTGTTGGGCGCCTAGGGGGCGGTCGGAGAGGCGGTCCGGTGAGCGCTCACATGGGTAGCGGCAACGAACGCTATGCCCAGCCTGCTGCGGCCGCACCCCAGCTGCGTCCGAGGCTGGCTTGCAGGTCAGGGGTAGGTGACGGCCACGACGCCGAGCCAGACGGCGCAGGTGCCGGCGCACCAGGCCGGGACGACCCAACCGGATGGCAAGGTCGCGGCGAGTGCCGCCACGCCGATGATGGCGACGCCGAGGGCCGCCTGGATCGGCCAGTGGCCCAGGTTGTACGTGGTTTCGCCGGCAGTGCCGTGGGCAGCCGACGCACCTGCGTACACCAGCCAGGGGCCAGCCGCGACGACGACGAGTATCCCGGATCCCCACGACCACCGTCTTGGCCAATTGAGCGCCGCATGGTCTGGGGCGGCCGCATACGCGACCCAGACCACGGTTCCCGCGAGGGAGGCGGCAACAAGCAGGTGACCCGGTGATCGTCCGGCGACTGACGCGACGGCGATGGCTGCCGCGGCCACCATGACCTGCGATAGACCGGCGCGCCACGCGGCACCTGGACCCACGGCGATGGCGACAAGTGGCGCGGCAACGACCCTGCCCCCGCGGCGAATCTGGTTAATTCTTGGGTCGGAATCGGTACCGGACACGTCCCATTCCTAGCAGACCAAGCCGGCCCGCGAGCCGACGACGCAACCCGCCGACACACCGGACAGGTTCGCCTGAATGTATCCGCCGGGCCCGCTGTACCAACTCGTCGACAAGCTCATCCAGCCCCTGTAGCTGCGGGCAACCGCATACGGCAATGGCACCCTCCTTCGAGCATGGCCAGCTCGACGCGGTCGCTCAGCCTGGTGACAGATGAGGCTGCTGCGATCGCCCTGATGCTTTACGAACCGCTCGTGAGGTAGTTGTGCACGTCGTAGAACGTCACCTCCGGCGGCGCGGGCACCCCTGCTTCTGCCGAAATCGGTCCGATCTGGTTCTGCGCGAACACTTCATACTGTTCGCGGGTCTCCCAACATCAGTCACCCTGATGCCGTCCGGTGTCTGAGTTACCCAGTGGAAGAGACCACCCCCGCGGCGCCGCGGCCTCCAGGTTCGAATCCCATCTTGTCGATGGTCTCGTCGTACTGCTCGACCGTGCCACCCGTGAAGTCCATCACTACAGCTACAGCCATCAGGCACCCTTCCAGAACAAGCAGAGTGGTGCGACGTCACCCGGACGCTAGTCTCGGCCAGCGTGCTCGACGAGAGCCATCGGACCACTGGTCCAGAGCCAGGGACGCGACCGTCGCGATGTCGCCGTTTCCGTGCGGCACGGCTCCTTTAGCGGGTGAATGCCAGCCGCGCAGGACGTGCAGACTCCCAACGTCAAGGCGGCAGCCGCGACGGGTGTCCGCCCGCGGGCAAGCAGGGCGGTGGCCCGAGTCGTTACCGTTCCTCGGTTGCCGGTGGCGGTAGCTGGACGCCGAAGCCGGCAACAGCGAGTCGAAGGAGCACCTGACCCGGCTCCAAGAGGTCGGCGATCTTCGCGGCGCTGAGCAGTCCGAGCTCTGACAGCCTCTCTCGGTACGCATCGGTGCCGGCCAGGCGTGCCACGTGCAGTTCGTAAGTGTTGTGCCACACCTTGCGGCGCGCCTCCTTGAGGAAACGCTTCGTGCCGAGCCGATTCAGCGGCGTGAGCAGCCGGTCGGTGAGGGACTCCGGCTGCAGCTCGTCGTCCTCGGCCGCCACGCGTTTTGCCAGGACGGCGTCGATCCGCTCGTGGTCGCGTCGGCGGCGGGCCATGAGGACGGGATCCAAGAAGTCCTCCGCGTTGATCACCCTGAGCAGCGCCTGTGGAAGGTCGTAGTTGATGTGCGCGTTGATGCCCAGCAGTACGTGTCGCAGATCCGGTAGCTCGGCTGGCGCCTCGAACGCCAGCCGCCAAGGTCTGGACAGCCGGTCACTGGCGCCGTAGGTGTCGTGCGCGTCGAGATAGATGTTGGCAAACACCACGTCCCACCGTTCGACCCAGCCGGGATCTTCGAAGCGTGCCTGTTCGAGCGCCTCGCCCACTGCGGCGGTGGTCCGCTGATAGGTGCTCAGGAACAGCCGCCGACCCGACCGGCCGACGGGCAGGGCGTCGAGACGCTCCTGCATCTGGTCCAGGACTCGGGCAACACCGGGTTCTCCCGCCCTATGCTCTGGTTCGGTCACTCGCTGCTCCTTGCGCCGGTCTCTCGATTGTCGGGGATGAGCGGTCCAGGTTGGAAGCGATTCAACTGCCGGCAGACCGGTGCCATCGATGCTGTCACCACCGGCGGGCATCGACCCATCACCTGCAACGCCTCGGCGCCGCTGTTCGAGGGACATGGAGCGACGCGCTTACCGTCCGTCGGCTGGCAGGACGGGCTTGATGTCGATCACCGGGGTCTCGTTGATCGCTTCGAGCGGACGGACCCGCAGGCGCCCATCTTCGACGGCGATGATGGTGCCGCGGTGCAGTCCGACCGGGTTGGGCCGAGCAGGCGATCGGGTACTGAAGACACCCGGCTCGGGGCCTGTCGGATTGTCACCGGGGCGGGTGGCCAGCTCATCGCGCCGCGACTGGTGCAGCCAAGTCAGCACCAGAATGTCCGAGCCGACCTGAAGATCGCGGATACCCTCGCGCACCTCCGGGTTGATCACAAGCCAGGCGTCTGGGGCGCCTTGCTGGCCCTGATTGGGTGCATCCTTGGGGTAGACCAGGCGGGATTCGACCCATCCGATGGGTCGCACGAGGTACGCCTTCGCGTGGGAGGGGGCGTTAGCCAGGTCATCGAGGCGAGCCTCAGTCGGAGCGGGTCCGAACAACTCGACCGGGTTTCCAGACGGATCCTCGACGAGGATCTGCTTGCCCCCCACCCCGTTGACGATGTCGTTGCGGAATCGCGTGCCGGCCGCGCGTAACCCGGCCACAGCACTTGGCAGGTCCTCCACCTCGATCGAGAACCGGTTCCAGCCACCCGGCTCTGGATGTGTCCCGTCGGGCATCGACTGGCCGCCTGGCCCACCTCCCGGCGAGCTCAAGACCAGACGCAGGTCGCCCCGGGTGAGCATCGCGAAAGACGGCGCCGGATGCATGTGCTCGCTGAACCCCAGATGCGAGCAGTAGAAGGCGATCGCCGCATCTACATCGTCAACGATGTACCGAATGCTCACCGTCGGCACTGGCCACCTCCGTTCACCTCCCCGCATCATGTCGCCACCATCTGCACAAGTCCACCACCCAGAACCCAGCTACGAGCGGACACCTCTCGCGGCGCGGCACGGTTGCGCTACGCCGTGAGTGGCCCCACGGGCCGGTGATCGGGGCAGGCGGGGTCGACCTGAACGAGATACTCGTAGGTGGGGCGAGACGGCCCGACATGAGGAGCCGACGCTATTCCTGCGCCAGCAGATTGGGGCTGCCCATGAGCGTGGCCACGCGAGCGTTGGCTCCGACTAAACGCGTTGCGTCGCAGCCCTCGAGCGTCCTAGCGTTGTTCACCCTGATGAGCGGCGGCAGCGGATCGGAGAGCCCATGACATGCGACCTCGTCGCGGTCTGCTTCGATTCGAGCGACCCGCTGCGCCTTGCGCGCTTCTGGGCCGGCGTCCTGGGATGGGAGGCGACCGACGACTCCCACGACGACGACGTCACTCTCCTACCGAGCGATGACACCGGGTTCCGGATCCGATTTGCCTTGAGCCAGGAGAAGAAGGCCGGCCAGAACCGGATGCACTTCGATCTGACCAGCACGTCCGTTGAGGACCAGGAGCAAACGGTGGCGAAATCACTAGGTCTTGGCGCTCGGCACGTCGATGTCGGGCAACGCCCGCAGGAGGGTCATGTGGTGCTTGCCGACCCCGAAGGCAACGAGTTCTGCGTGATCGAGCCGGGCAACCGCTTTCTCGCCGACTGCGGATTCATCGGAGCGCTGGCGTGTGACGGTTCGCAGCAGGTTGGGTACTTCTGGAGCGAGGCGCTGGGCTGGCCGTTGGTCTGGGATCAGGATCAGGAGACCGCTATCCGCTCGCCTCACGGCGGGCCGAAGATTTCGTGGGGGGGTCCGCCAGTCTCGCCAAAGGTGCGGAAGAACCGGCTGCACTTCGACCTCGCGCCACCTGCCCACGGTGATCAGCAAGCGGAGGTCGACCGGCTTGTCTCCCTGGGAGCATGCCACATCGACATCGGCCAGGGTGACGTGGAATCGGTGGTGCTGGCCGATCCCGACGACAACGAGTTCTGTGTGCTGACCCCTCGATAGCACGACGACGAGGGTGTCGGTGCACCACGGTGGTCGCACATCTGATGTGGCCGTCGCAGGTCCACCGAGGTCCGGACGGTCAGGGTCTCCGGTAGGCACCCGAGCGCTGGAGACAGCTAGCACCGTGACTGTCCGTTGATCCTCGGAGCCCCGGTAGACGAGTCGGTAAGCGCCTCGGTGCGCGCCTGCCGATCGCTCGAGGGTGTGTGGAGCCGCTTGCCCACTCGGTGCGGGTCGTCCAGCAGCGGACCAACGATGAACTCGTACCCCGCGAACGCGACCGACTCGGGAAGGACTTCTGCGAGTTTCCGGCGGGCGGTGGGGGAGACGACGACCTGGCGGACGTACTCCTCGCCGATCTGGCCATGGTCAGCGGCGGCGTCAACGGATCGGCGGTCGCCTGCGCCCGCACGAAGCCCTCGTCCTTGACCCTGCCGTCGGGCCACTGCCGGCCTGCTGCCTCCACAACTGATTGAAACCCGCGGCGCGGGCGAAGCTCTGGTCCTCGCTGCGGGCGCCGAAGGTTTCCGCCTGCATCGGGCCGGTTCGCGACCCGCTGAGCTGCCACCGAACGCTCGCCGACGTGCCGCCGCCGGAGGCAACACGCGCGCGCCATGACGTGTCCGAGGGGGGACTTGAACCCCCATGCCCTAATACGGGCACTAGCACCTCAAGCTAGCGCGTCTACCTATTCCGCCACCCGGACCTGGGTCCCACCGATCACTCATTGAGCGACGCACAACCTTAGCAAACACTGGGCAGGTGCCAGAAGCCACATCGGTGCAAGATGGCGGCATGACGAAGACCTATGAGCCGGCGGGTGAAGTCACTCAGATCTGTCGGGACCTGATCCGGATCGACACGTCGAACTATGGCGACGACTCCGGCCCGGGGGAGCGCGTGGCCGCTGAACATGTGGCCGCTCTGCTGAGCGATGTGGGCATCGATTCGGAGATGTTCGAGCCGTCTCCAGGTCGTACGTCGGTCGTGGCGCACTGGGGCGATCCCCAGGCCACAGACCGGCTCCTCGTGCACGGCCACCTCGACGTCGTACCCGCCGCGAAGGCCGACTGGAAGGTGGATCCCTTCAGCGCGGAGGTGGCCGGCAACTACGTGTGGGGCCGCGGAGCAGTGGACATGAAGGACTTCGATGCGACGATCCTCTCCGTGGTGCGGGCGCGAACCCGGGCCGGCGCACTGCCACGCCGAGCCATCACGCTGGCCTTTACCGCCGACGAGGAGGCCGGAAGCATCCAAGGTGCTCATCCCCTCGTGAGCGAGCGTCCGGAGCTGTTCGAAGGCTGCACCGAGGGCATCGGTGAGGTGGGCGGGTTCTCCGCGACGATCAACGGAAAGCGTGTCTACCTGGTCGAAACGGCGGAGAAGGGACTGGCCTGGTTGCGGCTGCGCGCCCATGGCACCGCGGGTCACGGCTCGATGCGCAACCACGACAACGCCGTCACCGCCGTCGCCGAGGCGGTCGTCGCCATTGGCCGGCACGACTGGCCGATCCGGCTGACTCCCTCCATGGGCCAGTTGCTCGAAGCGGTGGCCGTTCTCACCGGGTACAAGAGCGTTGAGGACAACGTGGACGCGCTGATCGAGCACTTCGGTCCAGCCGCCCGGATGCTGGCGGCGGTCGTACGCAACACGGCGAACCCGACCATGCTCGACTCCGGATACAAGCACAACGTGATCCCCGGGGAGGCCACCGCCAACATCGACGGGCGCTTCCTGCCGGGCTACGAAGACGAGTTCTTCTCGACGTTGCGCAGCCTGCTACCCGACAGCGTGAGCTATGAGCTGCTCGTGCACGACAAGGCACTCGAGACCCCGTTCGACGGACCGCTCGTCGAGGCCATGCGCGCATCCCTGCTCGACGAGGACCCCGACGCGACGGTGCTGCCGTTTCTCATGTCGGGCGGCACCGACGCCAAGGCCTGGAGCAAGCTGGGCATCCGCTGCTTCGGGTTCTCCCCGCTGCGGTTGCCCCCAGACCTGGACTTCACGGCACTGTTCCACGGCGTAGACGAGCGGGTGCCGGTCGACGCTCTCGAGTTCAGCGCACGGGTGTTCGACGCCTTCCTCGACCGAGCCTGAGAGGCCCCCGAGAGCCACGGGGCATCACCGGCCTGCGGGGGAAACGGCAGGTCCTCGAGGTCTGAGAGGCCAGGCCGCGGACTCAGACGTAGGGGCGGAAGTTGGCGACCAGCGTGGACCTGACCCGGATGATCCGGCGGCGCAGCTCGATCCTGCGGGTGCCGTCGGGGTAGAGCCGCAGCCGGGCGAGCTCCCAGCCGCCGTATTCGGCCCGGTCGGTCAGGATGCGGCACACTGCCGAGCGAGTGACCGTCCGCGGCAGCGAGAAGCGCTGGAACTCGTACTCCATACGACGCCCATCCTGACATGGCGCTCGGACCTGACGCGAGCCCGACCCAGACCCGATCCGGTCGTTCTCCGACGCCAACACGGCCATTGATCCAGCCCACGCCGCCTCAGCCGTCCGGCCGTCCGGCCGTGCGGCGCGATTAGTCTCGCTGCATGGCACTTCCCATCGAGGACTATGCGGTGCTCGGCGACACCGGCACCGCCGCGCTCGTCGGGCGCGACGGCTCGATCGACTGGCTCTGTCTGCCGCGCTTTGACTCCCAAGCCTGCTTCGCGGCTCTGCTCGGCCGGCCGAAGCACGGCCGCTGGCTGCTCGGGCCCGTTGGCCACGTGGCGACCTCGCGCCGCTACCTCGAGGGCACGTTCGTCCTCGAGACGACACACGAGACGCCCACCGGCACCGTCACCGTCACCGACGTGATGCCGCTCGGCGACAACCGCGCCGATGTGGTCCGGCGAGTCGCAGGCGTCAAGGGCACCGTCACGATGCGCAATGAGTGGATCGTCCGGTTCGGCTACGGCAAGATCCGGCCCTGGGTCACCCGACGCAAGGACGATAACGGTGGCGATGTGATCTCCGCGATCGCCGGCCCCGACATGCTCGTGTTGCGCGGATCCCGGCTGCCCAAGGCCGCCGAGGGCAAGCATGTGGACGAGTTCCAGGTCTGCCAGGGAGACGTCCTGGACTTCTCGACCACGTGGTTCCGGTCGCACCACGAGATCCCACCCATGCTCGACGTCGACCAGCGCCTGGCCCAGACGATCAAGGTCTCCCAGGACTGGGCCTCGCGCTGCAGGTACAAGGGCCCCTACGGCAAAGACGTCGTTCGCTCCCTGCTCGTCCTGCGCCTTCTCACCCACGCCGGCACAGGCGGCATCGCGGCGGCACCGACCACCTCGCTGCCGGAGTCCTTCGGCGGCACCCGCAACTGGGACTACCGCTACTGCTGGTTGCGCGACGCGTCGTTGACCCTCGAGGCGCTGCTGACGGCCGGCTACGAAGGCGAGACGCTGCTATGGCGCGACTGGCTGCTACGGGCGATCGCCGGCGACCCGCGGGACCTCCAGATCATGTACGCCGTCGACGGCGGCCGCGACCTCCCGGAGCGAGAGCTCGGCCATCTGCCCGGCTACGCCGACTCCCGCCCGGTACGGATCGGCAACGGTGCCGTGTCTCAGCGGCAGACCGACGTCCTCGGGGAGGTGATGGCCTCGCTCGAGCTGGCCCGGGCGAACGGTATCGAGGAGACCCGGCATTCCTGGTCACTGCAACGCGCCCTCGTCGCGGAGCTCGCCAAGCACTGGGACGAGCCAGACAACGGTCTGTGGGAGATCCGCGGGCCCCGGCGTCACTTCACCCACTCCCGGGTAATGGTCTGGGTGGCGTTCGACCGGGCGATCAGCGCCGTCGAGAAATACGGCCTCGACGGTCCCGTCGACTCATGGCGCAGAATCCGCGACGCCGTCCGCGATCAGATCATCGAGCGCGGCTACGACGCATCGCGCGGCACGTTCGTCCAGCACTACGACACCGTCGACGTGGACGCGTCGTTGCTCCTCATCCCGCTGGTCGGCTTCCTGCCTGGGGACGACCCGCGCGTCCTCGGCACGATCAAGGCTGTCCAGGAAGACCTCATGTATGACGGGCTCGTGTTGCGCTACCGGACCGAGACCGGTGTAGATGGCATCGACGGCGACGAATACCCGTTCCTGGCCTGCTCCTTCTGGCTGGTGTCGGCGCTCGCCCATGCCGGCCGGGTCGACGACGGCCACGACCTCATGAAGCGGCTGCTCGACCTCACCAACGACGTCGGCCTGCTGTCGGAGGAGTACGACCCCGTGCACGGCCGGATGGTGGGGAACTTCCCGCAGGCGTTCTCCCATCTCGCGCTCGCCGGAGCCGCCACCGCTCTCGCCGAGGCGCAGGCCCGCCAACCCTCGCCTTGACGCGAACGCGTCGGATGCTCCGTCGACCTCAGGCCTCGGGGTAGCCCATGGCGGGCGCTGACACGTCGTCGAGCGCGTCCACGATCTCGTCGGGCAAGCTGACCTCTTCGACTGCCAGGGTGCCGGCGAGCTGAGCGGCCGTGCGCGCCCCCACGATCGGGGCGGTCACGCCCGGCTGGTCGCGCACCCAGGCGAGCGCGACCTGCGCCGGGGACAGCTCGAGCCCCTCGCCCGCCCGGCATACCGCCTCGACGATCTGCGCCGCCTTCGGGTTGAGGTGTACGCCGACGTACCGCTCGAACTTCGACGACGCTGCTCTGGAGTCAGCCGGGATGCCGGTGCGGTACTTGCCGGTGAGCACTCCCCGGCCGAGCGGCGACCAGGGCAGCAGCCCCAGGCCGAGCGCCTGCGCGGCAGGGATGACCTCCCGCTCGACGCCGCGTTGCAGCAGCGAGTACTCCACCTGGGTCGACGCGAGCCGGACGCCGCCGGTCACGGCGAGCTGGTGAGTTGCGGCCTGCGCAGTCTGCCAGCCCGCGTAGTTGGAGACGCCGGCATAGCGGGCGCGGCCCGACGCGACAGCGGCGTCCACCGCGCTCATCGTCTCTTCCAGGGGTACGTCGTCAGACCAGGCGTGAATCTGCCACAGGTCGACGTACCCGACGTTCAGCCGAACCAGCGACTGCTCCAGGCTCCGCAGCAGCGCACCGCGCGACACGTCGACGGTGCGTTCGCCATGGGCTCGGCAGATGCCGGCCTTCGTCGCCACCACGACGTCATCGCGGGCGACCGCGCTCCCTAGTAGCTGGCCGACGATGGCCTCGCTAGCCCCGTTGCCGTACGCCGCAGCCGTGTCGAGCAACGTGCCCCCGGCGCCGACGAACGCCCGCAGCTGGTTGTTGGCTTCATCCTCATCAGTGTCGGTGCCCCAGGTGAGCGTGCCCAGACCGAGCCGTGAGACTTTAAGGCCGGTCGCACCGAGATGGCGATGCTTCATGGCCCGACCTTAAGCCAGCCAGCTCGGCCTCGTGCGGAGGTGTGCGCCGTAGCGGGCGCGGCGTCGCGGCCCACGCGAGACACGTCAGTCAGTTGAGTCTCTCTTTACCTTCGCCACACCCTCGGGCCAGTAGGGTCAGCGGCGTGAGACTGGGTTTGAGCATGGGCTATGTCGCGGGCGACATCAGCGACTATGTCGCACTCGCACAGGAGGCGGACCGACTCGGCTACTCCGTGGCCTGGGCTGCCGAGGCCTACGGCTCCGACGCACCCACTGTCCTGAGCTACGTGGCGGCCAGGACCGAGCGGATAGACGTCGGCGCGGCCGTGATGCAGATCCCGGCGCGCACACCGGCCATGACCGCGATGACCGCCGCGACGCTCGACCTGTTGAGCGACGGCCGGTTCCGGCTGGGCCTCGGGGTCTCCGGGCCTCAGGTCTCGGAGGGCTGGCACGGTGTTCGGTTCTCGAAGCCGCTGGCCCGTACCCGAGAATATGTCGCCGTCGTCGACCAGGCCCTGCGGCGCCAGCCGGTCACCTATGACGGCGAGTTCTTCGCCTTGCCGCTGCCCGACGGACCGGGAAAGGCACTCAAGCTGACCGTGCACCCCAAGCGCGACCACATCCCGACCTACCTGGCAGCGGTCGGGCCGAGGAGCCTCGAGCTCGCCGGCGAGATCGCCGACGGCTTGCTCGCCATCTTCTTCTCGCCCGACTATGCGGGCAAGACGATGGCCAGCATCCGGGCGGGCCGGGAGCGCGGAGGCAGCACCGGTACGCCGTTCGACGTGTCTGCAACGGTGCCCGTCAGCCTCGGCGACGACGTGGAGGCCTGCGCAGACCCGATCCGCGGCTATGCGGCGCTCTACCTGGGTGGCATGGGTAGCCGGGAGCAGAACTTCTACAACCAGTTGGCCCGTCGGATGGGATTCGAGGCTGAAGCCCGGAAGGTCCAGGACCTGTACCTGGACAGGCGGCAGCGTGACGCGATGGCCGCCGTACCACTCGACTTCATCGACCAGACCTCGCTGATCGGTCCACCTCAGCGCGTGGTGGAACGCCTGCACGCCTTCGCCGAGGCAGGGGTGACTACCTTGTCGGTGAGCGTGTTCGCGCCGGACCAGGCGCGACGGGTCCACGCTCTGCGGCAGGTAGCCGAGGCCCTCGACGCCAGCGGACTGGGGGACTGACCCGTGGACATCATCCAAGCGATCATCCTGGGCATCGTCGAAGGTGTCACCGAGTTCCTGCCGGTCTCGAGCACCGGGCACCTCACGATTGCCGAGAAGATCATGGGGCTCGACATCAACGACGACCAGGTGACGGCATTCACCGCAGTGATCCAGGTCGGCGCCATCGCTGCCGTCCTGCTGTTCTTCCGCCGAGACATCTGGTCGATAGCGAGCACGTGGGTCCGGGGGATCCGCAACTCCGAGCTGCGCGGCACCTTCGACTACCGGATGGGCTGGTACGTCATCATCGGCTCGATCCCGGTGGTTATCGTCGCCTTGCTGGGCAAGGACCTTGTCACGGGGGCGCTGCGCAACCTGTGGTGGGTGGCCGGTGCGCTCATCGTCTGGAGCGCCGTGATGGTCGCCGCCGAACGCGTCGGACGACAAGACCGCGGCGAACACGACCTGACGCTCAAGGACGCCGTCTTCATCGGTGTCGTCCAGTGCATCTCGCTGATCCCTGGTGTGTCCCGGTCGGGCGCCACGATCTCCGCGGGACTCTTCGCAGGCTTGGACCGGGTCACGGCGACCCGGATGTCGTTCTTCTTGTCAATCCCAGCGCTGACCGCCGCTGGACTCTACGAGCTGCCCAGTGCCCTGAGCGGCGGAATCTCGGTGGCCTACACCCTTATCGCCACACTCGTGAGCTTCGCCGTCGCGTACGTCGCTGTGGCCTGGTTGCTCAGGTTTGTGGCGCACCACCCGATCACCTGGTTCGTGGGCTACCGCGTCGCGCTCGGGCTTGTCCTGGTCGTCTTGCTCGCCACAGGGGCGCTCGCCTCTACCTGATCCGCCCCCCATTCCCCCGAGGCGCCACTTGTTCCGGCCGAGGCGCCAGTTGTTCTGGCCGAGGCGCCAGTTGTTCTGGCCGAGGCGCCAGTTGTTCTGGCCGAGGCGCCAGTTGTTCTGGCCGAGGCGCCAGTTGTTCTGGCCGAGGCGCCAGTTGTTCTGGCCGAGGCGCCAGTTGTT
>JBBRYB010000070.1:0-13195 GCA_038238115.1 Propionibacteriales bacterium | reverse complement strand
CTACGCCGACAACGTGAAGTTCGCCGACGAGTGGCTGCCCGCCAGGCCGGGCACCGACGCCGCGCTGGCGATGGCGATGGGGCACGTCGTGCTGAAGGAGTTCTTCGTCGACCGGCAGACGCCGTACTTCACCGAGTACGTCAAGACCTACACCGACCTGCCCTACCTGGTGAAGCTCGACGAGGCGGCCGACGGTCAGCTCACGGCGGGCAAGTTCCTGACGGCCTCCGACCTCGCCTCAACCGGCGCGGACGAGGAGAACGCGGCCTTCAAGACCGTGCTCCTCGACGCGCGCACCCGCGAGCCGGTCGTCCCGAACGGCTCGCTCGGTCACCGCTACGGCGACGCCGGCATCGGCCGGTGGAACCTCGAGCTCGGGGACGTCGACCCGCAACTCTCGCTGCTGGACGGCGCCGAGGAAGCCGTCCTGGTGAGGATGCCGCGCTTCGACACGCCCGACGGTGCGGCCGCTGACCTGCCCCGTGGCGTGCCGGTTCGTCGTATCGACGGCCATCTCGTCACCACGGTCTTCGACCTGTTGCTCGCGCAGTACGGCGTCGATCGTGACGGGCTGCCCGGCGAGTGGGCCAGCGGCTACGACGACGCGGAGTCGCCGTACACACCCGCATGGCAGGAGGCGATCACCGGCGTCCCGGCGGTGACCGCGGCCCGGATCGCTCGGGAGTTCGCCGCGAACGCCGAGGAGTCACGTGGCCGCTCGATGATCGTGATGGGTGCTGGCACCAACCATTGGTTCCACTCCGACACGATCTACCGCGCGTTCCTCACCCTGACCAACCTCACCGGCTGCCAGGGAGTCAACGGCGGCGGCTGGGCCCACTACGTCGGGCAGGAGAAGGTCAGGCCCATCACGGGCTACACGCAGATCGCGAACGCCCTTGACTGGAACCGTCCGCCACGCAACATGATCCAGACGGCCTACTGGTACCTGCACACCAACCAGTTCCGCTACGACCAGTTCGGCGCCGACACCCTGTCCGCCACTACGGGCAAGGGCCAGCTTGCCGGCCAGTCCACCGCCGACGTGATCGCGCAGAGCGCGCGGATGGGCTGGATGCCGTCGTACCCAACCTTCGACCGCAACCCGCTCGACCTCAGCGACGACGCGGCCGCGGCTGGCAAGCCGGTGGGGGAGTACATCGTCGAGCAGCTCAAGTCCGGCGAGCTCGACTTCGCAGGTGAGGACCCCGACGCACCCCAGAACTACCCGCGGATCCTGTCGATCTGGAGGGCCAACCTCCTCGGTTCCTCGGGCAAGGGCAACGAGTACTTCCTCAGGCACCTATTGGGCACCGACTCCTCGGTGCGCGCGACCGAGACGCCGGAGGGCCAGCGCCCCGTCGATGTCCGATGGCGTGACGAGGCACCCGAGGGCAAGCTCGACCTGCTGATGACGATCGACTTCCGTCAGACCAGCACGACGATCTTCTCCGACGTCGTCCTCCCAGCCGCCACCTGGTACGAGAAGCACGACCTCAACACCACCGACATGCACCCGTTCGTGCACTCGTTCAACCCTGCCATCGCACCTCCGTGGCAGACCCGTACCGACTGGGACGCCTGGCAGACGATCGCCGAGAAGTTCAGCGGGCTGGCCGGCACTCACCTCGGCGTGCGCAAGGACGTCGTCGCGGTGCCGCTCACCCACGACACCCCCGACGCCATGGCGAACCCGCACGGCGTCGTTCGCGACTGGAAGAAGGGCGAGTGCGAACCAATTCCCGGGGTCACGATGCCCAAGCTTGTCGAGGTGGAGCGTGACTACGGTGCGGTGGCCGAGAAGATGAACGCGCTGGGGCCGCTGGTGGACACGCTCGGCGCGAGCACGAAGGGGGTGACCTTCGAGCTGAGCAAGCAGGTCGACTACCTCCGGGCTAAGAACGGCGCGGTCCGCGGCGGCGTGGCCGACGGCCGGCCGTCGTTGAAGCGCGACGTCCACGTCTGCGAGGCGATCCTGGCGATGTCGGGGACGACCAACGGGCACCTGGCCACGCAGGGCTTCAAGACCCTGGAGAAGCGAACGGGGGTGCGGCTGGCGGACCTGGCCGAGGAGCACGAGGGCAAGCAGATCACCTTCGCGGACACCCAGGGGCCACCGGTGCCGGTGATTACCTCGCCGGAGTGGTCGGGCTCCGAGACCGGCGGGCGCCGATACTCGCCGTTCACGATCAACGTCGAGCGGAAGAAGCCGTGGCACACCCTTACCGGGCGGATGCACTTCTACCTTGACCACGACTGGATGACCGAGCTGGGCGAGGGATTGCCGGTCTACCGCCCACCCCTCAACATGGCGGCGCTGTTCGCCGAACCCGCCCTGGGCAACGTCTCCGACGGGTCGGCCGGTCAGGTCGAGGGGCTGACGGTCCGCTACCTGACCCCGCACAATAAGTGGTCGATCCACTCGGAGTACCAGGACAACCTGTTCATGCTGTCGCTCTCACGCGGTGGCCAGAACATCTGGATGAGCGATCGCGACGCCGCGAAGGTCGGGATCGTCGACAACGACTGGATCGAGGCGGTCAACCGCAACGGCGTCGTCGTGGCCCGGGCGATCGTGTCGCACCGGATGCCCGAGGGAACCGTGTACATGTACCACGCCCAGGACCGTCTGATCGACGTCCCACTGGCGGAGACCTCCGGCAAGCGCGGCGGCATCCACAACTCGCTTACCAGGCTGCTCGTCAAGCCGTCGCACCTGATCGGTGGCTACGCCCAGCTGAGCTTCGCCTTCAACTACCTCGGCCCCACCGGCAACCAACGTGACGAAGTGACCATCATCCGCAAGCGCAGCCAGGACGTGACGTACTGATGAAGGTCATGGCGCAGATGGCGATGGTGATGAACCTCGACAAGTGCATCGGGTGCCACACCTGCTCGGTCACCTGCAAGCAAGCGTGGACCAACCGGTCCGGCACCGAGTACATCTGGTTCAACAACGTCGAGACCCGGCCCGGTCTCGGCTACCCCCGCACCTATGAGGACCAGGAGAAGTGGCAGGGCGGCTGGGAACTCAGCAAGCGCGGTCGGCTCAAGCTCAAGGCCGGTGGTCGGTTCAAGAAGCTCCTCACGATCTTCTCGAACCCCAAGCTGCCCTCGATCGGCGAGTACTACGAGCCGTGGACCTACGACTACGCCACGCTCACTGACGCGCCGGCCCAGGAGCACACCCCGGTAGCACGCCCGAAGTCGCTGATCTCGGGCAAGAACATAAAGATCGAATGGTCGGCCAACTGGGACGACGACCTCGGCGGCTCCACTGTCAACGCGCACCGCGACCCGGTGCTCAAGAAGATCGCTGACAAAGTGAAGTTCGAGTTCGAGCAGACCTTCATGTTCTACCTGCCACGCATCTGCGAGCACTGCCTCAACCCCTCGTGCGCCGCGTCCTGCCCGAGCGGCGCGATCTACAAGCGCGAGGAGGACGGCATTGTCCTGGTCGACCAGGACAAGTGCCGCGGCTGGCGCATGTGCGTCTCCGGCTGCCCGTACAAGAAGGTCTACTTCAACCACCGCACCGGCAAGGCCGAGAAGTGCACCTTCTGCTTCCCGCGCATAGAGGTCGGCCTCCCCACCGTCTGCTCGGAGACCTGCGTCGGCCGACTGCGCTACATCGGCCTCATGCTCTATGACGCCGACAAGGTCCTCGAGGCCGCCTCGACCACCGACGACCAGGGTCTTTATGAGGCCCAGCGCGACGTCTTCCTCGATCCCTCTGATCCCGAGGTGATCCGGGAGGCGGAGAAGGCCGGCATCGCCCGCGACTGGATCGACGCCGCCCAGCGCTCCCCGATCTACGCACTCATCAACACCTACAAGGTCGCGCTGCCGCTGCACCCGGAGTACCGGACGATGCCCATGGTCTGGTACATCCCGCCCCTCTCGCCCGTCGTCGACGTGGTCGCGGAGACCGGGGAGGACGCCGAGGACAAGGGCAACCTGTTCGCAGCCATCGACGCGCTCCGGATCCCCGTCGAGTACCTCGCCGAGCTCTTCACCGCCGGCGACGTCGTACCGGTCGACGCGGTGCTCAAGAAGCTCGCGGCGATGCGCTGCTACATGCGCGACATCAACATGGGCCGCGAGTCCGACGGATCGATCCCAGAAGGGGTCGGCATGAGCGAGGAGGGCATGTACGACATGTACCGGCTCCTCGCGATCGCCAAGTACGACGAGCGTTACGTCATCCCGCCCGCGCACGCCGAGCAGGCCCACTCCCTGGAGGAGCTGGCCACCGAGTGTTCGGTCTCCGAGTACGGCGGAGGACAGCAGAACCTCTTCGGCGAGGGCTCGGGTGCCCCCACACCCATCGCCGTCGAGAACTTCCAGATGCTCCAGGACCGGCAGACCGCCGACTCGCTCGCCGGTCCCGAGCACAAGGGCGCCCGGGTCAACCTGCTGAACTGGGACGGAAAGGGCTCGCCGTCGGGCCTGTTCCCCCTGAAGGGGGACGACTCGTGAGCGGGCGCCGTCCGAAGCCGACCCTGCCCTCGGAACAGTTGACGATCGTGTGGCAGTCGGTCTCGTTGCTCCTCGACTACCCCGACGAGGAAATGCTGTCCCGCGCGGACCTGCTCAGGTCGGCCTCGCAGCGGCTACCGGCCACGGTCGGGGACTCGATCCGAGCCTTCCTGGTCCACCTTGAGAGCACGCCCATGCCCGAGCTCCAAGCCGACTACGTCGAGACCTTCGACACCCGGCGGCGCTGCAACCTCTTCCTCACCTACTTCGCCCACGGCAACACCCGCAAACGGGGCATGGCGCTGCTGCGCTTCAAGCAGACCTACCTCACCGCCGGGTTCGAGCTCGACGACGCAGAGCTGCCCGACCACCTGTGTGTCGTCCTCGAGTTCGCCGCCACCGGGGACCACGAGCTCGGGCGCGGCCTGATGCTCGACCACCGGGCCGGCCTGGAGCTGCTGCGTCTCTCGCTGAGAGACCTGGGTTCGCCATGGGCCGGTCTGATCGACGCGGTCACCGCCACCCTGCCGGCCCTGCGCGGCGACGAGCGGGACGCCGTACGCCGTCTCGCCGCCGAAGGCCCCCCCGAGGAGGAGGTGGGGCTGGCGCCGTTTGCCGCCCCGCAGTTCAGCCCCGGAGCCGCTTCGGAGCCGACCCTCTTGTCCATGCCGTCCTTCCCAGGAGCACGCCGATGAACGAGTTCCTCTTCGTCGTCGTGCCGTACATCTGCCTCACGGCGTTTGTCGTCGGACACCTTTGGCGCTACCGCTACGACAAGTTCGGGTGGACCACCCGGTCCAGCCAGCTCTACGAGAACCGGTTGCTGCGCATCGGCAGCCCGCTGTTCCACTTCGGAATGCTCGGCGTCGTCGGCGGCCATGTCATTGGCCTGCTTGTGCCCCAGTCGTGGACCGACGCGGTCGGCATCAGCGAACGCACCTACCACGTGGTGGCCGTGGCGGGCGGCCTCGTCGCGGGCGTGATGGCGGTTGTCGGCATGGTGATCCTGATCTACCGTCGCCGCACGGTTGGCCCAGTGTTCTCGGCGACGACCGTGATGGACAAGGTGATGTACGCCTTCCTGGCCGCGGTGATCGTGCTGGGCATGTGGAACACCATCGCTGGCTCGATCCTTACCATCGGGGGCGACTACAACTACCGCGAGGGCGTGTCAGTCTGGTACCGCTCGTTCCTCGCCTTCCAGCCCGACGCGGACCTGATGGCCAAGGCGCCGCTGGGCTTCCAGCTGCACACCCTGGTCGCCTTCGGGTTGTTCGCAATCTGGCCGTTCACCAGGCTCGTGCACGTCTTCAGCGCGCCGGTCGGCTACCTCACCCGCCCCTACATCGTCTACCGCAGCCGCGACGACACCCAGCTGGGCAGCCATCGCCCTCGGCGCGGATGGGACCGGGTGGGTTGAGGTGTGCGAATACTGCGCGTGCCGGGGCGTCGCGCCGATCGGCGAGCTGATGGACGAGCACACCGCGTTGATGGACCTGGCCCACTACGTCCTGTAGGACATTCATTTCCTGACTACGAACGGTCACCCCACGCGCCGATACGCCTACGAGGAGAACCCATGCAGAAGGAGTCACTGACGGCACTGGTCCGACATCACCTGGAGACGGCATCTAGCGCATCCAGCGGCCGCAGCGCCCACACGATCTACGGAGGTCACGAGCACGTCCTCCGCCAGACCCTGATCGCCCTCCGTGCCGGCTCGAACCTGGGCGCACACGAGAACCCGGGCGAGGCGACCGTCCAGGTCCTGCACGGCCGCGTCACCCTCGTAGCGGGCGACAACAGGTGGAACGGATCACCCGGCGACCTGATCACCATTCCCGACTCCCGGCACGCTCTCGAAGCGATCGAGGACTCGGCGGTGCTGCTCACGGTGGCCGTGCGAAGCTGAGGCACGACCGTCAACCCACGTGATCGCTGCACGCTGAAGACCGAAGCCGCACCCGCGGGTCGGAGCCCGGCGATGGACGCTTACTGATCGTTAACCCCCGCAGAACTGGGCACGCGTGTGCCGTGCCAGTATGCAGACGTAGGGTCTGCTCGTGCTGCGACTGTGGTGTACCGGTGTTTGGGGTGATCAAGGTTGTGTCCCTGCGGCTCCTGTACTGGGCGGTGCTTGTCGCGTGTGCGGGGCTGCTCCGGCCGGGCTCCAGGGCGAGATGCTCGCTGTGGGCTGCCGGGTGGGGGTGGGCACGATCCGCGGGATCTTGGCCTCCCGCCCGGTTGGGGCCGGCGCCGCGGCGGACGGACCCGACCTGGCGGACGTTCCTGACCTGCCAGGCCAGCAGTCTGCTCGGGTGTGACTTCCTGCCTGTCGACACCGTGTTGTTGCGCCGGTGGTAAGTGTTCTTCGCGATGGAGATCGGCACCCGTCGGGTGCACATCCTTGCCGGTGACGGCGAACCCGACGGAACAGTGGACCACCCAACAAGCCCGGAACCTCCTGATCGACCTCGCGAGCGCGCTGCCCAGTTCACATCCTCATCGGTGACCGGGATACGACGTTCACCGCAGCGTTCGACGCTGTGTTCGCCTCGATCGGTGCCCGGACGATCATGAGGCCGGTCCGGGCGCCTGGGGGGCGCATTGTTACGCAGAGCGGTTCGTGGGCAGTCTTCGCCGCGAGTGTCTGGACCTGACGCTCATCTGGGGTAACCGGCACCTCCGATCGGTGTTTGCCGGCTACCAGTCCCACCTCAATCATCACCGGCCACATCAACGGCGCGAAAAACACCCACCCAACCATGACCCGGATCGGGTCATCGACCTGACCGCTCCGGTCCGTCGACGAGAGGCCCTCGGGGACTGATCCGCCAGTACCAGCGAGCCGCATGATCATGCAAACAGACCTGCCGACCCCAGGGGTATTGGCACGGGACAGGCTAAACGTCACCCGGAAGTGCAGCACGTGGACCCTGGCGTCGACGTTGTTCGGGTGGACGGCGTGGTCGGTCACGGTGGATGCCGACAGGACAGCTGTTGCGAGTCCGAGTGACAGCCCCAGGGTTGCGGCCGCGGTTCGTACGTGTCCGGAGGAGACATCCAGCGTCCTCATGGTCACGTGCTCACCGACAACAGCACCATGGGCACGACATCCCAGCAGCGGTCACGCCTCCTCACGACCAACGGGCGCACGGTCTGTCGCAAGACCTCCACCGAAGATCAGAGCCCTTGAGTGCTGACCCGCCAGCCGCTACCAGAACCGAGCCTGCCAAACAGCCCCGGCAGAAGCCATGAGAGCCCTCGTGGGCCTCGCATCACGGACGGTACTATCCGCGGTACCATGATTCGGTGGTGTCCGTCGTCAAGGTCGTCGCCGGTATGCGTGGCAACCCGAAGAACGTGCGCTACGACGATCTGCACAAGGTCTGCGAGCACTACTTCGGCACGCCCCGCACCACGGGCGGTTCGCACGCGGTGTTCAAGACGCCATGGGCGGGCGACCCACGCGTGAATATCCAGAACGACAAGGGCAGGGCCAAGCCTTACCAGGTGCGGCAGGTACTGGCTGCCATTGACAAGAAGGAGGCTGACTGATGACGACGCATTCCCGCGCCGACATCTCGCACTACACCTATCGAGTCGCCTGGTCGGTTGAGGACAATGAGTTCGTGGCGACCTGCCTGGAGTTCCCATCACTGTCGTGGCTCGCCGCTACCCAGATCGACGCGCTGACCGGTCTCGAAGAGCTCATCGGCGCGGCGGTCGCTGACATGCAGGAGCAGGGAGAAGACGTCCCGCATCCGCTCACAGAACGCCCCTACTCCGGCAAATTCAACCTCCGCGTAGGCGAGGCCCTGCACCGCCGCCTGGCCATCGAAGCCGCCGAGGAACACGTCAGCATCAACCAGATCATCGTCCGCAAACTCAGCGCTGCCGGGTAGAAGAGAACGTTCGCAACTGCCGCTGACCTCGAAGGACATCGTCGTTCTGGGCAGGCGTACGGAGGCATTCGGTCCCGCTCACCGCCGGATTGCCGCGCTCATCGGCGTGTAGAACGTTGCGGCGGTCGGACTGTCCTGGTTTCACGGGTAAGGGAGGTTCTGCGATGGTGTTGTCAGGGCTGACCGACCGTTGTGGTCACCCGTGTGGGAACGGACCGCTTGGGTGAATCGGAGCCGTTGGACGTTTATTGGTCGTAAACCCTGTCCGAAGTCGTCTGGCGGCGGCCGTTGTGAACAAAGCCGAGCAAGGTCAGCGGCGGTTTGACTGAGTTAAGGTGTCCGGGCGATCGTCGGAGAATGTGGCTTGACCACTGTTCTTGACCACCATCACGATCCGAGCGCTGCGCTAAGGTTCGCCATGGCGTCCCTGGAGACATCGGGAGACACGTGGCCGTAGACGTCGCCGGTGATCGAGTTAGATGCGTGACCGAGGATCTCGCTAACCTGTGCCGTACCAAAACGTCTGTGTTTAGCCTGTTACTGTCGCGAACGGGGTACGGGGGCGCCTGAGATGATCATGGCCGTGTCGTTGCGGCTGCTCTACCTGGTCATGACCCGTGTGTTCGGCTGGCTTGCTCTGCTCAGCCGTAGCGACGCGGCCAAGGACGCGGAGATGCTCGTCTTGCGCCAGGAGGTCGCGGTGCTGCGCCGCCAGACTGGTCGGCCGAAACTGGACGGGGCCGACCGGGCGGTTCTTTGCCGTGCTGGCCGGGCTGCTCCCAAGCGGGTTGCGCCGATTTCGGCTGGTGACGCCCGGCACGCTGTTGGGCTGGCACCGCACGCTGATCGCCCGGCACTGGACGTATCCGAGGCGGCCAGGTCGCCCTCCGGTCGCTGTCGAGTTCCGCGAGTTGGTGATCCGCCTGGCCCGGGAGAGTTGGTTGTGGGGGCACCGTCGGATCCAAGGCGAATGCTTGGACTCGGCTATCGCGTGGGGGAGGGCACGATCCGCCGGATCCTTGCCTCCGCCAAGCTGGGGCCGGCGCCGCGGCGGTCGGACCCGACCTGGCGGAAGTTCCTCGCCTCCCAGGCAAGTGGGTTGCTGGCGTGTGACTTCCTGCACGTGGACACCGTGTTGTTGCGCCGGCTGTATGTGTTCTTCGTGATGGAGATCGGCACCCGTCGGGTGCACATCCTTGCCTGTGACGGCGAACCCGACGGAACAGTGGACCACCCAGCAAGCCCGCAACCTGCTCTTTGACGTCGGGGAACGGACCGCGCAGTTCACGTTACTAATCCGCGATCGGGACACCAAGTTCATCGCCGCGTTCGACGCCGTGTTCGCTTCGATCGGCGCCAGGACGATCAAGACGCCCGTTCGCTCGCCTCGGGCAAACTGCTACGAGGAGCAACTCATCGGGAGCCTGCGTCGAGAGTGCCTGGACCTGACGCTCGTCTTCGGTGTCGGCTATTTGCGCTCGGTGCTGGCCAGTTACCAGGCGCACTTCAACGATCACCGCCCGCATCAGGGACGTAAGCAGCACCCGCCTAACCACGACCCAGGTCGGGTGATCGACCTGACAACCCCGATCCTCCGCCGGGAGGTCCTCGGCGGACTCATCGGAGAGTACCAACGAGCTGCGTGATCACGCGAAAATGGCGTCCTGGTCCCCCTTGAAACGGATCTGGCACGGGACAGGCCGCTGGTGAGAAGTTCAGTGAGGTGCGGATGCTCTCCTCGGATCCATGAACGAAGCATCCGGTGTGGCGATGTCCACGAGCGTGTGAGCCGGGCGCCCACCTACCGCCACAGAGGCGGAGGAGGAATCATGGACGCCCTACTGCTCAAGGTGCCGGAGGCCGCGGCACAGCTCGGCATCAGTCGGGCCAAGCTGTATGAGCTCATCTCGAGCGGCGCGCTGCCGTCGGTTCGGGTCGACGGCTGCCGCAGGATCCGCTGGGACGACTTGCTCGAATACGTCGCCAACCTGCACTCGGTCGCCTGACCCGTCACGACGGGTCAGGCTCTTGATTGTCCACGAGTGGCCGTGGGAGGTGCCTATACGTTCCAAGATCGGAACGGAGGCCCGATGCACTCCAGCGCCCCGTGAGAGACCGCGCACCCGGTTCCTCACACAAGTGCACGCGGTCAGGATGTGCGCTGGCCCCGGTAGTAGTCCCTCCAGATCAGTCGGTGGATCGGTATCCACTTCGGGATCGAACGCACCCCGGGGATGAAGGGCACCAGGAGGAGGAGGAGGGTCAGGATCATCATCACGTAGAAGATGCCCGGGTCTGCGTGATCGGTGAGCCAGGTTCCGTCGGAGTTAGTCTGAGGGATCTGGTACCACACGGAGTACAACCACAGCCAGGCCTGACCGGGGTAACTCCCCGTCTCGTTCATCATGCCCCAGGTGTTGCCCTGCAGGTGGGCCGCGGTTGCCGCGTCGTCCAGGTAGGAGCCGTCGCCCATGAACAGGATCTGTTTGGTGTAGTCGGTTTGGTAGAAGTTGCCCTGAGCCATCAGGATCCCGTCGAGTGATCCGGCTGAGGCCATATCCGTGAGGGCCAGCGCGAGTGCGGGCACCGGCCCGTACTGGCCGTCCGCGACGTGCGTCAGGTCTCCCTCGGCGGCTGTGATCGCGGTGTCGTAGTTCGTGGCCCACGTTGTCTGCTGCTCCGAGGTGGCGGTGTCCCAAAGCTTGAGGGCGGCACCGGCGGAGGGCGGCGCCTGCTGGGCGCGCAGGGGCGTGATGACGAAGTCGTTCGGCGGATCGACCGCGTGGGTGACGCCGAACCATTGCTGGGGGTTGAGCGGCCCGACCGCGAGCCCATCTGCCGCAGAGTTGTACGGCGGGCCGTACCCTGCGGACTCACTCGTGCCGGCGAGTTCGGCCACGGTGGTCGCGTAGAAGTTGTCCGGTGCGCTGGTCGCCCATCCTTTGAAGGTGAGCGAGGGTTCGTCGGGAGAGCCGAACAGGATGGCCAAGCCCACGGTAAGGAGCGATACGACGACGAGGGCGATGACGCCCTCCTTGACGATGTCATAGTGACGCGACGGGCCAGTCCACTCTTGGGTTGCAACGTCCGCCCGGGTGGGGGTTCGGCGGCTCACGACCGGGCGTCCTCGGTCGGCTTAACGACGTCGGGGACGTCGTTCGAAAAGGCCTCGAGGGGCGGGACGATGCCACGCCGCCGTACGAGCAGCACGTGCCACACGACCAGAAACCCGACGACCAGGGGCATCAGGCACGCATGGATGAGGAGCATCTGCCCGTAGTTGGTGACATTGAAGAATGCACCGACACCGACGGTGTTGAGCCCGTCCTTGGCTTCGAAGGAGATCCACTGCGAGTCGAAATTGCTCTGGGCCAGGTAGCCGGTGAACGCAGTACCAATCGAGGCCACGAACGCGATCACGCCCGTGACCCAGGTCAACGCACGACGTCCGCGCCAGGCGGCCATCCAGAACTTCCCCCACAGATGGATCACCATGAACATCAGGAACAGCTGGGTGCCCCAGAAGTGAAGGCTGTTGGTCAGGTGTCCTGCGGACGAGCTGTGGTACCACGCGGGTCCGGCGAAGGCGAGTACCAGCCCGGTTGCCAAGATCACGAGGAAGGCGGCGATGGACAGGACCCCGAAGACATAGATCCAGGACGCCACATATGCTGGCTGACGATCAGGCAACAGCTTGTCGGGCGGGAGCTTTGCAAGCCACAAGCGACGCAGGCGCGAGGTCCACATGCGGTCCGTCGCCTCGTCCACCTCCGCGGGCCGAGTCTCGGCCGTCTTCACCGATCCCGGTCTTTCGGGAAGGGGAGCACCATTGCCAGCGCGAACACAACGAGCATGATCACGATCACGATCAGGTTCGGTACGGAGATGGACAGCCAGCCGACATGCAGATAGGTCGCCGGATCATTCATTCCTGCAACCACGGTCATCGAGCTCATGTGGCCTCCTCCGCTCAGCGCCGAGCACTCACCCTATCGCGAATGTTGTATCGGCATACAGCCAACCCGAGTAGCTGTCCGCCTCGGAGCGCTCGCAGCGTCGGGCAAACTCGTGGATGCTTCTCCATTCGTAGACGGCGTGGATCGCGAAAGTCGCCGAACTCCCTGAGCGTGCCAGTATTCAGACGCAGGGCGTGTCGCTCCGGCCGCTGTACTTGATCATGTTTTCGTGTGTTCGGTTGGCTCGTGCTTGTCTGTCGCGGGGACGCGTCAAGGGACGCCGAGATCCTGGTGTTGCGGCGTGAGGTTGCGGTGCTGCGCAGCCAGGTTGGTCGGCTCAAGCTGGACTGGGCGAACCGGGCGGTAGCAGCTGGCTAGCAGCGCCGAGACCTGCTTCGGGGTCAGGCCGCGGGGCAGCGCCGCGCCGCTCCACCGGGCCACCGACGGGACCGCGCCCGTCAGCGGCACGCCGATCAGACCCTCGACCAGCGCGAAGCCGAGGAATGACCGCAGACCGATGGCCAGCCGTTGGGCTTGCGGCACGCTCATCATCGCGCCCCTCAGCCGTCTGCACCGTCAAGAACAAGGTGACGGCTCTAACGTGGTTGGCGATCGTGTCCCGGTGCAGGCCGTCGTCTACTTGAGCCTGCATACTTGGCAGCGGTCGTCGCATCCCTCGAACGTTCTGACCAGAGAGGTGGCCCACGTGAAGGTCCTAGCGACCCTTGGTCGCTAGGGGGTTGACAGGTGAGCCGACTTTTTCAGACGGCGATTCTGGCCTGGTTGAGGTAGTCGTCGACGTGTCGTTCGATGGTGCGGAGGGCTTGGCGTAGCGGGAGGGGTGCGGGTGGTCGG
>JBBRYB010000069.1:0-13623 GCA_038238115.1 Propionibacteriales bacterium | reverse complement strand
GCTCCCCGACCATCACCTGCGCGTCCAGCAGCTCCCGCTCCAACCGTGTCTGCCCCTGCATAACAAGATCATCCCAGACCGCCGGGCTACCAGCCGTCAGACACGACGACCGGCTGGCGACTTATTCAGTGGCCTCCTAGGTCAGTAGGGCTGCGACGCGAGTGTGCGCAGGGGGCTTGGCGTACGTTCCCGTTCGGATGTAGGGGGGTATGGATGGGTTTTGGACCGGGATCGGCGCCAGAGCCTGTTTCGCTGGTCAATGACTTGTTGTCCGACTTGAAACATGGCGGGCGCTTTGGCCATATGCGTAACCCAACAAGGACATGAGCTGCGCAAATGCACGCCGCCGGATCTGGGTCCGACTCTCTCCGCGCCCCGAATCCCAGCTGCTGCGCGCGCCCCCTGCAGTTCAACCTGCGCGCCGCGGCTACGAGATCACCACCGCCCCGACGACGCCACCGCGCTATCCACCGCAGCCCACCACCGTCCCCAGGTACGCCACCAACCCCGATGCCCTCCACACCCCGATGTGCGGTACATGCCGCTAAGCACTGACACCGTCCTCGCCTGAGTTTCGTCAAGTGATCTGACTCCACTGGTCGTCAGGGCCGAGCACCACTTGACGTCTTTGCTCGCAGAGGAACTCGGTTGGGCGGCACCGCTGCGCCCCGGGCCAGATCCACCGATCGGTCCGGTGACCCGGGTCACTGCTCACAGCCAGCCCAGCTTCCTTAGCGCCAGTTTTCACAAGATCGTTGGTTCTGCCGCCAATTGCATCTGATGCGAATTGGCGACAGTTAGCGAATGACGGGTAACTCGGTGCCAGCTTGGCTGTTCTACCAGCGGTTGTTCTCTGGCTCGGTGGCGACATTAGCGAATGCATCTGGCTGGTTCGCCGCCGGCTGTGTCGCCCGAAAGGATGGATGGCCTGCGAGGCTCCACTGTTGTCGCACCTGATGCGGCTTTGTCGCGTTGGATGCGAGTGACGGAGGGTGGTGGCCATGGGGCCGATCGGGGTAGTGCCGGGTGCGGCGAGCCTGCATCTGGTGGATGGGGTGTCGCTGCTGCGGCCGGAAGACCAGGTCTTTTCGGCGATGCTGGCGGGGTTCGCCAACCAGCAGCTGGCGCGCAACCTGGCCCGCTCGACAATCGAGGGCAGGGAGAACACGGTCCGGGCGTTCGCCGACTACGTCAACGCATTCCCGTGGCAGTGGTCCCCGGCGATGGTCGATGAGTGGCTCGGCGACCTGCGCTCGCTGCGGGAGTTGAAGCGCTCGACGATCCGGGCCTACTCCGAAGCCGTCCGCGCGTTCTGCCACTTCGCCACCGACCCGGCTTATGAATGGGCCGCGACCTGCGAAAAGCGCTTCGGCAACCATCCGGTGCAGATCGTGCACGAGTGGAACACCGCCGCGCACGTGCAAGACAACGAGGCCGACCCGAAAAAGCGGGCCTTCACCAAGAAAGAGCTGCACGCCTTCTTCGCGCACTGCGACGAGCAGGTGGCCCGCATCCGCGCGTTCGGCCGGAAGGGCTGGCTGCCTGCGTTCCGCGACGCGACGTTGTTCAAGACCGCCTACGCGTTCGGCCTGCGCCGTAACGAGACCAGGATGCTCGACGCCGTCGACTTCGGCCGCAACGTCCACGGGGGCGAGTTCGGGGAGTACGGGCTGTGCCGGGTCCGGTTCGGCAAGGCGAAGAAGGGGTCACCGCCCAAGCAGCGCAGCGTACTGACCGTGTGGGCCTGGACCCCGGAGGTGCTCGAGGAGTGGCTCACCGAGGTTCGGCCGTTGTTCGGCACCGACGGCAACCCAGCCGCGTGGCCGTCCGAGCGCGGGCTGCGGGTGGGCTGCCAGCGGCTCAACTCCCGGTTCGCCGCCTACCGGGCGGCACTCGGCCTGGACTCTGGGCTGGATTTTCATTCGCTGCGCCGCTCCTACGTCACGCACCTGATCGAGGACGGCCATGACCCGCGGTTCGTGCAGGAACAGGTTGGGCACGAGCACTCCAGCACCACCTCGATCTACACCTGCGTGTCCTCGGACTTTCGCACCCGCACGCTGCGCCGCCACCTCGACGCCGCAGTCGCCGAGGCATTACGGGAACAGGAGGCCCGAGGGTGAAACGAAAGATCGGATACTCCTGGCGGCTGCGGGAAGTGATGGCCACCCGCGGCATCTTCACCGCCACCGAGCTCGTTGCGCTGCTGCACGAACGCGGCATCGAGCTGTCCGCATCCCAGGTCCACCGCCTGGTCTCGGGCACCCCCGAGCGGTTGTCTTTGCAGGTCCTGTCCGCGTTCTGCGACATCCTCGGCTGCACCCCAGCCGACCTCGTCGCTACCACCGCCGAGAATGCCGGCGTCCGCAAGACCGCCACCGGCGACCAGCCGGCCCCGGCGAGCGTAGCGAGGCTACGGCCCCGGCCGGCCCAGATCCTCCCAGACGAATGAGCCCTGCCTACACCACGCCCGAACAGCTCGAACGCTGGCACAAGAGAACCTGTGCCCGCTGCCAGCGTCACGGATGGTTCGCCGCCCGCTGGCCGGACGGCTATGTCTGCCGGACCTGCCACGACAAGGCCCTCCGCATCCACGGACAGTGCCCCGGATGCGGCACGGGGCGCGCACTTCCCGGTCTGCGACCCACCGATCACACCCCGGTCTGCGCCGACTGCGCGGGCTTCATGATGTCCTACCGATGCTCGCGCTGCGGGGAGGAAGGCAAACTACACGGCGGCCGCCTCTGCACCCGCTGCACCTTCAGCGATCGACTCGCGGAGCTGCTCGACGACGGCACCGGCCGCGTCCGCACCGAACTCATCCCACTGGCCGACACCCTGCTCGCCATCGACAGTCCACGCTCTGGCCTGGCCTGGCTGGACATGCGCAAAGGACGACCCGGCTCCGCTGATGACCTGCTACGACGGCTCAGCCGAGGAGAGATCGAGCTGACCCACGAGGCGTTTCACACCCTGCAACCGTGGCGGGCCGCCGCACATCTGCGGGAGCTGCTGATGGCCTGCGAGATCCTGCCGCGCATCGACAAGCAGATCTGCTTGTTCGAGCGCTGGCTCATCGCCCACCTCGACACAATCGGCAACCCCGACCACCGTCAGCTCATCCAGCGCTTCGCCGCCTGGGAAGTCCTGCCCAGACTTCGGGCCCGCGCCGAGAACAAGCCGATCACCCCGTCCAGCCGCCAATCCGCCGGCGAGCAGATCAAACAGGCCACAGCTTTCCTCGACTGGCTGACACAACACCAGCGGACCTTGCAGACCTGTGGCCAGGCCGACATCGACACATGGCACACCGAACACGCCGAACACCTTCGTCGCTGCCTACGCGGTTTCCTGCGCTGGGGCATGGCCAGCAAGCTCACCCGACCTCTGCGGCTGCCCGCCCTCATCGCCATTCGCAACGCTCCACTGCCCCAACGCGAGCGCATGGCTTTGCTCGGCCACCTACTCACCCGCCACGAACTTCCACTGCGCTCGCGGGTCGCCGGAATCATCGTCCTGCTCTACGCCCAGCGTCTGAGCCGGATCGTCCGGCTGACCATCGACGACGTGATCCGCGACGGCGACCAGGTCCTGCTGCGCCTGGGCCAACCGCCATCACCGGTCCCGACCACGTTCGCGCAGCTCCTGCTCACCTGGATCAGCGAACGGGACAACATGAACACCGCCACCAACCCAAACTCCCGGTGGATGTTCCCCGGCCGCCGCGCAGGACAACCGATGTGCCCCGCAACCCTCGCCGCCTTGATCAACAAGCTCGGTGTTCCCACCGGCACCGGCCGCACGGCCGCCATCCGTCAGCACGTACTGGAGATGCCAGCACCCGTCGTCGCCGATGCCCTCGGCTACCACCCTGTCACCGCAGCCAGGATCGCCACCCAGGCTGGGGTCGCCTGGAGCCGTTACACCTCAGGTGATCACACAAGAACTGGCGACAGTTAAATAGGCGAGCTCACCAGTCCCACGGGCCGGGTACGGCAGGCCCGATGATAGGCGTGGCGGCGGGGTGAAAGTCTGGCCCCCCACGGACAGGGGGGCCAGACCTGCTCTGCTCGGTATCCAGGGCCAACCGGATGTCCGGAGCACTCGCCAGGGTTGTCCACCATCGGCGTCCGAACAAGGCCGCTTCTGTCCGGAACCCGTTCGGGTCCGGACAAGACCCGCGTCTTCCGAACACCGCCCGAACCTATCTACGCAGGTGAGAGCCCTGCCTGATTCACCGGACGGATGCCAGGCGACCGTCTGTGCGACGACGGACCGAACACCATCCACAGTCGAAACGATCGTTGGCGCGCATGCCGCGCCAACGCCGAAGCGGTGATCAAAGCCGTCACCTGTCGTGTCCGCCGTGCGATACGTGATATGCGCCACTCCACCCCGGGCGGCACGCGACAGGAGTCCGGACGGTGCTCTCTTCTCCGCACCGCCCGATATGAGCAAGTATTGGTGGCCGGCAAGAGCGCCACCGGTATCCAGGGCCAACCAGTTCCAGTTCGGAGGAAGATCGTGATGTTCATCGTTCGCTGCTCGTTGCTACCCGTTTCCTGGCGTGGGTCGTGTTGTTGCCCGCTGCTGTCGATCTGCCGGATCGTGGTGATGCTCGTCGTGCTAGTCCTCGCTGTGGTTCTCGCGCTGCGGGGCTACGCGCCGGGGACCATCGTCCCTCAGGTGTTGGTGCTGGTGGCGGGCACGGTCGCGGCTGCGGATCGGCTCGTCGGGGCCCAACGTGCGCGAGCCATCTCAACGCTGCCTGCGCTATGACCGGCCCGGACGAGCCGCTCAGGCCCGGGTCGAAGCTCAACCCAGTCAAGGATCCTGACTCGCCAGCCGGTCAGCTCGCGCAGGGACTGCGCGAGCTGACCGGCGGCGAAAGCCTCCGCCAGCTCGCCCGCCGCATCCCCTGCGGGACGACGACACTCTCCGACGCGCTATCTGGCGACCCGCGCAAGGTACCGACAACGACGATCATCGAGGGGATCTGCAAAGCTCGCGGCGCAGACGCGCCAACCCTGGAGCGTCTGCTTGACATGAGGGATGAAGCCAACAAACAGAAACTGCACGATTCTGGGTCGCTTGACGAGCGGGGCGAGGTCGGCGTGACCCACCCCCCTGGCGGCATCTCTCAACAGCATCCGGAACGGTGGTGGTGGCCTAGGCCGGTTGTGCTCGTCGTCGTGGTCCTGATCCTAGTGCTGGCCACCGCGGTCTCCTGGGGTATCAACATGCTGGTCAACGCCTGCGGTGGACCCGGCTCCGGGGTCAGCCGGGTCGACGGCGAATGTGTGGGTGTCACCGACGGCTCCTACGTCTTCGACCCAGCCTTGGCCGACGTCGAAGCGAAGATCGCGGCGGAAAACGCCCGAGTCGCTGGTTCGGGTCATACCGTCACCGTCGCACTGCTAAACCTGATGACCGTCAACAACACCAGCCCGGTGTCTCTCGCTGAGGTCGTCAACCAGCTAGAAGGCGCCTACACCGCGCAGTACCGGGCCAACCAGACCAACGACCTCGGTGACCCGTCCCCGTTGATCCGGCTCGTGCTAGCCAACGAGGGCAGCCACGAAAACCAGTGGCAGCCGGTGGTACACCAGATCGAGGGGATGGTCGGCGACCAGGACCCGCTGGTCGCCGTTACAGGTCTTGGGGTAAGCGTCAAGCAAACCGAGGACGGCGCCAAGGATCTCGCGGCGCACCATATCCCGATGGTCGGTGCGCTCACCACGGCCGATGAGCTGAACTACAAGAACATCCCCGGTTTCATCCGGGTCGCGCCAAGCGACGCAGAGTATGTCCAAAGCCTGTTGGCCTACCTACAACATCGTCAGGATCCACATCGTCAAGATCAACAACGTCAAGATTTCGACTCGGCGATACTCGTATACGACACCAACTCCGACGACAGCGGGGACCTGTTCACCAGGTCGCTACGGAACAACTTACGCAGCGGTATGAAAAGTCTGATCAAATCCACCCCCGCGCAGGGCTTCACCGGCACATCAGGACAATCCCCAGGAAACCCCGACCTGTTCAGTGTTACGACTGGCAACATCTGTGCAGTAAGCGCAGTGAAACCGCCCGTCATACTGTTCGCTGGCCGCGCGCTCGATCTGCTCACATTTCTGCAATCACTGGAGGCTCGGATCTGTTCAGATAAACCGATGACTGTCCTCACCGCTAACACCAACCTGGGCACACTCGACGAGGCAGCACTGGAACGCGGCAAGATCACCGTGGTGAACGCTGCGGCGAGCGATCCCGCCGATTGGGCGAACAACGTACTCGGCACGCCCCCGCATTTCGGGGAGTTCATCTCGGAGTTCAGGAAGCTCGGGTTCGATCCCGCACATCTGCACGACGGCGACGCGATAGCAAACCATGACGCACTGGCCACGGCGATCAAAGCCGCCCGGCTCGCCGCCAGCCAAGCACCATCCTCCCAGAACGGCGTCCCAAAGCTCATCGACGTGTCCCATCAGATGCTGAACCTCAACACCCTAAACCTTGTCCCGGGGGCCAGTGGAAATCTAACCTACCAATTCCGTGGCCAAAATGGTGAGGGCGAAGATTCCGGAAACCCCTGCGACAAACCCATACCCATCCTGGAAGTACCTCCTTACAAACCGCCTGCAGGAATGTCCCCACCCTACGTCACGTCCTGCGCCGTTAATTACTAGTAACGCGTCGAGCGCTCACGGTCCCGACCAGTGGGTTTGCGATGTTGATCGCGGCCGACTGGCTGCGACGCAGGCTGCCCGTGTTCGCTCAGTGCAGCCGAAAACTTGTTCGCCACCTGTGCAAGCCGTACTGGCAAGCCGGGTGGACCGGCCGCGACATCATCCACGCGATGGATCACCGACCCGGCCTGTTCCACCAGACCACCGGCGTGCTGATCTGCCCGGAGCGGATCGCCGCACCCCAGGCGTTCATCCGGTCGCGCCTCGCCGCCTGGCGCACCCCCACCGGCGTGATCCTGCCCGGCCACTGGATTTCACTGCTCACCGACGCTGCCGCCACCAAGACCGCCCGCCGCCTGGTCGCCGCCCACCACGGCCGGGCCGGCGCCGCGCTGCTGCGCCCCGGTGAGCGCGCCCTGACCGCACAGCGGATCACCGAACACGGCCAGGCCGCCCGCCCCCCGCCAGGGTCGGACTGGGGTTCGTGGACGCCACGCCGTCGTCGTTGTACAGGGGGCACCGCTACCCGGCGGAGATCATCAGTCACTGTGTGTGGCTGTATCATCGGTTCCCGCTGAGTTTGCGGGAGGTCGAAGAGATGATGATGGCCCGCGGTGTCCTGGTAGCCTACGAGACGGCCACTTTGCCCCTGCCGGTCCGGCACGGCGAGCCGGCGGGCGCGGCGCAGGTGGACATAGGGCAGTCGTGCGCCTCCACGTGCCGGAAGTCGTCGTCACTCACCCTGGAATCGTTTCATGTGTGCGTTTCAGAATTCCAACTATTTGGATCGACCTATGAAACGGATGTGGCCATGGTCGCCCGAGGCCAGGCCCTGTGTTTCATAGGCGAAACACAGGGTGTTCACCCCGATGGTTCTCACCGACCCGCCAAGCTGTCCAAATCGCTCATCCGCGAGGGGAAGGTGGTGCCGCCGCCCGGTACCCACCCTGGATGCTCGACGTCACCGAATGGCCCGGCGACACTGACTCCTACGTCGACTCGACGCCATGGTCTGGCTCATGGGCACCATGCTCGCCCGACCCAAGCACTTCAGCCCGCTATCGCCACGGGCCGTTCCGTTGTTGCTCAAGCCCCGACTACCGTCGGCGCGTCGGTGTCGTCACCGGCCTGGACAACGACCTGCACAGTGACCTTCATGACGCCCCAGCCAGCACGACACGCAGCTGACACACGGCGGGACTCGGGAACGGAGCGGCATCAGACATCGCGCCATCCTGACCCCACCGGCGAAGAGCGCCCGAACGCCCCGCTGTTCCTGACCAACCGCGCCTCCCACGGATTTTCCCGCTCTCGTCACGGTCACCGTCATCGAGGGAAAAGAACCGTTCGAGCTCGGGGCGGGTCGGCACCTCCTGGAACGACTCGTACGCCGCTGCCTGCTCATCGGTCAGAAACTCCACCGGCATGACCGCGAACCGTAGTGACCGCGATCACTACCGAGCTCCCGGTCACCACCCCAGCCACACCATGATCCTTCCCGGCGCCAACGGCTGCTCCGCTGCTACTCAAGCCCGAGAACGGGGCCGCCACCAGCCGCGTCCGATAACCTTTAAGAAGAATCCCCAGGCCAGACGAACAGACCTCATCGACGCTCAGCGGAACTCACGGGAGGTCGCACCACTGGGGAGGACAGCATCGGGGCAGTGTTCGACAAACCAGTCCTGTAAGTGCCCGCGTGCTGGCCAGTTCGGGCCGAGCGTGTCGAGCAGAGGCAGGGCGATCTGGCGGACCGAGTCGATGATCACCGCTCTGGGGCTGGGATCGGTGACGGTCTGCTGTTCGTGGGCCATGGTCAGCAGTGAGATCAGTTCGGTGAGGATCTCGCGGCCCTGCTCGGTAAGGAAGCTGGGTTGGGGGACTTCGCCCAGGCAACGCAACGCGAGCAGCACATGCTGGGGTGGTTCCTGCCAGGCAGGTTCCCAGTGGGGATTGGCCTGATGCAGCAGGTAGTCGATGGCGCGGGCGGTGACCTGCTCTGGGAGCATGCCCGCAATCAGGACGAGAACCTCCTGCCATACAGGATCGGCCCAATGTCGATCGAACACCTCGCTGATGAGCTCGTCCACGCTCATGCTGCGCTCGTCCTGGAGGCGATGTACGAAGTCCGCGGCGGTGAAGTACTCCAGAAATGACTGGTGTAGGAAGCCGTAGCTGTCCGGTCCGATGCGGCTGAGCAGAAAGTCCCGTTCTCGCAACTGGACGAGCAGGGCCTTGGCCGCCGTCTTGACCTTCTCCGGGGACAATTGATACCGCGTCGTAAGGTAGGAGCTGATGACGTCCAGCAGTTGTTTGGCGGGCAGATGGTTGCTGGTCAAGCCGTCCTGGCCTTCGCACATGCGGCGGGCCACCAGCCGCAGCAGCTCCTTCTTGTCGTCGTCGTCGATGTAGTCCAGGGTGGGTCGGGAGTACCGCAGGTGCCGGTGAACGTCCCGGTACTCCACCAATGTGGACACAATGTGGTGGTAGGCCGCGCTGCGGTGGCGGGGCAGGTCCTGCTGTTGCCCGATAAGCGTGAGCAGGGTCAGCAAAAGCGGATTGACGGCCAATTGCTGCAGCGAGGATGAGTTGGCGATCGCGGCCAGCAGGCATTGTTGGCGTTGGGCGGCCTCACCTGGGTCACTGCGGTAGGCCAAGTCGTACCAGCGGCCCACGAACTGGGTGATTTGGTCCTGGTCCAGGTCCTGCAGTGTGACGTGGGTGAATCCGGCGGCGTTGAAGGGTGTTCGCCGGTATCCGATCACCCGGGAGGTCACCACAATCCGGATCCGGGGATACTGGGCCGCGAATGCTGCGATCTGGCGCGTGGTGGTTTCCCTGGACTTGGGATCCAGGATTTCGTCCAGCCCGTCAAAGATCACCACTGAGCGGCCGTCTTCCCGCATATAAGGATCGAGGACCGCCTTGGGCAGACCCAGGCCTTCCGTCGCGTGCTGATGATCGATGAGATCGAGGAGGGTGTGATCCTGCCACCGCGGCCCGCTGTAGTCCCGTAGTTGCAGCAGGAACGGCAACCACCCGGACAACGCCTGCAGTGGGCCGTCCGGCGAGCCGTCGGCCAGACTCAGCATGATGTAGTGCATTAGGGTTGACTTGCCTGCCCCGGGATCTCCGAGCACTACGAGGCGTTGGTGGTCGCGGTCGGCGACGACGTCCAACGCCGGTCGCGTTGGCCGCGCCCGATCCGCCGCGCGCGCTCTGATCAGTTGCTCTACCGTGAGCCTCCCCGGTAGCACGAGGTCATCAGGCAGGTCGGGAGCCTCGATGAGATCTCGCCAGAGCTGCTTCGGCAATTCAATCGGCGGCGGCTCCAAGCGCACCCGCATGGGGATGTATAGCGATGACAGCGGCATCGTGTGCGGTCCGCTCAGCTCCGGGGGGACAAGCGCCTCAAGGTCCGACGACCGGTAACGATCGAGCAACCGCTGTAGGTAGGTGTCGCGCCCGTCTAACTCGAAATTGATCAGCGTGGTGTCCGGCGAGACAACACGGGTCTTGGTTACCACTGGCGGGCGCACGGAGGCTCGGGGAACCAAGACCGACTGGGTGTACAGCGCCGGGTCGTCGGCGAGGATCGCCTGGTGTATGCGTTGCAGCTCGGGGCCGGGGTCGATGCCCAAGTCCCTGGCAAGGATCTGGCGAATGTCCTGAAACACCTCCAACCCTTCAGCCCGGCGCCCGGCCCGGTACAGGGCCACCATCCGCAGCGCGTGCAACCGTTCGCGGAATGGGTGCTTCACGGCCACGGCGGCGATGCCCTCGATGACCTCGATGTACCGGCCGAGGTCAAGTTCCACGGCGAGGGATTCCTCGTAGACTCCCTGCCGCTGTTCGGACAGTGAATTTTGGGAGAGATCCAGCGTCGAGCTGGTCACATCAGCCAGGGGTTCACCGGTCCATAGGGCCAGTGCCAGCCGAAGTAGCCGCGACGCGGTCTGGGCATCACCGTCGTGGCGGCACCGCCGCCCCTGCTGTGCCAACAGCTCGAACCGTCGCAGGTCGACCTGTTCTGCGGACACCTCAAGCCGGTAGCTCTGCCCTACCGAGGACAGCTCCGCATGCGCATAGCTCGCCGCCAGCGCCCGCCGTATGGCACTGATGCTCTTGTACAGCTGTTCCATGGGGTAGCGAGACCGATAGTCACCCCAGAGCTCGTCGACGAGGTGCTCGCGGGAGACGCTCCGGTTGGCCGACAACAGCAGCAGCGCCAGCACACCCCGTTCCTTCCTCGACCCGAGGGCCACCTGATCGCCGTTCTCGTCCACGATGCGAACCGGGCCGAGCAGGCGAAAATGCATCCCGTCACCAGCGGTCTTCGGTCCGCTGTCCCCACGCTCCCCTCGCCGCGTTGTGTGCTCGGCGGTGAGCAGCTCCCAGCGTTGGCGCCAGCACGCGATGTCGCCACTACACGCTCTGACGTAGGCCTCGGTGAGCGACCATGTGGGCTGCATCACGGCGGAGGCGGCTTCCGCCAATGCCGAGGGCGACATCCCCACCGTGCGCGCCATGCTCCGATAAGGTGGAGTACCCGCCTGGCGACGCAGGGCGCGCAGGGCGCGGGCGAACTGCGCCAGCGGACCATCGCCCTCGATCGGCCGTTCAGGACGAGCCATGCCATGCACCTCTCGCCCAAGCCGAGCGCACACACCAGCACTTCCCGCCGAAGACGGTGGCCATCAACTGCTGTTGCCGAGGATGCGCCGGCCAACAGTCAGCAGCATTGCCTTGCCGTAGAAGGCCATCAAGCCGATCGCAGTGGCCCCGCCGGCGGCCTGTAGTGCCTGGGTGATCGTAAGCCCGACCCATAGGGTTGCTGCCAGCACAAACCCCAGCTCGGCGATCACTAACATGACCATGGCGAACGCGGTGTAATCCCGGGACTCTGCGCTCCCACCACCGGTCGGATGAGTCGGCGCCGGGCGGCCCGCACGCCCGTTCGCCGGGTTCGGCACGCCGTCCGGCATGATAGGACCGAAGGCACCGCCTCCAGGAAAGGTTAGGTCCACGACATCCCTCTCCGCAGGAGGAGGTGCCCACGAACGACGTCATGGTTCTCCTGCTCAACTGACCCGGACAGGACTTCAACACCACCGCGCGGTTGGCGCCACGTAAGGGCGATGTTGGCCCATATCGTGCCACAGTCGATGTGCCGGCAACAGTGTGCAAAGAAAAAATAAATGATGTCAGTGTCCGCTGCAGGACGCATACTTATCGGACACACGAAACCCCTCACTCAACGTGAGGGGTTCGCGGGCGCCATCTCGCGCCAACGAGAAGACCGCCAATCCCACTGCCTGTCCGGGTCAGGAGCAGCGAAGCGGGAACAGCTCTTCAGAAGGGCTGCGACACTCACCGTCGGGCATTGCGCTACCGGACAACAACTGAACAACTACCAAAATTGGTGATGGACAACAATGGACAATCCTGTGGCCGAGCAGCGGGCGCCACAACTGACGCTGGTTATCACGAGTCTGGTGGCGGAAAGTGCTCGCGTTGTCGGCGCGCTGATCGGCGAGGTCGTTGTTGTCGACCGGCTTCACCACGACTGGGAGGTGACGGCAGCCGGCGGCCTGGCACCAACAGCCGCAGGACCTCCAGCGCGCTCTTTCGGCGGCTGGGCTCGTACGAAAACACAGCGGCCAGCGCAACAACCGGGCCTGCTCGTCGAGGTCCAGACCGAAGCACAGGCAGGCCGAATAGATCCACCGGTCGCAGACCTGGCTCAGGCGCCCTATCCTGGCCCAGGACTCCCGAAGCCCAGTCAGGTGCAAGGTGGAGCATTACCGCTGGTCACAGGCTTGCAATCCCAGGCTCAAGAGAGTGTGAATACCTATCTCTGGCGCCCGCAGAGCAACGCCGTGACCAGCATGAACGCAACACTTTGCACTTCGTCGCAGCTTCAGGAGTCCTGGGCCTACTACCGGGCACCCGAACGTCGCCACCTGGATGGCAGAACCGCACACCAAGCAGGACCGGAGTCGTGGCAAGTGGGCTATGAAGACTTTCTGGTAGGCTGACAGCCATGAGGAAACGTCGGCGGGAGGGACCGGCCCGATCGGCCGAGAGCCCTGACCAGCCGGCGGTGCGGCCAGTGCGGATCACGTTGCCTACGGCGGCGGTGCTGCGGCAGATGCTGGAAAATCCGGCAGCCGACCACTACGGGTTTGCCCTGGCCGAGGCGACCAGCTTCCCCTCCGGAACGATCTACCCGATCCTGGCCCGGCTGGAAACCGCCGGTTGGCTGGCCAGCTTCTGGGAGCAAGGCGACCCCGCGGAGCTGGAACGGCCGCGGCGGCGGATGTACCGGCTGACCGGCGCCGGCGCACACGCCGCCCGCGAGGCGCTGACCACCACCCAACGTCTTCTCGGCGTGCTCCCGCCAGCCGCCCAGCCCCAGGCAGGAACGGCATGATCCGCCGACGGCCTACGTGGCTCACCGTTGTCCTCTTTGCCGCCGTCGCCGTCACCGGCGTCGCCGTCGCCGTGGCCCGAGGTCTCAGCGTTCGAGGTCGACGGACCCGGTCTTCGGGCTTGCCTGGCGAGCAGCGTGTGGGCTTCGGTCAGGCTCATGCCCACCGAGGCGCACTGGCCGGATCTGCTGCGCACCATGATCTCCATCCGGGAGGGCCGGGTCTCCTCGGTAACCCTGCTGCACCGATTGGGCAACCACTCCCGCAAGAACCGGCTCTACCGCAATGCCGCTAACTTAAGCGTTTGCCCAGTTCAGGGTGGGTGTGTAACCGCCAAGCAGGGATGATGGCGCCCCCGGGTCGACAGCTTGAGTCGACCCTCGTTTGCAAAGCCCCAGGTAGCGCTTGCGCGAAGCGCGCCACTGCAGGCCCACAGCCTCTGGTCCCAATATCCTCAAAACCGCCGCTGACCTGCGAAAACTTACCTTAAGTTAGCGGCATTG